>JAJFGK010000124.1 GCA_021776195.1 Kiloniellaceae bacterium | reverse complement strand
TTGTGCGCCCAAATCCGGACCAAAGTAGAGGCTTCTCGGATCATCGGATTGACGTCGCTCGAACTCTCTCGCTGTCGTTGCCGGACTTGATCCGGCAACCCAGGAATTGCTCGGTCCGCGCCATTCCTAGAGCCTTTCTTTTTAAAATGCTTCCGTATGACAAAGAAAGGCCCTAGGCCCTCGGGTCAAGCCCAAGGGCGACGTTTCAATACAGTGAGATACCTGTAAGAAACTGATGATGGTCGTTCAATCTAGCCTGACCCCTAAAGCCCCTGTTCCGCCCGGCAGCGGGCGATCACCGGAAGGAGGTACTGGTGCTTGGCCGTCACCCGGGCATAGGCCTCGCTGTCGACGCCGGCGGCGGTCGCGGCGGCGAGTTCGACCCGCAGCGCGCGAAGGGCCTTGAAGGTGAGGTTGTCGCCGACCCAATCGATGATGCAGCCGCAGACGCCCGCGGCCTTGTCGGGCCCGATCTCGGCGATGGCGGCTCGGCATTCGCCGCCGGCCTGGACCAGGTAGCGCGCCGGGATGGCGGCGGGGCTGCCCACGCGCGGGTCTTCACGGAACAGCGCCACCAGAAGCGCCAGACCGAAGAACGCGGTGACCAGCAGTGGCTTCATGACGGCCGTTTCCCCGTGCGAACTCAGGGTTAGGACAGGAACTCGTTCAGATGCACGATAACCGTGGCGTTGCCGATGATCGTCGAGGCGATCATGAAGGCGAGCAGGAGATAGCGGATGATATCGGCCTCCTGGCTCGACTTGATCGCCCGTATCGCCCGCGCGGTGGAGGAAAAGGTTGCCGAGATGGCCCTGAGTTTCTCGCGCTCGGTGTTCTGCCAGAGCTGGTAGACCACCATGGCATAGATGGCACCGCAGGACAGCAGCAGCGACACCAGCATCAGGCCGCGCAGGATGAGATCGTTGCTGTCGTTCACGCTGCCGACCACCATGAGGACGGCGAAGGTCATCAGGGTGGCGCCCAGGGAGCGCCACTGCTGGGCCTTGGCGAAGCGGATCGTGTCGGCCGATTCGCGGTAGAGCAGACACATCTCCGCATGGGTCGGCTCGTCCAGTTCCGAGCTGACCGCTTCTTCCGGATCATTGATCATCGCGACGGCCACGGCGGGACCCTCTACTTCAAGCCAAGGGGGAATTGCCAGACCGGCTTCTCCCCACCTGCCAGAATGACCTGGAATGGTTGCCAAATCGTTGCCATACCGGCCCTTGCCCCTCCGCCTTGCCGGAGTTAACTGGGCTCCCCCGGCAGGCCCCAATAGTCGGCCAGGGCGTCGAGCGCCAGGCGCAGGACGGCGATGCCGTCGCCCGTGCGACCGCGGTGGCGCTCGCCCCAGTCGCCGGCCGCCTCGTCGCAAAGGCAGACATGAACCAGCACCGAGGCCAGGCGCGTCCCGACCTTGGTCAGCGCCCGGGTCACGTCGCCGCGCAGGGCGGCCTGGCGCTCGCCCAGGTCGCCGCGGCCCTGAATGCGAATGCCATAGTGCATCACCACCGTCTGGGCCGCGCCGGCGGCCCGCCAGAGCCGATGCAGGCGTTCGCCGGCATCGAACTGGCGCTCGGTGATCTGGCCGCGCTGGCGATAGCGGTCCAGCAGGGTTTGAGTGAGGACACGAACCCGCCGCCGGCCCGCCTCGATGGTCTCCTCCAGGACCACGACATCGCCCCGGGCCGCGCGTTGGCGCGGCGTCAGGGCGCCGCATTCGAGCCCCTCCCCCGTGCCCTCTCCGGTGGCGGACGGCAGGCGCGACGGCCGGCCCGCCGCCCGCTTCCCCGCGCGCCGCTTCTTCACCGCAAGCTCCCCAAGCGCGGCAGGATCATGCCGGCCGAACGCTTGCCGGTCTCCCGCCGGCCGGGTCGAACCGCGACGCAGAGCGACAGATGCTCGGCACAATAAGGGCGGGCGGGGACCACCGGGGCGCCGCACTTGATCCTGTCGTCGGTCGAGGGTTCGCCGGCGATGTACTGGCAGGTGGCCGGCCGCCAATGGAGGAATCGGGGATTCTTGCGCCAGGGTTTGGGCGCGGGAAAGAGCCGTTCGCGTTCGCTCGCCCGCCGGGCGGCCAGCAGCGGTGCCCGCAGGCTCGCCAGATCCTCCCTGTCGGGCGGCGGCGGCGGCACCGCCGTAGCGAGTTCCAGGTCGGGCAGTTGGATGACACGGCGCGCGTGGCGGTGCCGCACCTCGATCAGCCCCTTGCGCTGCAACCGCCCCAGGGCATCGGCTACCGTGCTGGCGCTGACCAGGCCGCTGCGCTCGGCCAGGACCCGGTTGGTCGGGCAGAATTCGCCGGCCCGCGCCGCCGCCTTGACGGTTTCGTATAGGCATTCCTGCAACGCCGTGAGGGTCATGGCCTCTCCTTCCCGATAATCGCCAACCGTGGCTTGAGGTTGTCTTGCTGGTTTCCATATTTGCGAATATCGCAAATAGATGGCAAGATAATTTTGCGATTTTTGGAATTTACAAAAATTCACCCTTCAGGCAGACTGGCGCCATGTCGACCGAATGGATCAAAGCGGGCCTGCGCCGCAGCGGGCGGACACAACAGGAACTGGCCGCCTGTCTCGACCTGGCGCCCTCGGGAATTTCGCGTTTGCTGAACGGCAAGCGCGAGCTCAAGGCCAAGGAGGTCGAGGCCATTGCGGCTTTCCTCGGCGTGGACCCGGCCTTTGGCATGGCCGCAGCCGGCAGCGCCGAGCCCGGCAGGACGCCTCTGGGACCGACTGAAGCTTCACCCGCCGCGAGTCCGGCACAGCACCACGAGGTGCCGCCGGTGGCCGCGATGGCGCGCGACGTTCCGGTCCTGGGAACGGCCGTGGGCGGGGCTTCGGGGTCCTTTGCCTTCAATGGCGAGACGATCGATTTCGTTCGCCGGCCGCCCGGCCTGGGCGGCTCGAGCCAGGCTTTCGCGCTCTATGTCGCCGGCGATTCCATGGCGCCGCGCTATGAGGAGGGGGAGGTGATTTTCATCCACCCGGGGCGCCCGCCCCTGCCCGGTTGCGATGTGGTGGTCGAGCTGGCGGAGAGGAACGGCGACCCCGGCGCCTGTTTTCTCAAGCGCCTGGTACGGCGCAGCGAGGAAAACATCGTCCTGGCGCAGTTCAACCCGGCCAAGGAAATCACCATCGAGCGGGCCGCGGTCAAGGCGGTCTACCGGGTCCTGAATGCCGGAGAACTGCTCGGGATCTAGCATCCGCCCGGTGGCGGCCCGCCGCGTATCGCCTCATTTTCGCAACTGATATTGCCATAATCGCAATAATAGTTGCATTTCGATCCCGCTAAAGCTACAGTCTAAATCAATTCCACATTGTAGCGATCGGCAGGATTGGAGCCCCAGGCATGGAACAGAGCAGCTCACTCAAGCTCCTTCGCGGCTTGGCGCGGCGTCTCGAAGGCCAGGCCCTGGCGCAGCAATCGGCCAGGGCCTCCGTGGAGGGCGAGCGCATTGCCATCGAACTGGGCCGCGAGGCCGCCGCCCTGCGCTGGGCGCTGCTGCGGCTCGACCCGCCGACCGAGGGGCCCCGCCAGTTCTTCGAGGCCCTCCGCGGCCCGTCCGCGCCCCGGTAGCGCCCCGGTAGCGCCCCCGTAGCGATCAGGTAGCGATCAGGTAGCGATCCGCGGCGTCAGACGGCCCGCAGGCGCTCGTTGTCCGGGTCGAAGGGGCTCTCGGCGATGATCTTGCAAGGGTGGAGCTTGCCGAGAATATCGATCTCCAGTTCCGTGCCCTCCTCCGCCATGTCCGGCTGGACGAAGCCCAGCG
>JAJFGK010000123.1 GCA_021776195.1 Kiloniellaceae bacterium | reverse complement strand
GAGGTGAGATACTCTCATAGACGACGTGTTTGCGTCCTAATGCCGCATACCCGACGTCACTTCGTCTGTAAACACAAAATTTGCGGTCGCCATCGTCAATACCTTGCCGATGGGCGTCAGACGCTTCAGGTCCAGATACTCACCGTGCAGCTAGGTGCTCCGTGACGACTATGGAGTGGCGTCCCGGGCCAGCGCTAGTCGCAGCAGGTCTTCGATCTGCGCAGCCATCGCCGCAGCGCGTCCGCTGGCGCGGCTCGCCAGCCACAGGAAAAATCCAAGAGCGTGGCTGCTCAATAGCCGAGGCATGATCGGTCTCCTCCGACCGAAGGTGGGGCCTGTCTTGACCCTACCGCGAACGCCACAACGCGCTTATCCCGGTTCGCCACGCCCGTCCCCACCCTCTCAATAACTCGCGTCGGGCATCTCGGCCTTGCGCTTGGCGATGAAGGCCAGCAGGGCCTCGTCGATGGCCGGATCGAGGGGCGGGGCCTGGTAGTCGGCCAGCAGTTTCTTCCAGCGCTTGTTGGCGCGCTGGGCGGCGTCGAGCCCGCCCTCGGCCTGCCACTGCTCGAAGGAATTGCTGTCGGCGCTGGTCGAGACGTAGGCCGCGGTCTCGAAGTTGGCCAGGGTGTGGGCCGAGCCGAGGAAGTGGGATCCCGGCCCGACCTCGCGGATCGCCTCCAGGGCCAGCGCGTTGTCGCTCAAGTCGATGCCCTGGACGAAGGTCATCAGCTTGCCGCAGAGGTCGGCGTCGATGACCGACTTCTCGAAGCCGCTGGTCAGGCCGCTTTCCAGCCAGCCGGCGGCGTGGTTGATGAAGTTGGCCCCGGCCAGGACGCTCATCAGCAGCGAGTAGGTGCTTTCCTGTTCGGCCTGGGCGTCGGGCAGCTTGGACGAGGTCAAGGCCCCCACGGTATGGAAGGGCACGCCCAGACGCCGGGCCAGCTGGCCCGCCGCCAGCACCGTCTGCCCGGCCTCGGGGCTGCCGAAGGTGGGGGCGCCGGACTGCATGGAAACGCCGGACGCAAAGCTGCCCATGAGGCAGGGCGCACCGGGCCGGATCAACTGCACCAGGGCGAGACCCGCCAGGGCCTCGGCCAGCACCTGGGCCAGGGTGCCGGCCACGGTGCAGGGGCTCATGGCACCGGCCAGGGTCCAGGGCGTCACGGCGACCGCCTGATTGTGCCGCGCGTAAGTCTTCAGCGCGCCGGACATGGCCGAGTCCATCACCAGGGGCGCGTTGGTGTTGCTGACCGCATAGAGGCAGGTGTTGTTTTCGACGTACTCATCGCCGAACAGGATCTTGGCCATGGCCACGGAATCGGCCGCCCGCTCGGCGCCGATCAGGGCCCCGAAGAAGGGCCGGTCGCTGTACTTGATGTGGGCATAGAGCATGTCCAGGTGGCGCTTGTTGACCGGCGTGTCGGTGGGCTCGCAGACCACCCCGCCGGACATGTGCATCTCGGGCAGCATGTGGTGCAGCTTCACCAGCCGGTGGAAATCTTCCAGGGTGGCATAGCGCCGGCCCTCGTCCAGGTTATGGATGAAGGGCGGGCCCCAGACCGGGGCCAGCACCGTGTTGCGCCCGCCGATGCGCACCGAATTGGCCGGGTTGCGCGCCTGCTGGGTGTATTCGCCCGGCGCCGTGGCCTGGACGATCTGGCGGCACATGCCGGGCTCGAAGCGCACCCGCTCGCCCTTCACATCCGCTCCGGCCTCGCGAAAGATGCCCAGGATCTCGGGGTCGCCGCGGAACTCCATGCCGACGTCCCGGAGCAGGCCATCGGCGCTGGCCTCGATCAGCGCCAGGCCTTCCTCGTCCAGGATGGTCTGGGGCGCGATCTTGCGCAGCATGTAGGGCGCGCGCGGCGGTCTGTAGGCCGCCCGCGCGGCCCGGCGCGCGGCGCGGCCACCCTCACGGCTTTCGCCATCGGCCCCTGCCTTGGTCCGCCGGCCGCGCCGCGGAGCATCTTGCTCTATCGGTTCCATCGCACCGGGAGCATAGCAAGCGAACGACGATCAGCAGCATAAGAATATCCGATAAAGGTTTGTCAGGCGTTGTCCGGCCGCGCTGCCGGTCCTACCCTCTGCCCCCTACAAGACCGACGAGGATCGCGACGATGGATGGGACAGACAAGGGCAAGGCCGGGCACGGCGAGCTCGAGACCGACTGGTCGACGGCGGCCATCGTGGCGCGGCGCGACAGGTACTACGCCGCGTCGCAACGCGCCTTCGTGCCCTACGAGGAGCCGCTGATCTTTCAGAGGGGCCAGGGACAGTACCTATGGGACGAGCGCGGCAAGAAATACCTCGACCTGCTCGGCATGAACGTCTGCATCTCGGTCGGCCACTGCCATCCCGCCGTGGTCAAGGCGGTCCAGGACCAGGCCCAGACCCTGCAGCACTGCACCACCATGTTCTATCATCCGGTGCCGGCGCACTTCGCCGAGGAGCTGGTGGCGACCCTGCCGGCGGGCGAGGACTGGGTCGTGCACTTCATGAACTCCGGCGCCGAGGCCACCGACCTGGCGCTGCTGATGGCCCGTGCCCATACCGGCAACAGCGATTTCCTGGCCCTGCGGAACGGCTATCACGGCGCCACCTTCGGCGCCCAGTCGCTGACCGGTATCAGCGCCTTTCGCCACAACGTGCCCCTCCTCTCGGGGATCGTTCACGTCGCCAACCCGGACCCCTACCGCGGTCTTCACGGGCCGGAAACAGCGCCCTATCTGGAGGAGATCGACGCGGCCATCAAGACCCAGACATCGGGCCAGTTGGCCGGCATGATCGTCGAGCCGGTGATGGGTTACGGCGGCATCCTGGCCATGCCGCCGGGTTACATCGCCGGGGCGGCCGAACGGGTGCGGACGGCGGGCGGCCTTCTGGTGGTCGACGAGGTCCAGTCGGGCTTCGCGCGCACCGGCGATCACTTCTGGGCCTTCGAGGGGCACGGCGTCACCCCCGATATCGTGATCATGGCCAAGGGCATCGGCAACGGCATCCCGCTCGCCGCCGTGGTCGCCAAGCGCCAGGTCGCCGAGGTCCTGGCCGGGAAGTTCTATTTCAATACCTATGGCGCCAACCCCATTGCCTGCGCCGCTGGCCGCGCGGTGCTGCGGGTGATCGCGCAGGAGGGGCTGCAGGAAAACGCCCGCCTGGTTGGCGGTGCCATGTTGGAGGTGCTGGAGAGCCTGCAGCAGAAACACGAGATTATCGGCGATGTTCGTGGACGCGGCCTGATGATGGCGATCGAGCTGGTCAAGGACCGCCGGACCAAGACCCCGGCACCCGAGGCAACGGCAGCCGTTTTCGAGGCCGGCCGCGAGCAGGGCCTGGTGCTTTCCAAGTCGGGCGCCTACCGGAACGTGCTGCGCATGGTGCCGCCGCTCTGCCTATCGCTTGACGATGTCGATTTCTTTGCCCAAGCCATGGACAAGGCCATGAGCGTGACGTGACGCTCGGGCCGTCCGCGGACTTGCGCCAATGCCAAAAGAGGCCGAACAAACCGTGATACGCAAACTGCTCGTCCTGCCGCCCATCGTCCTGGGGGCCGCCGTGCTGGCCTTCCTGATCATCCAGAAGCAGCCACCGGAACGCGCGCCGGTCGCCGAACGGGCGCAGCCGGTGCGAACCATCACGGCGGTCGCAACGACCCTGGTGCCACGGATCTTCGGTTACGGCGCGGTCGAGCCGGCCCGGGTCTGGAGCGCCATACCCGAGGTCGCCGGCGCGGTAACCTTCGTGCACCCGGGCCTGAAGAAAGGCGCAATCCTGCCGGCCGGGACCGAGATTGTCCGCATCGCCCCCTCCGACTACGAACTGGCGATCGCCCAGGCCGAGGCCAACATCCGCAGCAGCGAGGCGAAGCTGAAGGAACTGACGGTCAGCCAGACCAACACTGGGCAATCGCTGAAGATCGAAGAGCGTGCCCTGACGATCCGCGAGACCGAGCTGGCGCGAAAACAACAACTTCTGGACCGCGGCACGGTCGCCCAGTCGGCGGTCGATCAGGAAACCCGCGACACCCTGACCCAAGCCATGCGGGTCCAGGAGCTGCGCAACAGCCTGCGGCTGATTCCGACGCAACAGGACGTCCAGCGCGAGCAGATCGCGATCTATGAGGCCCAGCTCGAAGCGGCCGAGCTGGACCTGGCACGCACCCGGATCGCCCTGCCCTTTGCCGCGCGCATCGCCGAGAAAGACCTCGAGGTCGGGCAGTACGTCCAGGCCGGACAGGTCCTCGCGGTGGCCGACGATATCGCCACGGCCGAGATCGAGGCCCAGGTGTCGACCGACCTCTTTCGCGGCCTGATCGGGGCCGCGGCACCCGACCATGCCGCCCTGGAACTCAACGCCGAGAGCTTCGATCGCCTGGTGGAGGTGATGGGGCTCCAGGTCCAAGTGCGGCTTGCGGCCGGGGACGGCAGGACGGTCTGGCCGGGGCGCTTTGCCAGGACCAGCGACACGATCGACCCCAAGACCCGGACCCTGGGCATCATTGCCGCGGTCGACGACCCCTATAAGCGGGTCGTCCCCGGCAGCCAGCCGCCCCTGCTCAAGGGTTTCTTCGTCGAACTCGAACTGCGCGCGCGGGCGCTGGAGGGCCGCCTGCTGGTGCCGCGCGCGGCGCTCCACGATGGTCGGCTCTACATTGCCGATGCCGCCGACCGCCTGGCGATCCGGCCGGTCGAGGCGGGCCTGGTCCAGGGCGACCTGATCGTCATCGACGCGGGCCTCGCCCCTGGCGAGCGGGTCGTGGTCTCCGACCTGATCCCGGCCATCGCCGGCATGCTTCTCAGCCCCCAGGACGACCCCGCCCTGGCCGAGCGCCTGGCAGCCGAGGCGGCGGGGGGAGACGCGCCGCGATGATCCGTTACTTCGCCGCCCACCCGACGGCGGCCAACCTGCTGATGTTCGCCTTCATTGCCATCGGCCTCTTTGCCGCGCCGACCCTGCAGCGCGAGACCTTTCCCCGGATCGAGCCCAGCGAGGTGGAGATCTCGGTGGTCTATCCGGGCGCCCGCCCGGAGGATATCGAGGCGGCGGTCTGCCAGCGCATCGAGGACGCGGTTGACGGCATCAACGACGTGGCGGAGGTCGTCTGCGAGGCCAAGGAGGGCATCGCCCGGGCCACGGCCGAAACGGTCGAAGGCGGCGATCTGGACCGTCTCGCCGCCGATATCCGCACCGAAGTCGAGGCCATCGACGATTTTCCCGAGCAGGCCGAAAAGCCCACCGTCCGGCAGTTGGGGCGGACCGACTTCGTGGCCTCCCTGGCCCTCAGCGCCGAAGCCGGCCCCGCCGATCTCAAGGCCTATGCCGAGGCCCTGAAAGACCGCATGCTGCGCTGGGGCGGCATCCCCAAGGTCGAGATCAAGGGCTTCTCCGACCACCAGATCCGCATCGAGGTCGCCGAGGCCACCCTGCGCCAGTTCGGCCTTTCCGTGGCCGACATTGCCCAGGCGGTCCAGCGCCAGAGCCTCGATCTGCCGGCCGGCGCGATCCAGGCCCGCGACAACGAGCTGCTGATCCGTTTTGCCGACGAGCGCAAGCGGGTCTACGAGTTCCTCGATCTGGTGGTGGTCTCCGAGGCTGGCGGCGGTCAGGTCCGCCTCGGCGATATCGCCAAGGTGACCGACCGTTTCGATCTGGATGAGGAAAAGATCCTCTTCAACGGCCTGCCGGCGGCGATCCTCGATATCACCAAGACCGAGAATGACGACACCCTGGAAGTCATCGATGCCCTGAACGCCTTTTTGGCGGTGGAACGCCAGACCGCGCCGCCCGGTGTCACGATGGTGGTGACCAATGACGTCTCCTCGATCGTGCGCGACCGCTTGAACCTGCTGATCAAGAACGGCGGCCAGGGTCTGGTCCTGGTCTTCATCGCGCTCTGGCTCTTTTTCGGCCTGCGCTTTTCCTTCTGGGTGGTCATGGGGCTGCCGGTCTCGTTCCTTGGTGCCGTTGCCCTGATGATCCTGGTCGGCTACTCGATCAACATGCTGACCATGGTCGGCCTCTTGATCGTCGTCGGCATCTTGATGGACGACGCCATCGTGATCGCGGAAAACATCGCCACCCAGCGCGCCCAGGGCGCGGAGCCGCTGGAAGCCGCGGTTGCCGGCGCTCGCCAGGTGCTGCCCAGCGTCTTTGCCTCCTTCGCCACCACCACCTGCGTCTTCGGATCGCTCGCCTTTCTCCAGGGCGACCTGGGCCAGATCCTCCGGGTCGTCCCGGTGGTCATGCTCTTCGTGCTGGTGGTCTCCCTGGTCGAGGCCTTCTTCATTCTCCCCCGTCATCTGTTGCACGCCCTGAACGACCCCACCGCCACCCAGCCCCGGGTGCAGGCGGCGATGGAGAAGGGATTGGTCTGGCTGCGCGAGCGGGTGGTCGGGCCGCTGGCCGATCTCAGCGTGCGCTGGCGCTACCTGACGGTCGGCTGCGCCGTCGCACTGCTCTTGTTGGCGATCAGCGCCATGGCCGGCGGCCTGTTGAAGTTCTCCGCCTTTCCCGACCTCGACGGCGACGTCGCCGAGGCTCGCATCCTCTTGCCGCAAGGCACGCCCCTGGCACGAACCGAGGCCGTGGTCGCCCAGACCCTGGCCGCACTGGAGCGCGTCAACCGCCGCTTCGCCCCGGACCAGCCGCTCGACGACGCAGGCGCGGCCCAGCCCCTGACCCGCAACGTCGCGGTCAAGTTCAATCAGAATCAGGACGCCTATGAATCCGGCAGCCATGTGGCGACCATCACCGTGGATCTACTGCCGTCTACGCTGCGCGGCACCTCGATCGATGAGTTTCTGGCGGCCTGGCGCGAAGAGACCGGCGCACTGCCCGACGTCTTGGCACTTCGTTTCAAAGAGGCCGCGGTCGGGCCGGCCGGGCTGGCCATCGACATTCGCCTGCAGGGCGCCGACCTGGGCGAGCTGAAGGCCGCCTCCCTGGCGCTGCAGGCCTGGCTGCACGACTACCGCGGGGTCTTCAACATCACCGACGACCTGCGGCCCGGCAAGCCGGAGGTCCGCATCCGCCTGAAGGACGGCGCGGCGCCCCTGGGGCTCGACGCCCGCATGATCGCCGATCAGTTGCGTTCGGCCTTCTTCGGCACCACGGTGGACGAGATTCAGGTCGCCGACGAGGCCTACGAGATCGACGTTCGCCTCGATCCAGCGGACCGCGATTCCCTGGCCGACCTGGACTACTTCACCATCTCGACCCCGGACGGCGACCAGATCCCTCTAAGCGCGGCGGCCGAGCTGGAGCATGGCCGAGGCTATTCGCGCATCAAGCGGGTCAACGGCGTGCGCACCGTGACCATCCAGGGCGATGTCGAGACCGGGGTGGCCAACGCCAACGAGGTCATCGCCGACACCGAGCAGCGGTTCTTTCCGGACCTGCTGGCGGCCCATCCGGGGATCAGCATCGCCCTGGAGGGCGAGAACAAGGAGGCCGCGACCACCCAGAAGTCCATGGTCCGCGGCTTCATCCTGGGACTCTTCGGCGTCTTTTTGCTGTTGAGTTTTCAGTTCCGCAGTTTCGTCGAACCGCTGGTGGTGATGGTCATCATCCCCTTTGCCTTTATCGGCGCCGTGGTCGGGCACCTGCTCTTGGGGCTTGACTTCACCATGCCCTCGATGCTCGGCTTCGTCGCCCTGGCCGGCGTGGTGGTCAACGATTCGATCCTGCTGGTTAACTTCATCAAGCATCACCACGGGACGACCCGCTCGGTGGCCGAAGCGGCGCCAATGGCGGCCCGGGCGCGCTTCCGGGCGATCCTGCTGACCTCGCTGACCACCATCCTCGGACTGCTGCCCATGCTGGCCGAGACCTCGCTGCAGGCGCAGATCCTGATCCCGCTGGTCACCAGCCTCGCCTTCGGGCTCCTGGCCTCGACCGTCCTGGTCCTGCTGCTGGTCCCGGCCGCCTACACCATTCTCGACGACTTCGGCCTGGCCAAGCTGGATTGACCGGGGCGCCGCGAAGCATCGGTTTTCCGGAGGGAGCGCGGGCGATCCGGCGAACCACCTGGCTTCGCTCGAAGGACTGTCGGACGGTCGGAAAAATTTTTCAGCCCGGCGAACGAATCCCCATTGCTTTGTTTCGCGAAGGAAGATGAGGTTGCAGGCTGAAACGCGCGCGGGATCCCGCGACGCCGGGATGCCCAAAGGAGGCCCGCGATGTCGCACCTCAGTTCACCTGCCGGCAGGCTGACCGACGCGCCGTCGGGAGATCTCGAAACCATCCTGGGCCGCGACTTCATGACCCGGATCGAGGCTGGCGAAACCGCCGGCATGACCCTGCCCAACGCGGCCTATACCAGCGAAGCCTTTCTCACCCTGGAGCATGACCGCTGTTTTGCGCGCGGCTGGATGCTGGCGGGCCTGGCCCACCGGATCCCCGGCCCGGGCGACGCCGAGCCGGTGGAGGTCGCCGGCCGACCGGTTCTGTTGCTGCGCGACAAGGCCGGCGCGGTCCGGGCCTTCCACAACGTGTGTCGCCACCGCGGCGCCAAGCTCGTGGCGGAGCCTCAACAGGGCGCGGTTCTGTTGACCTGTCCGAACCACGCCTGGGCCTACGACCTGGAGGGCAACCTGCGCAGCCGGCCGCACTTTCGCGGCGGCGGCCAGCACGAGCGAATCACCGAGCCCTGCCACGCGGCGAGCCTGAAGCCGGTCCGCTGCGCGGTCTGGCACGACTGGATCTTCGTCAACCTCGAGGGCGACGCACCGCCGCTGGAGGACCATCTCGCGCCCCTGACCGACCGGCTGACCGACTACGACTTCAGCCAGTTGCGCTTCGGCGGCGAATTGACCTTCGAGGTCGAGGCCAACTGGAAGCTGGCCTTCGAGAACTTCATCGAGCCCTACCACGTCTTCGCCTGTCACCCCTGGCTGCATTCCTTCGTGCCCATGGAAGAACGCAGCCCGCCCGCCTCCGAGGGCCGCGTCATGTCCTGCGGCTACGATTTTCAGGCACCCGATCCGGCGCGCGGCCTGGGTCTGCCCTACTTCGCCGACCTGCCCGAGGCGAAGAAAACCCGGGGCGACTGGTTCCTCATGCTGCCGAGCTTCGCCTTCGAGGTCTTTCCCGATCAGGTCGTCCTTCTCCTCAGTACGCCGCTGTCTCCATCCCGGACCCGGGAAAGGCTCATCGTCTACTTCATCGGCGACGAGGCCCTCGGGCCTGACTATGCCGAGGCCCGGCAGCGGGTGCTCGACAACTGGCGCGACCTCAACCGCGAGGACATCGGCATCCTCGAGCGGATGCAGCAGGGCCGCCGCTCGGAGGGCTTCGACGGCGGGGTCCTCTCGCCCTATTGGGACAACTACGTCGAGACCTTCACCCTGACCCTGATCGAAGCCCTGCGCTGAGGCCTCGGAGGCACCCCCATGCCACAAGATCCCGACAGCCCCGAACCGAGGGTCGGCTCCCTGGGAAAACCCGACATCGACCTCGACCGTTTGCGGGCCTACAGGCTGGAGCGCCTACGAGCGGAAATGCGCCGGGCCGGCGTTCCCCTGGCCGTCCTGACCAACCCGGTCAGCTTGCGCTATGCGGTCGATTTTCGCGAGTACATGCTGTTCCAGTCGCGCATTCCGACCTTCACGCTCTTCGTTGCGGCCGAGGGTCCGGCGGTCCTCTTCGGCGCCTCCAACAAGCCCAACGGCCTGGTCGACGAGGTCAGGCCCTCGCACCTCATGAACAGCTTCGACTCGGGGCTCGATCTCGGCGACAGGGCGCGCCTTTTCGCCGGCGAGGTGAAGGGCTTTCTCGGCGATATCGGGGTGAAGGACAGCTATCCCTCGGTGGCGATTGAGCGCAGCGGCGCGCTGGCGATCCAGGCGCTGCAACAGGCCGGCCTGCAGCTCGTCGAGGCCGACCCCCTGGTCGAGCGCGCCAAGACCATCAAGTCGGCCGAGGAGATCGCCTGCCTGACCTACTCGATCCAGGTCGCCGAGCACGGCATGGCGCTGATGCACCAGGCCCTAGTGCAGCAGGGGGGGGCCGGCATCACCGAAAACCAGCTCTGGGCGATCCTGCATCAGGTCAACATCGCCCATGATGGCGAATGGATGGAGGGGCGCATGCTGGCCTCCGGGCCGCGCACCAACCCCTGGCTCCAGGAGGCGACCGACCGGGTCGTCCAGGCCGGCGAGCTGGTCGCCTTCGACACCGACATGATCGGGCCCTTCGGCTATTGCGCCGACATCTCGCGAACCTGGTTCTGCGGCCCCGGCGAGCCAAGCGTCCGGCAACGCGACTGCTACGCCCAGGCCTTCGAGGAGGTCCAGCACAACAAAGCGCTGATCAAGCCCGGTCTGTCCTTTCGCGAGCTGACCGAGGCGGCCTTTCGGCCGCGCGCCGAATTCATCGCCCACCGCTACCCCTGCCTCGCCCACGGCATCGGCATGTCGGACGAGTATCCCAAGATCTGCTACCGCCAGGACTGGGACCGGGCCGGCTACGACGGGGTGATCGAAGCGGACATGGTGCTCTGCGTGGAATCCTTCACCGGCTCGGATCAGGGCGGCGAAGGGGTCAAGCTGGAGCAGGTGGTCCGGGTCACCGAGACCGGCTGCGAGGAGCTGTCGTCCTATCCGTTTGAGGAAACCTTACTCTAACGCCGCGCGCCGCCGCCGATTGAACTTAACGGAAAACTTGGTCACAGTCTTAAGCTGGTATCCGATCCCAAGACCATGGCGAGAGGCCGATCATGAAGTCCCTATCTACTTCACACGGTTTGATCGCTGGCCTGGCCTGGTGCCTGTTCCTGGCGATCCCGCCCGACAGCCATGCCGGGGCCTGGCCGACCGAGGAATGGAACCGGTGGGACGCGGCCGCCAGCCCGACCTACCCGGGCGAGACCTGGCTACAATACGAAACACCCGAGGACGCCGGCTGGTCGTCGGAGAGGCTCGCGGCGACCCGGAAACACTCAGAGGCCGTCGGCACGGCGGCGGTGACGGTGATCTACAACGGGGCCGTCGTGGCCCAGTGGGGTCAGGTCGCGCGCCGCTTCATGTGCCATTCGGTGCGCAAGAGCCTGCTGAGCGCGCTTTACGGGATCGCCGTTGCCAAGGGCGAGATCGACATCGACGAGACGATTGGCGCCATCGGCATCGACGACGATACGGGGCTCACCGCGGCGGAGAAATCGGCCAAGGTGTCGGATCTCCTGAAGGCCCGCTCGGGCATCTATCTGCCGGCGGCCTATGAGACGCCGTCGATGAAACAGTCGCGCCCGGCCCGCGGCAGCCACGCACCGGGGACCTACTGGTACTACAACAACTGGGACTTCAACGCGCTCGCGACCATCTTCAACAAGAAGACCGGGGGCGACCTCTTCGAGGTGTTCCGGGACGAGATCGCCACGCCGCTGCAGATGCAGGACTTCGCGCTCCGCCACACCTACTATCACCTGGAGCCGGAGAACTCACGCCATCCGGCCTATCCCTTCCGCATGTCGGCGCGGGACCTGGCCCGCGTCGGCCTGCTCTTCTTGAATGAGGGCAAATGGCGGGACAAAGAGATTATCCCGGCCGACTGGGTGCGCGAGAGCACGCGACCCCATTCGCAGAAATCGAAGGGCGGATACGGCTATATGTGGTGGACCCTGTCCGGGCCGCTCGGCGAGCTCGGCGCCTACGCGGCGGCGGGCTATGGCGGTCATCGGGTCTACGTCGTGCCCGCCGCCAGACTGGTCGTCGTCCACCGGGCCGACACCTACGGCCGCAAGCAGGTCGAGCGCCATGAGATCAGGCGGATCCTGCTCAAGATAATAGGCGCCAGGACCGGCCCGCCGCGCGATAAACCACGGCTCGTGGCGGTTTCGGCATCTTCACCCGACCAAACTCCCAGCCCGGGTCCCGCCTTGACGGCCGCCCAACGAGCCCTCTTGTCCGGCACCTATCGCCGGGACGATTTCGTCGCCACGGTCGCGGAGAGCGCCAGCCACCTGGAAATCGCGAGCGCCCGTTGGGGCCGCTTCCGACTTATCCCGCGCTCCGCCACGACATTCCTGGTGGAGGATGCCGAACGACGCTTGGAGTTCGACCTGGATGACACGGGCCGGGCGAGCGCGTTGACCTTCTGGAAAAGGTCCGGCGAGCGCTACCTGGTGCCGCGCGTTCGCTAGCCGTTCACGACGTTGATGGGAGCGCCGGCGTAGTAGGCCTCGAGATTGGCCACCGAGAGTTCCATGATCGCCCGGTTCGCCTCGGGCGTGTTGTAGCCCGTGTGCGGCGTGATCACCACGTTTTCCAGCTGGCGAAGCGGATGATCGCCGGGCAGCGGCTCCTGATGAAAGACATCCAGGCCGGCTGAGATACGGCCCGACCGCAAGGCATCGATCAGCGCGGCCTCCTCGACGATTTCGCCCCGGGCCGTGTTGATGAGAAGCGCGCCGTCCTTCATGCGGGCCAGTTGCCCGGCGCCGATCAGGCCCTCGGTCCCGGGCGTCAGGGACAGATGGAGCGAGACCACGTCGCTTGCCTCAAGGACCCTCTCCAGGCTCTCGAAGCGCAGGCCGGCCGCTTTGGCGCGCTCGGGCGAGGGGTGCGCGGTCCAGGCGATTACCTCCATGCCGAAGGCCCGGGCCAACTGTGCCGTGCGGGTACCGATCCCGCCCAGTCCCACCAAACCCAATGTCTTGCCGTGCAGGTCGAAAGCGGGCCGGTCGTGGCGCCAGCCGCCGGACCGGGTGTCCGCGGTCAGCGCCGGTATCTGTCGCGCCGCCGCCAGCATCAGGGCAATGCTGTGCTCGGCGACGGTTTGATTGGCGTATCCCGGCGTGTTGCAGACCGCGATGCCAAGATCGCTTGCCAGGTCGAGATTGACGTGGTTGGCGGCGCCGATACCGGTGAAGGCGATGATCTTCAGCTTCGTGCCGGCGCGCAGCACCGTATCGGGGATCTGCCAGCCCAGGACCAGCGCCTCTGCGTCGCCAACCCTGGCGGCGAAGTCTCCGTCGTCGGCCGGCGCGCCCAAATGGCTGGTGAAGGAACCGAGAGCCTCGATTCGATCCTGCAGGGCGCCCCGGAGCAAGGCCACGCCGGCCGGCTCGGCGTCCGGATAGACGATGTGGCGCGCCGCCCTCACCCGATCTTCACGCGCTCGGCGGTCAGCCAGAAGGGAAAGTAGTCCTGTTGCGGGGCCAATGCGCGCTTCAGCGCCTGGTTCTCGGTCAAGTTTCCCAGGGCGTGTTCGCAGAGATTGCAGATGTTGGCGTAGCCTTCCGGGCGCGGCGTCTCGTCCAGATAGTCGAAGATCCGGCCCATGGGATTGCGCGCGATGAACTGCAGGACCGGGTTGTTCTGCAGCCGCTTCAGCAGCACCGGCAGGTCGGCGCTGTCGATATCGCCGATGGCAATACCGTCGTTCTCGAAGTTCATGCCGCAGCAGGGCCGCGCCGAGCCGTCGGGGTCGAAGACGATCTCGTCGATCGAGCCGCAGGGGCCGTGGTCGGCCGCCTTGACGTGGGTCAGGGCCGGGTCGAACTGCGCCGCCCGGCCGATCGAGGTGATGCCGCGAAAGATGATGTCGACCTGATTGGCGACGCCCTTTTCGTTCAGCAGGCGGCGGATCTCGTCCTGCACCTCGGGCTTGTTCTCCAGCACCTCGTAGTCGACCTTGATGTTCTTGCCAAAGACATCGCGGTAGGCGCGGATCAGGTTCACCACCGTGTCGAAGGACAGGAACTCCTGGTGATAGACCCCGGCGCTGACCTTGATGTGGTCCTGCTCCGCGCCCCCCTCCTGCATGAAGCCGGCCGCCTTCAGACGGGTCAGCACCTTGCGCCCGGAGGCCTCGGTCTTGGCGAAAAAGCCGTTGGTGTACATTGAGATGATCGGCACCCCGACCTCGCGCGCCTTGGCCACCAGGGCCAGCACCGTGTCGAGGTACATGAAGGGCTCGCCGCCGGTCAGGTTCATGTTGGGCATGCCGGTGCGGCCCATATCCTCGACGATGGCCAGCATCTTGTCGGTCTCGATGCGCACGGCCTTCTGGTGCGGGCCCGAGAAGTTGTAGCAGTGGGCACACTGGATGTTGCAGTGGTGAGTGAAGCGGAAATTGATCCGATAGGGATCGAAGTTGAACTTGTTCAGCGCCATGAGGAAGCCATCGACCGCCGCGCGGTCCGGCGCGAAGCCGAGCCAGGCGATCAAGCCGGGGATGTCGGCCCGGCGCAGCAGCGCGGTCACCGCGGCCTCCAGCGGCTCGAAGTGCACCGGCCGGTCATCTTCCAGGGCCTCGGCCGGGAAGGGCCGGCCGACGAGATAGACCTGATAGAGCAGTTGGATGCGCCGGTTCACGACGACGACGAAGAGCTGGAGCAGGAACTGGCGCAGGAACTGCCGCGCCAGATCGCGGGTATCGAAGCGCTGGAACGCCGCGTCCAGGCCGTCGTAGCTCGACAGGGGCGCTTGCCGGAGCCGTTGGTAAAAGGCCTGGAAGACCTCGACCATGCGCCGGTCCTTGATCTTCAAGAGCCGCAGCATGTCCTGGATCTGCTCGCGGCTGACATCGAAATCGGCCAGCAGATCATTCGCCAGACCGTCGGCCAGCGTGCGCCAGACCGGACCCCGCGGGTCCGGCGGCATCGCGCTCAACAGCTCGGCCAGAGCCGGCTCAATGGCGGCGCGGCGCGCCGGCGCCAGCTCGCCCAGCAGGGCGGCCACCCGTTGCTGCGGCAGCGGCGGTGACGGCGCATTCGCCCGCGCCGTGCCCTCCAGGACTGCTTGTTCGGCCATTCAGTGTTCCTCTTCCCGCCCACTCATAGGGGCTGTCCGACAGGCCTTCAACCGAAAAGGCGGGGCCGGCTCCAAGACCCTCTACCCTGAAAGCGGCCCTGGGCATCGCGCGGAGCGGCAACTGTGAAGCAGCTCACCAAGCGGGCCATTCCAGGGCCGAGCCGGCGACCCTACCTTTCCCCAAAGCAAGATCCCCGTCCGCGATCAGGCGAGACCTGCAGCGCGGCCCCACCGAGGAAAGGCCCATCGTCATGGCGAGCAGCAACGGACTGATGCAAGAGTGGGGCGTCGAGACGCCCAAGACAGGGGCGGCCGATCAGCAGTCCGAGGCTTTCAGCAAGGCCTTCAATCCCGGCATCGAGGCGATCGGCGTCGACATCAACAAACTGACCGACATCGCCATGGCCGCGGATCTGGAAAAGCTGAGCGGGCAGCATGAAAATCTCGCGAAGGCCTATCAGCAGGTCCGCCGGGGGATCGACCCGAACAACCCGGAGAAGGCGAAGAAGGACATCAAGAAAGTCCTCAAGGCCCTGGTCAGCCTGAAAAAGCAGAGTGCCCAGCAGCGCAAGGATACCGAGAAACTGCACAGCGATTGGCTCTCCCTTCAGGCCACGCACGAGGCCACGGCACGCAACCAGGTCGATGCGCTGGAGGTCTGGGGCGAGCCTCTGACCACGGAGATGCTCGCGACGCTGGCGGATATTGACGACAAGGCGCAGACCCGCGACTGGACCTCGGCCGGCGCGTTGCTCTTGTCGCTGGTCGACGAACTGAAGCCGATCCACGAGGATTATCTGAAGCAAAAGGCAGCCAAGGCGATCTACGACATCGATTGGCCCGTCCTCGAGCCGCGAATCGATGCCTTCCATGACTTCGAAACCCCGACCGAGGCGAGCGACACCAGCTTGGCGGAGATCGTCGATGCCCTACCGAAGGTCGAGCGCTTCGTCGAGGCCCGCGACTACCTGAGCGCCAATACGGATCTGAAGGTCATCGCCAAGAACGCCGATCTTTTCGAGTCCCTGATGGCCGAAATTACCGCGGAAAAGACCGCCTTCGAAAAGCGCCGTGCCATCGTGGAAACGGATCTGAGCGTCGTGGCGGAGGGGACCTGGCACGGCCTGGCGGCCGAGGTGAAGGAGCTGCGGGCGGCGACCAAGGAGGTCGATGACCTGGCCAAGTTCTTCGCGTTCACCGAGGCCAACGAGAAGATCGGCGGGCTTGAGACCAAGGCCGCCGACTTCATGGTCAAGGCCCAGAACCAGATTTCAAAGGAAGACCTGCTCCGGGCGCGCCTTCAGGCGCTGCTACCCCGCTTTGCCGCCCTCGACGACGCGCCGGCCAACAACGAGGGCTCCCGCTTTCAGGACATCATCGCGCATCAGCGCACTGAGATCGACAAGCGGATACCCAAGGGCGAATTTGCCGAGGGGCTTGACGACCTGGTCAAGGTCGAGGCGGACCTCGCCGCGTTCGAGAGCTACATGGTCGAGTTCGAAAGAGACAAGGCCGACTATGTGGCGCGCAACGGTCGGGCGACCCAGCGCCTCGGCAAGTTGATCGAGCCGGTGGGTCAGGAAATGACCGAGCTGGACAGCGCAATCAAGGCACAGCGCGCGGCCATGGAGAAGTTCGCCGCGGAGCTGATGTTCGACTTCGCGCTGGACAACATGGAAACCCTGGAAAGCCAACTCGCGGAGTACGAAGGCCAGATGGCCGAGCTGGCCGAGGACAAGGCGGCCTACGAGGCCAAGCGCCAGGAGCTGGATGCGCGAATCGAGATTTGCTCCGAGGTGGTCTTCGGCAATCGGGACTTCGCCTACGCCGGCGAGGTCGCAGACAAGGTCCAGGTGGCAGAGGACATGGCAGCCGACCAGAGTTACCAGACCGCCTATCGTCTGCTGCTCGAGCTGACCGAGCTTCTGGTCGCGGCCGAGCAGGTGCGCAGGATGTGGGCCGAGAAGGAGGCGGCCTGCAAGACCCGCTTCGCCGAGCTGAAGAAGCCCATCGATGACGCCATGGCGCCGATCGAGGGGCAGGAAGGTGCCGATCTGCAGGCGGTCGTGACAACCCAACTCGCGGACGCGCAGAACTCCTACGACACCGGCGATTATCAGGGTGCGCTGGACGGTCTGATTTTGGTCGAAGGCGCGACCGCCGAGGTCGCTCTCTTCCGGGCCCAGCAGGCCGGCGAGCGAAAGACCTATGAAGAGCGACACAAGTCGGTCAAAGCGGCCCTGGACGCGGTCCATGGCGAGACCGGCGACGAGACGATCGACGCCATGATGATCGGCGCCATCGAAGACCTGATCGACGCGGAAACCCTGGCCGCCGAGGCCAGGTTCGACGAGGCCCTGAGCCCCCTGCACGACGCGGCGACCGCGGCCGCCGGCCTCGCGGCCGCCCGGGCGGATTTCGAGGCGGAGAAGAAGCGCTACGAGGAACGAAAAGCGGCTCTCGAGCCGCGCATCGCCGAGGCCTTGACGCCGGTCTATCGGGACTGGGCCGAGGCCATGAAGAAGGAAGTCGTAGACCTGGCGAGCGAGAACCAACAGCACGAGGAAAATGCCCGCTTCGATCCGGCGCTGGCCAATCTCGACACCATCGAGAGCAACCTCGCGTCGCTGGAAGCCGCACGGGCACAGAACGAGGCCGAGCCCATCACGAAGGACAAGCTGGAACAGGTCGTGGCCGAGCGGCTGGCCAAGCTGGAGCCCGAAATCGAGGGCATTGTCGCCCTGCCCGACAGCGTGGTGGACGCCAAGAAGAAGAAGCGACTGACGGAGTGGCGCAACAGCGCCAGTGCCGATTCCACTTTAGGCGCGCTCGAGGATGCCTATGCGGCGGTCCAGCAAGTCGAGGCCCTGCTCGCCGGCTGCGCGGTCGCCAAGACCAAGTTCGAAGAGGCCAAGGCTGAGTACGACAAGCGCGCCAAGCCGCTCGAGCCGAAGATCGAAGCGATCTCCAAGATCACCGAGGATCGCGACCATCATCTCTTCTTCCAGGCCGAGCCGACCTACCTCGCCGGCCTGGAGATGCAAAACTTCGCCAAGGCCGACGACTATGCCGCCGCCCTGGCGGCAATGGACCGGGTCGAGACCATGATGCGCGTCTACGAAGACGCGAAGTTGGCCAACGAACAGCAGGAAGCCGCCTACAAGCAGCGTGTAGAACCGCTGACCAAACCCCTGGACGAGGCCTTGTCCGTCGAGGCGAGCCCGCCCTGGGCCGAGAAGCTGAAGGCGGACCTGTCGCTGCAAAGAGAGACGATGGAAAGCAAGGCGGCAGAACGCGAATTCGATCAGGCCCTGCTGGCGGTCGGCAAGCTGGAGCCGCTGCTGGCGCGCTACAAGACCCTGGCCGATCAGCACGAGGCCCTGCGCGAGACTTACGAGAGCCGTCTGCCCGGAGTCCTGGACCGTCTGGTTCAGGCCCTCGCCGTGCCGCCGCTCGTCGGCTGGAAGGCAGATCCGGAGCTCCTGCCCGTAGAGCGGGATGAAATGGAGGCGGCCGCCCGCAAAGGCGACTACCAGGAGGCCTTGTCACTGCAGGAATCCCTGGAGGAGAACCTCGAGCTCTATCAGGTCGCGATCGACCGCATAAGTGAGATGGAAGAGGACAACAAAGCGCGGCTGGCTCTCCTGGACAAGCGGCTGGCACGGCTCGGTGTCTGGGAAGGCGTCTTGAACGAGCAGCGCGATGCGGTCGCGGCGCTGATCAAGGAGGCGCGCGAAATCCTGACCGAATCGCCGGCCGGTTGCGCCCAGCTCCTGGACCGCGCCGAGCCCAAGATGGCCGGCTACGAGGATGCGGTCCGTCAGGTCGAAGAGCAAAAGCGGAAGTTCGAGGCCCGCTTCGAGTCCATTGCCGATCGTCTGGATGCCGCCTGCGAGGTCACGCCCGCGACGGATTGGGAGGATCAGCACGGTCATATGGTCGATATGCGTGAGGGCGTGCTCAAGGTCGCCGAGAGGGGCGGTTACGATCACGTCGTCATGGACGTGGATGCGCTCGAGGAACTGCTCGCGGAGTGCGAGGTCTTCATCAAGCGGGATCGGAAAAAGGCCGCGTGAGGGAACGGCCGCCGTCAGGGGCGAGGCGTCAAAAGGACGCACTGTCATCGGAGGTTTCCAGGACCGATCTCGACGGCTTATGGTCACCGTCCTGCCTGTGATCGTCACGCGGAGGGGTCCCTATGTTTCCCGATCAGGATCTGGACGGCATCGAGATCGCGGCCGCCGGGCCTCAGGCGGTCGTCGAGGAACCGACCGTCTGGATCCCGCTGGCCGACGGAACCCGGCTGGCCGCCCGCCTGTGGCGGCCGGTCGGCGCCGAGGCCGCCCCGGTCCCGGCGATCGTCGAGACCATTCCCTATCGCCGCCGCGACGGCACCCTGGCGGTCGACGAGCGCAGCCATCCCTTCTTCGCCGCACACGGTTATGCCTGTCTCAGGATCGATATTCGCGGCTCGGGCGATTCGACCGGCAGCCTGGCCGACGAGTACCTGACCCGCGAACAGGACGACGTGCTGGAGGTGATCGACTGGTTGGCGGCCCAGCCCTGGTGCGACGGGCGCGTCGGCATGATCGGGCTGTCCTGGGGTGGCTTCGCATCGTTGCAGGTGGCCGCCCGGGCGCCGGCGGCCCTGAAGGCGGTGATCGCCATCGGCGCCACGGTCGACCGTTACAACGACGACGTCCACTACAAGAACGGCTGCCTGCTGAACGAGAACTTCGGCTGGGCCAGCTCCTTCCTGTCCTTCTCCACCCGCCCGCCGGACCCGGCCGTGGTCGGCGATGCCAAGGGAGGGACATGGCGCGCGCTCTGGCTCGAACGGCTGGAGGCGCTGCGTTTCTTCGCCGCGCCCTGGTTCGCCCATCAGGCCCGCGATGCTTACTGGAAACACGGCTCGGTCGGCGAGGACCCCGGCGCGATCGCCTGTCCGGTGATGATCGTGACCGGCTGGGGCGACCTCTACGTCAACGCCCTGCCACGCTTGCTGGAGAGCCTGCGGGTCCCCTGCCGCGCCATCGCCGGGCCCTGGGCGCACCACTTCCCGCACCTGGCCTCGCCGGGACCGGCGCTCGACTTCCTCGGCGAGGCCCTGGCCTGGTGGGACCGCTGGCTGAAAGGCGATGCCGCCCGCGACCCGGCGGAGCGCAGCTACCTTGCCTACTGTCTGGAGGGCTCCAGTCCCGACCCCTGGGCTAAGACCATGCCCGGCGAATGGCTGGAAGCGAAAGCCTGGCCGCACCCCGGGAGCGCTGAACACAGCTACTTCCTGACCGCCGAGGGCCTCGCGGAGGCCGAAGGACCGGCCCCGCGCCGCGTCATTCGCTCGCCGCTCGACAACGGCACCGCCTTTGGCGAGCTGGTGCCGCACTGCTACGGACCCGAGATGGCGCAAGACCAGCGCGGCGACGATGCCGGCGACTTGACCTTCGACAGCCCGCCATTGGAACAGCCGCTGTCGATCTGGGGCGATGCCGTGGTCGAGGTGAGCCTCTCCGGCGACTGCCCATCGGGCCAGTTGATCGTCCGGCTCTGCGACGTCGGCCCCGACGGCGGCTCGGAGCGGGTCACCTACGGGGTCCTGAACCTGAAACACCGCCACGGCAACGCGGAACCGAGCGACGTCGTGCCGGGCGAGGTCATGCGCCTGCGCGTCGCCCTGGATCAGGTCGCGCACCGCTTCCCCGCCGGCCATCGCATCCGCCTCGCCCTGGGCACCGCCTGCTGGCCGGCGATTTGGCCGGCCGCCGACGATCCGGTCCTGACATTGGCGCCGGTTCCAGCCCGGCTGATCCTGCCGGTCTATGAGGGCAACGAGCGCGCCAACCCCGCCCCGCCCCGGGCGCCGCCGCCGCCGCGCATGGCGGTCCTGCGGCCGCCGGCCAACCAACGCCGGGTCGAGCGCGATCTGGCCGCCGGCACGACCCGCCTGGAGATCCTCGACGACTACGGGCGGGTCGAGTACCTGGGCAACGGCATGATCAACGGCGCGGTCAAGCGCGAGACCTACGCCATCGCCTGGGACGACCCCTGTTCGGCGCGCGCCGACTATCACTGGACCCAGGAGCTGGCCCGCGGCGACTGGGCGGTGCGCAGCGAGACCGTGACCCAGCTCACCTGCGACTCCACCCACTACCACCTGAGCGCCAAGGTCACCGCCTACGAAAGCGAGGGCGGGGGCGACCTGGAGGTCTTCGCCCGCGCCTGGAATACCAGCATCGAGCGGCGATGATGGCTCAAAGGCGGGCTCACAGCCCCAGCGCGGCCTGTTCCCAGCGCACCGGGTCGGGCTCGTTGGCGCGGCTGTCGAACTCGCGGGCCAGTTTGTGGCCGGCGTAGATGGCGTGGACCACGGCGCCGGGCACGTCGCAGTCGCCGACCTTTTGCAACGAGACGATACCGGCCGACGCCAGATCGGCGGGCCGGGCGGCCAGGGCCCGGTAGAGTTCGTCCCTGGGCCGGCGCAGGCCGACCACCACCAGGCTGCCCGCCTCCAGCGCCCGGTCGGGGCCGCCATACTTGCCGGTCGTGATCACCGTCTTACCGTCATAGTCGGCGACGAAGCGGGCGGTGACGATCTCGACGCCGAGCTCGATCAGGCGGTTCTGGGCGTACCACTGATCGTGCGTGTTGCGGGTCCAGCCCGAGACCTCGTCGCCCGGGGTCACGTAGGTCACCTTGTGGCCGCGCTCGGCCAACTGCTCGGCCACGCAGCCCGCGGTGACGTAGTGCTCGAAGTCGTAGACCACCACCGATTTGGCCAGCGCGGCGC
>JAJFGK010000122.1 GCA_021776195.1 Kiloniellaceae bacterium | reverse complement strand
GCTGGGCGCGGGGCTCGTCCAATCGCTGCGCGCCCAGGACCTCGACCAGCTTGACCCCGGGGGCCAAGCGTATGCGCAGGCGCAGGGCCCGGGCCACGGCCCGGCTGGCGGCATGCAGTTCCCGGTCGATGACGGTGGCGGCCTGGTCCGGTGCGCTCAGCACCCGGCGGTGTCCCTGTCCCGCCGCTACCAGGCGGTCGATCTGCGCTGCCTCGGTCTCGCCGCCGAGGGCGACGACCGAAAGATGCAGACCTTCCCGGGCGTTGGCGTGGGCCAGCGACTCCAGGTCATGCATTTCGCCGGCCAGGGAGGTGCCGCTGGCCAACAGCAGCAGGCTGGAGCCGAGAATTTCCTCGGGCCGGTCGCCGGCGCGAAGGGTGTCGCCGGCCAGGGTCAGGGCCTCGATCAGCCCGGTCTCGGTTGTCTCAGTCGCCGCGCCGCCCAGGAACAGCCGGTCGAGCGCGACCTTGACCGGCCCGTGACGGAAATCCTCGGGCGCTACCATCAGGCCGCCGTCCGGGCCGGCGACGATCAGGGAGAATCTGTCGCCCGGCTGGCGCGCCGCCTCCAGGGCGGCGACCAGGGCCGAGAGCCGCCGCGCGGTTTCGGTATCGGCGCCCTGGCGCAGGTCGAAGACCAGGCCGACGTTCATCGCCGGGCGCCGCGCGCCTTGGCGTTCGGCGCCCTTCAGGCCGATCTGCAACCGCAGCCGGGTCGGTCCCTGGACCGCCTGGGCGTCGGTCTGCAGGTAGAGCGTCATGGCGGCGTCGGTCGGCGAATCGAAGGGCTGGGCCACCGGCCGGGCGCCCTGCTCCAGGGTGAGATCGCGCCCGAGTGCCGCCCGGTTCCAGTCCTTCAGCCGGGCCTCCAGCAGGCGGATCGCCGGATCGCCGGGAATGTAGCTGTTCGACCAGTAGCCGGTCGCCGGGCGGAAGGCGATGCCGTCCAGGGTCTGGAGCCGGTCCAGGTAGGCCTCGGCCGCCGTGAGGGCATCGTCCTCGGAAGCATTCTTGGGGGCGACCTGGCTCAGTCGGTCGGCTTTGCCACGGTCGGTCTTGCCAACGAGATCCAGCTCGCTGTCGACCTGCGCGCCGGCATCCTCGGGCTTGCGCGTCAGTCTGCTCGACAATGACAGCTCGGCCTCGTCCTTGAAGGCCTCGGTCTTCTTGTCCTGGCCGGCTTGGCGCCCGAAGCTGCCAAAGGACTGGCCGGCCAGGTTGCCGTCGGGCTCCAGCGCACGGGCGACCTCGTTCGAGCGCAGTCCATTGAGGTCGGCCGGGACGCTATCGTCCAGGGTGCCGTCGTCCAGGCCGAAGCTGTCGCGATCGCCGCGTGCAAGCTCGTCACGGCTGACGATCTCCGACTGACTGCTGCTCTGTGACGCGGCGGTCTCGCGCTGGCGGCGAAGGTCGGTCAGTCCGCCGGAGTTCCCGGCCACCTCGCCGCCTTCTTCGAACTCGAGCTCCGATAGCGGGGCATTGCTTTCGCTGGCGCCCTTCTCGCGGCGCTGAGCCTTGGTCTCGACCCGGTATTCGCCCACACGGCCCCCCACGCCGCCGTCGTCGTCGCTGTCCTGCTTGGCCAGGCTATCGACGAAGCCCTGGCCGGCGCCGAGCCTCTGGCCGCTACCGGCTGTCTGTTCCTCGCCGATAGCCTGGTCTTCGCCGATGGTCTGTTCGTTCCCGGCGATCTGGGCAGCCTCTTCCGCCGGGTCGCCCAGCAACTTGCCGCCGACCACGAGATTGGACTTCTCCTTTGCCGGGGGAGGGCTCAGGACCGGTGCCGGCAGTTCGGCTTCGGCCGCCATCTGTTGTTCGCCGTAAGTCCGCTCGCCGGTCCGCACGGTGGGCTTGGCCGAGGGCGTTGGCGAAGGGGCTGGCAGGGCCGGCACGGTCTGGCGGTAGAGTTCGGCATCCTTGAAGCCCGACTCCTCCCACAGCTCGCCGACCAGGGCGGCCGAGGCCAGCACCACTAGTGAGGCCGCCATGGCGCCGGCGAGCCAGGGCCGGTTGATACTGCGCGAGGGCTTGGACAAGGGGCCGGCCTGGCTCTCCGCGCGCACCGCCGCCAGGGTCTTTTCGACCAGCGCATCGGGGGCGTCCCGGTCGGCCAGACCGGCGAGCCCGGCGTCGAGCGCCGCAAGGGCGGCCTGGACCGCCTGACAGTCGGCGCAGCCCTCCAGGTGGCGGCGCAGTGCCTCGTCTTCCCGTGCCGCGGCGGCCCCCAGCTCCGCCAGGCGGTCTTGCACGGCGTCACAGCTGGTCATCGGTCTTGTCCTCTGTGGTGAGCGGCGTCTCGAAGGGTGCGCCGTCGGTGTCCCCGTCGGTCTTGGCCAGGGCCTTGGCCAGAGCGAGACGGGCGCGGCGCAGTTGGGTCTTTATGGTGTTGAGCGGCAGCGACAGCGCATCGGCGGCCTCCTGCAGCTTGAGGCCGGCAACGGCGGTCAGCAGCAGGACCTCGCGCTGGGCCAGCGGCAGGGCCAGCATGGCGACCTCCAAGCGGGCGACCGCCTGGCGCGCGGCGGCGACCCGTTCGGGATCGGGTGTGGGATCGGCTGTCTCGGGCGGCTCGAAGTCGGTGGCCTCGTCGGGCCGACGGTCGCGAAAGTGGTTGCGCACCAGGTTGGCGACGATGGTGAAGATCCAGGGCGCCAGGGGCCGGGTCGCCTCGTAGCGGTCGGCCGCGCGGTGGATCGCCAGGAAGATCGATTGAAACAGATCGTCGCGGTCGGCCTCGGCGATGCCGCTGCGCACCAGGTAGCTGTAAACCGGCCGACGATAGGCCGCCATCAGGGCGGGAAAGGCAGCCGCCTCGCCGCGGCAGTGGCGCGCCAGCCAGGATCGCTCCTCCAGGCCCACCAGGACGACGCCCTGCTCGGCGGTAGCTTCGGCCAGACTGCCTGTCGTGACGCTCACGGTTCCACCACTCTTCGACTCCAGGTCCTCATGCCCAAGGGTACACGGCCCGTGCGAAAAGGTTTCAAACCCGGGCGAAAATAACTTGCCTGAACGAATTTCAGGCAGCATTAGGCCCCAATAAGGACAAATTGCGGCGCTATGAGCGGACAGTGGCGGCACTTGCCGTCACCCCCTGAAGGCCTGGAACCAGCAACCTATGGCGCGAAAACAGCGCAAACGGCGTTCTGCCAGCAGAAAAGTCCTGACCATTCTGGGTCATGGCGCGAGGGGCCTGGCCGCAGCTTTGCTGCGCCTCGTTCGCTCTCTCCTAAGGTTAACCCTGCCCCTGGCCACAGGTTTGCTTCGGGGTGCCGCCCGGTCGGCCCGGGCCTACAATCGCTGGGTCTGGGCGCGGCCGCGACGGGCGATCGACAGCGCGGTCCTGGCGACAGTTCTGGGAGTTCTGCTGATTATTTGGCTCAAGCCCCCGATCCCGCTCAACCTGGAAGACAGCGTCGACTGTCTGGTGCTCAATATCTATCACGAGGCGCGCGGCGAACCGCCGGAGGGGCAATTGGCGGTGGCCAAGGTGGTCATGAACCGGGTCGCCCACCCGCGCTTTCCCGACTCTGTCTGCGCCGTCATCAAGCAGGGCGGCGAGTGGCCGCGGAACAACTGTCAGTTCTCCTGGTGGTGCGACGGGCGCAGCGACGCCCCCAACGATGAGGCGGCCCTGAAGGCGCTGCGCGGCCTGGCCCGCGATGTGGTTCGCGGACGCCGGGGCGATCCCAGCGATGGCGCGCTCTGGTACCACGCCGCCAGCGTGGCGCCGGATTGGCGCACCGCCTTCGAGGCCGGCCCGACCATCGGCGACCACATTTTCTACCGGCCCAAGGATGACACCTGGTAGCCCCCAGGTCAGGCTTCTAAGGGAGGCTTGTTAATCCCGGCTGGCGCGCAGGCGCCGGTCGAGCCTCACGACCGCCCGTTGGGCCGACAAGACCGCCCCTTCCTGCCAGCCGGTGACGTAGCTCAGATGTTCGCCGGCGAAAGAGATCGGTCCATGGTCTTGCTGCAGCAGTTCATAGTCGCTCTGCAGGGCCTCCGGGCGCCAATAGACCCAGGCGCCCCAGCTGTAGGGGATCTTCTGCCAGGCCACCGACAGCGGCCTGGCGACATCCTGGGCGAAGCCGGGATGAAGCCGCTCGCCACTCTCGGCTGCCGCCCTCGCCCGTTGGGCCGGGGCGAGGCCGCCGAACTGGAGCGCCTCGGCGCCGAAGTTATAGGCCCCAAGAAGAATCCCCTTGCGGCTCAGATAGCCGTGGCAGGGATACCAGATCTGCGTGATCTCTCGATTGGTCCAGGAGATGCCGCCGAAAATGGCCGCGTCCTCCTCCCAGAAACGGCGCTCGGCCTGCCAGGCGAGTTTGCAGGTCGGACTGTAGGGGTTGGCCTTGATCGTGTCCTGCACCGTCGCCGGCAAATCGGTTTCGATCCTGGCCAGGGCGGGCAGCGGCAGACAGCAGATGCAGTAATCGGCCTCGATCGCCTTCTCCTCGCCCTTTGCGAGATCTTGGTAAATCACACGCAGACCGTCGCCCTGGCGGCGCAGGGCGCGGACCTCGGCGCGCCGCCGGATCAGACCGCCGACCCGGCCCAGAAAGCCCTCGACGATGCGGTCCATGCCGTCGACCGGTTGCAGCATGGTGGCTTGCTGCTCGAAGGTCTTTTCATAGTGCATCTGCCAGTGCCAGAAGCGGGCGTTCAGCAGGTCGTGGAAGGCGAGCGGCGCGCGCGGCGACCCCGCCTCGGGCCCGGCGCCGGGCGGGGCTTCGAAGCCGGCGCGGCTCGAGCCGCCGTAGAGATGGCCCCGGCGCAGGTCGCCGAAGGTGCCGAGGAAAGCCAGCAGTCGCGCCTTGTCGTTGGCCGTCAGGACCTCGTCGAGCGCGTTCTGCCGGACCGCCTTGGCCAGCAGCTCGGAAATGTATCCGGCGCTGTCGTTGTGGAGCTGGCGGGCCTCCACTGGGCGGCCGCCAAAGGCCTGCTCGTCGTGGTAAAGGGCGCTGCGGTTGGCGTTGACGAAAACCTCCAACGCGACGCCGAAGGTCTTGCAGTAGCCGAGCAGCGCCTGGTGATGGCTGGGAATCCGCGCCGCGCCGGCATTGAAGTAGAGGCCCTCGTCGAACCCGCAGACCTGCGCGGGGCCGCCGCTTTCGCTCACCCGGTCGCCGGCGCGCAGGGTCCAGTTGCGCCCGCCGCCGCGGTCGCGCGCCTCCAGGATAGTGCAGTCATAGCCCGCCTTCTGCAGCTCGTAGGCCGCCGTCAAGCCGGCCAGACCCGCGCCCAGAATAACCACCCTGACCCCGTCGCCCGAGCCGGGCGGTAGTTTCGGCGGGCCGCCGTAGGCCCGGGCTTCCGGCAGAAGGCCCAGGCCCTGCATGGTCAGGTAGGCCGCCGAGTAGCCGCCGGACAGGCCCACGCGACCGAGGAACTGACGCCGAGTGACCGGCATGGGATGAGCCTCCGTCATGTATCAACGAGAGATCTTATCAGAGATAGCCGTCGTCCGGGCTAGACGAAGCGCAGCATCCTGGCGATCTCGAAGAAGTCGTCGCTGGCAAGACCCACGGCCTCGCTGCCGATTGCCCGGGCGCCGGGATAGAAGGAGGCGCTGTAGGCATCGGCGTGCTTCTTGAACCAGACCTCGATTTCGAAGCGCGCGGGCAGGGCGATCCGGCAGGCGGCCTTGTCGCCTTGCAATGCGCGTTTCACGCCCGCGGCGATCTCGCGCCGGGCGCGATGGGGGTGCAGACCGGTGCTGGAGTCGCCGATGCCGATCCCGGTCTCGACCGCCGTGATCGACGGATTGAAGGCCTTGGCCGCGGCACAGATGCCAGCGTCGCCGGACAGCGCCACCACCGGCACACCCTGGGTGGCGGCAACGTAGCTGTGCAGGTGAAACTCCGAGGCCAGCTCGCCGTTCAGCAGGATCTTGGCATACTTCAGGGTGTTGGTATGGGACAGGGGATTGCTCGGTCCCGTGGCCGCGGCGTGATAGCCGAGCATGGCGACGGCATCGAAGCTTGCGTCGAGTTCCTGCAGCATGGCGTAGGGATGGCCGCTCCAGCCCCGGATCACCCGGGCTTTCTCGGGCAGCTTCGCGGCGATGATGTTGCGCCCGCTGGCGTGGGCGTCCTTGACCAGGATTTCGGTCGCGCCGGCCTCCAGCGCGGCCTCGCAGGCGGCCGCGACATCGAGGGTCATCTGCTCGCGGAACTCCTGGTAGTCGGCCTTGCTCTTGATCGCCTCGTCCCAGTGAGCGATGCCCGCCACGCCCTCGATGTCGGCGCTGATATAGACTTTCACCCGACCCCTCCCCTGCTCAACCTGACTTGGTTGGACAGGATAGGCCTTCAGGCCCGCTTGACCACCACCTCGTGGCCCGGCTCTTCCGGTTCGTCGTCCTGCATCTCGGCTGGAAAGCCGGGCGCCAGGAGCTTCACGCCGGTTGCTTCTTCGAGGCGGGCGACGATGTTGGGCGACCATTCGCGCGGGCCGTAGCGCTCCATGCCGTCCTTGAAGATGCCCAGGACCAGGGGCGAGATCTCCAGCGGCGCGTCGTGGCGGTCGGCGACCGCCTGGAACAGGCTCATGTCCTTGACCACCAGGTCCATGGTGAAGCTGATGTCCCGGCTGCCATTCAGGATGACCTGGCTCTCGGTCTCGTGGACGAAGGAGTTGCCCGAGGATATACGGATCGCCTCGTAGGTCGTGCCCAGGTCCATGCCGGCCAGCTTGGCCGTGGTCAGGGCCTCGCCGAGTGCCGCCAGATGGACGGTACAGAGGTAGTTGGTGACGACCTTCAGGACCGAGGCGCTGCCGAGCGGCCCGGTGTGCAGGATGCGCCGGCCCATGGCCATCAATACCGGCAGCGCGCGCTCGAAGGCGGCGCGCTCGCATCCGGCGAAGATCGAGATGTTGCCGGTCGCCGCACGGTGACAGCCGCCGGAGACCGGGCAGTCGATCGGCTCGGCGCCCAGCGCGCGCACCTTGTCACCGAGGCGTTTGACCTCCTCCTCGTCGGTGGTGCTCATCTCGGCCCAGATCTTGCCGGCGGAAAGACCGGCCAGAATACCGTCCCCGGCCTCCATGACCGCCGCCGAGGCCGCCGGGCTGGGCAGGCAGGTGATGATCATGTCGCAGGCCTTGGCCATGGCCTTGGGCGTTTCGCCCCAGGCCGCGCCCTGATCGAGAAAGTGTTGCGCCGCCCCCTTGTCGAGGTCGCGGACCGTCAAGTCGAAGCCATTGCGCAGCAGGGAACCGGCGAGCTTGCCGCCGACGTTGCCGAGACCGATGAAGCCGATTTTCATGCCGTGGTGTTCCTATGCCAAAGAAGTTGCCGTGCCGAACACGAAGCCGGAGTTTGAAAAGGATTCGCCGCGCCAAAGCAAGCCATGGATTGCCCGAACGGCGCGTCGTTTCAAAGATCGCGCACCAGGGTGCGGATCAGGGTGCGGTAGCCCTGTTTCCGATAGAGCGTCAATGCGGCCTCGTTGGCGTCGTAGACGCCAAGTTCGACCCGGTCGGCGCCCCGCTCGCGGGCCCAGGCCTGGGCTTCGTCCATCAGCCTTGTTCCCGTTCCCAGGCCGCGCGCCGCTTCGGTCACCACCAGCTCTTCGATCACGACCGCTTTGAGCGCATGGCGCAGTCGTGTGGCGGGACGTTCCTGGACCACCGCCCGCAGAAAGCCCAGGGCGGCTCCCGCCTCGCCGGCCGGGTCCTGGGTGGCCGGATTCTGGGCCATCAGAACGACGGTTGCCGGATCGCCGAGCCAGGCGCGCAGGACATCCGGGTCGGCCGGCGTCGGCTCTTCCTGGCGGATCGCCCGGCTGTCATAGGGCCGGTGGTGGCTGTCGCCTTCGTGCAGCAGGGCGGCGATGGCGGAAAGATCGCTTTCCCCCGCCGGCCGGATCTCGATTTCCTCGCGCGGACCTGCACGCCGCGCCGGGGTCTGACCGGGCAGCAGAGCGCGCAAGCTTTGCCGCCACCCGGGCATCACGCGTGCCCCAGGCCTTTCTCGCCGATCTCGCGCTTGCGCCGGGCGATGTAGTCTTCAAGTTCCTCGCGGATCCCGGGGTCGAGGGGCGGCGCTTCGTAGTCCTTCAGCATCTGTTTCCAGATCCCGTTGGCCCGTTCGGTGGCGCTGCGCGCGCCGTCCTCCTCCCAGGTCTCGAAATTGCGCCAATCGGAGACCAGGGGCGGATAGAAAATCGTCTCGTAGCGCTCCAGGGTGTGGGGCGAGCCGAAGAAGTGACCGCCGGGGTCGACCGCGCCGATGGCCTCGACCGCCAGAGAATCCGGGTCCATGGCGATGGGCTCCAGGGACTCGGCCATCATCTGCAGCATTTCGGCATCGACGATCAGCTTTTCGAAGGAGCCGACCAGCCCGCCCTCCAGCCAGCCCGCGGCGTGGTTCACGATATTGGTGTGGCCCATGACCGCGGCCCAGATCGACATCTCGCTCTCGTAGGCGGCCTGGGCATCGACGCAGTTCGAGGCGTTGGTCGAGGACGAACGGTAAGGCAGGTTGTAGCGCCGTGCCATCTGGCCGCCGGCCAGGGTCGCCTTGACGTACTCCGGAGTCCCGAAGGCTGGCGCCCCGGACTTCATGTCGACGTTGGAGGTAAAGCCGCCGTAGGTCATGGGCGCGCCGGGCCGCACCGTCTGGATCAGGGACAGGCAGGCCAGGGCCTCGGCGTTCTGCAGGGCCAGCGCGCCGGCGATGGTGACCGGGGCCATGGCGCCCAAGAGGGTAAAGGGCGTGACGACGATCGCCTGGCCCATCTCGACCAGTTCCAGCATGCCGTCGGAGAGATTGTCGTCGAGCTGGCGCGGCGAGTTGGTGTTGATGCCGCCGGAGAGGATCACCCGGCCGCTGCTCGCCAGGTCGTCGTAGGGGATCTGATGCAGGATCGCCAGGATCCGCAGGGCGTCGCGGGCCCGGTTGCTGCCCAGCAGCGAGGTGCCGAAGACCTTGTCGGTCAGGGTCGCGGCGGCGAAGGCACGGTCCAGGTGCCGGGTCTCGGCCGGCAGGTCGAGCGGCTCGAAGGAGGCCGTGCCGCCGATGTGGAGGATATCCAGCATCTGGATCAGGCGAATAAAATCGCTCAGTTCGGCGTAGGTGCCGGCCCGCCGGCCCTTGTCCAGGTCGGAGACGAAGGAGGGGCCGCCGACCGGCGCGAAGTTGATGTTGTTGCCGCCGATGGTGACCGACTTGACCGGGTTGCGCGCTTCGAACAGATAGGACGCGGGCGCGGTCTTCAGCGCCGCCATGACGAAGTCGGGGTCGTAGTAGACCAGGGCCTCGCCCTCGTCGACACGGTTGCCGGCGGCCTTCAGGATGGCGCGGACCCGTGGCGAGAGGACCTTCATGCCGTGGCGCGAGAGGATCTGCAGGGAGGCCAGGTGGATTGCCTCGACCTCGTCGGCCGACAGCGGCTCGATCGGCGCATAGCGGTTGACCGTTGGTTTCCAGGGGCGCAGGGCCAAACCGGTCTGCCGTCCCTCGCGCGGATCGCGTCTACCGCCGCCTCGTCGCGCCATGGCCTTCTCCCCCACCGTCCCTGAAAATGACATCTACAGGCTAGATCCGGGGCGCCGGGCCTGACAAGCTGTCAGGCGACGTTAAGTGGCGGCATTATCCTCGGGGGGCCTGCGAGATGACGCGCAATCCACGCTATGACATCCTTTTCGAGCCGGTGCGTATCGGCCCGGTGACGGCGAAGAACCGCTTCTACCAGGTGCCGCACGCCTCGAGCACCGGGCACCAGATGCCGCAGATCCGCGCCGGCCTGCGCGGCATCCGCGCCGAGGGCGGCTGGGGCGTGGTCTGCACCGGCTACTGTTCGATCCACCCCTCCTCGGACGACAGCCCGAACCGCTATTCCCGGCTGTGGGACGAGGACGATGTGAGGAACCTGGCCGTGATGACCGAGGCGGTCCACAAACACGGTGCCCTGGCCGGGGTCGAGCTCTACTACGGCAGCGCCACCGCGGCCAACCGCTTCACCCGCGAGATGCCGCTCTCGCCCTCGGGCCTGCCGTCTTTCCGGGCCAGTGGCGCGCGGCAGTTCCCGCTGCAGAGCCGGGTCATGGACAAGGCCGACATCAAGGCGCTGCGCGGCTGGCAGGTCGCGGCGGCCCGGCGCGCCAAGCAGGCGGGTTTCGATATCGTCTACGTCTATTCGGGCATGGGCTTCGGGCCCTACCAGTTCCTCTCGCCCCACACCAACCGGCGCGGCGACGAATACGGCGGGCCGATCGAAAACCGGGTGCGGCTGCTGCGCGAGATGATCGCCGACACCAAGGACGCCGTGGGCGATAGCTGCGCCGTCGCCGTGCGGATCTCGACCGACGAGCTGATGGGCGCCCTGGGGATGCAGTGGCAGGAAGACACCACCGCCGTCTTCGAGCTGGTCGGCGAGGACCCCGACCTCTGGGACCTCAAGACCTGGGGCTATGCGGACGCCTCCAATGCGCGCTACTCCGAGGAGGGCTACCAGGAACCCTACGTCGCCTTCGCCAAGCCCATGACCTCCAAGCCGGTGGTCGGGGTCGGGCGCTTCACCTCGCCCGACGCCATGGTCTCGCAGATCAAGCGCGGCGTGCTCGATCTGATCGGCGCCGCGCGGCCCTCGATTGCCGATCCCTTCCTGCCGACCAAGATCGACGAGGGCCGCGAGGACGATATCCGCGAATGCATCGGCTGCAACATCTGCTACTCCTGCTATCACGAGGCGGTGCCGATCCGCTGCACCCAGAACCCCACCATGGGCGAGGAGTGGCGCCGCGGCTGGCACCCGGAAAAGATCGCGCCCAAGGCCTCCGACGATGCCGTTCTGGTGGTCGGCGGCGGCCCGGCCGGCCTGGAGGCGACCCGCGCCCTGGGCCAGCGCGGCTATGCCGTGACCCTGGCCGAGGCGGGCGGCGAGGTCGGCGGCCGGCTGCTGCGCGAGAGCCGCCTGCCGGGGCTGGGCACCTGGATCCGGGTGCGCGACTGGCGGCTCGGCCAGATCCGGAAGATGGCCAATGTCGAGCTCTACCTGGAAAGCGCGCTGAGCGCCGATCAGGTGCTGGAGTTCGGCTTTCCCCAGGTCGTGCTGGCCACCGGTGCGGCCTGGACAACCGACTTCATGGACCAGCGCATGGCGCCCACCCCGGCACCGGAGGGGGTCGCGGTGCTGACCCCCGACGACGTCTTCGCCGGCGCCGCGTTGGCCGAAACCGTGGTGGTCTACGATTTCGAGCACTACGTCACCGCGGGCTGTCTGGCGGAACAGTTGGCCGAGCGCGGCCACCGGGTGACCTACGTGACCCCGGGCGACGAGGTCTCGGGCTGGACCCGCCACACCCACGACCAGTGGTACGCCCAGAACCGCCTGATCGAGCTCGGCGTCGAGATCGTCACCGCCCGCTTCGTCGCCGGCTATGACGGCAAGGCGGCGATCACGACCGGCAAGTATGGCGGGCCCGACCGGGCGCTAGAGGCCGGCAGCCTGGTGGTGGTCGGCCTGCGCCGGCCCAAGGACGAGCTCTACCGGGCCCTGGCCGCCCGGCCCGACGATCTGGCGGCGGCCGGTATCGTCTCGCTGGGAAATATCGGCGACTGCGACGTGCCCGGCGCCGTCGTCCACGCCACCTATGCCGGCCACAAGTTGGCGCAAGCTTTTGACAGCCGCGACAATGCGGAAGATCTCGGCCGCTTCGAATTCGCCCGGCTGACGGAAAGCCCGTCTCCCTAGGGTACGACTTAGGGTCCTGCGCGCGCCGCAATTACCGGCGGCTGCCGCGAGGTGGATTCGCCGTAGGCGCGCTTGCAGTCGGCGATGTAGGCGCGCATGCCGTCGTGCACCGGCACCGGCGGGTCGGTCTCGATCCACAGCCGCAACAGCAGCCGGCGCCGCGCGCGCTCGGGCCAGTCCTCGTAGTCGAGCCTGGCGTGCAGCAAAGCGGTGTTGTCAAAAATGACCGCCTCGCCGGCGGCGAGCGGAAAGGTCAGCCGGACGTCGTCGCGCTGCGAGATTTTTGTCACCAGTTCGATGGCTTCGCGCTCCGCCGCGGTGAAGGTCGTTCCCATGAGTTCGGGCACGGCCTCGAAGAAGAAGCGGTTCAGCTGAAGGGCGAAGCGCCCCTCGGTCTGGCTGAAGACCGGCACGCGGTAGTCGGTGTAACCCTGTGCCACGCCGGGCGGCGGCTCGCCGCGCCAGTCGTAGTGAAAGCCGCGATAGAGAATGGGCAGCAGGTCGGGGCGCTCGCGTGCGACGGCGTCGTGGATTGCCGCGCCGCTGACAAGCTGACTTTCGCCGCCGTGTTTCGCGGGCCGCAGGCAGAACAAGCCGACGAGGTCCACGAAGTCGGTGTGCGGCCGCTGCCGCTTGTTCGAGCGATAACCGCGCCTGGCAAGCTCGGGATCGTCGTGCTGCGTGACCTTCCCGACGCGGTCGTTCACCGCGCTTTGGCAGACCGGCCGGCCGAGATGGCAGGCCAGGGCGAAGGCCGCGGCCTCGGCCTGAGCCTCGGAC
>JAJFGK010000121.1 GCA_021776195.1 Kiloniellaceae bacterium | reverse complement strand
CGATCCCGAGGTCCGCCAGACCCAGGAGGGCAAGCGCATCGCCAACCTGTCGGTCGCCACCTCGGAGACCTGGAAAGACCGCAACAGCGGCGAGCGCAAAGAGCGCACCGAATGGCACCGGGTCGTCATCTTCAACGAGGGACTTGCCGGCATCGCCGAGCAGTATCTGGCCAAAGGCTCCAAGGTCTACCTGCGCGGCACCCTGCGCACCCGCAAATGGACCGACCAGGCCGGCGTCGAGAAGTACAGCACCGAGGTTGTCTTAAACAATTTCGACGCCAAGCTTGTCTTGATGGACAAGCGCGGCGAGGGCGGCGGCGTGCCCCCGGCCAATCCCGACGACTTCGGCCCGGCGCCGGGCGGCAGCGGGACCGGCGGCGGCTCCGCCGGGGGCGGCGGCGGTGCCGACCTCGACGACGACATTCCCTTCTGAGGAGCGCCCGCTATGGACGAATTCAACAAGATGCAACAGGACGTGGACGCCTGGATGCTGGCGTGTTTCGGCCGCAGAATCAGCAACGATGTCACAGAACGGAACCATCGGTTTCTTGAGGAAGCGTTGGAGCTAGTCCAGGCACTCCAATGCACCCGAAGCGAGGCGCACCAACTTGTGGACTACGTTTTCAACCGGTCCGTTGGTCAGGTGAAGCAGGAATGCGGCGGCGTGGCGCTAACGTTCTTTGCGCTGTGCAACGCCATCGAAGTCGAGGTCGGCGAAGTCGGGAAAAAGGAACTGGCGAGGGTGTGGGGCAACATAGAAAAGATCCGTGCCAAACAAGCAGCGAAGCCTGACCACAGCCCGCTCCCGGGCAACGTCGAGGGCGCGCCATGACAACCGAAGCCATCAAGGCCATCGCCGCCGAACGTGACCGCCAGATCACAGTAGAAGGTTACGACGCCCACCACGACGACGATCACATCGACGGCGAACTGGCTATGGCCGCCGCCTGTTATGCCGCTCCCGAAAGAATCTATGTTCTCGACCCTCCCGTAGGCGGCGTCGATGATCCCTTCCCGTGGGAGAAGGAACACGACAAGCGGGCGCAGCACAATGAACTGCGCCGCCTCGCTATCGCCGGGGCGTTGATCGTCGCGGAAATGGATCGCCTGGCGCGGTTCGAACAGGCCAGAATTTTCGAGATCCTGCGCGAGGGCTACGAAACCGAAGAGGAGATCGTGAAGTATTGGCTATCGCCACAGACCCTCTTGAATGGCCGGACTCCCGAAGCTCTTGTCTACCAGGGGCGGGGCGCGGAAGTGCTGGCCCTGGTCAAGTCCCTTGCCGATGGAGCCTACCTATGAGCGCCGCGGCCAAACTCAAACCGGCTCCGCAACCCGCCGGCCGGCGACCCCAGGTCCGGGTCTGCGATGAATGCCATGGGTCCTATTGGGATTTTGACGGCCGCAAGCGCTTCTGCAAGGCGGCCTGCCGCCAGGCCTGGCACCACCGGGACCAGGCGCGCGGCAAGGAGCTGCTGGAGACGGGAATGGCGATGCGGCGCTCGAGAACGAAAGGGGCCTTCACGCAATTCACCCGCCTGCTCGACGGCTGGATCGCCGAGGACCGCAAGAAAGAGCGCCAGGGCCGCGATGCGCTGACCGTGGCCCGCGCCAAAGCCATGATGGGCTTGTGATGGCCTTCCAGCCCGTCGCCAGCCCCTGCAGCCTGACCCCCAGCCTGTTGCGGTCGCCCGGCGAGACCCAGGTCCGCGTGACCTGCGCGACCTGCCAGGCAACGAGCCTGAAAATCGCTTCGCTCGGCCAAACCAATCAACTGATCAAGACCCGCTGTGGATTGGGCCGCCAGCACAACCGCTCCCTGCGCGTCGAGTGGGACGAGAAAGCCGTCCGCCTCGCGGGCCCCACCGGCCAGGAGATCGCCACCTTCGGCCCGCCCAAACGGATGCCATGAGCCAAAACTGGCCCCTCACCATGGATCAATGCGCGGCGCGCCTTCACGTCTCGCGCCGCACGCTCCAGGGCCTCTTGAAGGAATATCCCTTTTATCGTCAAGCGGGCCGGCGCAAGATCTTCGCCGAGGAGGATTTCGCCAAACTCGTAAAGGCCCTGCCATGCCCCTCTCTCTCGTTCCACCCCGCCCCGGGCGGTCGAAAAACTTCCGCATCCGCGGGACATACCTCGGATGCTACCTGGACCGAAGTGCAGGAACGGCTGAAAGAGGCGTCGCGAAAAGGAAACTCAAGACCCTCAAGGAAGCCATCGAACTTGGTGATTTTTCCACCCCCGCCGGGGGGCGTTTCGTCGACGCCGTAGCGGCCTACCTGCGGGGCGGCGGCGAGGCCCGCTACCTGCAGGCGCTGCTCGACTACTTCGGCAATACCGCGCTCGAGAAAATCGATCAGGCCGCGATCGACAGGGCGGCGGGGCTGATCCTGCCGCCGGGCATCACCGCCGCCCCCTCCGCCCAGAATGCCAATGTGAACCGCCAGATCCACACGCCCATGTCCTCGATCCTGAAAGCCGGCGGGCGGGACCTCCGGATCAGGCGGCCCAAGCAGCCGCCCGGGCGCACGCGCTGGATCGAGCCCGGAGAAGCCGCGGCCCTTATCCGGAAGGCGCCGGCCAGGCTGCGACGGCTTATCGTCTTCCTGCTCTATACCGGCTGCCGCATCACCGAGACTTGCCGTCTCGAATGGCCCCACGTCTCGCTGGAAAAGCAAGTCGCCTACATCGCCAAGACCAAGAACGGCGATGCACGCGCCGTCCATCTGCCGGCCGTCGTGATCGACGAGCTGCAGGCCGTGCCGAAGACCGGACGCAAGGGCCGAGTCTTCGGCTATCGGGATCGCTGGGAGGTCTACGAGGATTGGACCCCCGCGCTCAAGGCCGCCGGCCTCGCCGACTTCACGCCGCACGACTGCTGTCACACCTGGGCGACCTGGATGCGCCGCTATGCCGGACAAGACCTCCGCGGGCTGCTCGGCACCGGCCGCTGGAAGGACATTAAATCGGTCCTGCGCTACCAGCACGTCGACACGACCGAGGAAAGCAAAAAGGCCGATCTACTGCCAAGAGTCGTGCAAAATCCGTGGAGCGGCGACGACACGGACGAAAAATCAACAGCTTAGCTGCCCCTCCCCATTCTTGGTAAGGGTGGGGTCGGGTGTTCAATTCACCCCGGCGGCACCATTTTTTCTCCCCGCCCATCCGCGGTCCAGGGTCAGGGTCCGACCTTGACGAGAGCAAAGTGTGCCACGACCCGGTCTTCCCACCGAGCGCAGTTGGCCTCGTGTCGTGCCATCAGCGGGAGTTCCGCGTCTCGTCGGGGTCCGGGGTGGGGCCTTCACTGGAGCACCACACCGCGCGATAGGCTTCAGGAAAATATTAGGATACTGTTCCCAGAATTCCGCAGACGGGCCTTTGCGCGCTTTACGACTTCTTGGCCATGGCCTTGATGGCCGTGTGCATAGCCATTAGTGGTGCGCTGGCTTCAGTTCCCGCATAGTCTTTCTTGCCTGCCTCAGTGTTTGATTTCTTTGCATATTTCTCGAGCTCAAGAATTTTCTTTTCGATCTTTTTCTTCTCTGCTGTATCTTTATATTTCTTTTCTTTTATAATGGCTTCAAGCTTCATAAGCTCTCCATAGGTACTTATCTCTACGTCCCTCAAGGCTATCGATTCTTCCGTCACACGGAGCCACTTTTTGTAACCGTCGGTCAGTTTCTTGGATATCGCCGCAATATCAGAATTGGCCGCCTTTTGCTGCCCGACATATTCTTTGCCTGCAAAGTGATTAAACTCCTGCGCCTTTTTTGCTGCCTTCAGATCGGGGGCGTACTTCGATTTGGTCATAATGCCATCCTCTAGCGGTCTGTCCCAAACTCCCGTTACTGATTGTCGGGCCACGCCGCCCGAAACGCCGCCGCTTTCTCGACAGTCCTGAAAGCAAACACCATCCACTCTCGCGGCGCTGGCGCCCGCTCAGACTAGCTGAACCTTGCCCAACCTTCCTGCCCATGCCGCTCGATGCACCATGAGCACATGTCCCTGAGAGCACTCCCCCATCCAGTAGCCGGCACGGGGATCTCGACATGGTGGGTGAAGGTGCGCCGTACCTCGGCCTGGCCAGTGGAGTGGCGGGGCATGGTCCAATCGTTCAGCAGGTAGTCGATAAGTATCAAGTTTACGCGTCCGGACGGGCTTGGCCTGTGATCAAAAGCACATTCCTGAGAGGTGATTTGGTAGTAAAAAAATCGCCACGAGCTACCGCAAAGGCTTGAGAGGCTGGAATCTGACCTCAACGAGCCGCGCATGACAATCGAGGAGCGCCTTTTGACCCCGACCTGTCTGACGACGGACACTTTGCAAAACACACGGAGTTCGAAATGAAGAACATTTTTGTTTTGCTGTTGGCATTCGTAAGCCTAGCTGCCTGCGCGGGAGCATCCGACACCGACAGAGCGTCGACCGCCGCGGTTGGCACCTGTCCGCCGACGATCGGCCACGGCGATAGCGGACCGTTGACATTCACGGCGAGCGACACCAACACATACGACTATTACGTCTATGTTCCGACGACCTATGACGATTGCGCGGGCGAGTATCCGCTGGTGCTGAACTTTCATGGCGGCGGGCAGACCGCGGACGGGTTCCAGCAGAAGGACTTCATGGTGGAATTGCGGACCCGCGCAGACAACGTCGGCGCGGTCCTGGTGTGGCTCGACTCCGGCACGCCGCTGAACTGGTGGAACGACGGCGTCAACGCGAACCCCGCCAACGACCACGTGCTGATGGTGGATGAATTTGTGACCTTCGCGAAGTCACAGCTCAGCATCGATGACGACCGTGTTCACGCCGTCGGTTTCTCGAACGGCGCGATGTTCACACAACACCTCTCGGCAGAACTTCCGGGCGTATTTGCGTCGGTTGCATCGATCGCCGGGACCAGCGGTTCTTTCCTTCAGAACGTGCTCGTCACCTGTGGCGACCCCTACGATCCGGCGTGCGACTGGGGACCGCTTGAAACGATCTGGTCGCCGTTCCCGCCGAATTACTCGACGACCGTCGACATCTTGTTGATTCGCGGAGAGCTCGACAACACGGTCCCAGTCACGGGTGACGGAAACATCCCACTTACGTATGTACTGCCCGCGCTTACGAACCCCAGCTCGCCGGGCGATTCCGACTACGAACTTTGGCAGAACGCCACGGGGTGCACGACGCTTACCACGACAGTGTATGCCAACGCCACGCGCCATAAATGCACGGGTGGCGCGGCGGAAGTCCGGCACGCCATCGTGAACAACATGGGGCACTTTGTGCCGACGCTGACGAACTCGTCCTACGACGGACCAAAACGTGTCGCGCGGTTCCTCTGGAATCACCCGAGGTAGATAGTTTTGGGGAGGCGGATTCCAAGTCTTGTGTCCTCAAAACTCCACAATCAAATCGCGAAAACTGCAATCTTATTGCGGATCAAGATAGTCCAGCTTCTCGGGATTGCCGACCATGTAGATTGTCGAAATCCGGTTATCCTCGACATTGATGCTGAAAGTTTGATCCAGTCGGTCGTCGACAAATATGAGAATGCCGGGCTGGCCATTGATAATGGCACCGGAAAGGCGGATCGATGTTGCTTGAATCTTACTTTTGCGCGCAATGCCGAGGAAAAATCGCGCCACCTTGTCCCCGCCGCGGATTGGATTGAGCGCGGCCGTCTTTACCCCGCCCCCGTCCGTATACAACACTACCTCTTCCTGAAGCAGTTCCTTGAGTCCGTCGATGTCGCCGTTCTCGAGTGTCTCGAAAAAACGCGAAGTTAGATTCTTGTATGCTTCGGGAGGCGCGGCTTGAGAAGGACGCCGACTTCTCACGGCCTTGCGTGCCCTCGTGGCAAGTTGCCGACAAGCCGCCTCGCTCTTGCCGAGCGTATCGGCAATATCGGCGAACGGCAGATCGAAAACATCATGCAACAAAAACGCCGCTCGTTCGGGCGGCGTGAGCGTCTCAAGCGTCAGAAGAAGGGCAAATGACAAATCGTCCGCAAGCTCCGTCGCGGTCGCGGGAGAAAGCTCCGCCGTCGAAAAAATGGGCTCCGGCAACCATGGTCCCACATAGTTCACGCGCCGCGCCCTGGCGGACTTCAGCTGGTCAAGGCACAGTCGTGTAGCCACCGTCACCAGATAAGCTTCCGCGTCTTTGATTCGCGCTGTCGAAGAAGAAACCCGAAGCCACGTCTCCTGCACGATGTCTTCCGCGTCGGCGCGACTGCCGAGCATTCGGTAAGCAAGTCCGAGCAACCGCCCGCCATGGGCCTTAAAAGCAGCTTCCAGAGTGGCATGATCTGTGCTCATGCCGCCTCTCTTGCGAGGGTAATCTTCCGCTCGCCAATACTTACCCGGCGGCAGCTTTTGCCATAGCCAAGCCCAGCTTTGACCATGGGAAACAATCTTGTGACCTGGGACGCAAGGGTCAACTCGATGATGGCGGCATCTCCGCAGGCGCTTCGCACAGCCTCTCGTGCCGCGTCTTCGTCGGTCGAGCGGGCTATGATGGCCGATGCAAAGCGATAGCCTAGAGCCGTTTCGGAAGACATCGCGGCGTGATCGTCGGTCAGTACCGCTTCGATTTGATCTGAAGCCATACCGGATTCACGCGCCATATCGACCACCAATTGGACGCAAGGGCCGCAATCTTCGTTCAGGGCGCCTAGTAGTCTTGCCGCCATATGCGCATTCACCGACGTGCTCTTTCTGTAGCTGTCGAGTTTTGACAGCGCATTGAACGAGTTCATCACGTCAGGTGTCGTCTCTAGCATGTGCAGCATGAAAGCCACATCATAGCCGTAGCGTTTTCCAAATTTCAAAATCATACGTTTGATGAAATACTTAAGCATAATATTTTCCCTTTACTTGTCCGTTTGGCGGCCAAGCGGCCCAAAGCGATAGCAAAGCCGGTATGGTAAGAACCAGGAGATCACGCGCTGCGTGAGGGGCATGCCCTGAAACAATATCCGCCAAATGAATAAGGCCGTGGGCACACAAGAAGCCAGCGCCTGTCATAGCCGCGGGCCACAGCGAAGGCCGCCACAGACAGGCGAGCAGCGAAAGCCCAGAAACGATAAAAGCGGCTCCCACGTCCTGAACCAGATGGAAATTGAATGGTCCCGTATCGGCGGCGACGGCGGCGAACCAAGCCTCGCTTTTGACCATCATGAACGTACCGGTCACAAGGGCGAACAAACCGTTCGCCCCTAAAATCAGTCGTTTGACTATCATGACATTCTCCTCTCGCCTTTAAGACGAGACAGGAGCAACGGATGTGACAGAAAAAAATTTTCTCGGAATTCAAGCGACAGTGTCGGAATTCTGAGGGACATGGCCGTAATCGCGCAGGATCGCGCCTTTGATGGCCCCGGCCGGTCCGCTCGTGCGCGCGCAGGGCCTCGCGCTCCTCCTCGGCGAGCCCCGCCTTCAGGTAGGCCCGCCAGCCGCCGGCGCCCTGGGGCCCAGCGCCCTGGCCCCCGACCCGCTCGAGCAGCGGCGCGACGCTCACCAAATCGTCGTCCTCGCCCTTCAGGTGGGCCCGGGCGCTCGACCAGATCCAATCCCGCGCCCGGCGCACCAGTCCGGCCCGCACCGCGAGTTCTGGGGACACGATACTTATCTAAAGAATTTCATCGGGAAGTGCGCCAATCCGAGCAGGTTGGCATTCGCCAATTCTGCATTGTCCCGGAACTCCAGAATAAAGTTCTGGGGACACGATACTTAATCTAAAGGACTTCATCGAAAGTTCTGGGCAAAGTTCTGGGGACACGATACTTATCTACTGGCTGTCTTGGCATCTTAGCGTCTCTTGCGCGGGCTTGAGAGGCTGGCCTTGCCACGCTTGGCTGGGCCCTGCGGCGCGGCCGCCGGCTTGGGGCCGGGCTTGCCCTTCTTCAGGACCCGGCCCAGGCGCGCCTCCAGTTCGTCGAGAAAGGACTCCGAGCCCAGCGGCCGGCCGGTCCGCTCGTGCGCGCGCAGGGCCTCGCGCTCCTCCTCGGCGAGCCCCGCCTTCAGGTAGGCCCGCCAGCCGCCGGCGCCCTGGGGCCCAGCGCCCCGGCCCCCGACCCGCTCGAGCAGCGGCGCGACGCTCACCAAATCGTCGTCCTCGCCCTTCAGGTGCGCCCGGGCGCTCGACCAGATCCAATCCCGCGCCCGGCGCACCAGTCCGGCCCGCACCGGGTTCAGCTCGACGTAGCGCCCCGCCGCGTGCAGGTGCGCCTCGTCCAGGGCAAAGGAGGCAAAGCGCCCCTGCCAGAGATACCCCCGCCAGCCCTCGCGAAAGTTGATCCGCCGGGTGTAGCGCCGGTGCGCCTCCCCCAGGGCCCGCTGCAACCCGTCGGGCGACGCGGGCACCAGGATCAGATGCACATGATTGGGCATCAGGCAGTAGGCCCAGACCGCGACCGAGGCCGCGGCGCAGGACTTCGCCACCAAGGCCTTGTAGGCCCGGTAGTCGTCGTCGTTGAAGAAAGTCTGCTGCCGGCGGTTGCCCCGCTGGGTCACGTGATGCGCCACCCCGGGAACCACCACCCGTGCCAATCGTGCCATGGCGCGGATGATGGCAGGCAGCGTGGCGACAGTCAATTAAGTATCGTGTCCCCAGAACCCCAATTAAGTATCGTGTCCCCAGAACCCCCCCCAGAACCCCCGTGCAAGTCCTTTGGCAGCATGCGCCATTGGCAACCCGTCGTCGCCATATAGAGCAAGGCATCCATAACCTGACGCAGGTCCGTCGTGCGCGGCCGGCCCGCGCGCTTGCATGCCGGCATCAGAGGCGCAATCAAGGCCCACTCCGCGTCCGTCAGATCGCTTGCGTAGCGAAGCCCATCGCGCCGATAATCCCGGCGAGTGATTTCAGTCCATGGCATCGTGATCTCCATCGTTGTCTAGCAACGCGACGGAATCACGTCCTTCTGAAATCACTCAACTCTTTTTCGGTCAGGCTCTTAGAGGATGGCAGGCAAGGCGGTGCGGGTCAATTAAGTATCGTGTCCCCAGAACTCCCCATGGCAGGCAAGGCGGTGCGGGTCAATTAAGTATCGTGTCCTCAGAACTCCAGAACTCACAGAACTCCAAGGCTCAATCATCGGCCCCGCAAATGCCTCGCCTACCAGACACCGCACGAGGTCCTGCAAAAAGCCAAGAATGGTGCACTTGCAACCTGAATCCGCCTCCGGATCTGGTATTACATTATCGTTCCAGATTGCTGGTGAAATAAAATTAAATCTTCGATCACTCTGTCAAGGTATTCAGAAGAATTACTGTCTTCGAGTGGCAGATGAATTTTTATTAACTTGTCAAAGGGATGTAGTATCACCCTAATTTCATCTACATTTGCTCCAAGTCTGAACGCAATAGAGGCAACCTGGGCAGCCCTTATCGCACCGTTTATGTAGATCCACCCAAAAGATTCGACATCACTCAACAATAGAGCCAAAAAGGCGTCCAGACTTGTAACCACTTGAACAATGGGCAAAAGATTCTCTTGGATGTCGGCTGAGATTTTTTCAGCCAATGATTCAACTGACATCGCCGGCATAAACAATGAAGAACGTTCTCCCCATCTAGCGAGCTTGCCCAGGGAGAATATCATAGTGCAGTTGGTCTGTACGTCCGGATTAAAGGCCTGATATACAGGGCCGCCGTAGGAGTGGATACAATGAAGAGAAAAAGATTCAGCGATTGGATTCCTAACTCCAAACTGTGCCGCTAAGAACTCTTTTGGTTTTCCGTGTAATGAAAAGTAAAGAAAATGCTCCACCTCTTCCGTACCCCAGAACGCCTTGTAGGTAAGTCTCTTTATCCGCTGGTATCTCAGCTTCGCTAAGGATTTCGAGAGAGAGTTTTCGTCAAACATTGTACTATTAGCAATAGTTTCTAGTTTTTACGTTGATAAACCCCCGATGAAATGGCCTCATCAAAGGATATCTCCGCGTCCTTCAGAGCATTAAAGAGTCTATTTGTCCTAACTTTTACTGCCAGATCACATCCAAAGCAGACGGCACGATAGGCGACCCCCCTAACAAGCTGACCCGATTTTCGGACAGTACCACCGTTCCTAAGAACTTCCACGTCCTTATCGACTTGTATTGGGTTTAAACGAATTGAATCATACAGTGTGGTTTTTACCTCTACACCAACGATCACACCGCTGAAAGGATCATAAGCCAAGAAATCATAAAATCTTGGCGTGTGGAATTTTCCGATATCTACTGCAACAGACCTACTCTCAACGATGGTGAACCCATTCTCCTCAAACTGTTTTATCGTGATATCAATACCCATCTGGAGTTCTGGGGACACGATACTTATCTAAGGGACTTCATCGGGAAGTGCGCCATTCCAAGCAGGCTGGCATTCGCCAATTCTGCATTGTCCCGGAACTCCAGAGCGGTGCCCGTTGCAGAGAGTGTCGTGCCCGTCAGGCTATGGCCCGAAGTCGAGAAGCCTCGTCCGTGATCTGTCCATTCTTGATGAACGCCACGCCCTTTCGGGCCCCGGCGTCCTCGAATCTCGACTGGCTGTAGGCGATGTTGAGCGCGCGCCGCGGCGCCGGTGTCGAGTTGGCGCCGCTGCCGTGCAGGGTGAGCGCGGAGAACACGACCACGCTTCCCGCCGGGACTTCGACAAGGTCTCCCGGGTCGTCGCCAAAGTAGCCGGCGATATCGCCGCTGAGGTTATTGATGTTCTCGCCGGCCGGCGTCACGCGCCTGTGTTCGAACATGGGCTGGGGCCTGGCGCCGGGCCGCGGCGGCGCCATGAATTTTACCGGATGATCGATCGGATTGCGTTCGAAGGGCAGCACGCGGAGGCCGCCGTTGGCCGCGGACATGTCGTCGAGCGCGCACCAGAGCGAGAGGTGCGGTGTCTGGGGGACCTTCGCGCCACCGGCGCCTGGCGCGGTGTTGTAGCCGCCGTCCTGGTGCCACCCGAAGCGGGTGGTCCCGTCGCGCCGGCCCCCCTGCTTGACCACGAACTCGGTGTGGAACATGTCCGACTCGTCGGTCAGCGCGCCAATGATGGCCACCGCCCAGTCGCCGAAGAGGGCGCCGTAGATCTCGGGCCGCTCCTCCTCCAGGCCGAAGACGAAGTACCGGCCGCCATCGGTATCCATCAACTGCTCGCCCTCGGCGGCCCCGACTTTGCCACCGACCCTCCGTGCCTCTACCGCGTCGTCCGCCAAGCGGCGCAGCAGTTCGAGATGGGCGGCGGGTATGACCCGCTCGAGCAGGAAGAAACCCCGTGTGTCGAACTGGTCCAGCTGCGCTGGCGTGACCGTGGGTGTCATGTTGGCGACGACGCTCAAGTTGGTTTGGGGCGCCAATGCTTGGCCTGAAACAGCTGCCTGTCAATTCATACCTGATCGTTCTGGGCGACGGACCCGAAGGGAGGAAGGGGTTTGCCAACGCGCTATTGTTATCGGAAGGAAATCGATGCCGTACATCCAAAGCCGCAGGGTAGAACCGGCCCGCGCGCGAAGTTCCTGCTGACAGGATACTGTCAGGACGGCCGCTGTAGGATCACCGGCTCAGACGGACCCCACAGGAAAACCGAACCATGAAACTCTATTCCGCGCCCCTCAGTCTCTTCGCCAAGAAGGTCGAGATCGCGCTGGTCGAAAAGGACATCGCCTTCGAGCGGGTGCTGGTGCCCTTCAACCAGACGACCGGCTATGCGCCCAAGCACCCCGATGTGCTGGCCGCCAACCCCAAGGGCCAGGTCCCGGTCCTGATCGATGGCGGGCTCACGCTCTATGACTCCACGGTGATCCTGGAGTATCTTGAAGAGGCCTGCCCGCAGCCCTCCCTCTATCCGCCCTCGCCGGTCGAGCGGGCGCGCTGCCGCCTCTACGATCTCTTCGCCGACGAGGTCATGCTGGTGCCCCTGCGCGCGCTGATGCACCGCAACGGGCCGCGCCCCAACGATCCCTCGCAATGGCTGGCGTTGGAAGAAGCGGCGAAGGGCGCGGTCGCGCTTCTGGCGGCACAGTTCGGCCAACTCGAGGACGCCCTGGCGGACCAAAGCCATTTCTGCGGCGACCTCAGCGTCGCCGATATCGCCCTTTTCATGGCGGTGCTCTACGTCCAGCGCCTCGCCGGCCCCGGTCTGGCGGACTATCCCAGGCTCGCGGCCTGGTACCGGCGGCTGAAAGCGCGCCCGGCCTTCGCCCGGGTGGTGGCGGACATCGCCCGGGCGGACCGGGAACTGTCCGAGCCGGTCGAGGGCGCCCATGGGGATGCGGTCTGAGGCGATCTGCGGGAGACCGGGCTGCCGGCCTCGCGGCCGTGGCGGTTCCCGGCTGTCGCCTCAGCTAAAGCTGCTGAAGTGGCCCCGGTCCGAAAGGGGAAAGAGCAGCACCAGGGCGACGACGAGGACGAAGCCGAAGATCATCGTGCGCCGGGTCAGGGGCGAGGCGGTGTTTCTGTTGTGGGCCACGGCCGCGATCACCGCCCCCACCAGCGCCAGGATCGAACTGACGATATTGGCCAACGGGATGCCCAGGGCGGTGGAGAGATTGGGATCGATCTGATTGTTGACGATGGCGGCGATCATCAGGCCAACCGATCCCGTCAGGAAAACGATGGCGAGGGATAGAGCGATCATCTTGCACCTCCGAGGAATGCCCGCTGCGCCAAGGCGGCGGACTTGCGTGTGTTCCCGTTCATCGGTTCATGCATTCGCCGCGGCCTGCTTTCGCGGCGACCTGTTTCACAACCGCCAGCGACCCGCAGCAGATCAGGAAACTGAAGAGCGGCCAGCCGAAGAAGACCCCGGCGGCACCGCCAACATTGACCCCCCAGTTGAGAATGCCGAAGAGCGCCAGGACGAGCAGGGCGCTGGACAGGGCGGCCGAGGCGGCCTCCGGCAGGGCCGGCCCGGGCCGCAGGAAGGGAAGCAGGACCAGGCGGGCGAACAACGCGGCCATCGCCGCCAGGAAAGCGCCCAAGGCGGACAAGGCCGTGACAATCGGCAGGGCGCCCTCACAGCCGATTTTCGGGTCGGCGGTCGCATAGAAACACTGCTCGATCATGACGATCGCGACGCAACCGCCCAGCATGAGTAGCCCCACCAGCGCGGGAAAGATCATCAGCCTCATCGGACATTCCAATCCTGATTCGTTCTGGGAATCGAGGTCATCGCGCCCGGGGCACGGGCGACGCTGACCGGCCGCGTTTTCGGTGTGGCGGCGTTTCGGTGCGGCCGAACGGCCTTGGCCCGGCGACTGGTCCGGGCCAAGGATGCTCGCTGGGAGGGGGGCCGGGCGTCCTGCCGGCCCACCTGCCCCGTCGGTTGGGCCCTACTGCTGGGCCGCGACCGGCACGTCGACGAAGGAAATGGTCGTGTGGCCGCCGGAACCGTTCTTGGTTTCGATGCCGTTGCGGATGCTGCCGACCAGCTTGGGCATGCCGGGGTCCATCTGCACCGCAACCAATCCGCCCGCCATGGTGATCTTGCCGGCGTGAACCGCCGCGACGCAGATCATGCTGTTGAAGGCGTAGGAATCGGTGCCGACCACACGGCGGGGCTTCAGGCCGTTCGGCGCGGCCGGGCAGTTGAAGGTGAAGCGCTGGCCGACCAGTTGCTTGTGGGCAAAGCCCGTGGAGGTGAACTTGGTGTCCCACTTGATCCGCGGAATGTGGGACAGATGGACCGGTGTCGTGGCGTCGGCGGCCAGGGGGGCTGCCGAGGGATCGACGAAGCTGAAGCTGCGCGGGGTGCCCGGCAGGCTGGCGGTTTCGATGCCGTTGCGGCTGCTGCCGGTGTAGGTCGCCTCGCCCGGATTGAGCTGGACGGTCACGACCCCGCCTTCCTTGTCGATCTGGCCCGCATGCACGGCGGCGATGCAGATAGAATTGTCGCTGGGATAGGCATCGGTGCCATAGACGCCGCTGTAGGTCACGGCCGGCGACCCCGGCATGCACTTGGCGGTGAACCGCTGGCCGACGAACTTGTCGCTGTCGAACTGGTACTTGACGAGCGTCGTGTCCCACTCGATCTCGGGGATGGAGAGCGACACGTTCTGCGCGGCTGCGGCGCCGGCGGTCGCGAGGCCGGTCACGGCGACAAGGGCGAAAATCGTCAATTTGGATCTGATCATGGCTGGGGCTCCTTTGGTTGAACGACGGCCAGACCGTGGCAAGCAGGCAGTGCCGCTGGCCTTCGGGAGGCCTCCCCCTTGCCCCGCGCATTCCCCTCCCTGAGGGCCGCGGCACAAAGCGCTTTGGCGGCGCGTCCAAACTCTCGTTGATCACGCTGACCTTATCCGGCTAGGTAGTCAGGCGCCTGGACACCGCTCCGTGAAGCACTTCACAGAACGCCTCGGGACAGCGGTTTTCAGGAGTCGCGCGATCGGCTCAAATCCCCAGGGAAGCGGCGGCTGGTCTTCAGGCCGCCCGTCGCGCAGGCTGGCATGCTGGCTGGCCAGGGTTACGATTTTTTTACGGCTCGCCGTGCTAGCCTGGCGGGCTGGGCCATGGTCCGCTTCGCCGAAATCCGAGGCTTGGTGGGCTGTGTCCAAATATATCAATGGTTTAGAGGATCCGTCCCATGACTGTCATCGCGGCCCTTCATCGCGGCGGAGAGACCTGGATCGGCTGCGACACCCTGGCCCTGGACGGCACCGTGCTGTTCGACTGCGGCCCCAAGTGGGTCGTCGGCAGCAAGTGGGCCGTGGGGGTCGCCGGCGATCTCAGGACCTTGAATGTCATTACCGCGGCCATGACCAAGCTTCTGGGCGAAAAAACCAAGACGGCCTTCGAGTTGGCCAACGCGATCCGCGACGCGCTGAAGGACGATGGCTACGAGAGCGCCAAGGAGCGCGGGCCCAAGGAGTACGGCCAGGAGTTCCTCATCGCGTCCCGGGAGGGCGTCTGGGCGGTCTGCGTGGGCTTTTCGGTGGCGCAACTGCCCGAAGGCCGATTCTGGGCCTCGGGCAGCGGTGGCGAACTGGCCCTGGGTTGCGCCTATGGGATGGCGAGCGATGGGCCGGCCGGAAAGCGAAAATCCGGCAGGAGCGCCGGCGGCCACACCCCAGAACAGATCATGGCGACTTGCATCGGCGCCAGCATCGCCCTCGACACGACCTGCGGCGGCGAGCTCTGGCTGCAAAAATTATAGCCGCCACGCGCCCTCACGTCCGCACCGACAGCAGCAGCTTGCCGGCGACGCCGCGGCCCTCGAGCGCCGCCTGCATGGCACGCGCCTCGGCGAGCGGGAAGCGCTCGACGATGGGAACCTCGAGCCAGCCTTCGGCCAGGGCGTCCAAGACAAAGGCGGTGCCTTGGCGCCACAGGTCGGGCCGGTCCATGACATGGCCCAGATGGAAACGGGTGAAGGTCTGGGAGCGCGGCAGCAGCCGCTCGCGAATGTTCGGGTAGGGCTGGCCCTCGGCCTCGCCGATATTGACGATGTGGCCGAGCGGCCGGACCGCCTCGAAGGTCCGGTCCAGCGTGGCCGCGCCCAGGGAATCGATCGCCAGGTCGACGCCGACCCCCTCGGTCAGGTCGCGCGCGGCGGTAACGAAATCGGCGGCACCCAGGTTGACCACGGCGCTCGCGCCCAGATCGAGCGCCTTTATCTCCTTGCCCGGCGTGCCCACCGTGCCGAGCACGCGCGCGCCGGCCCGTAGCGCCAACTGGATGACCTGGAGACCGACACCGCCACCCGCCGCGTGGACCAGCACCCAGTCGCCCGGCTCGCTGCGATGGATCGTGTGCAGCATGTGATAGGCGGTCAGCGTCTGGACCTGGAAGGCGGCGCCGGTCTCGAGCGAGACGGCATCGGGCAGCGCCGTCACCAGATCGGCCTGGGCGATGCAGCGCTCGGCATAGCCCCCGGTGGAGGGGATCGCCGCCACCCGCTGGCCGACTTCGAGGGGCCCCGCCTCGAGGCCGTCGACCCCGGCCCCCAGGGCCGCGATGGTGCCCGAGACCTCGCGGCCGATGATCGCCGGGTAGTCGACCGGATGGGGATAGGCGCCGCTGCGCCGCTGGGTGTCGGCCCAGTTGCAGCCACAAAAGGCGACATCGATCAGAACCTCGCCCGGCCCGGGGGCCGGCTCGGCGACCTCGCGCAGCTCCAGCGCCTCGAGCCCACCCGGTCTGTCGACAACGATGGCCCGCACCCTACTCTCCTCTTCTTCGCGCCCCTCTTTCACGCACCGGTCCACCGGAACCGCCGCATCGGGCGGCGGCGGACGCCCACGCGCTGAACAATCTACCGGTTTTCGCTTCCAGTCGTATAGTCTCCCCCGGTCGAGGTGCGAAGGAGCGGCGATGTACATCTTGTATGGCGGTCCCCATACCCGGGCGATCCTGGTGGAAATGGTCCTGGCCGAGGGCGATATCCCCTACGAGCTGCGCGTGGTCGATACCGTCAAGCAGGAGCATCGGACGCCGGCATATCTCGCCATCAATCCGGCTGGCTGGGTGCCGGCTCTGATTACACCGGAGGGCGAAACCCTCGTCGAGACCCCGGCGATCAACCTGGCCTTGGCCGAGCGCCACGGCCTGACGCAGCTCGCACCGCGCATCGACGAGCCGGCGCGGGCCCAGTTCCTCAGCGGGCTTTTCTATCTGACCGACGAGCTGGAACCGGCGATGAAGCGCTACTTCTATCCCCATCGCTACGTCCTGCGGCCCGAGGACGGCCCGGCCATGAAAGCCAAAGCGCTGGCGGTCGCGCTGGACCGGTTCGCCGTGATTGACCGGCACTTGGACAAGGCTGGGCCCTATCATCTTGGCGCACACTACAGCCTGGTGGATCTCACCTTGGCCCACTGGGCCACGACGTTGGAAGCCTCGGAGCTGCTGGATCCCTACCCCGCGCTTCGCCGCTGCATGGATCTGGTGACGGAGCGACCCAAGATTCGCGACAAGTTCGCCACGCTCAAAATCTGGCGCGACGACTACGTCCGGATGCAGGCGCGCGGCGCAGGTGTCGAATAGACACCGGATGCCACGCGCATTGGTGGGCCGGATCGACTCTCAGGTGTTCCTCCTTTAGATCAGAATCGCGAAGCGTTCGGCGGCGCAGCCGCAATAGTCATCTATTATTGGAACTCTTTTTTAGTTCGTTGATTGAGTCCCGCAATTGACTGAGCTTTCCGTTGAAATACTTCACATGGTTGTTTGAAGATTGAATCGACAGATAGTGGCCTTTTATATCTTTGATTTCGGCCTTCATTCGGCTTTCGTGATCGACTCTGTTTTTCATCGCAATGTTCATAATGTCACGCGTTACGAATTTGCCTTCGGCTTTCTTTATCTTGTCAGACAAATCCGCGTTCACCCTCAATTGCTGCTTGACGATCATGTTCGAGGTGGCGATCGCCAGATAAGGCCCACCAGTGTCCTTCACCTTTTTCTCCAAGGCATCGACGCGTTTCTTGAGCTCCTTGAAATCCTTCGCGGAAGCATATTTCTCACCCATTATTCGAGACCTCCATCATAGTCCCCGGCGTCCAGGCCGCCGGTCAGTGGTGGGCAGCGCTACTCGGCAAATCCATCCTGCGCCGATAGCGATTGATAAAGCGTGTTTCCCGTTGCGCATTCCGTGCCGCAAGCCGGTCCAAGGCCACGGCTTGCCGCTCCAAGAACGCGTCCCGTCTGCTTTGGGCCTCATCGAGCACCAAAGCCTCGGCAATTTCCGAAAGCGCCGCTTCCAGTTCGTCTTTTTCTATTAGAACATATATGCGATTCAATCGTGAAAGACTGTTGTTCGGATCGATCGTCATGGCGGTTTCGAAACACTCGTCCGCCCGTTCGAGTTCGCCGGAAGTAAAGAAACAATCCCCCGCAAGGTTCCACAGTCGGGGCGCTTGATTGTTCACGGACAGGCCGGCCATCGCGACTTCCAGGGCCTTGAACTTGTCGCCGCATTGGACCAGCAGGAATTCCGCGACTTCGCTGTAGAGATTCCAATTGTAGGGCTGGTGTTTCAGGCCCTCTTCGAACTTCAGCTTGGCATCCTCGAAACGGGACAACTGGGCCAACTGCCTGGCCTGTTCCACCGGCGCATCCTCTCGGGTCCAGGTCGCCTTATGAAAGACGGATCGAAAGGCCGAAACCAGGGCCTCCGCCGGCTCCTTGGCCAGCAGGCGAGACCTCAGATGTTGGTACTCCTCCTCGGGCGCGTGGTAGGCGACGTCCGCCTGTGCCGCGAAATGGCGGTCCAGCATCGCAAAGTTAAAGGGGCAAGCAACCGATCCATTGTAGTGCTGGTACTCGAACTCGTCAGGATGGTCGGGATCCTCATTGAAGGCATAGTCGCTCGCGAGGATAAACCCGCCGGGGGCGACGAAGGTAAAGGCCTGTTCGAGAAGGGCAACGGCACCGTAGTTGTGAACCACAAGGGCACTGGTCGTTCGCGGTTCGGCCGGTAAGGCGCCGCAATAGGGGATGTCCTCCCGCGCAACAGGGACATAGCGGCAGTCAACGGAAATGACTTTGTGAAGATCCACCAGATCCCGAAGATCGGACTCCTCGGCGTTGGCAAGCAGGTCTGGGAGATCTTCCGCGCTGCCGGCGATACCCTTGGGCAGGCGCTCTCCCTTGGCGACCGTCGTTCGGTACTGCAGTTGGGATAGACTGTCGCCATGGTGGGCCAAAACGAGGAACGGCAGGGAATCCAAGAGATAGTTGGTGAAGATCGCCTGATAGCCTCCAAGGCCCGGCAGTCCCTGGCACCCGAGCTGTTCCGCCGCCTGAGACAGGTCGTTCGCATCCAACTGAGCCAGAACCACCCGGTCCCCGTGCTCCTCCAGAATTCCTTGCTTTCTCACCTGACCGACCATGGCGCTGGATCGATCGGTCGCGACGTAGCGGACGCGGTCATAGAGCGCAGGATCAACCATCTTCAGGCGGTCCAGCAACAGCTTGGCGAAAAAGCCGGAGCCGCATCCGAACTCCAGCAGATGGATCCTTTCCGCCGCCTCGGGTGAACTCGGATCTATGCTCTTGATAAGAGCACCGACCAGTTCCGCGGCCCGAAGCGACAAGCGCCCGTCCGACGTCGCCCCGAAGGGCACTTCACCGCGGAAAAAAACTTCCGGTCCACGCGTCCCCCAGTAGGCCTGGCCCAAGCGCAGGTCGATCGAGTCCCAGACCGGGCGATAGTCCTCGATGACGACGACATCTTCCCCAGGGCTGGTGATGACCTGGCGGGACAAGATCTCCAGGGCCCCCTTGGGCAAGGCGGCGCCTCGACTCAATGCGGCCCCCGATAGTCCCGCATCCGCTGGGGCGACAGTGCCGAGGATCTTGAGATCCGACGACCTAATATTCATTGTGACCCAGCCGCTGAAAGAGGCGTATGCGGTCAGCGCTCGGGGCACAAGACATCATCCGAATCTCCTATTCCACACCTGTACGGCCTGCTGATCTGCAGGCCGAGCGAGCCGGCCACCGCCTGTCATCTGCCCCGCTGCATACAAGATGCCCATGACCAGATTGCTTGCGGATCGCTACCGACGCCTGACCGATGCCACTGCATCGGACTTGTTGATCTTGTTTGACATCGGATCGTCCCGTCAATCCGACATTCCCCCGTTGTCTCCCAATTTCGGCCCCAACCGTAGCAAAAGAGTCCCCAGCGGGGAACCATGGATGTCCTCGGCATCCTTCCCAGCTCGGTCAGGTAGAACCGTATTATTGCGTGCAACGGCAGCCTGCTGTTCCCTCGGCGCCCTTCCGGCCGTGCCTGTCCCGCCGCTTGATCTCGACAGCGAATTCAGCCTCGTGCATCGGGTAGATGGCGAAAACCGACGGCGAGACGGTTCCAGGCGTTCATCAGTGAGACGATCAGCGTCAGGTCGACGATCTGCTGCTCGGAGAAATGCGCCTTGAGATCGTCATACAGATCGTCAGGTGCGTTTGTCGCGGGAAGGAGCGTCACGGCCTCCGCCCAGGCAAGGGCGACTTTCTCGCTCTCTTCAAAGAAGGGGCACTCGCGCCAAACAGCGAGGCAATCGAGGCGTTGCTGAGTTTCACCCTCGGCCCTCGCTTGAGACGCGTGAAGGTCCACGCAGAAAACACATCCGTTTATCTGCGAGACCCGCAACTCCACCAGGGCCCGCAGTTTGCGGTCAATCGAGGTAACCTGCTTGTTGACGCCCGCGAGAGCATTGGTTGCCTTCGGATTGATCGTAAGATAGTCAAGTCGCTCGATCATTTTTATGGGTGCTCTTGTTGAGAGTGGCCGTCCTCGGTGCAACAGGGGCCGTCAGATTAGCCTCGCGATTAGCATTTAACCGGCGGATTCAATAGATCCAATCTTGCACGAAGCGGGCATGCCAATAGGTCCCAGAGACATCTCGGCAGCGCAGGCCACCTATCCGCCTGTCTTGATCGGGCCGCGGGTACGGCGGAGAACCGCGCCAAAGCCCACGGCAAGGGAGAGGCAGAAGACCGCGCACAGGATGAACAGGCTGTGATAGCCGGTCGCGGCGAGCACCAGTCCCGCGAGGATGGGTCCGGCGATCTTTCCGAGATTGCGCAGCGCGCCGAAGGCGCCCATGCCGGCCCCGAGACTGTCGGCCGGAAGCTGGTGGCTCAAGAGCGAGACGGTCGAAGGCAGTACCAGCCCCAGACCGGCGCCAAGCCCAACGGCAACAGCCAACAGCGCCACCATCCCCTGCGCTTCGCCCAGCATCAGAAACGAGACCGATAGGACGATGAGACCGGCCACAATCGGCTGGTCGGGTCCGAGACGGTCGGCCAGCCTTCCGCCGAACGGCCGCACCAGCAGGTGAACGAGTTCCTGCAGGGAAAAGAACAGCCCGACCAGGAGCAGATCGTAACCCGCGACCGTCAAGGCATAGACCGGCAAAAACGCCTTCAGCGCATAGACCGCGACATGGACCGTCGTCTCGAGCGCGGCCGCAAGCCAGAAGGCCTGGCTCGCCCGGATCGCGCGAATGGCGTTGCCGACGCTTTCGAGAAACGGCACGGCCCGACTGACCGGACGGCCGGACAAACCGGCAACCGGGATGAAGGCCAGGCAACTGACGAAGCCGATGATCGTGAAGACCTGCTCTGGCGGCAGATGGGTCAGCAGCAGGCCGGCGATCACCGGCGCCAGCAGATAGCCGCCACTGCGCGCCGTGCCGAAGATTCCAAGCCGCTCGGCCCGCCGCTCCCGTCCCATCTCGGACACATAGGCGAGGCCGACCGGCCCGAAGATCGCTGTCGCGGTGCCGTGCAAAAGGCGCAAGGCATAGAGCCCCTCGGGCGTCGCGACGAACCGGTAGAGAAAGGGCACGCCGGCAAAGATCGCAAGTCCGACAATCAGCCAAACCTTTCGCCCCCCACGGTCCGACAAAAGCCCAAAGAGCGGCTTTAGCAGCAGGCCCGTCGCGGTCGAGATCGAGACGACCAAACCGATGGTCAGGTCGCTCGCGCCCAGCAGCGCGGCATAGATCGGCAGGAGCGGCGTCTTGCCCATCTGATAGGCCAAACGCACGATCAGGTCCGCCGACGTGAGGCGCCAAAGATCGCCCGGCAGCCCCTGCCAGCCTTTGGTCGTCAAACGTCTGGTCATAAGAGTCCGACTCAAAATGATGTGAGTGATTTCAAAGGACTACAGGAATTGCCCGTTTATTTACTGTCACCCTCGGGCTCGACCCGAGGGTCCAGGAATGGCAAAGACCGTGCAATCCCTGGATTGCCGGGTCAAGCCCGGCAATGACAAAAGCGGACGGAGAGTGTCTTTAACACATTGATCCAAAACAATTTCTTTTCGGTCGGGCTCTAAGACGCTCACACGGCAATCGCGGGAAGGTCCGCCGCCTTGGCCGCGGCGTTGAGCCCGGCCACATCTTCGGCGAGCACCGCGGCATAGGCCGCGGTCCGGCTGGCCACTTCCTGCATCACCTCCTCGGCGACCGCGATCACCTGGCTTGCCGGCGCGGTATCCGACATCGCCACCGTCCAGGCGAGCTGCCCCAGCGTATCGTCGAGGCGCGCGGGGTTGCGCAGCACATCGCGCGGGGTCTCGCGCCGCACGTCGACCAGGGTCTCCTCGATGGCGCCGAGCTTCGCGCCGATGGCCGCGATGCGGTCCGGCAGGGAGCCGGCCTCCTCGGGCAGGCGCCGGGCCAGCGCCTCCATCTCCCGGCGCAGGCGACGCAGTCCGTTGACCGACCGGCGAAGATCCGAGCGCGATTCGTTCAACCGCGACGCCAACGCAAACTGCCGGTCGAAGGCGCTCTGGTCGGTCTCCAGGCGCGGGTCCTTCGCGATTTCCACCGCGACCTTCATGACCGCCCCGTCCGCCTCCAGGGCCGCTCGATAGGATCCCGGCGGCACGCTCGGGCCGGCGGCCGGATCGGATTTCGCCAACGGCTGATACTTCCGCCTCACCAGGCTCTCGTCGAACGGCTCTGGCGCCTTGCAGCGCATGTCCCAGACAAACCTGTTGAGGCCGGGCGCCGCCGGCAGACGCAGGTCCGGGGCCTCCTCCGCCGCGCTGGAGAAGCGGCGAACCTCCCGGCCGTCCCGGTCCGTGATGACCAGCGAGAGCGGGGTCTCCGGTTCGGTATCGAGCCAGTAGGAGAGAACGACGCCGTTGGGGGGATTCTCGCCCACGTCCAGATGCCGGCGCGTTGTCCGCCCATCGGCGCCGACGACGTTGTAGCTGGACCCGTTGATGCCGAAGGAGGGGCTGTAGTTCACGCCGTCGCCGCAGTCCAATCCGACACCCCAGGTCAGGGTGAAGCGCCGGGACAGGCGCGGCGCGACCAAGGCGGGCCCGGCTTGGGCATGACCGATCTGGCGCAGCGGCGAGAGATCGTCCAGCACCCAGAACGACCGCCCGTGCGTGGCCGCGATCAAATCGCCATGCTTCAGTTTCAGGTCGTAGATCGGCACGACCGGCAGTCCCCCGGTCATGCGGGTCCAGTCCGCGCCGTCGTTCAGCGAGGCATAGATCCCGGTCTCGGTGCCGACAAACAGCAGCCCGCGGCGGTCGGGATCGGCCCGCAGCACACGGGTGATCTCGGTCTGCGGGAAGCTGCCGCTCAACGAGGTCCAGGTGCGACCGCTGTCGCCCGTGCGGTAGAGATAGGGCCGGTAGTCGTCGTGTTTGAAACAGGTGGCGGACGCATAGATCGTGTCGGGGTCGTGGGCGGAGGCCTCGATCGAGCCGACGTAGGCCCAGTCCGGCATGTCCGGCGGCGTGACATTTTCCCAGTTGGCGCCGTCGTCGCGGCTCACGTGGATCAATCCGTCATCGGTGCCGGCCCAGAGCTCTCCCCGTCGGTGCGGCGACTCGATCAGCGTGGAAAGCGTTGCATAGGTCTCGGCCCCGGCACTGTCGCCGGTGAGCGGTCCGCCCGAATAGCCAAGCTTGCTTTCATCGCGCAGGGTCAGATCGGGGCTGATCTCGTCCCAACTGTGGCCTTCGTCGCGGCTGCGGAAAACGTGATTCCCGCCGGCATAGAGTATCCCGCTGTCATGCGGCGAGAACAGAATCGGGAAGGTCCAGGCAAAGCGGTAGCGCAGGTCCTTGGGCGCGATGCCCGTCGCCTCTTCCGGCCAGACGTTGACCAGTTGGGTTTGCCGGGTCCGGTGGTCATAGCGCTGCAGCGCGCCGGAGCCGCCGGGCGACGAGCCGACTGCCCCGATATAGACGATGTTCGGGTCGTCCGGATGGACGGCGATAAATCCGCTTTCGCCGGTGCCGGGCAAATCGCAGTCGCCCAGTGTGATCGCACCCCATTCCGTGGCGCTGGGAACGCTGATCGAGGTATTGTCCTGCTGGGTCGCATAGACGCGGTAGGGGAACTGATCGTCGACATCCATGCGATAGAACTGGGCCGTCAACTGGTTGTAGATCGTCGACCAGGTGCGGCCGCCGTTGAAGCTGACATTCGCGCCGCCATCGTTGCCCTGCACCATGCGCCGACTGTTGGCCGGATCGATCCAGAGATCGTGATTGTCGCCATGGGGCGTGGTGATCTCGTGAAAGTTCCGCCCGCCATCGGTGGATTTCCACATCTGGTAATTGGTGACATAGACCGTGTCCGCATCCACCGGATCGGCGAAGACATGGGTGTAGTACCAGGGGCGATGAATGAGATCGCGGTTCGGGCTGACCTGGCTCCAGGTCTCGCCGTAATCCTCGGACCGGTAAAGTCCCGCCTGCTCGTCCTTGGCCTCGACCAGCGCCCAGATGCGCCCTGCCGTCGGCGCCGCCGCCACGCCGATCTTGCCGAGCAGGCCCGCGGCAAATCCCGGGTTCGCACCGATCTCAACCCAGCTATCGCCGCCATCCGTCGACCGGTAGAGCTTGCAGCCCGGCCCGCCCGACGACAGCGTCCAGGTGTGGCGATGCGCCTCCCAGGTCGCGGCGAAGAGAATGCGCGGATTGGTCGGGTCCATCGCGAGGTCGATCGCGCCGGCGCGATCGCTCTCGTGGAGCACCAGATCCCAGCTTTTCCCACCGTCCCCCGAGCGATAGACCCCGCGTTCCGGGTTGGGCCCGAAGGCATGGCCCAGCGCCGCGACATAGAGCCTGTCCGGGTCGCGCGGATGTATCCTGATCTCGCCGATATGACGGGTCTCGCCCAGGCCCAGGTGGTCCCAAGTCCGTCCCGCATCGCTCGAGCGGTAGAGTCCGTCTCCATAAGAGACGTCTATGCGGATTGTCGTCTCGCCCATGCCCGCATAGATCACGTTCGGATCCGAAGGCGCGACGGCCAGGGCGCCGACCGAGGACGATCCAAGAAATCCGTCGGTGACGCATTCCCAATAGGTGCCGCCGTCCGTCGTCTTCCAGATCCCACCGGCGCAAGCGCCGAAGTAGAAGGTCATGGGGTCCGCCGGATCGCCGGCAACCGCGACCACCCGTCCGCCGCGCGGCGGGCCAATGCATCGCCATTTGAGCGCCGAGGCGGACAAGAGGGCTTCATTTCGGCAAGATTGCGCGGCGATAGGTGCGCCGGAGGAATTGCTCATTCGTACCCTTCCCAAGGTGAATTCGGATCTACCGCCGCACGATAGACTGAGGTCCCCCTAGATTGCCAGACGCACTGTTTTTGGCAGTTTTGGATCTAGTGTGGCGGAACTGCAATTGGCTAACGCAAAGGCGCGCGACCCATCGCATAGGGCCACCCGGGAAAAGAATGCCAAGCGGTTCCATTTTCGTGGAATAAGCCGGCTTTTCATTCGGTCTTATCTAAGACTGCGCCTTGGATGAAACTTAAATCTGTGATTTCAGCCCAGCTCCATAAAACCACCCCACGTTTAGGATAATGATCTTTTCTATCACAAGTATATCGAAGGGCGCAGCAACCATCGACCCCACGACATCGTCGAAAGACACAAAACCGCAAAAGGGAGCGACCGACATGCGCAAGGGAAAACCCGCTAACTGGCTGGCATCGGCCGCAATTGTCGCTCTGCTCGGCGCCGGGTCGGCCGCGGCCGCCGAGGTGGAGTGGGGCTACCATGGCTCGATTGGCGCCGAATTCTGGGGCACGCTGGAAGATGCCGATGGCAACATCGCCTTCCCACGGTGCGCCGCCGGAACGTCGCAGTCGCCGATCGACATCGATGATGCCGAGGAAAACGAAGACCTGACGGCAATCGCTTTCGATTACCATGCGACTCCGCTGAAAATCATCAACAACAGCCACACCGTCGAGGTCGAGTACGAGCCGGGCAGCAGCATCACCGTGGGCGGCAAGACATTCGGCCTGCTGCAGTTTCACTTCCATATTCCGAGCGAGCACGACCTGGAAGGCAGCACCTTCCCCATGGAAGGCCATCTGGTTCATGCCCGCGGCAGCGGCGACAATGTCGAGTTGGCCGTCGTCGGCGTGCTGATCGAAGAGGGCGACTTCAGCGACTTCATCGCGCCGATTTTCGACAACATGCCGGCCGCGGAAGGCGAAGTCGAGGTGGAGCTGGAAGAGGTCGACGCGACCGATCTTCTGCCCGAGGACCGGGAGGAATACTTTGCCTACAGCGGCTCCTTGACGACCCCGCCCTGCTCCGAAGGCGTCAATTGGTTCGTGCTGAACGAATCGATCGAGGTCTCGCCCGCCCAGATCGACCAGTTCGGCGCGCTCTTTTTCGGCAACGACGACTTCCCGCTGGGCAATGCCCGCCCGGTGCAGCCGCTCAACGGCCGCGAGGTGAGCGAAGCCGACGACTGACAACCGATCCCCTCTCCAACTACTTCCGGGGGGAGAGGACGAGGGGGGCGATCCGCCTTCGGGCGGATCGCCATCCCCTGTCGCCGTGCAATTCAGTGCCAGTGACCGGCTGTGACACATATCACAGCCCTTCGACATTTTTCAGCGCAAACTAATCGCCGCCTCGATCACGGGTTGAGACTTTCTCGACGGGTCGCTGGCGCAAGCGATGGTCGTGCCGCGACAGCAATTAGCAATTACATTCTGGGCGAGTAAATCATACCATAACGTCCGAATTTTCTCGGTGGGAGGGCATCGTGACCAAAAATGGCACGCGTTTTAAGGCAGTTATCGATCACGGGACGGGTGGAGTCCGCGACCTGCGCGTTTGGCGCGAAGTCGGGTTGGCCCTGGCGGCCGCGATGCTGCTCGGGCTCGCAGGCTGCGCAGCCGCTCCGGTGGCAGAGTTTCGCAGCTACTCCGACGCAGCCGAACAGGTCAACCAGACCACCCTGGCACTGCTGGCCGACTATCAGGCCGCCATAGATTTTCAACCGAATGCGGCTAAGCCGGATGTTCCCTTGGTCTTCGATCCATCGGCTTTCGAGGGCAACGCGGACCCGGCGATTCAGGCGCGCAAGGCCGCGGTCGCGGTGCTGCGGGACTACAGCGCGAAGATGCTTTTCCTGGCAGAAGGCGGCAGCTACGAGGCCGTTCAGGCCCGTATCGGCTCGCTCGTCAGCTTGATCGGCAGCGCCTTTCCCGCGGCTGCCGGTGCCGGCGGCGTCATCGGTACGCTTGCCGGTCAGTTGGAAAAGGCGCGCAGCGCCAGGGAATTCCGCGACGCCCTGCAGGCCGCAACGGTGCCGCCAAGCTCCGGTGACTGCACCGCGCGGCGGACCGCCGCCAAGGATGCGCTGACGACGGAGCTGGGCGCGGCCACCTGCCTGCCGATCCTGGATGGGATCTACGCTGTCTTGAAAGCCGACACCAGGGCGTTCTATGCCGCACAGCACCTCGTCTACGTCGAAAGGGTGAGTGCGCTGGGCAAATCCTTCGCCGCCGAGGTAAGGACGATCCAAGGAGCCACCGCCCAGGTCAAACGCCCCGACAGCGGCCCGGAACACGATCGCCTGGTCGGTCTGGAGAAAAGCCTGAACGATTTGGGACGCTCGCTGAATCCGGCGCACCTCGAGGAGAAACTGGTCACCCAGATACAAGGCGATGCGCTGAACGCGGCCTTGCTCTCGGCGATCGAACTGCGCATCAATAGCCTGAAATCGCTGGCGGTCCAGCATACCGGACTCAAGGCGGCGCTGGTCGACTACCACACGCGGCTCGGCGCATACGTTGGCCTGATCAATCAGACGGGCAGCTATCTCGACGCGGTTGGAGAAGCCGCCGTTCGACCGGTCGACAACCTGGAACGGGCCGAACGGCTCGTGCGATTGGGCCTTGAGATCGAGAGCGGCGCGGTCCGCTCGCGCGCCGGCTTCAGCGCGGCGTCGTCGATTTTGCTGGGCCTGGGCGGAAGCTAGCGGGAGGATTGGATCATGCCTATCGATGAAGATGCGGCACGGGCTTTTGTAGACGGCGTGAATCAGCTCGATGCAATCATCAATTTCTCGGGATCGAGTGCCACCGAAAGGGCCGACGCCGAGGCCGCGCGCACGGCGCTGACGGGAGCCTGGAAGGACGAGGTAAGGGCCGACTTCAACGGCCGGACCGCGGCCTTGAACCTTCTGGTGGCCCGCCTGACGACGGTTTCGAACGCCATCGTCACCGACCCCTTGCAACCGATCCGCGACAGCCTGAATCAGACGATCGACAAGGCCAAGGCGGTACTGGCCGAGATTGCCAGCGAGGTTGTCGCCCGTGCACCGTTGCCGGGAGCGGCGCCGAGTGCCGGGGCATCCGAGGCAGAGGCGATCGACGCCTCGCGGGCGCTTGGCGACGGCAGCAGCCCCACGTCAAACTTGGCCGCGGCCGATTTGGCAGATGCCGATCCACCGGGACCGCCCGCCCCGCCCGCCGCGCTGGCCCCGGCGCTCGCTGCAACGGCGGTCGCCGCGACCGGCGATACGGCGAGGGCCGCTGCCGAGTCTCCGGTCCCCGACCCGCTCTACATGGAATATGCGGCGCTTTTCGCCAGCGCCGTGGTTCGGTCGGACCGAACCAGCCAGGTTGCCACCGCCAGCGCGCTGCTCATGAATAGCAGGGCGCGCTACGTGGCCGTCGAGACAAGCACCCGCGTGCCCTGGTGGGTCATCGGCCTGATCCACGGGATGGAATCCGGCTTCCGAAGCGACAGGCACCTGCACAATGGAGATCCCCTTACGGACCGGACGACGCGGGTGCCGGCGGGCCGGCCGGATACCGGCCAGCCGCCCTTTACCTGGGAGGAGAGCGCGCGCGATGCCCTGGTCTTCGACGGATTGAGCGGCTGGCCTGACTGGTCGATCCCCGCGGTGCTCTACAAACTGGAGAAGTACAACGGCTGGGGTTACCGCAAGTTCCATCCGGAGGTGCTTTCTCCCTATCTCTGGAGCTTCACCAACCACTATAGCCAAGGTAAGTACGTCGCTGACGGCCGGTTCTCCGCCACGGCGGTATCGCAGCAGGTCGGGGCGGCGGCGATGCTGCGGGCCCTGGTCGACGACGGTCACGTCGCCCTGGTCTGATCTTTCCAGCAAGGCCGCGGACCTTCCTCGACAGAAAACTTGCCCCTACAACAGCTTGGCGTCGAAGTGATAGGTCATGAGCGGCAGGGCGCCGTCCTTGGTGACCAGCACCTGGTCCTCCAGCTTGACCCCGTAGGGCGCACCGTCCTTGCCGGCATAGCACTCCAGACAGAAGACCATGTTCTCCTGGATCTCGCGGTCGGGAAAGCGCACCTGGCCCTTGCGATTGTCGTCGGGATAGGGAATGCCCGGCCCTTCGTCCTCCAGGCCGGCCTGGTGGCACATGGCACCATAGCGCCCGTTGCGGTAAGCCTCGGGCAGCTGCGGGGCGGCGCGGCCGAATTCCTCGAAGCTCATGCCGGGCTTCATCAGCTCGCGCATCCCGTTCACGCAGTCGTAGGAGATGCGGTAGGCCTCTTTCTGGCCGGGCTTGGCCTCGTCGCCGCAGAGGAAGGTCCGCGAAAAGTCGATGACATAGCCCTCGTAGCCGTTGGCGTCGGTGTCCATGCCGACCAGATCGCCGGGCTGCACGAGCTTGTCGTGGGCCTCGGACATCCAGGGATTGGTGTTGGTCCCGGTGGCGATCAGGCGGGTGAACATGAACTCGCCGTGATGGCGGAACAGCGAGTCGTTCAGGACGGCAAGCAGTTCGTATTCGCGCAGGCCCGGCCGGATGGCCGCCTCGAAATCGGCCATCATGGCATCGCCGATGGTCCCGTTGACGATCATCAGCTTGACCTCTTCGGGGGTCTTGACCTCGCGCGCGTCGACCGTCGCCGGGCTCGGGTCGGTGACCGTAATTCCCTCGGCCTGCAGCGCCATGAAGCCGTAGCCGTCGAGCTTGTCGACGGCGAGCGGCGCCCCGGCGCAACCAAGCTCGGCCATGGCGTCCTTGACTTCGGCGGCCCAGCGCCGCGCCCGCTCCAGCCCCTGGGTGGCGCCGTACTGCCAGCTCTTGGCAGGGCGCACGTCGGCCACGTGCTTTTGCGAGACATGCATCGAGTTCATGTACTCGAACATGATCGGCGCGCCCTCGGCCGCCACCAAGCAAAAGCGGGCCAGTGTGGTGGCGGTCCAGACGCCCATGACCTCGGTGCCGGTGGCATAGCGGATATTACCGGGGTTATAGAACAGGCAGATCGGGATATCGTGCTTGGCCATCATGGCCTGGAGCCGGGCCAGACGTTCGGCGCGCAGGGCCGGAAAGTCGATCTCGCTGAGGTTCGGCACCCTCAATGTCTGAACATGTGGACTGGCCGACCTCGTCCCTTCGCCGCCTACGATCATGCTAACTCTCCCTGCCCCGGATTGAGTGCCCTGGAATGAGCGCCCTGGATTGACTAGGAGGCGAGGCTAGCACCGGCGGCCAGGCGCGTGAAGGGGATCCACAGACCCCGGTGCCTGCATTCCGGTCAGGGCAGCACGGCGGGGGCGGAATAGAGGTCGATGGGCGTGGTGGTCAGGTCGATGAAGACCTTGACGCTCATGCCGAGCACCATCACCGCGAGCAGCACACGCAACTCCTCGGCGCGCAGCTTGGCGCCGATGCGCGAGCCGATCTGGGCGCCGATGGTGCCACCGACCAGCAACAGCGTCGCCAGGACCACGTCGACGGTCTGGTTGGTGACCGCCTGTAGAAAGGTCACGTTGGCGGTGACGATCATGATCTGGAACAGCGAGGTGCCGACCACGACGGAGGTGGGCATGCCGATCAAGTAGATCATCGCCGGGACCATGACGAAACCGCCGCCGACCCCCATGATCGCCGAGAGCAGGCCGACGAAAAACCCGGCCCCGACCGGGACCAGGGCGCTGATATAGAGCCGCGAGCGGCGGAACCGGGTCTTGAACGGCAAACGGTGTATCCAGGTATGGCGCTTGCGGCTGCGGCGCGCGACGCGCGAGCCCCTGACCCGGCGCAGGACCGCCCCCAGGCTCTCGACCAGCATCAACCCACCGAGCGCGCCCAAGAGGATGACATAGCAAAGCGAGATGGTGAGATCGATCTGCCCCAGGCGGTCGAGCAGGCGGAAGACGAACACCCCCAGCGACGAACCGAGCAGACCGCCGGCGAGAAGAATCAGGCCCATTTTGAAATCGACATTGCCGCGGCGCCAATGGGCCAGGCAGCCCGACACGCTGGCGCCGATCACCTGATTGGCCGCCGAGGCGACCGCCACCGGCGCTGGAATACCGATCTGGATCAAGAGCGGCGTCAGGAGAAACCCGCCGCCGACCCCCAGCATTCCAGAGAGCAGGCCAATGCCGCCGCCGAGACCGAGAATGGCGAAGACGTTCTCGGACAGACCGGCGATCGGCAGATAGATATCCATAACGACTCGTCTTTCCTCTGGATGGTTCCTGCGGCTTGGTCGCACAGCGGCCCTACCAATTCTCGGGGTATCACACGGCGACGCTGGCGTCGCAACGCGATCTTCCCGTCGACCGGATAACCCTTCGATTGACCAGAGCAAGCAGGGTTATGGACTCCGGCACGGATTGCCGGCCACGAATCCGGCCCGGTAGGGCGAAAACCGCACGAACTGTGACCCGTCTCACATTTGCCTGGCGCCGACTCTGCTATCTATCAGGGGAACGGTCGGATTGGCCGCGGCGGCGAAGACAGCGTGCGGGCCTGGCCCGCCAGTGGGTCGCGCAGCCGTGAAGCGAAGGCGGGGCAATTGTCTCGCGCCGCTTTTTGTCGTAATATTCCGGCCCTCGGATGAACATCGCCCGGGCCTTTTCATCTATTCAGCCCGTCGGCGAAGCCCTTGCTAGAGGAGGCAAACCATGGCCGCGGCTGCAGAGAAGGTAGACAAGAAAAAAGAAGCCCAGGAACTCAAAGTCTTGATGGCCAAGGCGCGCGATCCCAGCGCCACGGTCTCGTTCGGCGTGTCGCTCGGCAAGGGCAAGGAAGAACTGGCCTTTATGGCGCACCGGAAAAAGGCCTCCAAGGTGCTGCGCAAGGAAGCCAAGGCCAAGACCGGCTCCAACAAGTGCACCATGGGCAGGCTGAAGCTCGACGGCAAGGTTCTGACCCTCGATTGCCTCGAAGAGCCGCCCTCGAAGCTGAAGCGCCTGCTGAAGCTGTATTTCAAGGACCGCAACCTGCCCTACAAGGTCGCCATCGCCCTGAACGGCAAGACCGTCGACGGCGAAGGGGACGACGACGACGATGAGGACGAAGCGGTTGCCGCCGGTGGCGGCAACGCCGAGGCGGGCGCGGGTGCCGAAACCGGCGCCGAAGCCATGGACGACGATTTCCTCGACGACATCATGGGCGCGGTGGCCGATGAAACCGGGGCCACGCAGGATGAAGTCGAAGCCGCGATGGACGACGACATGCTGGACGACATCGCCGCGGCGGTGGAAGAGGCCGGCGGTCAGGAACAGGCCCCGGCAGCCGAGGATTTCCTCGACGACGACATGTTCGACGACATCGCCGCCGCCACCACGGACGAGAACGCCGCCGGTGGGGACGCGGGCGCCGAGGAGCAGCCAGGCGCGGCCGCTCAGAAGCAGTCCGCCGAAGCCGAGAAGGTCGAAAAGGCGATCGACAACCGCAAGGCCTTCAAGAAGGCCCGGGAAATCTGGATCAAGGCCCGCAACCAGGTGATCACCGACCTCCAGACCATCAAGACCGGCGCCTACAACAAGTACATGGACGACGTCGAGCAGTTCCCGGTCGTACGCAAGGGCGTTGCCGAACTGGAGGAAATCGCCAAGGAGCTGAGCGAGGACCTGCCCAAGACCTTGAACGCCTATGTTTCCACGCCGCTGCGCGACACGGCGAAGATGGAAGCCCTGGCCGACGAAGCCAAGGCGATGATCGCCCGTTACAAGAAGTTCGCCGACAGCAATAAGCTGGTGGCCGCGATCGACCAAAAGGAGTTCGCCGACTGCACGATCAAGGCGCCGCTGAAGAAGGCGCTGAACGATCTGGAAAGGGCGATCGTCTGATCCGAGGCCTCGGTCTCGGCGTTTGAACCCGGGCCAGGTGGCCGGCAGCCCAGCGCGGCCGGCCACCATCCCCTCACGTTTTAGGCGCCGGGTAGAACCTGGACAAACTTATCGAAATGCGTCGAGGCCCCGCCGCAAGGCTGGGGCGTCCTCACGGACAAACCTGGGTATCAAGGTTGGATTCCATCCACTAGTCTAGCACAGTCGCCATGTCACGGTGCTGACCAACGGGAGGAATCCTTGACCATGTCCGAGAGGAGAGAACACCCCCTTGTCGCTGCCCTGAAAGGGCAACTTGCCGACGGCCGGATCGGGCGCCGGGATTTTCTGCGCTGTGTGACGCTTTTGGGCCTCTCCGCCACGTCGGCCCTCACCTTCGCCGCGGGCCTGGGCGGCGGTGCCGCCCCCTCACAGGCCGCGGCGGCGCAAGCGGAAATGCCACGTGGCGGACGGCTCAGCCTCGGCATGCGCCTGATCGACGTCTCCAGTCCGCACACCTACAGCTGGATTTGGGACAGCAATATTGCCCGCCAGGTCTGCGAGTATCTGACCCTGACCGACCATAACAACATCACCCGCCCCTATCTGCTGGAGCGCTGGGAGCCCAGTGAGGACCTCAGATCCTGGACTCTGACCCTGCGTCGGGGCATCGCCTGGCACAATGGCCGCGAGTTGACCGCCGACGACGTGATCTGGAACCTGCGACGGGTGCTCGACCCGGCGCTCGGGTCTTCGATTGTCGGCCTGATGCAGGGCTACATGCTGGACGATGCGGCCAAAAGCCTGTGGGACGCCAACGCCATCGAACGTCTCGACAGCCACAGCCTCAGGCTCAACTGCAAAATCCCACAGTTGGCCGTGCCCGAACACCTGTTCCACTATCCCTGCCTGGTCCTCGATCCCGAGGAGGACGGCCGCTTCGGCCCCGGCGCCAACGGCACCGGCGCCTTCGAGCTGACCGACTACGAAATCGGCAACCGCGCGGTACTGCGCGCGCGGCCTGACTATTGGGGCGAGGGCCCCTATGTCGATACCCTGGAGTTCATCGACCTGGGTGACGATCCGACCGGTGAGATCGAGGCCATGGCGGCGCGCCGCCTGCACGGCGTCGACATCGTCGATATCATTCAAGTCGAGGCCTTCTCGCTGATGGAACACCTGCAGATGCATGAGGTGGTGACCGCCTCCACCGGCGTGATGCGCGGCAAGGTCGACCACGCGCCCTTCGACGACCCCCGGGTCAGACAGGCGATGCGCCTGGCGGTCGATTGCCGTCAGATCCAGCGGCTGGTGCATGGCGACCACGGAGCACCGGCAGAACACCACCATGTTTCGCCGACCCAGCCCGAGTATGTCCGCCTGCCCTTTCCCGAGCGCGATCTGGAAAAGGCCAAGGCGCTGCTCGCCGAGGCCGGCCACGCCAGCGGCATCGACCTGGGCAGGGTGGCCGTCGGCGCCTCTCCCAGTTGGCAGTTCAACGCGGTCCAGGCCATCGTCGAGCAGTGGCGCGAGGCCGGCTTGCGCGCGCAGATCGATCTGATGCCGGCCAGCGACTATTGGGCGATCTGGGACAAGGCGCCGCTGGCCTTCACCGGCTGGGTCCACCGTCCGCTGGGAGTCATGACCTTGGGGCTAGGCTACCGCACGGGGGTTCCGTGGAACGAGTCAGGCTATTCAAACCCCGAGTTCGACCGCCTGCTGCTCGAGGCCGAGGGTCTGGTCGAGGTCGAGGCGCGCCGAGAGGTGATGGCAAGGCTGGAGCGGATACTGCAAGAGGATGGGCCAATCGTGCAGCCGCTCTGGCGCTCGGAGATCACCTTCATGGACAAGAGGGTGCGGGGATTTCACATGCACCCCAGCACCTACATTTTCGGCAACGAGCTCGCGGTCGAAACCTAGCGTCATCGGCCAACGCCAGCGCGTCGGGCCGGGCGCGGCACGACAAACGACAATCGGCTAGAGGACCTGGAAGACCATGCTGCGCTACCTGTCGATCCGCAACCGCCTGATCGTCATGCTCCTGCTGCTCATCGTCTCGCTGATCGCCACCAATCTGGTGCTGATCCATGAGACCCGCCATCAGGCCACGATGATCCGCGAGCAGACCCGCAACATCGCCATGATCGCCCAGGCGGGCAGCGCCCTGCACACCTTCGGCAACCTGAAATACTGGGTCACCGACAACGCCGTCAGCCACCTCATTCTGTCCAAACAGAAAGCGGAAAAGGAACGCAACCGCCTGGACCAGCAGATCGGGCAACTGGCCGACGCCATGCCCGAATCCCTCTCGGGCCTGTCGCGCCAGCTCGACCGGCTGATGGCGGATTCAACCGAGGCCGAAGCCGCCTACCAGCGCGGCGACCGTTTGGTGGGCAATGCCATGATGGCGCGGGGCCGAGGTCATATCCTGGCCATCGATTCCAGGCTGGGCGCCGTGGTCTCGCACCTGCGCGGCCAGACCGAGGCCAGCGCGGCCCAGGCCTTGACCCGGACCGAGCAGGGCATCCGGATCGCCCAAATCACGGTGATGATCATGATCGTCGCGGTAACGGTCCTGACCTTCCTGATCATGCGTTCCATCGTATCGCCGCTGCGCCAACTGGTCGGCGTCATCAACAACATGCGCGCCGGCAAGATGGAGGCCGAAGTGCCGACCGAGGGTCGCGACGAGATCACCGCCATGGCCCAGGTGTTGAACCTGTTTCGCGAAAGCGTGGCCGAGCGCGACCGGGCGCAGCGGACCGAAGGCCATCTGCGCGAAGTGATCGAGAACATCACCGAAGGCTTTGGCCTGTTCGATGCCGACGACCGCCTGGTGATGAACAACCGGGTCTTTCGCGACCACGCCCTGTCGTCCGACCTGGGACAGGTCGACAGCGCCCTGTTGGAACCCGGCACGCGTTTCGAGGACATGGCCCGGGCCGCCGCCCGGGTTGCCGCCATCCGCGGCACCACAGAGGACCCCGAGGCGTGGGTGGCCGAGCGCCTGGCCCACCATCGCGATCCCCAGGGGCCGCTCGTCATACAGCGCAGCGACAACACCTGGATCCAGGTCAACGAGCACAAAACCGCCGATGGCGGGACGGTGGCGATCTACATCGACATCACCGAGCTGAAAGAGACCGAATTGGAACTGCGCGCCGCCAAGGAAGCCGCCGAAGCGGCGACCCTGGCCAAGAGCCAGTTCCTCGCCAACATGAGCCACGAGCTGCGCACGCCGCTCAATGCCATCATCGGCTTCACCCGCCTGATGAAACGCAAGACCGAGGGGATCCTGCCGGAACAGCAGTACGAGAACCTGGACCGCATCCTGGTCAGCGGCAACCATCTCCTGGCGCTCATCAACAACGTACTGGATATCTCCAAGATCGAGGCCGGCCAGATGAACCTCGAGCCCGAAGCCGTCGAGGTCGCGCCAATCCTGGAGGACTGCGTGAAGACCATCGAGCCGCTCGCCGCCGACAAGGCGATCGCCCTGGATTGGCAGATCGACGGGGACAGATGCCGTCTCACCACGGACCCGAACAAACTGCGCCAGATCCTGATCAATCTGCTGAGCAACGCGGTGAAGTTCACCGACGAGGGTCGCATCACCATTACTTGCGATCACGACAGGGAAACACTGCGGATCACGGTCACGGATACCGGCGTCGGCATCCCCGAGACCGAGCGCGACCGTATTTTCGAGGAGTTCCACCAGGTCGACTCGAGCTCGACACGCAAGCACGGCGGCACCGGCCTCGGCCTGCCGATCAGCCGCCACCTGGCCCGCCTGCTGGGCGGCGATCTGACCACCGCGCCCTCCCCGACCCGCGGATCGGTCTTTACCCTCAGCCTGCCGACCGAGACTCCGGTACCCGGCTAACGCGCTCTTGTCAGGACTGCCAGGCGCGGGGAGGGCCGTCGGCCTTTGATCGGAATCAATGCCGACCGCTCGAGCCAGGGACATCCTACCTCCAGGCGAAACCCAACCTTTGCGAGGAACCATGAGGGCAACGATCCTGAGCCAAGGAAACTCGGTCACGGCCACGGTCCCTGGCCGCAGGGGCTCCGCGTGAGCATCCTGGCAAGCCGACGGTTGGCGGCGGTCTGTGCGCTGCTGGCAATCTCTTTGGCCGGCAACCGGCCGGCGCTCGCGCAAGACATCGACCCCCATGGGCTCTATGAGCAACGCTGTTCCGGATGTCACAGGGCGCACGCGGGCCAATTCGTCCACGACAAGCTCGAGCGCCTCGAGGGGGAGATCGTCGGACGCGGGACCGGCAGGGAGCTTCGCTCGTTCCTGACCGCCGGACACGGCAACCTGGTGCGCCCGGAGATAGATGCCATGGTCGCCCATCTGGCGGCCATCCTCGGGCGCGGTGCATTGTTTCGCGAGAAATGCCTGATCTGTCACGGCCGGGCGGTCACGCTTGCGAGATCGGAACTGATCCTGAGGCACGGCAGGCTTGTCGGGCGCTACAGCGGTCGCGATATCGCGACCTTCTTGCAGAATCACGGCCGGCTGGAGGTGGCCCACATCCCGACTATCGTCGAGATGTTCGAACGCCAGCTTTCTCCCGAAAGCGGCGATTGAACGATGCCGGAAAACTCATCACCCGCGGTTGGGACGGCGGGGCGGATCGCGGGAGATTACTCCGGCACCACTTTCGCCGCGCCGCGCCGCCACGACCCGTCGGCCATCAGGCAGGCATCGCCATAGGCATCCACGAGCCTGCCGCCGACGGTGATCTGGGTCTGATACTCCCGGATCATGCGACAGCCTTCCATCTGCGGCTCGATCGCGGGGCCAGCATAAACCGGCCGCGGCTCGACATATTGGACGGGCCGTTCGACATAGCGAACCGGCGGCTCCACATAAACCGTGCGGGGCTGGTGGTAGTAGCCCGAATGGCCATAGCTGCGCCTGTAGTAGGGCCCGCTGTTGTGGTAAGAGAATCCAAAGAGAAATTTCGGCCCATGGCCATGATGGCGATGCCGATGCTTGTGATGCCGGCGGTGGTGACCGTGATGCCGGCGCTTGTAGTGTCGATACCCATGCCCGCCATGTCGCCCATGGCCGACGTGGTGCTTTTGACCATAGTGACCCTTATGGCCATGGCCGCTGCCGGCGAAACCAGCGCTCGGTGACGCGACGAGCAACGCAAGAGCGCAGACACCTGCGGAAACCGCTGCGAGGAAATGTTTCATCTTGGACCGTGCCAATTGGCTGTTGATCGTAACAAGTGTTACGGGACGCTCACTCCATTCATCCCCCAATCAGATAGGGAATTTTGCACCCAAAGACCGCAATCATCGTAATCAATGAATTATATCATTGCGTTGTTGGATTTTCTTAAGCCAAAAAAGACCCAAAATAGCCAGTGTTCCGAGCCTAAGCGCGCGGGCTGGCCTTGATCGAAAAACTCAACGCGAGCCCCTCCCCCGCCTTGACGACAGTTTTCTTCGCTGCCTTTGGAATGGGGATCTTCTTGCCCATGCAAAAGTTGATCATGACGGCCGCCAGCATGCCGCCGTCGACCACAACCTCCTGCTCATCGTCACTGACGTGCTCGGTCAATCGCACCTTGGCACCAATTGCGGGGTCCTCGACAATCGTGACCTGCCTGATGCGGCCGGCTGGTAGACCTGCTCCCTTATCGGCCCGGAAGATTTCAAGCGCGTTCAACAGTTCTTCAGTGGAGAACACCAATCTTCGAAACTCCGTTACCATTGTCACCCCCTCCAAGCGAGAAACATCACTCCGATACTCCTTTCTTCTTCTAACATGCTTGGAGGTAATCTCTAGCACGAGTTTACCGAGCGTATCGCGGGAGATTTCAGGGCTCGGAGAGCACCCAGGCATTCGCTGGCCAAATCAGAGAGAGGTTTCCGGATATAGACGCAAAAGCGACACTCGCACGGCCCTGAATGGACCTACAGGCAGGGACCAATCGGAAAGGCGCGGCGCAGGAGCCTTGTGCAAGCCTCCCGCAAAGGTGCCATTTCCATCTCGGAGCAAGGCCTGTAATCTTGGCGGGGGCTCGCTGATCGATGTCAAGGGACACGGGACTTTCTTGCGCGCCAATTCCGAACCAATCCCGTTTTTTCGCACCTGTAGGAAAGTTATATCCCATGGCCAGACACGTCACAGTCCTGCTGCTATCCGTCTTCGCCTTGATTTTGATCGGCAATGGCGCCGATTTGCCGCTTGTCGGTGAGGCGCAGGCACTGCACAAATGCGGCGAGCGTCACGGACAGGCCCACGGCGACGATGACGGCTATCACGGCGACGACGAGGACGAGCGGCGCGGCAAGAGAGGCTGCAGGAACCTCGATGTGAACGACTTCTTCTACGGCGACCCGCGACCCGACGCACCCGAGTTGGCCTACCGCGGACCCTACAAGGTTGGCGTCCGCACGATCGAGGTGGTCAATCCGGATCAGATCGACATCCTGAACATTACACCCGAAAACCCGGAAGCGCGCTACGACAGGCCCTTGAAGCTCGAGATCTGGTACCCCGCCGAACTGCGCAAGAGGCAACGGGAAGTGACGAGCTACAAGGATCACCTGGGGACCGGGCCGGGCGTGCCGGACCGACCGGTGACACCCTTCCGGTTCGGTGGCAGGGCCGCTCGCGGCGCCAGGCCCGACCGTAGCGATGGCCCCTACCCCCTGTTGATCGTCTCCCACGGCTATCCGGGGTCGCGCGTGCTTCTTTCCAACTTGACTGAGAACCTGGCCTCCAAGGGTTACGTCGTGGTGGCGATCGATCACACCGAGTCCACGCACGCGGACAAGGTCGGTTTTGGCAGCACCTTGCTGAATCGGGCGCTCGATATTCACTTTGTGCTCAATACGATCGCCGACATGAGTCATTTCGGGACCCGCCGCTTCCTCACCGGCATGGTCGACGACGAGAACACCGCGATTATCGGCTACTCCATGGGCGGATACGGCGCGCTGATCGCCGCCGGCGCCGGCTTGACCGAAGCCTTCGTCAGCAATCCCTTTGGGTCGCCCAGCGGGCCGTTTGCACGGCTGCAATCGGGCAGCTCGGACTATCTCGACCTGCTCGACGACCGGATCAAGGCGGTTGTGCTATTCGCGCCATTCGGTGGCAGCTTTGGACTCTGGGACCAGCAAACGCTGCTTGGCCTATCGGTGCCCAGCTTCTTCATTGTCGGTGAACAGGACCGCACGGCGCCCTTCGCCGGCGTCGAGTTTCTGGCCCAGAATACGGTGAACTCAGACCGCTATTATCTCAAGTATCAGGGGGCCATCCACGAGGTTCCGGTTAATCCAGCGCCGCCGATCTCGGAATCCAACTACGCCGAATGGCTGCACT
>JAJFGK010000013.1 GCA_021776195.1 Kiloniellaceae bacterium | reverse complement strand
GGCGCCGAGGTCATGGCGACCGACCTTCGGGCCTCGGTCTGCCTGGTGCTGGCGGCCCTGGGCGCCGAGGGCGAGACCATCGTCGGCCGGGTCTATCACCTGGACCGCGGCTACGAGAAGGTGGAGCGTAAACTGGCTGCCTGCGGCGCGCGGATCGAGCGCATCGGCGACGGCCCGGGCGGGGGCGTGGCGGTCGATGCGCCGGCCGAGACCGGCCTTGGGACCGAGGCGCCGGCCGAGGCCGGCCTTGGGGCAAGTGCGACGGGGAGCAAAGCAGCATGACGCGGGACAGCGGCAATTCGGGTTCGGCGCAGCACCGGCCCCTGAAACTGAAGGCCCGCGACGAGGAGGATCTCGACGTCATCGGCGCGCTGCTGCAGGACGCCCTGGTGCCGCTGATGGACAGCGCCTACCTGCAGACCGAGCAGCGCTTCGTCATGGTGGTCAACCGCTTCCTCTGGAGCGAGGCCCAGCGCGCCAACGCGCCCTCGCAGCCGCCGGCCCTGCCCGAGGGCGCGGACGCCGCCTTCGAGGACGCCGCCGAGGAGCCGCCATTCGGGCGGGTCAACTGCGGGGTCTGCTTCGACAAGGTGACGGCGGTGCGCAGCCGCGGCTTCGACAAGAACCAGAAAGACGAGATCCTGAACTTCCTGACCCTGAAGGCCGAACCCGGCCTGATCTCGCTCTTTTTCTCCGAGGGGGCGGTGGTCCAGCTCGTGGTCTCCCGCATTGCCTGCCACCTGGAGGATCTCGGCGAGGTCTGGCCGACCCGCTGGCGGCCCGACCACGACGCGGCGCTTGAGGCCGAGGCGGGCGGCGCCGCAAGCGAGACCGAGGATCAGGCGCCGGGCGGTGCCTGACATGCCGCCTTCCGGTCCGGCCAAAGAGGGAGATGAGCCGCTAGTCTCGCAAGGTGGCCCGCAGAGCTCGGGCGAGGGCCTGGTCCTGGCGGTTCCCAAGGGGCGCATCCTGAAAGAGTTGGCGCCGCTGCTGGAGCGCTGCGGCATTCAGCCCGAGCCGGCCTTTTCCGATCCCGATAGCCGCAAGTTGCGCTTTGCCACCAACCTGCCCGAGCTTGCCATCATCCGGGTGCGGTCGTTCGATGTCGCCACCTTCGTGGCCTTCGGCGCGGCCCATCTCGGGGTCGCCGGCAACGATGTGCTGATGGAGTTCGACTACGGCGAGATCTACAGTCCGCTCGACCTCGGCATCGGCGCCTGCCGGGTCTCGGTCGCCGAACCCAGCGCCCTGGCCGCCGAGGAGGACCCTGGGCGCTGGAGCCATGTGCGGGTGGCGACCAAGTATCCGGGCCTGACCAGCCGGCACTTCGCGGCGCGCGGTGTCCAGGCCGAGTGCATCAAGCTGAGCGGGGCCATGGAGCTGGCGCCCAGCCTAGGGCTCTGCCGCCGCATCGTCGATCTGGTCTCGACCGGCCGCACCCTGGAGGCCAACGGCCTGACCGAGATCGAGGTCATCGCCCAGGTGACCTCGCGGCTGATCGTCAACCGCGCCGCCTTCAAGACCCGGCCAAAGGAGATCGACCGCTGGGTCGAGGCCTTCCGCGCCGCCGTGGGGGAGGACACCGATGCCGGCCAGGGCTGAAACCGGCGGCCTCCAAACGGACGGCCCTTTGCGGCTGGACCAGGGCGCGCTGGACTTCGAGGCCGGCTTCACGGCGCTGTTGGGCGCCAAGCGCGAGAGCGACGAGGACGTCGGCCGCACGGTCGCGGCCATCCTGGCGGATGTGCGCGAGGGCGGCGACGCGGCCCTGATCGCCCAGACCGAACGGCTCGATGGCCATCGCCTGACCCCGGCCAGCCTGCGGGTCGCGCCGGAACGGATCGCCGCCGCCGCCGCCGCCCTCGACCCCAAGACCCGGGCCGCGCTGGAACTGGCAATCGACCGGGTCCGGGCCTTTCATCGCCGCCAGCTCCCCGCCGATCTGCACTACCGCGACGAGACCGGCATCGAACTCGGCCTGCGCTGGACCGCGATCGACGCGCTTGGGCTCTACGTGCCCGGCGGCACCGCGGCCTATCCCTCCTCGGTGCTGATGAACGCCGTGCCGGCGCAGGTGGCCGGGGCCGGCCGTCTGGCCATGGTGGTGCCGGCGCCGCAAGGCCGGCTCAACGACCGGGTGCTGGCCACCGCCGGCCTGCTGGGGATCGAGGAGATCTATCAGGTCGGCGGCGCCCAGGCGGTCGCGGCCCTGGCCTACGGGACCGAGACCATCGCCCCGGTCGATAAGATCGTCGGCCCCGGCAACGCCTATGTCGCCGCCGCCAAGCGCCAAGTCTTCGGCCGGGTCGGGATCGACATGATCGCCGGGCCCTCGGAGATCCTGGTGGTCGCCGACGCGGCCAACGACCCGGCCTGGATCGCCGCCGATCTGCTGTCCCAGGCCGAACACGACAGCGCCGCCCAGGCAATCCTGATCACCGACGACGCGGCCTTTGCCGAGGCCGTGATCGCGGCCGTCGAGTCTCACCTGGAGACCCTGCCGCGCGCGGCCATCGCCCGCCAGAGCTGGCAGACCCACGGCGCGGTGATCCTGGTCCCGGACCTGGAAGCGGCGCCGGTCCTGGTCGACCGGATCGCGCCGGAGCACCTGGAACTGGCTGTCGCCGACCCGCAAGCCCTGGCCGGCCGGGTGCGCAACGCCGGCGCCATCTTTCTCGGGCGCCACACGCCCGAGGCCATCGGCGACTATGTCGGCGGCCCCAACCACGTGCTGCCGACGGACCGTTCGGCGCGCTATTCTTCCGGGCTTTCGGTCTTCGATTTTCTCAAGCGCACGACGCTCCTGGGCTGTGACGCCGCTGGGCTCGCCGCCATCGGTCCCGCCGCGGTGACCCTGGCCGAGGCCGAGGGCCTCGACGCCCACGCCCTGTCGGTCAGCCTGCGCCTCGCCGCCCTGAACGAGCCACGGGGCTAGACCCGTCTGGCCAGGCTCGGGCGTCCAGGCTCGGGCAGCTAGCCACCATGACCCTTTTTCCTTTATGGCCGCCGCGAACGGCGCTATCTGGAGGCCATGAGCGAGGAACGGTTTGCGTCACCGGAGTCGCCGGAGCGCCTGGTCAAGATCGAGTTGGACGAACGGACGGTGCTGCGGCGCTCGCCGGAGATCGAGCATGAGCGTCAGGTGGCGATCTACGACCTGCTGGAGGACAACCGCTTCAGCCCGGCGGGCGACTTCACCGGCCCCTACTGCCTGCACCTGGGGATCGAGGAGAACCGACTGGTCTTCAGCATCCGCGACGAGAGCGACAGACCCCTGACCGCGGTCACCCTCCCGCTGCTGCCCTTTCGCCGCGTGGTGCGCGATTACTTCGCGATCTGCGAGACCTATTTCGAGGCCATCAAGACCGCCAGTCCGGCAAAGATCGAGGCCATCGACATGGGAAGGCGCGGCCTCCACAACGAAGGCTCCGAGCTGTTGCTCGAACGCCTCGGCGAAAAGATCGAGACCGATTTCGACACCGCGCGGCGCCTCTTCACCCTGATCTGCGTCCTCCACATCAGGGGCTGATGCCGGCGATGGAGGATCTTCCCGGCGCCGTGCTCTTCTGCTGCACGATGAATCAGGTGCGCTCGCCCATGGGCGAGGGGTTGTTGAAGCACTTGCTGGGCCACAAGGTCTATGTCGATTCCGTGGGCGTGCGGCCGGGCGAGATCGATCCCTTCGTGGTCGAGGTGATGGAGGAGATCGGCATCAATATCTCGCGCCACCGCTCGAAGACCTTCGACGATCTGGAAGACACCTATTTCGACCTGATCATCTCGCTCTCGCCCGAGGCGCAGCACTCGGCGGTCGAGCTGACCCGCACCATGGCCTGCGAGGTCGAGTTCTGGAATACCCTCGACCCCTCTGTCGTCGAGGGCAACCGCGAGACCCGTCTGGACGCCTACCGCCAGGTTCGTGACCACCTGCGCAAACGGATCGAAGCGCGCTTCGCCCTGGACCTGAAACCGGATTTCTGAGAAAATTGCAATTGAATTCAAAATTCGTGAATTAAGGGAATTTGTGGCCACCGAAAGCGGCGTGTTTTACACCCATGAAGCTCAAGCCTACATCGAAACCTCGGATGGTCGGTCTTCTCAAGAAAGATGGGCGCACGACCCTGATCTGGGTCCTTGTCCTGACGATGAGCCTGGCGTCGATGGCGGTCATCCTCTTTCCCGATTCCATTCAATCGCAGATAAGGCATTACGTGGGCGAGCGGCTGATCACACTCGGGTGGTCGCCCGACAATCCGGTCGAGTACGGCGAGGTCCTTGAACGTCTGGTTTCGTCGGTCTTCTCTGCCGGTCCTGCAGTTCCGACACTGAGGTTTCATATCAAATTCAAACATTTGCAAAAACTCGGCGAGAAACGCTCGGAGGCGATCGAGCGCAGATTATTGATTCAAGAGTCGGATGATTTTGTCCCAGCCACCGTGGAGATCGACGATCGCCTCGTTCCGGTCAAGATTCGCCTGAAGGGTGACTGGGTCGACCATTTGCGGGGCGACAAGTGGTCGTTTCGCGTCCACGTGCGTAACGACGATCACATTCTGGCAATGCGCCGTTTTTCAATTCAGCACCCCGGAACGCGGGCCTATCAGGGCGAGCGCCTCTTCCTGTCGGTACTGCGCGGCGAAGGTGTCTTGGTGCCTCGTTACTTTTTTGTACGTGTGGCGGTGAATGGCAGCGACATCGGGATTATGGCCCTCGAAGAGCACTTCTCCGACGAAATAATGGAACGCAACGGGCGAAGAGAAAGTGTCATCATTGCTTTCGATGAGACTGATATCTGGACCAACAGGCTAGGCGGTAACCCCGACCCGCTTGTTCAAAACGCCTCGATCAAGAGTTTTCGATTCAAAAGGGTTCTGAAGTCACCACGGCTCGTAAGAAACTACGAGGCAGCGGTCGGTCTGCTGCGAGGCGTCATGCGCGGCACCATTCCGACCTCCGCCGCATTTGACGTTGAAAAGCTCGGACGGTTCGTTGCGGCAGCAAAACTTTTCGGTGCTGAGCACGGATTGACTTGGGCCAACCTCAGATTCTATTTCGATCCAGTTTCGGCAAGGCTTGAGCCCATCGGTTTCGATTCAAACTTCCAGCTACGAGAAGTCGACCGGCATTTGGATGTCGAAAAACACTTGCCTTGGTTTTTGCTGAATGACCCGCCGGTTTACAGGGCCTTTAGTCGATCGCTGGAAAGAATGGCCAGAAGTGTGATCGAAGGACCCCTGGTCGCCGAGTTGAAGGCGAAGGAAGTGCCGGATATCACGATTTTGGGACAGGAGTTCTTGCTTCTTGGCCCGATGCAGTTCGACCGGCTGGTTTCCCGGGCGAAAGACGTTCTTGAGCTGGTTGACGGGGGCACCGGATCTCACCGGGAATCTCCTGCGCCGCCGACCATGAACCGATACAGCAAGCTTCTGCACGCCTACTTGATCGATCAGGACGGCAGACCTGCATTGCTTTTGGAGAACCGGACCAATCGATCGATTGAAGTGTTTGGGATATCGGTTGACGCGAACGTATCAACGGAAACTTACCTCAATGGTGATGCCGGGCCCAAACTTGGGAGTGTCATTGTCTTGCCGGCAAACGTCGCCGGACGCCCGCCGGAAACCCGAATCATTTACTTGAAACAGTTTCGACAGGGAGCGGCTGCCGAGATCATGGTAACCGCCCGGATTGCGCCGGACGGCGAACCGCGCCAACACAGGGCAGTGGTTTACGCGTCGGCCCTTGCCGAGTCGCCGGTGCCCAGCTCGACAGTCGAAGTTCAGCTCTCGACCCACAGTTTCCTAGCCGAGGATCCCTCGGCGCGTATCTTGACGGTCGCGGCGGGGACCTGGCAGGTGAGCGATGATATCGTCGTTCCCAACGGCTACAGTCTTCACATCGTCGGCCCCACGCGGCTGCGATTCTTCTCTGGAGCGGCGATCGTGAGCCATGGCCCGCTGCGGTTCCTCGGTCAGGAAGACGCGCCGGTCCTGCTCGAGGCGGTCGGCGGACCCGAAAGGCCTTGGGACGGGGTGGTCGTCCTCGATGCTGGAGGTCTTTCGGTCTGGCGAAACGTCGTGGTTCGTCACACCAAGAGCCTTGGGCGGCGCCATTGGGCCCTGACCGGAGGTGTGACCTTCTATCGGAGCCCGGTGCAAATCCATTCGAGCGCCTTTACCGGCCACGACGGCGAAGATGCCCTGAACATCGTCAGTTCTGCCTTCGAGGTGATCGACACGGACTTCTCGAACACTGCATCCGATGCCCTCGACGTGGACTTTTCGGATGGTCTGGTTACGGGCAGCCGGTTTTCCGACATTGGCCGATTGGGCGGCGGCGATGCGGTCGATATTGCCGGAAGTTCGGTCACGGTGGAATCGACAAGTATCGACGGTGTCTCCGACAAGGGCCTTTCCGTCGGGGAGGGGAGTTCGATGAAAGCACGGAACCTGACCATCGCACACACCCTGGTTGCCGCAGCCACCAAGGATGCCTCGGACCTGACAATTGTCGATTCCCGGGTGGTCGCTGCGCGGGTCGCGGGCCTCATGGCCTATCGAAAGAAGCTTGAGTATGGGCCGGCGGCCCTGACCGCGGAGGCGATCGAATTCGTCGACACAGCCAACGAGGCGATAGTTCAAAGCGGAAGCTCCCTTCTTCTCGAGGGTGCTCCGATCCCGACCGAAAACCTCGATGTCGACACCCTCTACAGAACTGTCATGCGCAAGAATCCTGGTTGAAGGGCAAGTGTCCGCTTGGCGATAATGCCGGGCAATAGTGCATTTAGCGGCCTGTGAAATCCGGTGGCAGTTCTCCCTTGGCTAGATTTGCAACGCGAGTCTTCTTGCTCCACAGTTTCGTCCCCATCGCGGTCCGATCCATTCCTGGGAGAATGCCTTGCTACAAGAGCTGGAGTTCGGAAGTTTCGAGCCACTTCCTCTATCGGTACTCTTGTTGAACTTGGCCGTGGGCGGCGTAATCTCATTGTTGCTTCGATGGCATTTTATCCGGTTCGGCTCTACACTTTCCAATCGGCGCGATTTTTCCTTGGTCTTTCCATTTATCTGCATGATCACAGTACTGATCATCTCGGTGGTGAAGTCTTCGCTCGCGCTGTCCCTGGGCTTGGTGGGCGCTCTGTCGATTGTCCGCTTTCGCACGCCGATCAAAGAGCCGGAAGAACTAGCATACCTCTTTGCAGCGATCGCCGTCGGACTGGGGTTGGGCGCAGGGCAGACGCTGGCGACCGTCGTGGCGACCGCCTTGATCCTGGCAGTTGTCGCCGCGGTACAGTTGAGTCAAAAATCGAGTTCGGCAAAAAACCTGTTCTTGTCGATTGAAGCGGTCATGGAGGAGAACGTCGAGGCCGACAACCTGTTGCAACAGATCAACGATCTGATCGGCAAACACGCGGCGCAGGCCGATCTGCGGCGCTTCGACATCAGGGGCAGATCGCTTGAGGCGACCTACATGCTTCATATTTCCGACACGCAGGCCCTGTCACAACTGAGTACTGATCTGCGCGCGGCCTTTCCTCAGGTCAATGTGACCTTCCTCGATCAGTCGCGAATTCCTAACCTATGATTTGGCCAGCTCGGGCACTCGATGCCAAGTTCCCGGACCCGGCAGCTGCGCGCTTCGAGATCAAGTTCGTTGCGGCGGCGCAACACCTGGATGCTTTACGGTTTTGCGTCACCAGGCTTGCCGCGCCCCTGGTGCCCCATCATCCGGATCGATGGATCAACAGTCTCTATTTCGATACCAACGACTATCGCTGCTACGAGGAAAACGTTTCTGGCATCAGCCAGCGGCGCAAGCTGCGGTATCGCTGGTATGGTGAGACGGCGCCGTTGTCCGACGGTTGCCTGGAGCTCAAATCGAAACGCACCGGCTTGGGATGGAAAGACCGCGCCAAGATCATGGGCGGGACGCTCCAGGCGGTCCGGACCTGGCGCAACATCACTGCGGAGATCCGTCACCAGGCCGGGCCCGACGCGCGTGCCTGGCTGGAACAGTACCCTCTTCCGATCTTGATCGTTCGCTATCGCCGCAGCTACTTCGAATCGCCCGATGGCCGCCTGCGGGCAACCATTGATCGTCATATCGGTTACCAGGACCAGCGCTACGGAAATGGGCCGGAGTTCAGGCGGCCTGGGGTCGACATGCCTCACGTGGTGCTGGAGCTCAAGTTTGCGCCGGAAGAGATCGGGTGGGTGCGCTCACTGGTGAACGATATTCCTTTACGGGCCTGCCGCCATTCCAAGTACGCAACGGGTCTCAGGGCGATCGTGGATCATTGATCGGCTCGCAAGCAGGTGATCCAGCGGTCCCTACGGCAAACCGGAGGCACCTCCTTCGGCTCCGGGGTATGGCGCCTGCGGCGGTCCGCAGCGTTGCTCGCCAGATCGTTTGTCGGGCGAGTTTCTTTCTTGTATAGTCCGCGCGCGCCTGGTCCCTGATAGCGCCGGGACCGGGCGTTTGACACACAAGGGATGCATGCCGGACAAGGGCGCGGAGCACGAAGCGGCGCATGACACCCCGGCGAATGAGGGCTTGAGACCGAAGGCATGGTAAAGGAAGATCTGCTTGAATTTCAGGGCACGGTGACCGAACTGCTGCCCAACGCGATGTTCCGCGTGAAGCTCGACAACGAGCATGAGGTGCTGGCTCATACCGCCGGCAAAATGCGCAAGCACCGCATCCGCGTGCTGGCCGGCGATCGCGTGACCGTCGAGATGACGCCCTATGATCTGAGCAAGGGCCGCATCACCTTCCGCTTCAAATAGCCCCGTCGGCGACCGGCCGTGGCCGCGCCCTCGACAGCCGATCCCAGCGCGCCTCAGGCCGGTTCCTGTCCGGCGGGCGAAGCTGACCGACGCCTGGTCCTGGCCTCGGCCTCGCCGCGCCGCCTGGATCTGTTGCGCCAGGTCGGGATCGAGCCCGCTGCCGTGGCGCCGGCCGATATCGACGAGACGCCGCGCCGCGATGAACTGCCGATGGACTACGTCCGGCGCATGGCCCGGGCGAAACTGGCCGCGGCCCGGCCGGCCCACCCCGGTTGTTTCCTGCTGGCCGCCGACACGGTGGTCGCCCTGGGCCGGCGGATCCTGCCCAAGGCCGAGGACGCGGCCACGGCCCGGCGCTGCCTGGGGCTGCTCGCGGGCCGCCGCCACCGGGTGCTGGGCGCGGTCGCCGTCGCCGCGCCGGACGGCCGCACGGGCGAACGGGTGGTCACCACCCGGGTCGCCTTCAAGCGGCTGAGCGAGGGGGCGATCGCCGACTACATCGCCAGCGGCGAGTGGCAGGGCAAGGCCGGCGGCTATGCGATCCAGGGTCTGGCCGCGGCCTTCGTTCCCTGGCTGAACGGCTCCTATCCCAACGTCGTCGGCCTGCCGCTGGTCGAGACCCTGACGCTGCTCGAGGGCCTCGGCTTCCACCGCCCCGCGCCGCGGAGCCCCTGAGTGACGGGCGGCGGGCAGGCGCGGCTGCTGGTCTCGGCCCTGCCCGGCGAGCGGCGGGTCGCCCTGGTGGCGGGAGACGAATGCACTGGGGCCAGTCTGGAAGACATCATGGAGGAGAAGGATCTGGGCGCGAGCCTGCGCGATCTCTTCATCGAGCGGGCCGACGCGCCGCCCCAGGCCGGCGACCTCTACCGTGCCCGGGTGACCCGCGTCGAGCGCGGCCTGGAGGCCGCCTTCCTGGCGCTGGGTCCCAGGGACGGACAGCCGGCCGGCTTCCTGCCCCTGGACAAAATGGCGGGGGACAAAATGGCGGGGGACAAGACGGCGGGGGACAAGACGGCGAGGCCGTTGGTCGAGGGCGAGGCCGTGACCGTGCGGGTGACCCGCGCGGGTGGCGGCGGCAAGGCGGCCAAGGTGACGGCCAAGCTGGGCCCGGCAGACATGGCCCGCCTGGCCGACCCATCCGCCGCCGGCCCGGCCGGACCGGAGTCCGGCGGGCCCGGTCTGCTGAGCCGCGGGGCCGATGCGGTGACGACCCTGCTGCGCGCGCGGCCCGAGGACCGCCCGGTGGAAATTCTGGTCGAGGGTCTGGCCGCCTACCAGGCGATCGCCCGCGATCCGGCCCTGGCGGCGGGCGGCCAGGCGGCGCCGGCCGTCACCCTCTACCAGGGTCCCGAAAGCCTCTTCGAGCGCGCCGGTCTGGAGGCGGCCATCGACAGCCTGCTGCTGCCCCGGGTGGCGCTGCCCTCGGGCGGCGGCCTGACGATCGAGCCGGTGAGCTCGATGGTGGCGGTCGATGTCGACAGCGGGGGCGCCTCGGGGCCGGGCGGTGGATCGGGCGGGGCCGCCCGCCTGGCCCGGCAGGTCAACAAGGAGGCGGCCGCCGCCCTGGTCCGCCAGGTCCGCCTGCGGGCGCTCTCCGGGCTGATCGTCGTGGATTTCCTGGAGGCCGGCGACCGGGCCGCGCGCCAGGCCTTCGTCGGCGCGTTGCGGCGATTCTTCAACCGCGACCCACAGCCGGTCCAGGTGCTGGGCATGAGCGCCAGCGGCCTGGTCGAGATCCAGCGCCGCCGGGCCCGTCCGGCGCTGCACGAGATACTGACCGAGCCGGCGGGCGAGGACGGCTCGGGCCGCCGCAAGCGCCCGGCGACCCTGGCTTTCGAAGCCCTGCGCGCCCTCCCGGCCGCGGCCCGCGGCCACCCCGGCCGGCCGCTCGCGCTGCGCGCGCCGGCGGCGGTGATCGCCGCCCTTCAGGAGGGCCCCGCCGGCGCCGCCCGGGCCGATCTCGAGGCCCGTCTCGGCTTCAAGTTGGTGCTGGAGGTCCAGGCGGCGGAGGCGGCGCCCGATCAAGGCCAATTCGCCATTCTGCCGGTGTGACCGACCTGTCTCTGCCCGGGTGGCCCGATGCGCGAAGTTGGGATAGGGACTGGGTCCGACGGGTGAGGGAACGGCCCATCTGCTCGCGAGGAGGCAAGCGCGACCGCAGCGTTAGCGAGGACAACCAGGCAGGCAATGGCCTGCGCCCGGCGCTTGAGGGAATACGAGGCGATCCTGTAAAGGTTCGCGGAGAATAATACCAATGAGCGTAAATAGGAACCCATATGACCGCGAAGATTTTACCCGCTGGCAAGGCGCGTGGTGCGCCGTGGTGCTTGCGCACCACAAGCAGCGCGGAACGCAGCCAGCGGGTAAAAGATCGCGGCCTCCGGTGG
>JAJFGK010000120.1 GCA_021776195.1 Kiloniellaceae bacterium | reverse complement strand
CCGTTCAGCTCGCCGTGGTCGGTCACGAAGAGGACCGTGGTGTCCTCCAGCCCGCCGCCCTGCTCCAGGGCGCCCAGCACATTGCCGATCAGATCGTCGACAAAGCTGCAGAGGCCGTAGTAGGAGGCCCTGGCGATCTGCCGTTGCCGCTCGCCGGATTCTCCGGCGCCGAAATAGTCGTCGTAGCAGTTGTAGCTGCGAAAGGCGTTCAGCACCGGGTGCCGGAACTCAGTGGCATAGCCGGCGTTGCGGGCCTTGGGGATCCGCGCCGGATCGTAGAGGTCGAAGTAGGCCTTGGGGCAGGTCAGGGGATAGTGCGGTCGCAGGAAGGAAACGAAAAGCGCCCAGGGCTTGTCCCGCTCGCGCGCGCCTTCTGTCGTCAGCCAGTCGACCGCCTTGTCGCGCACCCGCCGGTCATAGTCGGAATAGTCGTCCTCGCCGGGACCGATCTGCGTGGCCAGCGCGCTCGCGTTATAGGCGGTGTGGTCCTGGCGGCGCAGCAGCCCATAGACCCAGCCCTCGCCGCCGCGCACATAAAGCGGCTCGAGTTCCTGTTGGAAGCCGTTGTTGTCCTCGCTGCCCCGGTAATGCAGCTTGCCGATCGACAGGGTCTCGCAGCCTTCCGCCTGCAGTCTGTGGCCCCAGCCCGGCGGGTCGCCGCAGTAGGGCTGCGCGTTGGACCAGCAGCGGTTCTGAAAGACATAGCGCCCGGACTGGAAGGCCGCGCGGGCCGGTACGCAGATCGGCGAGGGCGTGTAGGCGTTTTCGAACTTCGTGCCCCGCGCCGCCAGGCGATCGATGTTGGGGGTCTGGGCCACCCCGCCGTAACAGGACACGCCGTCGCGCGCCTGTTCGTCCGTCATAATAATCAGGATGTTGTTTTGTTTCACTGGTGCTGTCCTCGAGCCTCACCCGACCGAGGTCGAGCCTAGCAGAGATCTTCCAGCGGTCATAAGGAATGCCCGGGGGATCTCAGCCCCGTCGCGACGGCCTGCCGGCGAAGTTAAGTGACTTCCCGGAGCGCCGGGGTCGTGGTCTCGGACAGCCGCTCGCCGAGGCCGGGCAGCGCGTCGAAGGCGGATTTCAGGCCGGCGCCCCAGGCATCGCCCAGGGCGGTCAGATAGGGGTCGCGCTCCTCCAGGGTGAGCCGCGCACCGGCCTGCAGGGCGTCCCGGCGATAGACGAAGAGGTCGATCGGCGGGCCGACCGAGATGTTCGAGCGCATGGTGGAATCGAACGAGATCAGGGCGCACTTGGCGGCCGCCTCGAGGCGTAGATCGGGAGTCACGATGCGGTCGAGAATCGGCTTGCCATACTTGTTCTCGCCGATTTGGAAGTAGGCCGTCTCGGGCGTCGCCTCGATGAAGTTGCCGGCCTCGTAGAGGCGGAACAGGCGCGGCCGCTCACCGCGGACCTGGCCGCCGAAAAGGGCCTCGGCCCCCAGGTGCACGCCATGCCCCTCCAACGCCTCGCCGTCGCGGGCGCGGACCGTCCGAAAGGCGTCACCGACCATCCGGGCCGCCTCGAAGAGATTTTCGGCGGCAAAGAGATCCGGGGCCGCCGGATCGCCGCCGTCCAGCCCCGCCTCCAGCAGACTGACGGCCGACTGGGTGATCGAGAGATTGCCGGCGGTCACCAGGGCCAGGACCCGCTCGCCGGGGCGCGAGAAGGTGAACATCTTGCGAAAGGTCGAGACCCGGTCGACGCCGGCGTTGGTGCGGGAGTCCGAGGCCAGGACCAGCCCTTCGCCCAGCAGCATGGCACAGCAATAGGTCATGAGCCGGTTTCCTCGTCTTCAATGGAGCCATCAATGAGATCGTCGAGAGGCGGGAGAATTGCCCAGCCGCGAGGCGGAGACAAGGGATCTTCGCCGACCTCGCGATAGGACTATCAACTTATTGCGATCAATTGGTTAATCGCATCTCGGCCGAACATGTTCGGGGTTCGGGCCGAGCGACTCGGGCGGAACGATTGCTCGTTGAGGCCCGCGATGGCTCGAACGGTCAGAACTTGTAGCCGTAGCGCAGGCCAAGGGTGTCGAGGCCTTCATTGTTCTTGCAAAGGCTAGCGTTGGAGATGTGGTCGAGCATGAGCGAGAGCGAGTGATGTTCGTTGAAGCGCCAGCCCAGGGCCAGGGATTCGCGGAACAAGACCCGGCAGCCCAGCGCCTTTCGATTGTTGCCGGCCTGGTCATTGAGCTTGCCGTCGTGAATCGCGCCGCCGAGGCTGCCCTCGAAAAAGATCGAGTCGGTCAGATCGAAGTCCCAGGTCATCCCGATGTAGGCCTGACTGGTATCGCCCGAGGTGTTGAAGCTGCCGCCGATGTGGGGGCGCGGCGACCAAAGGAACTGCATGAAGTCGGGCGACGTGAAGAGGATTTCAGCATTGACGTTGACGCCGTCCTCGTCGTTGCCGCCAAAGATCGGCACATCGTGAGCCATCGCGCCGATGCGGGTCTCCGAGACCGCCGAGGGCGCGCCGCGCGGCGTCTCGTCTTGCGCCCTCACAGGACCGGCCAAGACAGCCGCGACCAAGACGGCCAGCCCCGGAATCGAAAAGAGGCGCAACGCACGCCGGAAATGACATCTAGGAACCACCGAATTCCCCCCGGTGCTGAAAGGCCATGGCAAGCTCGGGCAATGTAGGCAAAGCCGCGCGTCCCCGCAACCGGGCAACCGATCCTGTTGCCGGCGCTACTGTTGCCCCTGGATCTGGACCGAGACCTCCAGCGCCTCGCCCGCGCCACCATGGCGGATGCCGCGAATCGGGGCCGCCTTGTTGTAGTCGAGGCCGACGGCGAGGCGGACGTAGTGCTCGTCGGCCGAGACGCCATTGGCCGGATCGAAGGAGACCCAGCCCAGACCCGGCACCTGGGCCTCGACCCAGGCGTGGCTCGCGGCATGGAGACCGGGCCCGCCGTCCTGGCTCGCCAGGTAGCCGCTGACGTAGCGCGCCGGCAACCGAAGATGACGGGCGCAGCCCAGAAAGATATGGGCGTGGTCCTGGCACACGCCGGTCGCCGTGGCAAAGGCCTCGGCGGCGGTGGTGTCGACCTCGGTGGTGTCTTCTTCATAGGCCACCGTCCCTCTGATCGCCATCATCAGCTCGTGACTGCCGGCAATCTGGTCGGCTTCGATGGCCCGTCGATGGCCCTCGGCGAAGGCGATCATCTCCGCACTTGGCGCGGTCGGTGGGGTCTGGCGCAGGTAGGCCCCCGTCGGCAGGTCGCGGCCCTCGTCCATGGGCAGCACGCCGTCGGTGGAGCGGGTCTCCAGCTCGCCTTCGGCGATGACGGTGATCGCCTGACGGACGCCGGCCAGGGTCACGCTGTGACAGCTGTTGCCATGCTCGTCGCGCCAGGGCACCGGCTGGCCCGGACCCCTCACGGCCCAGCGCAGAACCTGCTGGGAGGCGGTGTTCTGCGGCGTCAGGCGCAAGTACTGGACACCGGCGGTCACCACCTGGGCATAGCGGTAGGTCGTTTCGTGGCGGATCGCGATATGCAATGTGCGGTTTCCCGTTGCGGGCGGTTGTTGGGTTGGCTGGACAAGCGGGTCAGCCCCAAATCTAGTCCACTTCGACCACTTCGGACATCATGAAGTCGCGTTGGATCTGACCGCCCAGGTGGTTGTTGCGCAGGATGAAGTCCTCGAGAAACTCGTGCAGTCCCCCGGCGATCAGCGTGTCGATGCGCCCGAAGCGCAGCATCGCGTTCAATTCGCCGGCCAGGCGGCGGCATTCCAGTTTTCGCGTCCCGACCAGCCGCTCCAGGGTCTCGTCGATCTGGTTGTGGCAGGCCATCAGAGACCGCGGCAAGTCGGAATTCAGAATCAGGAGTTCAATGACCCGCGTTGGGGTGATCGAATCCCGGTAGACCTGGCGATAGGCGGAAAAGGCGCTAACCGAGCGCAGCAGCGCCGCCCATTGGTAGTAGTCGACCGCACCGCCCACGTCGTGGGGCGAAGGCAGCAGCACGTGGTACTTCACGTCGAGGATGCGCGCGGTGTTGTCGGCCCGCTCGATGCTGGCCCCGAGCCTGATAAAGTGAAACCCGTCGTCCTGCAGCAAGGTGCCCAGGATGACACCGCGGAAGAGCTGCGAGCGGTCCTTGATCCAGTCGAAGAACTTGCGAAATCCCCAGGTCTCGAGGGCCGCATAGTCGAGATCCTGAATGTCGAGCCAAGTCTGGTTCAGGCTTTCCCACATCTCCGTGGTGATGGCGGCGCGCTCGGCCCGCGCGTTCTCCCGCGCCTCCTTGATGCAGGACCAAATGCTGGAACTGTTGTCGCGGTCGAGCGCCATGTAGGTGATGACATTCTTCTGGCTCGAGACCGAATAGGCCGCGTCGAAGGCGGCGGGGTCGGGTCCGATCTGCAGGGCCGGGCGCCACTGCAGGGCCTCGTTGCCCCGGGCCGAGGCCTGCAGCGCCATGCGGTTGGAGACATCCAGCACCCGCGCCGTGTTCTCGGCCCGCTCGACGTAGCGCGCCATCCAAAAGAGATCCTCGGCGCTGCGGCTCAGCATGGCCCGTCCGCCCCATCTTCTTGGAGGGACTCGTCTTGGAGGGATTCGTCGTCCTGAAGCACCCAGGTGTCCTTGGTGCCGCCGCCCTGGGAGGAATTGACCACCAGGGAGCCCTCGTTCAGGGCCACGCGGGTGAAGGCGCCGGCCACAAGGCGGGTGGTCTCGCCGGACAGCACGAAGGGTCGCAGATCCACATGGCGCGGCGCGACCCCCTCCTCCACCAGGGTCGGCACGGTGGAAAGCGCCAAGGTCGGCTGGGCGATGAATGCCGCCGGATTGCTCAGAATGCGCGCCCGGTAGGCCTCGATCTCGGCCTTGCTCGCCTTCGGGCCGATCAGCATGCCGTAGCCGCCCGAGCCGTGGACCTCCTTGACCACCAGCTCGGAGAGATGCTCCAGGGTGTACTTCAGGTCGTCGGCCTCGCGCAGGCGGTAGGTCGGGACGTTCGAGAGAATCGGCTCTTCGCCCAGGTAAAAGCGGATGATGTCGGGCACATAGGTGTAGACCGCCTTGTCGTCGGCGACGCCGCCGCCGATGGCGTTAGCCAGGGTCACGCGGCCCTCGCGCACCACGGACAGCAGGCCCGGCACGCCCAGCATGGAATCGGGCCTGAAGCTCAAGGGATCGAGAAAATCGTCGTCGAGGCGCCGGTAGATCACATCGACCTGCTGCGGCCCCTCGGTGGTGCGCATCATGACCTTGCCGTCGGCGATGAAGAGATCCCGGCCCTCGACCAGCTCGATGCCCATCTGCTCGGCCAGGAAGACGTGCTCGAAGTAAGCCGAGTTGAAGCGCCCGGGGGTCAGCAGCACGACCTTGGGATCGTCGCGTCCCTCCGGCGCCACCGAGCGCAGCGAGCGCAGCAGCAGGTCGGCGTAGTTGTCGACCGGCGCGATCGGCAGGCGCTCGAAGAGCTCGGGGAAGAGCCGGGTCATGACCTCCCGGTCCTCCAGCATGTAGGAGACGCCCGAGGGGGTGCGCAGGTTGTCCTCCAGCACGTGGAACTCGTCCTCGCCGACCCGCACGATGTCGATGCCGGCGATGTGGGCGTAGACCCCGTGGGGCAGGTCGATGCCGTGAGCCTCGGGCCGGTAGGCCTCGTTCTCCAGGATCAATTGTTCCGGCACGATCCCGGCGCGGCAGATCTCGCGCCCATGATAGATGTCGTTCAGAAAGGCGTTCATGGCCCGGACCCGCTGGATCGAGCCCTGCTCAAGGCGGCGCCATTCGGCGGCCGAGAGGATGCGCGGCAGGATATCGAAGGGGATCAGGCGCTCGGCGGCCGAGCCCTCGAAGTAGACCAGAAAGGTGATGCCGAGGCGGCGGAAGAGCGCGTCGGCCTCCAGGCGTTTTTGGGCCAGAACCTCGGGGCTGATACCCTTCAGCCAGTTGGCATAGGCCCGGTAGGGGACGCGGATTTCATCGCCGGCTTGCGTGCCGCCCAGGCCGCGCATTTCATCGTAGAACTGATTGGGGTCCACCCCGATTGTTCCCCCCTCTTCTCGTTGAAATTCTCGTTGTGGAAACTATAGGGCCTGCTCCACGGGGGGTCAAAGTCGGGCGCCAAGGGACAGGCCCGGGACTTCGCTGCGAAGGGCGCGCTACTGCTTTTCCTTTTTCGGCAGGGCCTCCATCTTCGGCAGCCAGGGCAGCGCCGATCGGCACCAGACTTCCCACTTGGGGGGCAACTCGTCGCGCTGACGCGCGGTCCCCAGGCGCAGATTGTAGACCGCGGGCGCCGGCACGGCGTCGCTGGCATAGATCGGCGCGCCGCAGTCGCCACAGAAGGCCTGGGCCCGCCTGGCGCCGCTATCGCCGAGTTTCACATAGATCTTGGGTGTTCCCGACCGAAGGTGAAAGTTGGCCGCGGGTATCGGCAGGATGGTGCGAAAGGCCGTTCCCGAGAGGGTCTGACAATCGGTGCAGTGGCAAATGCCGACCTTCTCCGGGTCGATCTCGGCCTCGTAGGTGATGGCCCCGCAATGGCAGCCGCCGTCGATCTTCATAGGACAAACTCCTTTGGACTGATTGGGATCGACTCAATCTTCCCTGTCTTCCTGGTCGTTCACTGTCCGTTGGACAACCCAACCGACGGTGCATCAAGCCGCCCACGGATTGTGAACATCGATACCCAGACCACCGAAGTCCGCGACGTTGCGGGTGACAACTGTCAATCCGTGGAACAAGGCCGTGGCCGCCAACATACTGTCAATCGTCGGAAGGCTACGGCCGCGCCGACGTGAACCTGCCACAAGGCGGCCCCAGGTCTCGGCCACGGGTTGGTCAAAGGCGACCACAGAGCCTTCGAAATCGCGTATCGTCAGATGGTACCAATCCTCAAGACCCTGACGCCTCCGTCCTGCCGGCAGGAAAGCGATGCCTTGCACCAGCTCTCCAACCGTAATGCTGCTTAGACAAATATTGTCATCTTGCTGGCCGCCCAGCCAATCCACGACACCGCTATCCGGACGGGGTCGGGTTAGCTCCGACACGACGCAGGTGTCCAACAGATAACTCACAAATCGATGTCCCTTGCAGGCTCCTTATCGCGCGCAATATCGAGATCGGCCTTCGGTATGGCCAGAAGATGATCCCTAAAGCTGCGCTTCGGCTCCCGCACCGCCGCGTAGTCCACGGCAGAGACCACCACCACCGCATCCTTGCCGTGCCGAGTGACAAATTGGGGGCCCTCGGTCAGGGCGAGTTCCACCACTTCACTGAACTTCGCCTTCGCCGCTTGCAATTGCCATTTCATCGCGATGATCCTCAAGATTGACTAGTCAGACTAGTTATATAATGAAATCCGACCGGAATTGCAAGTGCCATCCCACCCGCGCCCCTCAAACCGCCGGCCGGCGCTCCGGGGTATCGTAGAGCGGGCGGGCGCGCTCCAGGGCGGCGGCGGCGCGAAAAACGCTGACATCGTCGAAGGTCCGCCCGACCAGTTGGATGCCGGTGGGCACGCCGTTGCCGGCGAAACCGCTGGGCACCGACATGACCGGGCAGCGGCTCATCACGTTGAAGGGATAGGTCATGCACCAGCCCCAGATCGGATGCACCGGCTTGCCGTTGATCGCGACACCGCCGATCCCCGGATCGTAGTCGGCGGCCACGGCGGGCAGCGGCATGGTGGGACAGATCAGCAGGTTGTAGTTCTGCAGCAACGGCCCCAGGGTCGCGTACATCTCGCCGGCGATCACCGTGGATTCGAAGTAGTCCTCGGCGGTGATCGAGCGCCCGAACTGGGCAAACGAACGGGCGTAGTTGGTCATGGTTTCGCGGTGGCGCGCCAGATGGAGCCCGACCAGGGTGCCGAAGAGATGGCCCAGGTGGTTCGAGGCGGCGGTCAGGGTGGTCTCGCTCCAGCCCAGGTCGACCTGCTCCACCGTGGCGCCCAGATCGCGGAAGGTCTGCAGCGTCGCCTCGGTGTTGGCAACCACCTCGGGGTCGACCTCGAAATAGCCGAGATCCATCGAGACGGCGATCTTCCAGCCCTCGATGCCCTTCAGTTCGCGGGGAATGGTCAGCTTGGGCTTCACCGTGGTGATGTCCTGGGGGTGGGGCCCGGCCATGACGTTTTCCAGCAGCGCCAGATCGGCCACGGTCCGCGCCAGGGGTCCTTCGTGGCAGTAGGGATCGAGATTAAAGGGGATGTCTTCCGGGACCCGGCCGTAGGGCGGCTTGAAGCCCAGCACGCCGCAGCAGGAGGCCGGCATGCGGATCGAGCCCCAGATGTCCGACCCGTTGGCCAGGGTCGTGGTGCCGGCGGCCAGGGCCCCGCCGGCCCCGCCCGACGAACCGCCGGTGGTGAAGTCCCGGTTCCAGGGGTTGCGCGAGACCCCCCAGAGCTTGGAGTGGGTCACCCCGGCGCAGGCGAACTCCGGGCAGGTCGAGCGGGCGTGGACGATGCCGCCGGCGCGCATGATGCGCTCGACCGAGAGCGAGGTCTTGTCGTCGATCTTATCCTTGTAGATCAGCGAGCCCGAGGTGGTGTTCTGGCCTTTTATGGTGTTCTCGTCCTTGATCGCGACCGGGATGCCTTCCAGCAGCCCGACCCGGCCGCCCGGCTTGGCGTACTTGGCCTCGGCCTTGCGCGCCTGGGCCAGGGCCTGCTCGAAGTAGCTGTGGGTGAAGAGGTTGCAGGTTGGCTCCACCGCCTCGGCCCGGGCGATGATCGCCTGCATCAGCTCGACCGGCGAGAGCGAGCGATCCTTGAAGCGGCGGATCGCCTCGGTCGCGCTCATGTAGCAAAGATCCAGATCGGTCATGGTCTCCCCCCGTTTCTCAAACACACTGTCCTGCCGCCGCCCCTCCGGCCCGAGACCCCGGAAAATCCCTTATGGGATTTTCCGGGGTGACAACTAGGATGAGGGACTCGAACGCGAAACAGACTGGCAATGGGAACGACGCCGTCAAGGGGGCGCCGTAAAGGGGAAGCAGCATGGACGACCTCAAACCCAGGGGCATCTATCCGATGCTCTATGCCTTTTTCAACGCCGACGGCAGCCTCGACCGGGGCGCCCTGCGGACCCAGGTCGCGGCCTGCAATGCGGCCGGCGTCCACGGCGTGGCGATCCTCGGCCTGGCGACCGAGGTCGGCAAGCTGTCCCGGGACGAACAGGGCGACCTGGTGGCCTGGCTCGCCGAGGATCTGTCTGGCCGCCTGCCCTTCGCCATGACCGTGGCCGGGCCCAGTGTCGCGGCGCAAACCGAAAAGCTGCGCCTGGCCGCCGACCACGATGCCCAGTGGGTCATCCTGCAACCGCCGAGCCGGACCATCGCCGAGCCCGAGCTGTTCGACTTCTTCAGCGCCGTGATGGCCGAGACCGACCTGCCGGTGGCGATCCAGAACGCGCCGGACATCATCGGCACCGGCCTGTCGCCCGCCAGCATCGCCCGGCTGGCCGAGCGCCACGCCCACTTCACCCTGATCAAGGCCGAGGGCCCGGCCCTCGACATGAAGCAGATCCACGAGGTCACCGAGGGCGGCCTGGCCATCTTCAACGGCCGCGCCGGGCTGGAGCTGCTCGACAATCTGCGGGCCGGCTGTGCCGGCATGATCCCCAGCACCGAGACCTGCGACCGCCAGGCGCGGATCTTCGACCTGATGAGGGCCGGGGACGAGACCAGCGAAGCCGCCGCCGAGCGTCTCTACCGCGAGATCCTGCCGACCCTGGTTTTCATCTTCCAGTCCCTCGACAACCTGATGTGCTACGGCAAGCGCCTGGCGGCGCTCAGGCTTGGCCTGGGGCCGGTTCATGACCGCGCGCCGGCGCTGGCACCGACGCCCTTTGGGTTGGCCTGTCTGGCCCGCTATGCCACCACCCTGGGGCCGCTCGAGCATTAACGCCCGGGGCCACGATTTTATCGTTGATTTCGAATCTCCCATGGGTCCAGTCTTGCCGCAGCGCGACACCTCGGTGGGACAAGAGACCATGCCTGCACAGACCGCCCGGAGCCTTTCGCCTTCGGACCCCGATGCCACCGAGATCGCCGCCCGCTACGCGCGCGACGGCTACGTCTTTCCCTTCGCCCTGCTCGACCCCGCCGAGGCCATGACGGCCGGCGAGCGGGCAATCGACATCCACCGCCAGGGCGGTGAGGTCAAAAGCCTGCTCTTTAGCCAGGCCCAGCTGGCCTTTCCCTTCGTGGACGCGCTGGCCAACGACCCGCGCATCCTCGATGCCGTCGAGACCATCATGGGCCCCGACCTGCTGCTCTGGAGCGCCGGCTTTTTCTTCAAGGAGCCCCAGAGCCCGCACTACATCTCCTGGCACCAGGACCTGACCTACTGGGGTCTCGACAGCACCGAAGAGATCACCGTCTGGCTGGCGCTCTCGCCGGTCACCGAGGCGAGCGGCTGCATGCGCTTCATACCGGGTTCGCACCACCGGGAGATCGTGCCGCACCGCGACACCTTCGCAGACGAAAACCTGCTGTCGCGGGGCCAGGAGATCGCGGTCGAGGTCGACGAGGCCGCCGCCATTCCGGTCTGCCTCGAGCCCGGTCAGTTCTCGCTGCATCACGGCCGCATGTTCCACGCCTCGGGGCCCAACAGCACCGACGGCTGGCGGGTCGGGCTGGCGATGCGCTACATCACCCCCGCCATGCGCCAGGTCGTCGGCCACAAGGACTTCGCCCAACTGGTGCGCGGCGAGGACCGCTATGGCCACTTCGAGCTGATGCCGCGGCCCAAGCGGGAGTTCGACCCGGAGGGCATCGCGCTGTTCAAGCGGGTGATCGAAATCCAGCACGAATTCTTCTACAAGGACGCGGCCCAGGGCCCGAGAAACTGACCGTTCATGACCAAGCGCCCCAAGACGCTGGCGTCCAAAGGGGACCAGCCGCCGGCCTCCCACGAACGGGTGCGCTGGGTCTACGAGGCGCGCAGCCAGGCCGAGCTGGAGGCCTGCTACGACCGTTGGGCCGCGGACTACGACGCCGATCTGACCCGGGACTTCGGCTACGTCGCGCCGCGCCTGGCGGTGGCGAAAACGATGCCGCTCCTGGAATCGGACCCCAGAGTCCTCGACGCCCCTGTTCTCGATGCCCATGTCCTCGATGCGGGGGTCGGCACCGGCCTGGTGGGCGAGGCCCTGCGCGCGGCGGGCATCTCCCGGATCACCGGCATCGACATGTCCGAGGGCATGTTGGCGGCGGCCCGCAAGAAGAACCTTTATGGCGAGCTGCGCCGCATGGTCATGGGCGAGCCGCTGGATTTTCCCGACCAGCACTTCGACGGCACGCTCTGCATCGGCACCCTGACCCAGGGCCACGCCCCGGCCGCCAGCCTGCGCGACCTGGTGCGGATCACCAAGCCCGGCGGACCGATCGTCTTTACCCTCATGACCGAGATCTACCAGACACAGGGATTTAAGGAGATCCAGGACGACCTGGTGGCGAAGGGTCTCTGGCGCCTGGTCGAGGCCGAACGCGCGATCCACATCATGCCCAAGGGCGAACCCGACCTGGAACACGACATCTGGGTCTACCAGGTCACCTGACCGCGCCTGCCGGCAGGCGCCGCGCGTCCGGCGCGACGCCCGCCAGCGAGCGTCAGGCGGCTTGCGGCGTCCCTGGGACCGGCTGGTTCTCGAGCCGGCGCATATGGCGCACCTTCAAGAGCACCATCAAGTGCAGAATGATGAAGGCCGGCACCCAAAAGCTGGGGAAGATGTTGAGCGGCCAGACGTCCATGGCGGCGCTGGTGACACCGTCCCCGGTCAGAAACGGAAAGGCGCCCGATGCGAGCCCGGCGGTCCCGATCGCGACGGCGAAATCGAGCAGGCCCATGAGATGAAAGGTCACGAAACGCGGGGTCGAGGCAAAATCGGCATCGCGGTCCAGGCGGGCAATGACGAAGACAGCGGCGATACCGACCGCCACGTCGCCGAGCCCGGCGGGCCAGGCGAAGAGCCCGGGCAGATGGCCGAAGGCATAGAGCGGCAGAAAGGTGAAACCGACCACCCGCCAGGCCTGAAGCATGGTGAGCCGGCGCAGGTCCTGCGCCAGCACGAAGTCTCGAAAGCGGGCCGAGAACGCATAGCCGGCCAGGAAGAGCGCGACCGGGATCGCCGCCGTGGCCGCTATCGGCGCGAAGAAGGACGGCTGTTCGTTCATCAGGAACTGCCCGGCGCCGATGACATAGGCGGCCACGAGACCGAACAGCAAGAGTCCGGCCAAGGCGATCTTTTGTGGCAAGGGCCAGGCGATGGATTGATGACGGGGTTCCATGATACGAATTCCTTTCTATAAGTGTATATACACATTCCAAGTCAAAAAAAGGAATCACCGATCCCTGGTCACGGAGAGGGTTGCCGAAAGATCTTCGAGGAGAGCCGCCGCGCCCTCGGGCCCAAGGCCCTGAAAGAACCGCGACTGGGCCTGTCGCCAAAGAGGAAGCGCCGCTTCAAAGAGCCTCGTTCCCTCGCCGGTCAAGCCGACCCTGCGCACCCTCTGATCCGCGTCGCTGTCGTTCGAGATCAGCCCCCTGGCGACCAGTGGCTTGAGGTTGCGGCTCAAGGTCGTGCGGTCCATGACCAGCACCTCGGCCAAACGGGTCAAGGGCATGTCGCCCAGCTTGGCGAGCACGGCCAAGAGGGTGAACTGCCCGGCCCGAAGGCCGGTCGGGTGCAGGGCGCCGTCATAGAATTGGGTCACCACCCGGGTCGTTTTCCGCAGGTTGGCGCAGATACAAAGCGACAGATCCATGTCGGAGTCCGTCTCGGCGGCGTTTCGGTCAGGCTCGGGGCGGTGGTCGGTCATAACGTGCATATGCACCTAAAGAGTCGAATTGTCAAGCCGCGGCCGAAAAATTGTGTGTCTTGGCAAGAGATCTTGTCACCCGCCCGCTCAGCCCCCATCCTTTGACCATGCCCGACAGCGGTGAAGCCTATACCCTGCGCACGGTCGCGAGCCTGACGGAGATCGATGCCGCCGAATGGGACGCCTGCGCCGGCGCCGACAACCCCTTCGTCTCGCACGGCTTTCTGGCGGCGCTGGAGGAGAGCGGCTCGGCCACGGCGGAGAGCGGCTGGGTGCCGCAGCACCTGGTGCTGAACGATGGCGCCGGGCGAACGGTGGCCGCGGTGCCGCTTTATCTCAAGAACCATTCCTACGGCGAGTATGTCTTCGATTGGGGCTGGGCCGACGCCTTCGAGCGCGCCGGCGGCGAGTACTATCCCAAGCTCCAGTGCTCGGTGCCCTTCACCCCGGTATCGGGCCCGCGCCTGCTGGTCCGCCCCGGCCCCGAGGCCGCCGGCATTCAAGCGGCGGTCGCCCAGGCGCTCCAGGAACTGGCGGGTTCACTGGAGGTCTCGTCGCTGCACATCACCTTCTGCAGCGCCGCCGAGCAGGCGCTCTTCAAGCGCAGCGGCTACCTGCTGCGCCGGGGCCTGCAATACCACTGGAACAACAGGGACTTCGCCTCCTTCGACGATTTTCTCGCCTCGCTGGTCTCGCGCAAGCGCAAGGCGATCAAGAAGGAGCGCCGCAAGGTCGCCGAAGCCGGCATCACCACGCGGGTGCTGGGTGGCGAGGACATCAAGCCGCAGCACTGGGACCTCTTCTACCGCTTCTACCACGCCACCTCCGACAAGAAGTGGGGCCAGGCCTACCTGACCCGGGAATTCTTCGAGCTGCTGCAGGAACGCCTGGGCGACCGGGTCGCCCTGGTGATCGCCGAGGACGGCGACCGGATCGTCGCCGGCGCGCTCAACCTGATCGGCGCCGACACGCTCTACGGCCGCAACTGGGGCTGTCTGGGCTGGTACAAGTTCCTGCACTTCGAGACCTGCTACTACGCGGCCATCGACTTCGCCATCGAACGCGGCCTGCAGCGGGTCGAGGCCGGCGCCCAGGGCGAGCACAAGATCCAGCGCGGCTACGAGGCTAGTGAAACGTTCAGTGCCCACTGGATCGCCCACGAGGGCTTCCGTGCGGCGATCGCCGACTACCTGGAGCGCGAGAGCCGCGGGCGCGACCGCGAGATCGAGATCATCGCGGCCCACAGCCCCTACCGCCAGGAGTAGCCCTTACGTCCCCCTCGCCCCTTCAAGGGGGCGAGGAAAAAGAAAGAAAGCCGACAACCGCCCCCTAGGCGAACCACCAGCGCTCGATCACCTTGTAGCCGTCGAAGTTCCAGTTGCCGGCCACCTTGGGGCCGTGGGCCAGCTTCTTGTTGTGGGCCATCACGTGGTTGGCGAAGAGCGGCACCACCGATCCGCCGTCGTCGCGCACGATCTGCTGCATCTCCCAGTACATCTCGCGCCGCTTGGCATCGTCCAGCTCGCCGCGCGCCGACCGCAGCAGCATGTTGAAGCGGTCGTTCTTCCAGAAGGTCTCGTTCCAGCTCGAATCGTCGGCATAGCCCTGCGAGAACATCCAGTCTTCGGTCGGCCGGCCGCTCCAGTAGCTGGCGCACCAGGGGTGCTTCATCCAGACGTTCGACCAATAGCCGTCGTTGGGCACGCGGTTGGCCACCAGGTCGATGCCAGCCTTGGCGGCCTGCTCGCGGTACAGCAGCACGGCGTCCAGGGCGCCGTTCCAGATCGCCTCCGACGCGCTGAGCTCGACCTTGAGGTTTTCCATCCCGGCCTTCTTGAGATGGAACTTGGCCTTCTCGGGATCGTGGGCCCGCGCCGGCAGTTCGCTGTTGAAGTAGCGGTTGGCCGGCGAGATCGGATGATCGTTGCCGACCGCGCCATGACCGCGCAGGACCTTCTTCAGCACCTCCTCGCGATCGATGGCGTACTTCAGGGCGAGGCGGACATCGGCGTTGTCGAAGGGCGCCAGACGGGTGTCCATGGGGAAGGTGTAGTGCAGCGTGCCGGTCACATCGAGCACCTCGACCGATTGGTTCTTGGCCAACAGATGGGCGGTCTTCAGCTCGACCTTGTCGATGATATCGACCTCGCCGGAGGCCAGGGCGTTCTGCCGCGCCGCGGCGTCGGCGATGATCAGCAGCTCGGCGGAGTCGAAATGGGCCACGCCCTCGCGGTAGTGATTGGGGTTCTTTTTCACCACCGCGCGCACGCCGGGATCGATTGTCTCCAGGCTGTAGGCGCCGGTGCCGTTGCCCGCCGTCGCCTGGGCCTTGCCCTCCTCGCCAGGCACGATGGAAAAGGCCCCGGTGGAGAGCACGAAGGGGAAGTCGGCGTTGCCCTCCTTCATGGACACGATCACCTGGTGATCGCCGTCCTTCTTGATGTCCTCGATCTGATTGGCGATGGCGTTCAGGGAGGACTTCGAATCCTCGCCCCGGTGATGGTTGATCGAGGCGATCACATCATCGGCGGTCAGCGACTTGCCGTCGTGGAACTCGACCCCCTTGCGCAGGTTGAAGACCCATTGGGTGGCGTCGGCATTGGGCTCGAAGGATTCCGCCAACTGCGGCACCAGATCGCCATCTTGATTCACCTCGGTGAGCTGGCTCAGGTAGGTCGAGGACAGCATGGTGATGAAGGCGCTCGAATCGACCGAAGGGTCGAGCACGTCGCTGGTCGACCCCTCGGCCTGCCCGAGGCGCAGATGGCCACCGGCCTTGGGCTGGGCGGCCTGGGCCCGGCGCCCCAGCAAGGGGGCCGCCGCGGTGACCGCGAGGCCGGCGGCCACGCCCTGGCCAAGGAATTCGCGCCGCCCGCTTGCGGCGGAGTCCATCTCGGTCGCGGCTTTGCTTTTGTCTGACATTGGTGCGTCTCCCCGTCGATTTTGTTGCTGTTTTCCGATCACATTCGAAATCTGGGATCATTCTGGCATTGATATTCTGCTGCTGCCAAGCATTGACCGACGCCAGATCCTCTTGACCTGCCCCGCCCCGGGCGATCAAGCTTGCCCCCGAAGGAGCCGAGATCATGACCGAAATTCTGCGCGAGACCATTGGCCCGCCGCAGGCCTGGAAGTCTTCGGAACTGGCCGGCGGCAAGGCCGCCCTCACCCGCCGCCTGACGGCCGAGGAAATGGCCGCCTGCGACGCGGCGCTGGCCACCATCAATTCAAAAGGCCTTGGCCTCGACGACCTGGAGCGCGAGCACTTCGACCTGCCGGCCCTCATCGACCTCATGGCCGAGCTGCGCGAAGAGATCATGACGGGCAAGGGCATCGTGGTGCTGGCCGGCCTGCCGGCCGACCGCCTGAGCACCGAGGAGATGGGCCATCTCTACTGGGGCCTGGGCACCCACCTCGGCGTCGGCGTGTCGCAGTCCGCCATGGGCGACCGGCTCGGTCACGTCGTCGACGTCAGCGGCAAGGATCCGCGCCAGCGCGCTTACCGCAACTCCTGCGAGTTGACCCTGCACACCGACCTCAGCGACATCATCTCGCTTTGCAGCCTGCGCTGCGCGGAACAAGGCGGCGAGAGCCTCTTCGCCTCGGCCTTGGCGGTGCACAACGAGATGCTGGAGAAGCACCCCGACGAACTGGCGATCCTCTACCGCGGCTTTGCCTACCATCGCTTCGGCGAGCAGGGCCCGGGCCAGGAACCGATCACGCCCTACCGGGTGCCGCACTTCGCCAACGTCGAAGGCCAGGTCTCGCTGCGCTACGTGCGCCAGTACATCGAACTGGCCGCCGACGAGGCGGGGCCGCCGCTCAGCGCCCAGGAACGCGCCGCCCTCGACACCTTCGATGCCATCGCCCGGCGTCCCGATATGGCGGTCGAGTTCATGCTGGAGCCAGGCGAGGCGGTCTTCGTGAACAACCTGACGGTCATGCACGCCAGGCGCGGATTCGACAATGGCGCGCAGACCGAGGCCAAACGCCATCTGCTGCGGCTCTGGCTCGACGTGCCGAACGGCCGCCCGACGGTGCCGGAGATGTTCATGTACCAGGACGAGGGCGGCATCGCCGGGCAGGACCGCGAAACCTCCTACTACGAAGGATCGACCCAGCCCCAGTACATCGGCGACCGGCCGGTTTGACGGCTTAGATTCAAGCCCCCACGGCGGCGGCCCCAGGCAGGCGGACCTGGGTGGCCCCGAGGGAATCCGATCCGTCGCGCAGCACGATCTGCGGGTTGGCGAAGGCGTGCGGCGTGACCAGCGCCTCGGCCCGGCGCGTCGCGAGACCGCGCGCCTCGACCGCTTGGAAGACATCGGCCGGAAGACGGGCGTCGATCTCGACCGCCGCGCCGCCGTCGACGTTGATGCGCGGCTGATGGACGGCGCTGTCGAAGTCCAGGCCGCAGTCGGTCAAAAAGGCGCTGAGCTGGAAGCAGGCCGCCAGGATGCGCCGGCCGCCGGACCCACCGACGGCAAAGAAGGGCGCGCCGTCGCGGGTCGCCATGACCGGGGTGATATTGCAGAGCGGCGGCTTGCCGGCGGCAATCGAGTTGGCCCGGCCGGGCCTCGGGTCGAACCACATGACCCCGTTGTTCATCATGACCCCGGTCCGCGGCGACAGCACCTTGGAGCCGAAGAGCGACAGCAGGGTGTTGGTCAGGGCCACCATGTTGCCGTCGCGGTCCATGACCGAAAGATGGGTGGTCGAGCCCTGCCCCGCCGTATCGCCGTCGTGCCCCAGCTTGGCCAGGCGATGGTCGTAGGCCCCGGCCAGGGCCGCGGCGATGGCGGCGTAGCTCTCCGCGCCCGGTGCGCCCTGGGGCAAGGCCGGCAGCCGCGACAGGGCGTCGGCGAAGGTCGGGCCGGCCGTGAGGCCGCGCAGGACGTGCAGTTCGGTGGCACCCCGTTGGAGCTTTTGCGCCGTGGTGACGCGGGCGCGGTAGCCGGCCAGGTCCGCGGCGCTCAGGACCGATCCGACCGCGCCCAGGTCGGCCAGCAGGGCGCGCGCCAAATCGCCCTCGTAGAAGTCGCGGGGCCCGGCCTCGGCCAGACGCGCCAAGGTCGCCGCCAGATGCCCCATATCGATAAAGCGGTCGGCCGGATCGGCGGCCACCGGCGGCAACCCGTCGGGCAGCCACACCGCGCTGCCGGCCTCGTGCTGGCGCAGCAGCCCGGCTTCGCTGGCGACCTTCAGGGTGGTCCACCAGTCCACCCGATGTCCCTTCTTCGCCAGCTCGACCGCCGGCGTCAGCATCTCGGCCCAGGGCTTGGTCCCGAACGCCGACAGGGCCAGTGCGAGGCCGTCGACCGAGCCCGGTACCGCGATCGAGAGTGGGCCATGAACGTTGCGCCCCTCGGCCACCTCCGGCCAGCCGAAGAGGTCGTCGTCGACCGCGCCCTCGGCCAGGGGATAGGCCGCCGGGTCGAGTCCGGCCGGGGAGAGGCAGCCGAAATCGACCACATGGACCGTCCGGTCGGCGGCGCGGTAGACCATCATATAGCCGCAGCCGCCCAGCCCGCTCATCCAGGGCTCCGCCACCGCCAGCGCCATGGCCGTCGCCACCGCGGCGTCCACGGCATTGCCGCCGTCGCTCAGCACCGCCGCGCCGACCTCGGCCGCCCGCACGGACTGCGCCGCCACCACGCCGCCGGCGGCCCGGGTCGGCGGCTTGCGCAGCTCCCACTGTTCGATAAAAGTCTCGGTCATGCTGGCCTCCCTGTTGGCGGGAGAGCCTACGTCAAGCCCTCTGACCAGACCAGGGTGGGTTGACCGGGTCGAGAAAAAAGGCGCCTCCGGGCCCCGAAGGACCCGGCCATCTTCCGTGACTCGGGTCGGCTAGGACCCCGCGATGCCGAATGTGACGGGACGGCCCACGGGATTGCCGGAGACCCCCGACCTGCCTTCGCACCGAGTCTTGGGACCGCCGTCGGGACCGGCGGACAGGGTGCCGGTTCCCACAAGCGAAGCCGCGACGCTGCAAAGGGACGTCTGGTCGGTGGAAGAAGGATTTAGGCGCATAGGTAAAGTCCTGTATGAACCCAACTGCCCTCCGGGATGGAGGACAACACGATCCATGGCCTCATCTTCGCGCCTCCCGGGGCGGGGCCCCAGTCAATCTCGCTCACTTCGCGGTGATATTCGAGAAGCGTTATGTCCGACGGAAGCTCTCTGGGCCGCTTCGCCGATTGATCTGCCTCAATGCGGTGAGGGGCCAAGGGGACCAAGCTGTCTACCTGTTCTCCTTGCGGCGAGACGCGTTGCAAGTTCCTTCGTGAAATGAGGAGTCCAGACCATGACGGAGACCGCGAAAAAGACAGAGATGACGGAGGCGCCCGCGGGGCGCCGTCTCGATCCCTTTGCCGCCCTGCGCGGCGACATGGACCGGTTCTTCAAAAGCCCCTTCGAATGGGGTCTTGGGCCACGGTTTCCGCGCCTAGTCTGCCAGGAAACCGACGAGGCCATGATTGTGCCCGACGTGGACATCGCCGAGAACGATGACGCGGTGACCATCACCGCCGAATTGCCAGGTATGGCCGAAGACGATGTCGACTTGCTCTTTGATGACGGCCTACTGACGATCAAGGGCGAGAAAAAGTCGGCCAGCGAAAAGACCGAAAATGACGTGAAGGTCACGGAACGCCGTTACGGTCTTTTCGAGCGCGCTTTCCGGCTCCCCGAGTCGGTGGACCAGGAAAAGATCACCGCCAGCTTCGACAAGGGCGTGCTCACGGTCCAGGCGCCCAAGCGTCCCGGCGAGACCAAGAAGGCCCGCCGGATTGCCATTGGCTGATCTGCGCGACGATCGCCCCCCAACGGTCAGCAGTCAGCCAATCTCGCGGGCCCCGTTCGCCACCTGATGCGTCTCCCTTGAGCGGGGCCCCTTTTCTTCATGGCCTTTACCGGGTTCAGGCGGTCGAGGGCGACAGCGCCGGCGCCCGCCGGTCCCACCAGGGTGCGGCCTCTTCGATCTGACTGGCGAAGCGGATCAACAGCCCCTCGGCGCCATAGCGCGCGCCGGCCTGGACCCCGATCGGCAGGCCGGCGTCGTTCCAGTGCAGCGGCAGGCTCACCGCCGGCTGTCCGCTGATGTTGTAGATCTGGGTGAAGGGCATGTAGCCCATCAGAACTTCGCCGAAGCGGTCCAGAGGTCCAGTCGAATCCAGGGTGCCGAGAGTCAGGGGCGGCTTGGCCAGGGTCGGGGTCAGGACCAGGTCGTAGTCCTGGTAGAAGGCCGCCAGACGCCGGCCCAGGGCATGCATCCGGTCGATCGCCTCGAAGTAGCTCACCGCATTCACCTGGCGGCCCAGTTCGCCAAAGGCCCAGGTGACCGGCTCCAGGTCGCTTTCGCGCGCCTCTCGTCCCTCCCCGGGGTGCCCCCCCAGAATCTCCCCGAGGGTCCGGGCCGTGACAATTGGCATCATGACCTCGCCGATCTCCTCCATGGAGATGCCCGGCGCCGCTTCGATCACCTCGTGGCCCAGTGATTCGGCAAGCCGTCCGGCGCGCTCCACGGCGGCGCGGCAATCGCCGTGAACCGCAACGCCGGCACCGGCATCGACCGAGAAGGCGATCCGCAAGCGCCCGGGATCGCGCCCGACCTCCTCGAGGAAAGGGCGCTCCGGCGGCGTCGCCCAATAGGGGTCGCCGGGCACCGGGCCGCTGACCACGTCGAGCAGGGCGGCGCTGTCGCGGACCGATCGGGTGAGCGCGTGCTGGGTCGCCAGCCCGGACCAGCCCTCTCCCGCGCCGGGGGCGAAGCTGACCCGGCCACGGGTCGGCTTCAGGCCGAAGAGGCCGCAGCAGGCGGCGGGGATTCGAATCGAGCCGCCGCCATCGGATCCATGGGCCGCCGGCACGATCCCGGCCGCCACCGCCGCGCCGGCCCCTCCGGAGGAACCGCCGCTCGAATGATCGAGATCCCAGGGATTGCGCGTCGCGCCGTGGGCCAGGGTTTCCGTGGTGACGGAGAGGCCCAGTTCGGAGGTCGCGCTGCGCCCGAAAATCACCAGACCCGCCCGGCGCAGTCGCGCCACCGCCTCGAAGTCCACCGGCGCCACAAAACCCTTCCACAAGCGGCTGCCATTGCCGCAGGGAGCCTCCGCGCAAAAACTGTATAGGTCCTTGATGAGATAGGGCACGCCGGTGAAGGGGCCCTGGGGAAGGCCGGTCTCGAGCGCCCGCGAGGCTTGCTCGCGCAGATCCTGGACCACGGCATTGACCGTCGGATTGCTGGCGTCGAGACGCAGCAGCGCCGCGTCCAGCAGCTCGCGGGGCGAAACATCGCCCGCTCGCACCAGCGCGGCGAGCCCCAGGGCATCGTGATCGTCGTAGGCATCGAAGGAGGACATGGCAGATGATCTTTCCAGGAGAAGGTTTCCAGAGGCTGTCAAATTTGTTTAAATTTTTCAATCCCCTATGGTCTGCTGAGCAATGGCGATCATCCCGGACGCGACTTTTCTCCAATTCTTCGATCTGGCAGGAAATGTCAGCGATCCGGGATCTGGGCGAAAATGAGGTCAGGCGTCGGCCCGAGATTCCGGATAGCTCGCTTCGCCGGCCAGATCGAAGATTTGGGCCGAACCGGGTTCCCGAATGACGTTCCCTGGGCAGCAGTTATCATCAGATTCTATAACAAGCCCTCGGATATTCGACGAGCTGTCCGAATTGCGCGATAGTCGCCGGTAATCACCGTCGCGACGAGGATAATAATGGTCAAAGGCTTCAACCCGACCGGAACTTGGACCCCGCGCGGGCGGGGCTTCAGCATGGGCGCCCTGCAGGGCCAGGGCCAGGTCGTACATCTGACCGGGCAGGTGGCCTGGGATGCGAACGAGACCCTCGTCGGTTGCGGCGACGTGGAGGCCCAGACCCGCCAGTGCTTCGACAACATTCGCACGGTGCTCGCGGCCGTTGGCGGCACCCTGGAGGATATCGTGGCGATCACGACCTATTTCACCGACCGCTCTCAGTTGCCGGCCATTCAGAAGGTCCGCAGCGCGGTCTTTCGGCCCGACGCGGCGCCCGTGAGCACTTCGATCATGGTCGCCGGCCTCGGCCACGAGGACTTCCTGGTCGAGTTGACACCCATCGCGGTCATTCCCGATGATCGCTTCGTCGACCCGGCCCGAGAGCCAATTCCCCGAGAGGCAAGCGAATGACCCGCCGTATCGTTCTCATCAAGCACTCCCACGACCCCGACGACGACCTCGCCTCGGCGCGGCTGGCGGCGCTCGGCTACGACCTCGACTGGCGCCATCCCCATGCCGGCGAGGAGTTGGGCGAGCCTGACGAGGGGGTCGCGGCAACCCTGCTCTATGGCGGCGCCGATCCGGCCGACCCGGCCGACTGGCACAGCGACCGCTTCCCCTTCATCGCCATGGAATCCCGTTGGGTCGAGGCCTGCATGGCCAAGGACATTCCGACCGTCGGCTTTTGTCTCGGCGGTTGTGTCATCTCCCACGTCTTGGGAGCCGCGATCGGGCCGAACCCGGAGGGCCGGCAGGAGTTCGGCTACTATGGTCTGATCCCAACCGCGGCGGGGCGCGAGATCATCCCTGAGGGCCTGGTCATGCCGGAAGCCCACTACCACGGTTTCGGGCTGCCGGACGGCGCCGCGCATCTGGCGCGCAGCGAGTTCTTTGCCAACCAGGCCTACCGCTACGGGGCCACGACCTTCGCCTTCCAGTTCCATCCCGAGGTTTCGGAGACCGGCTTTCGGCGCTGGCAAGACCAACCCTGGGCGCCCTGGGACAGGCCCGGCGTGCAGAGCCGCGCGGAGCAGGATCGCCTGGCGGCCCAGCACCGACCCGCCCAGCAGGCCTGGCTGCATGGCTTTCTCGACCGGCTCCTTCCCGAAGGGACCTGAAACCTCATTCCCCGATCAGGTGCAGCGCCAGCTCCCGGCTGCACGGCCGCGCGCGGTGCTCGAAGACAAAGATGCCCTGCCAGGTGCCGAGCAACAGCCGCCGGCCGGCGACCGGGATCGACAGCGAGCTGTCGGTCAGGGCGGATCGGATATGGGCCGGCATGTCGTCCGGCCCTTCGGCACCGTGGCGATAGAGCCTCGGGTCCTCCGCCACCAACCGGGAGAAGAAGGCGGCGAGGTCGGCCTGCACCGCCGGATCGGCATTCTCCTGAATCGTCAGGGAGGCCGATGTGTGGCGGCAGAAGACCGTGAGCAGCCCCTCGGCGATCCCCTGATTGACGACCCAGGCGGCGATCTCGCCGGTCACCTCGGTGAGGCCCGTACCGGCCGTCTCCACGGCGATGCGGGTCTGTGCCTGCTGCATAGTGCGATGCCTCCCGGTCTTTGTGCTGGTCCGGTGAAGCGTTAAACTAACCGGCCGCAAAGACCAACAGGGCCGCGCCGCCATGAACCACCGCCTGACGCCCGAAGAGATCCGAACCTACCAGGACGAGGGCCTGGTGATCCCCGATTTTCGCCTTCCCGTCGATCTCCTGGGACGCATGCGCCGGTCCCTCGAGGAACTGCTGGCGGCCAACCCGGACCTCGCCGCGGATTCGCTCTTCTGCCCCCATATTCGCCACGGCGGCTGCCAGGGCCTGAAGGGGTCGCGCGACTGGCTGGACTACGCGCGCATTCCTGCCGTGCTGGACATGGTCGAACAGTTGATCGGGCCCGATATCCTGCTGTGGGGCACCACGGTTTTCGGCAAGCCGGCGCGCTCGGGCAAGACCGTGCCCTGGCACCAGGACGGCGAATACTGGCCGATCCGGCCGCTGGCGACCTGCACGGTCTGGATCGCCCTGGACGACGCGACGCCGGAGAACGGCTGTCTGCGCACCATCCCCGGATCGCACCGGCGCCGGGACGTCTACCGTCATCATCAAAACGACAGCGGCGCGCTGGCGCTCAACCAGGAACTCGACGCCGACCAGTTCGATCCGGCAAGCGCCCGCGACGTGGTGCTGGAGGCCGGGCAGATCTCGCTGCACGACATCTATCTCATCCACGGCTCCGCGCCGAACGACTCCGACAAGCGCCGGGCCGGCTACGTCTGCCGCTACATGCCGACCGGTTCGCACTTCGATCATGTCTATGGGGCGGAACTCCAGGCGCGCTCGGGTACGGTCGATTTTGGCCGGCGAGCCCTGTGGCTGCTGCGCGGCGAAGACCGCTGCGGGCGCAACGACTTCACCATCGGCCACGACTTGGCGTGACCGCCGTGCCGCGCGCCGTCCTTCTCATCCTGGTCCTGGTTCTGGCGGCCTGCGGCGGCGAGGACGACGAGGTTCGGCTGACCGCCTTGCCGAACCAAGCCCTGGTTCTGGCCTTTGGCGACAGCCTGACCCACGGCACCGGCGCGCCGCCCGAGGCGAGCTACCCGGCGGTGCTGGAGGGACTGATCGGCCGGCGGGTGATCCGCGCCGGCGTGCCCGGGGAGATCACCGCCGCGGGCCTGAAGCGCCTGCCCGGCCTTCTGGATCGCTACCATCCGGCTCTGGTGATCATCTGCCACGGCGGCAACGACATCCTGCGCCGCCGCGACCGCCGGACCACCATCGCCAACCTCAAGGCCATGATCGAGATGGCCCGATCCGCGGGCGCCCAAGTGGTCCTGGTCGGCGTCCCCGCGCCGGGACTCTTCAATCACGAACTGGCGGACCTCTATCCGGCCGTGGCGACTGAACTTCAGGTGCCGCTGGAGGGCGCCGCCTATCCCGAGATCCTGGCCGACAAGAGCCTGCTGAGCGACCAGATCCATCCCAACGCCAAGGGCTACCGCGTCCTGGCCGAACGCATCGCCGCCTTCCTGAAGGCGCGCGGCGCGCTTTAGATTGGCCCTATCCGGTTGAGCCGCCGGCGCCCGCGGAGCCGTCATGCCGGAAAGGGCAAAGACTCCAACCGTGACAGACACCGGGCCGGTCGCCTAAGAGACCCGGCGGTAGTCGTAGTTGGCGTCGATCCGGTGCATCAGGTACTCGCCGTAGACCACCGGCTCGAAGCGCGGCGCGGCGCCCGGTGCGATCCGTTGCGGCCAGGGGGCGACCTCGGCCTCCATGTTCATGTCGTAGAAGAAGGGCGCCGAGTAGCGCTCGCCGCCGGAGCGGTTGATCACCCGGTGCCGGGTCGAGCGCCAGTCGCCGTTGCTCCAGCGCATGGCCATGTCGCCGAGATTGAGCACGAAGCAATCGCGGCGCGGTTCGACGTCGATCCATTGGTCGGCATCGTTCATCACCTGGAGTCCGCCGCTGCCGTCCTGCAGCAGGACCGTGATGAAGCCGTAGTCGGTGTGCGGCGCGGAGCCATAGACCCGCCGGTCATCCAAATCGGGCTGCGGCGGATAGTGCAGCAGGCGCAGGAAGGTGGTCGGCTTCTCGAAAAAGGGCGCGAGCGCCGTCGCCTCCAACCCCAGCGCCCGGGTGATGGCCGGCGTCATGGCCCGGCAAAGCGCTTCCTGGGCACCGTTGTAGGCGGTCACCGCCTCGCGGAACCCGGGCAGGTCCGCCGGCCACTGGTTGGGACCCTGGAGCGGCCGGCCGGCCAGATGCTCCGGGGCGTCGGCCGCGACTTCGTGCATGATGAGAAAGGATTCGCTCTGGTTGGGCCGGGTCGCCTTTTCCACCGAGGAGGTCACGATGGTCGAGGAGGCAAAGCCCATGTAACCGCGGTGCCAGGCGTTGATCGCCACCGCTTCCTTGCGCGCAGCCGGCAGCGCATGGAAGCGCCGGTTGGCCTCCAGCACCCCATCGATCAGGTCGCGCCCGATGCCGTGGCCCGCGAGGTAGCAGAACCCCGCCTGCTCGAACGCGGCGGCAAACCGCCCGGCCAATGCCGGCAGCGCGTCGGGCCTGCCCAAGGACGACAGATCGACAGTGGGAAGCTCTTGAAATCCAGCCATCTCCGATCCCCTTTGGCTCTCACTCTAGCCGCCTCTCCCGCCCGCGAGAAGCCATCTTGGTTGGGCGCGTTTCCCGCGGCTCACCGGGCCCCATCGACCAGTTCGGCGAGGCTCGAGACCTCGTAGTCCGGCTGCGCCGCCTCGGCGCCGTCGCCCGCGCGCCCGAACAGGTGGCCGGGGCGGTTGACCCAGACCGAGGTCAGACCGAGCCGGTTGGCCGGGACGATATCGGCGCGCCGGCTCTGCGCCACGTGCAGGACGCGGTCCGGCGGAATGCCGAGCGCCAGCAGGTCCGACAGGGCGGCCATGAAGTGCGCGGGATCGGGCTTGTAGGCGCCGACCCGCTCGCCGGTCACCACCACGTCGAACGCCACGCTCAACTGGCCGCAAGCCTTGGCCAGGGCGGCCTCGTCGTTGTTGCTCAGGGCACCGAGCCGCAGGCCGCGCGCTTTCAGCGCCACCAGTGCCGCGTCGCTGTCGGCGAAGGGCTTGTGGTGCGCCGCGGTCTCGCCGAAGTCCTGGCGCAGATCGGAATCCGCCGGCCCGCCGAACGCGGCGGCCACCGCGTCGAAGGTCTGCCGCAAGACCTCGCCATAGCGCAGCGCCGGGCGGCGATCCTGGATCGGCCGCCGCAGCCGGTCATAGGCCTGGAGAAGGGTCGTGCTGTCGGCGGCGATACCGTGGCGTTCCGCCCAGCGGCGAAAGAAGCTATCGATCTCCGGCTCCCAGTTCAGCACCGTGCCGTTGATGTCGAAGGTCACGGCATCGAAATCGTCCAGGTTCGGCAGGCGTCGCGCCATGGCAGGGTCTCCGTGAAATGGGGCCGGGGGCCGGCTGCTGAGGCCACCGGGCCCAATGACCGACACAGTCCAAACGATAGGGGCACTGACCGCAAGGCACTAATGGCCTCGGCAAGAAGTGTGCGGTGCGATAGGCTCGCCGCGACATTTCACCTGAAAGGACTCACCATGCGCCTCGACAACCGCATCGCCATCGTCACCGGGGCCGCCTCGGGCATCGGCCGGGCCATCTCGCGGACCCTGGCGGGGGCCGGGGCGACCGTGGTGCTGGCCGACCGGCGCGAGGACCCGCGCGAGGGCGGCGAGCCGACCTTGGACCTGATCGCCGAGGCCGGCGGCAAGGCCGAGTTCCGCGGCGCCGACATCGCGCTCTGGGACGACATCGACGCCCTGGTGAGCGAGACGGTGGCGCGCCACGGGCGGCTCGACATCATGGTCAACAACGCCGCCATCAGCACCGGCGGGCGCCTGACCGAAACCAGCGAGGCCGACTGGAACCGGGTCATGGCGGTCAACCTGACCGGCGTCTTTCTGGGCTGCAAGCGGGCGGTCCAGCAGATGCTGAGCCAGGAGCCCACGGCCGAGGACCCGGAAGCGCGCGGGCGCATCGTCAACATCTCCTCGCAGCACGGCATGGTCAACTGCCCCGGCGACATCGCCTACGGGGTCAGCAAGTCGGGGGTGGTCTATATGACCCGGCAGATCGCCGTGGACTACGGCAAGGAGGGCATTCTCTGCAACGCCGTGGCGCCGGGCAAGATCATCACCGGCAAGGGCGGCCGCTCCCAGGACCCGGACATGATCGCCTATTCCGAGGCGCGCACCGCCCTGCCCCGGCTCGGCCGCCCCGACGACGTGGCCGGCGCCGTGCTGTTCCTGGCCAGCCCCCAGGCGCGCTACATCACCGGCGAGAACCTGATGGTCGATGGCGGCTGGATGGCGGGATAGCGTCCATTGTGCGCCCAAATCCGGACCAAAGTAGAGGCTTCTCGGATCATCGGATTGACGTCGCTCGAACTCTCTCGCTGTCGTTGCCGGACTTGATCCGGCAACCCAGGAATTGCTCGGTCCGCGCCATTCCTAGAGCCTTTCTTT
>JAJFGK010000119.1 GCA_021776195.1 Kiloniellaceae bacterium | reverse complement strand
GATGTGGCCGTAGGGGTTGGGGCCGCGTGTGTTGGCCGGGTTCACGGCATCGGCCCGGCGCGCGGTGTTGTTGGTCAGCATGACGTAGACCTTGCCGTTGGTCGGGTGCGGGGTCACGTCCTCGGGCCGGTCCATGGGGGTGGCGCCCAGCAGATCGGCCGCGCGGCGGGTCTCGATCAGCACATCGGCCTGGCTCTCGAAGCCGTTGGCCGGGGTCAAGGGGCCGGTGCCGAAGGCGATCGGCAGCCAGGCCAGGGCACCGCCCGCATCGAAGCGCGCGACGAAGAGGTCGCCGGCATCCAGCAGGTCGCGGTTGGCCGCCCGGTCATTCGGATCGAAACGCCCGGCGGTGACGAACTTGTAGAGGTAGTCGAACTGCTGATCGTCGCCCATGTAGACCACGACGCGGCCGTCCTTGTTGACGATCGATTCCGCGCCCTCGTGCTTGAAGCGCCCCAGCGCGGTGCGCTTGACCGGCGTCGAGGCCGGGTCGTAGGGGTCGAGCTCGACGACCCAGCCGAAGCGGTTGGGTTCGCGCGGCTCCTTGGCCAGATCGAAACGGTCGTGAAACCTGAACCAATCGTACCAGCCGGCCGGCACACCGTAGCGTTTGTGGTTGGCCGTCTCCGGTCCCTCGGCCGGCACACCCCCAAAATAGCCGTTGAAGTTCTCCTCGGCATGGAGGCTGGTGCCCCAGGGCGTGACGCCGCCGGCGCAGTTGTTCAGGGTGCCGAGAACCCGGCGACCCGAGGGATCGGCGCCGGTCTTGACCCGGCGATGACCGGCGACCGGCCCCGATAACAAGATTTCGCTGCTGCGCGGCGAGATCCGCCGGTTGTAAGGGCTGTCGGGCCGGTAGCGCCAGGACCCGTCGCCCTGTCGGGCGACCTCGACCACGGTTAGGCCGTGGGCGGCCATCTCGATGGCCACGGTCTCCTCCGTCGCCTTGCGGACGTTCGGGAACATCAGCTTTTTGGAGGTGTACTCGTGATTGATCGCCAGCAGGCCGCGGTCGCTGTTGGTCGAGCCCAGCGGCAGCGGCAGAAAAGCCACGAAATCGTTGTTGTAGCCGTAGAGTTCGTCCTGGGCCGTGGCGCGCTGGTTTTGCGCGTCGAAGGCGGGCGCCCCTGGTATCACCGGATCGCCCCAGCGGATCACGGTCTCGGCGCGATAGCCCGCCGGCACCGCATGGTCGGCGGTCAGGCCGGCCTTGATCTCGGGGAAGTCGAAGCGGTCCTGGGTGGCCTGGGCGCCAGCGCCAGTGCCGGCGAGCGGCAGGCCCAGGGCCGCGCCGCCAGCGGCCACGACGGCATTGACGACGACCGCGCGGCGCGAAAGCCGTTTCGCGATCAGCGCGCCCATGCTGGTCATCGGCGAGATGCTCAAGACCTGGTCTTCGCTGTCGGCCCGAGCCGGCCACGCCGCAGTCTCCGGGATCCTCATTTTTCCGTCCTTTCCCACCTTGCACTCTCCGGTCATCTTGGGGTCTTTAGCATTGAAACATGACAGGCGTTCGATGATCGTGAGAACGACGTCGTGCGCCGGAGGAGTACTTTATGGGCCGGCGCGCGGCGAAGGTCCTGGTTCTCGGGTTGATCCTGACCCTCCTTGCCGGCTATGTCGCCGCCCGGTTTCTCGATCCCTGGGATCCCGGTCCGCGCAGCTCGGCGATGGTCGTCGCGGTCCAGAGCGGAGCCGGCGAGGTCGACGGTCCGCGCCGCTTGACCCTGCGGCTCGATGACGGCCGCGAAGTGACTCTCGCCGACGAGAGCCGTGCCCCACTGCTTGAAGGCACAGCCGTCCTGGTGGAGCAACAGACCACGCGCTTTTCCGGAATGACCCGCTTCGTCCTGGTGTTGCCCTGAGAGAGCTAGTGCGCCACCGGGCCCTTGAGGAACTGGCGGCGATCGGCGGACTGTACGGTGACATCCAAGACCCGGCCGTCGCGATGGAGCTGCAGGGGGACGGCCGTGCCGGCCTCGCCCAGGGCCCAGACCCGGCGATAGAAGCTTGCCAGCGACGAGACTTCCTGACCGGCGACGCCCAGCACGATGTCGCCGGACTCCAGGGCGGTCTTGGCCGCCGGCCCGCGGCTCGCCAGATTGGCCACGACAACCCGGTCGTCGATCTCGGTGGCATAGAGACCCAGCCAGGGGCGCGGCGCGCGGTTGGGATGGCCCAAGGTCAGAAGGTCGTCCAACTCGGGCTTCAAGATATCGATCGGCATGATCATGTTCTGGTCGACTACCTCGGCGTCTTCGCTCTGGCTTTGAATCAGCAGCGAGCCGATGCCCAAGAGCGTGCCTTCCGGGCCGATCAGCGCGGTGCCGCCCCACTGTGGGTGCGCCGGCGCGGTGAAGATGGCGTTGTCCAGCAGGTACTCCCAATAGCCGGCGAACTCCTGGCGTCCGGTTACCCTGGCGGCCAGCGACTGAGATTGACCGCCGGCCCCGCCGACCACCACCGCATCGCCGACCTCCAGCGTCTCGGAATCCCCCAGCGGCAAGACCGGAAGATCCAGGCGTGCGAGGGCCTGGAGCAATCCGAACCCGGTTTCCGTATCGTAGGCGATGACGTGACCGGGCACCGCCCGTCCGTCGGTCAGGGTCAGCCAGATTGTCTCGGCCTCGGCGACCAGGTATCCGACGGTCAGGACCAGTCCATCGTTTTTGATCAGCACGCCGTAGCCGGCCCGCTCGGTGCCCAGCGCTTCGGCCGTAAAGGCGTCCTCGGGAATATGGGATCGGACGAGGACCACCGAAGACAGGGCCCGATCGAGGTCGTAGCTGTAGTCCTGTGGTTTTGGGTGCACGTCGGACCTTTATTCTGACCCAGGTTCGCTCAAACCCTGAGAAGGCTGCCGTGCCCTTCCAGCGGCGCATCATAACCCGAGAGCCGGAGCGCGTGCCAGAACATACATTGAATGGCGCTCAGGGCCGGCTTCCCGAGGGACTCCTCAAGGCCGGGGAGGGTCTCCGCGGCGCGCAGGGCGGTGCAGGAAACGAACAGGGCATCGGCTTCCGGGTGGCAGCACTCCAATGCCGCGGCGCGAATGGCCTCCGGCGGCACGCAGGCCATATCGACGTCGCTGTCGAGGCAAAAGGAGGCCATGTTTAGAACCGTGATGCCATGGTCTTCCAGGAAGTGGCGCATCGGCTGATTCACCGAGTCGACATAAGGCGTCATGAAGCTGATCTTCTTGATGTCGAGTGCCTCGAAGGCCGCCAGCGCCGCGGTGATCGGCATGGTGACGGGCACATCGGGCCGGCCCTGGGCGACCAGTTCCTCTACGGCCTCCGGCCCCAGGGCGACACCGCCGGAGGTGCAGGAATAGGCAATGGCATCGAGCGGCGCACCGGGCAGGATCTGGCGCGCCGCTTCGGCGATGAAGGGGCCCATGCGGCGCAGGTTCTCGACCGTGACCGGGTTGAAGTGGTTGACGCGGGAGGTATAGAACATCACCGAATCGTCGCCTGGCAGCATCCGATGGAAATCCCGTTCGGTCGCCTCGTCCGATCCCAGGGCTATCAGGCCGATGCGGTATGCGGCGGCACCCTTGTCCAGGGGAACAGCCAGTTCGAGCTTGCGGGTTTCCATCGCGGGACGGTCGTTATCGAGCGGCATGGCGCCCTCCTGATTGAGAAATCGTCATGAAACTGTCTACTTCGCCGGCGCGCTGGTCAAGAGACGAGCCTCCGCCGTCTACAGGGTCAAGTTTGCCGCAACAGGATCTCGGCGGCCTGGCGCACACGGGACACGGTCAGCCCCTCCATCAGGCAACCGGCCTGATTGAGGTCCGGCCCGGCCCGGTTCATCAGGGCTTCGAAGGTTTCAGGCGTTCGCACGACGGCGCAGTGATCGCCCCATGGCGCGTAGCGGCTGTCCCGGCTTGGACCGAACAGGCCCAGGGTGGGGCAGCCAACGGCGGCCGCAAGATGCATCAGGCCGGAATCGTTGCCGACAAAGACCCGGGCTTCGGCCAGGCAGGCGGCCGCCGTCAAGAGGTCGGTGCGGCCGACCAGGTCGATGCGGCGTGCCTCGGGAATGGCTTCGAGCAGGGGCGTGATCTGCGGGCGCTCCTGGGCGGCGGCCAGAACCATGATCCGGGCATCGCAAAGCGGCCCCTCGGGTCCGGTCAGGTTGCGCGCCAGGGCGGCGAATCGATCCGCCGGCCACTGCTTGCCGCGCCAGTTGGCGGCTGGCGCCAGCGCCAAAATCGGGGCGCCTTGGGGCAGCAGGACCGCCGCGGCCCGCCTGTCGTCTTCGCGCAACCAGACCCGCGGCGACGGCGGCTCGGCAAGCTTCAGCAGATCGCCCAGTTCGGCGACCCGGTTGCGCTCGGGCCGGGACTGCCGGGCGACAATCCGCTGCCCGGTCAGCAAGAAATACGGCAGGGCCGAGGCGCGCAAGTCCACCACCAGATCCCAGGGCCGTCCGGCAACCTGGGTCCAGAGCTTGAGCCAATGGCCGGCAAAGCGCTTTTTGTCCAGGACCAAGAGCCGCTCGAGGCCTGGCACGGCTTCGAAGAGTGGCGCTGCCGGGCGGCCCGCCGCCACCGTGACCCGGGCCTGCGGGTGGCGCTCCAGCAGGTGTCCGAGCAGACCGGTGCTCAAGACGGCGTCGCCGACTCTGGTCGCGGTGATGAAAAGCAGTCTCATGGTGCGACAGGCTTATAGGTAGCAGTTGGGACACTGCCAAGGGCCGCCTTGCACAGCCGGCCTCGCGGTGCCAAGTCTAGGGTCGATGCACCTGAAGGAAGGTCGAGCGACGATCATGGCGGAGGACAAGGCTTTCATTTTGCGCCATCGCGGCGTGCTCTTTGCGAGCGGCGAAGATTTTCGGTCCTTCCTGCAGGGCGTGACCACCAACGACGTGGAAAAGGTCAGCGCCGAGCGGGCGATCTGGTCGGCGCTGCTCACGCCCCAGGGCAAATTTCTGCATGAATTCTTCATCGCCGAGATCGACGGCGGGTTCCTGATCGACGGTGAGGCGGACCGCCTTTCCGATCTGTTGCGGCGGCTCAAGCTCTATCGCCTGCGGGCAAAGGTGACGCTGGAAGACCGCAGCGAAACCTTCGCTGTTGTGGCGGCGAACGGGGCCGGCGCGGCGGCCCGTCTGGGGCTCGCGCCCGAAGCCGGAAGGGCCGGGCCCTTTGCCGGCGGCATCGCCTTTGTCGATCCGCGCCGTCCGGAGCTGGGCGCGCGTGCAATCTTGCCACGCGATCGACTGGACGCCTTGGCCGCGGCCGGCTTCGCGGAGGGCGATCTGGAGGCCTACGACGAGCAGCGCATTGCGCTGGCAATTCCCGACGGCAGCCGCGACATGGCGGTGGAAGGCACGATCCTTCTGGAAAACGGGTTCGAGGAACTCGGCGGTGTCGATTTCGCCAAGGGCTGTTTCATCGGCCAGGAGGTTACCGCCAGAACGAAATACCGCAGCCTGTTGAAGAAGCGCCTTTTGCCGGTGACGGTCGAGGGAGAGATGCCCGAGTTCGGGAGTCCGGTCCTGCAGGAGGGCAAAGAGGTCGGACGGGTTTGCAGCGCCGCGCGGGGCAAAGCCCTGGTTCTTTTGCGCTTGACGGCCCTGGGACAGGCCTTGACGACCGGCGAAGGTGCGACCCTCAGCCCCGCGCTGCCGCCGTGGCTTGACGAGAGAATCGAACGGCCGCAATGAGACCGGAGCTCTGCCTCGCGGTGCTCTAACCGGCCGGCGCGATTGGCAATGGCGTTCTTTGCGCTAACCCGCCAAGGCGGTCTAGAAAACTTGCGGGTATCTGGTCCGGTTTGTAAGGCTCTAGTGGCTCCACACAGAGATTATGACGGTTTCACCGCGAAGATTTTGGCTGCTGGCAAGGCGCG
>JAJFGK010000118.1 GCA_021776195.1 Kiloniellaceae bacterium | reverse complement strand
AGGATAAGGAGCCACCAAGGATAGGGAGGTTTGAGCTCGCCTGATTTTCTGCCCTCTCTCAAGGAGAGGTCGGGCCGGTCGGATAAGCACGAGACTTACTGGTTGCCAATGCGTTTCAGCGCTTGCGTTTAATACAGTGTCGCTATCCCCTCGGCCGCCTGCAAGGCACCGGATGATGGACGCCGGCCCCCGGGGGAACCCTGGAACCGGACGCCGAAAAGAACCAGGACCGCAGGCAGAAATTCAATCAAAGGGCTCAAATCGAGCTTGACGCAGCAGCTTTATGTAAAGAACCAACGGTCCAAAAGAATGACCGTTGGTCGCTCACTCGCCGCTGGGGCTATCCTCGCTTGCGCTGCGGGCGCGCGGTCGCGCTTGCCAAAGAACCATGAGTCAAACTCAGGGTCCTTTGGTACAATATCCCCTAGCGACTGCTCACCCCTGCATGACGGGGAGCACGCGGATGCCGTATTCGGCGCCGACTTCGCCAAGCCACTCCCAAAGATGCAGGCCGAAGGAGCGGTAGGCCATGACATCGTAAACACCCTCTTCGGCGTGATGGATCTGGGCGGTCACCACGGCGAGCTGGGTGGTGGCGCAGGCGCCCACCGGAAAGGCCCGGGGGTGCAGGTCGAGCGTGGTGCCCTTGCCCAGGCAGTCGCGGGCGTCGCGGCCGGCGACGCGGATCACGCTGCGCGCCTGGCCGAGCTCGATCAGGGCGCCGTGGCGGCCCTCAAGGGCGGCGCGCAGCTTGGGCTCCAAGTCGGCGATGGCACTCTCGGGCGTGCGCACCGTCCAACGGCCCGGGCCGGTCCAGAGCGCGGCGGCCTCGCCCGCGGCGGTGGAGGTGCCAGGGTCGCCCGGCAGCGCGAAACCAAGAGCCCCCTGGATCGCGGTCAAAAAAGCGGCATCGCCCGCCGGCCCGTCGATCTGAAAGAGCGCCAGCCCGCGCCGCTCGCAGAGCGCCAGTCCGGGGCCCGCCTCGAAGACCGGGCCGTGATCGCCCTCGGGATAGTGATCCGCCAGGGCGGAGTGCCGTTCAAGCATGTCTCGCTTCCTTCATCGCAGCAGCCGTCGCCGGCCCCCTCACCCCGGGCCTCTCCCCGAGGGGAGAGGGGGAAGTCGCGGCTATAGCCGAGTCAGATCCCCTCGCCGGAAACGGGAGAGGGAGGGGCCCGCGGACCGCAGGTCCGTGGGAGAGTGAGGGTCGCCTGCTCATCCCTTTTGGACCTCGCCGGCGGCATCGTAGAAGTGCGACGAGACCACCTTCACCTTGACCTCGAGGCCGTGCAGCGGGGCCAGCGCCCAGAGCTCCTCGCCAATCCGCTCGCGCCCGCGCTTCAAGAAACCCAGTGCGATATACTCGTTGAAGACCGGACTCCAGGTGTTGGAGGCGACGTGGCCCTGCATGTCCATCGGGTAGGACTGTTCCTTGTCGACCACGAGCTGACTGCCACCCCTGATCTTGCTCTTGCCGTCGACCGCCTTGAGGCCGACCAGTTGCGCCCGTTCGGGATCGGTCAGGGCCGGCTTGGCGAGGGAACGCTGGCCGATGAAGGCCTTCTTGGTCGAGACCATGCCGCCCATGCCGAGATCGTCGGCGGTGGTGCGGCCATCGATCTCCGAGCCGATCACCACGTGGCCCTTCTCGATGCGCAGAATACCCAGCGCCTCGGTGCCGTAGGGCTCCAGGCCGAAGGGCGCGCCGTCTTCCAGGATCTTCTCCCAGAGGGTCAGGCCATAGTCGGCCTGGGCGTGGACCTCGTAGGCCAGCTCGCCGGAAAAGGAGATGCGCAGGAGCTTGACCGGCAGGCCGAACATGACCCCGTCGGCGACCCCCATGAAGGGCGTGCCCTCGGGGGAGAAATCGAAGGAGCTGTCGAAGGACGCCAACATCTCGCGGCTCTTGGGTCCGGCGATCGAGACCCCGGCGTAAAGGTCCGTGGCCGAGGAAACGAAGACCCGCAGGTCCGGCCAGAGCACCTGCAGGGCGTACTCCAGATCGGCCATGACCCGCGCCGCGTTGGCCGTCGTGCAGGTCATGATGTAGTGGTTTTCGGCCCAGCGGCTGGTGGTGCCGTCGTCATAGACCATGCCGTCGTCGCGCAGCATCAGGCCGTAACGCGCCTTGCCCACAGGAAGCTTGGCAAAGCCGTTGATGTAGACCCGGTTCAACAGCTCGGCGGCGTCTTCGCCCTGGATATCGATGGTCCCCAGGGTCGAGACATCGCAGATCCCGACCGCCTTGCGCACGTGGGCGGTTTCACGCAGCGAGGCCTGGAGCAGGTCTTCGCCGCCGCGCGGATAGTAGCGCGGGCGGTACCACTGGCCGGCTTCGACCATGACCGCGCCATGCGCCTCGTGCCAGGCATGCATGGCGGTGCGGCGGATCGGCGCCACGTGTCGGCCGACCTCGCGGCCGACCACCGCGCCCAGGGTCACCGGGGTGTAGGGCGGCCGGAAGGTGGTGGTCCCGACCTCGCCCGGCGAGCGGCCCTGGATATCGGCCATGATCCCCAGGCCGTTGATGTTGCTGGTCTTGCCCTGGTCGGTGCCCATGCCCAGGGTGGTGTAGCGCTTCAGGTGCTCGACCGAGACGAAGTTCTCGCGCGCCGCCAGGCCCACGTCGGCGGCGGTCACGTCGTCCTGATGATCGACGAACTGCTTGCCGTGCTCGCCGGCCGGCAACGGTACCGCCCAGAGGATGCCGAGCGGTGTCTCGGGCGCGGCGGCGGCCGTCTGGGGCGCCGCGTCTGAGGCCTCGAAACCGGTCTCCCTTGCCGCCGCCGCGCCGGCGCCGGCGCCTTCGGTCAGGCAGCCGCGCAGATCGAAGGCGCCGTTCGCGGCACCGGCGCAGGTCACCGCCTGGGGCGAATGGGCCGGCAGGAAGATACCGCGTTCGGCCTCGTAGCTGAGCTTGCCCTGGGCATGAGAGAAGAGGTGCACCGTCGGGCTCCAGCCGCCCGAGCTGAGCACCGTGTCGCAGTTGATCGGACGCTTGCCGCCGACCACCGCCTGGCCGTCGGGCGCCAGCGCCATCACCTCGACCGCCCAGATGCCGTCCTTGCGGCCATGGGTGTTCACGATGGCATGACCGGGCAGACTCTCGATGCCGCACGCCGCCAGGGCGGCGCCCAGATCCGCCGAGATCTCGCGGCGCACGTCGACCACCGCGGCAATGGTGCAACCGGCCTCGGCCAGCTCCAGCGCCGTGGCGTAGGCGCTGTCGTTGTTGGTAAAGACCACCGCGGTCTTGCCGGGCAGCACGGCAAAGCGGTTCAGGTAGGTTCGCGCGGCGCCGGCCAGCAGGTGGCCGGGGCGGTCGTTGTCGGTGAAGACCAGCGGTCGTTCGATCGACCCCGCGGCGAGCACGACCCGTTTGGCGCGGATCTTCCAGAACCGGCCGCGCGGCTGGTGCTCGCCCGGCGGATCGTTGATCTGATGCAGGCCGATCAGGTCGTCGTCGTAGTACCCGAAGGCATTGGCGCGGAGCATCAGGGTGACCTCCGGCAGCGCCTCGAGCTCGGCCAGGGCATCGGCCAGCCACACCATGGCGGGCTTGCCGTCGATCTCGGGTCCTCCGTCGGCCTCGCTCATCAGGCTGCCGCCCCAGGCCCAGTCGCGCTCGGCCAGCACCACCCTGGCGCCGCCGCGCCCGGCCGCCAGGGCCGCGGCGATGCCAGCCGGGCCGCCGCCGACGATCAAAACATCGCAGTGGCCGAAATGGTGATCGTAGCTGTCGGGGTCGGCCTCGTGGCCGCCTTCGCCCATGCCGGCGGCCCTGCGGATGAAGTGTTCGTAGGTCATCCAGGTGCGGCGCGTCGGCCCCATGAAGGTCTTGTAGTAGAATCCGGCCGGCATGAAGCGGGCGAAAAGCTGGTTGATCGAGCTCAGGTCAAAGGAGACCGAGGGCCAGCAGTTCTGCGAGCGCGCGCTGAGGGATCCCACCAGCGGGGTTTCCGTGGCCCGGATATTGGGTTCGGTCTTGGCCCCGGTCTCGAGCTGCACCAGGCCGCTGGGCTCCTCGGGGCCGGCGGTCAGGATGCCGCGGGGACGGTGATACTTGAAGGAACGGCCGATCAGCCGCAGGCCGTTGGCGAGCAGCGCCGAGGCCAGGGAGTCGCCGGCATAGCCCTGATAGAACTGGCCGTTGAAGGTGAAGGTCAGCGGGGTGCCGCGGTCGATGCGGCCGCCTGTCGGTCTGCGAAACGCCTGCTCGCTCATCGCCCTGCCTCCCCCGGTCCGGATGATGCAGGTTGCGTCGGGGCGGATTGCGTCGGGCCGGGTTGCGTCGGGGCGGGCGGCTCGGGCAGCGCCTGATCCAGGGTCGCGGAGCCGGCCATCCTGTGGGTCTGGGTGTTGCGCAGGACCTTGAACCAGGTCCGGCAGCCGCTGGAGTGGTGCCACAGCTCCTGGAGCCAGCCCTTGGGGTTGTCGCGCAGCATGAGATAGTCGTGCCAAGCCTCGTCGGAGACCGCCGCCGGGTCGGCTGGCCGCGTCACCGTGGCGTCGCCGCCATAGGTAAATTCGACCTGGGCACGGGGCCCGCAGTGCGGGCAGGTGATCAAAAGCATGGCTGGAACCCTCTCGAGGCGCTTGCCGTGGTGTGCTGCATCTCGCCGCCCTCTCAGTGCCGGTTCGCGGTCGGGCCTTGGCCCTTTTCGTCGATCACGTGGCCGCTGGAGAAACGCTCGATGGTGAAGGGCTCGTTCAGCGGATGGGGCGCGTCATGGGCCAGGGTGTGGGCGAAGCACCAGCCCGAGGCCGGCGTCGCCTTGAAACCGCCATAGCACCAGCCGCCGTCGACGAAGAAGCCCTCGACCGGGGTCTTACAGATGATCGGCGAGCCGTCCATGGTCATGTCCATGATGCCGCCCCAGGTGCGCATCAGGCGCAGCCGGCTGAAGGCCGGGAACATCGACAGCACGCCCAGGCAGACATGCTCGATCACCGGCAGATTGCCGCGCTGGGCAAAGGAATTGTACATGTCGAGATCGCCGCCGAAGACCAGCTCGCCCTTGTCCGACTGGCTGATGTAGGCGTGGGTCGCGCCCGAGGTCACCACGGTATCGAGGATCGGCTTGATCGGCTCGGAGACCATGGCCTGCAGCACGTGGGACTCGATCGGCAGGCGCATCCCGACCATCTCGGCCAGTTGGGTGGTGTGGCCGGCGACCGCGGTGCCGACCTTCCTGGCGCCGATGAAGCCCCTGGAGGTCTCCACCCCGGTCACCCGCTTGCCCTCGCGGCGGATGCCGGTGACCTCGCAGTTCTGGATGATATCGACCCCGAGGGCGTCGGCGGCGCGGGCATAGCCCCAGGCCACCGCGTCGTGCCGGGCGGTGCCGCCGCGCGGCTGCATCATGCCGCCATAGATCGGGAAGCGCGCGGTCGGCGACATGTCGAGCAGCGGGATCATGGCCGCGATCTGCTCGCGGCTGAGGATCTCGGCGTCGAAACCGTTCAGCCGCATGGCGTTGCCGCGCCGGTTGTTGGCCTCCATCTGCGAGTCGCTGTGGGACAGATTGACCACCCCGCGCTGGGAGAACATGACGTTGTAGTTCAGCTCCTGGCTCATGGTCTCCCACAGCTTCAGGCCGTGCTCGTAGAACAGCGCGTTGGCCCGCAGCATGTAGTTGGAGCGCACGATGGTCGTGTTGCGGCCGGTGTTGCCGCCGCCGATCCAGCCCTTCTCCAGCACCGCGACGTTGCGCAGACCGTGGTTCTTGGCCAGATAGTAGGCCGTCGCCAGGCCGTGGCCGCCGCCGCCCACGACGATCACGTCATAGGCGGACTTGGGCTCCGGCGAGCGCCAAGCCTTGGGCCAGTTTTCGTGGTGGCTGAGCGCGTTGCGCGCCAGCGAAAAGATCGAATAGCGGGTCACGCCTCCGCCCCCTGTGCCCTAGCCCCAATGTTTCGGCTCTTGCCTGTCGGGCCGCGGCCCTTCGGCGAACAACCGAAGCGCGGCGCGCCAAACAAGCGGTCATCTTAGTGAGATGACCCGATTAGGGAAGGCCACGAATGCGAAGGGCTCTGTCAGCTATCCGACATCGCCAGCCAGCTTGCGACATGATGACAGCTTACCACATCATGATCGCGGTCTCGCCCCGCCGGCGGGCATAGTAGAGCCGGACCCGCAGGACATACTCGTGATCGCGATAGAGCCGCAGCTTGATCTTGGCGTTGCGGTCATTGCCGCTGTCGTCGTCGCCGATGACGAAGCGCGGCGTGCCGTCGCGCTTCTCGAACAACACCATCACCACATCGGACTGGCCGAAGGTCTGGATCGTGTAGTTCCGCGTGAAGCTCGGCCGGATGGTGAGGTTGACCTGCTTGCCCGGTTCGATGGTCAGCATGCGCGACTGGTAGGGCTTCAGTTCGGGCTGCGGCTTGGGCCCGATCGGCGGATAGAACTTGCGCGCCCAGGATTTGTCCCGCGGCGAGAGCGAGGGTGTCGGGTTGAGACCGTTGCGGTAGCGGGCCGGGTTCTTGATCAGTCCCGCCTCGAAGGGATAGTGCATGATCGAGTTGGGGTCCCAGGCCGAGCCCGACACCGCGGCGGCGTCGAGCTTGCGGATGATGTTGTGAAAGGTTTTGGCGCGCGACCAGTTGTTGGGCGGGCCGCCCAGGCTCTCATAGACCGCTTCTTCGTTCCATTCGATGCCGGCGTTGGGATTCTGGTGCTCGTGCGGCAGCCCCAGGGTGTGGCCGATCTCGTGCAGCGCGGTGTCGAACCCGCTGGACGTCGCGACGTTCCAGCCCAGGTTCATGGTGCGCTCGTTGGGGTCCGGGGCGGCATCGACGACATCGCGCCCGACATAGGACCAGGAACCGGCGCCGCGCTGAAAGCCGATACGCACCTCGGCCTCCTCGCGATCCGCGACCTCCTTGAACTCCAGGCCGATGCCCAGGTCTTTCCAGGTCTTGAAGGCCTTGCGCACCGCGGCGCGCTGGTTATCGGGTCCGACCCAGCTGCCGTCGCCCGGCCGGTCGAAAAAGTAGTAGTGCAGCACCGTGCCGTTTACCCACTTCTTCTCGTCGACCCGAACGAGACTCAGCCGATGGGGATCGATATCCGCATCCAACTGCCGGACGGCAACCTCGGGCACTTCGCAGACCTGCCCGGCGCCGCCATAAGCCTTGGCGCTGCCCTTGGACGGTGGCTTGGTTTTCCCGGCGGATTTCGTTTTGGAAGATCTCTTGCCAAAGTCGGTTCTTGTCCTCGCCATATCGGCCTCCGAGCGATTGAGGGGGAAATCCGCGACGACATTTTTTTTGGTTAATTTTTTAACTTTTACTACAACCCCCAACCTTAGTCCATCGGCGATCGGAAAGGAGCATCCTCAGCGCCGCCGATTCTCCTGAAATGCGGCGGCCGCTCGCGCCACCGCTGCCCGATCGAGGGTGAAGCCCAGACCCGGACCATCGAAGACCGGCAAGCGGCCCTCGCGCAGCGCCAGGTCCGGGGCACTGACGATATCCTCGGCTAGCAGATGGTTCATGTACTGGTTGCCATCGTCCAGGTTCGCGACCGTCAGACCGACGGCGTGGGAGGCGCAGGTCGTGATGCCGGACTCGAACACGCCGTGCAGGCAGATCCTGATGCCCGCTGCCTCGGCGATGGCGGCGGCCTTTTTGAACCGGGTGATGCCGCCGGTCTCGTGCAGGCCCAGTACGATCACATCGGCGGCCTGTTGGCGGCAGACGTCGTAGACATCCTCGGGGGTAAAGACCAACTGGTCGGCGGCGATGGCGACCCCCACCGAATCCTTGACCTGCTTCAGCGCCGCCAGCGACCCGCTGGGAGTCGGCTGTTCGATGAACTCGGGATCGAAGGCCTCGAGCTTGCGGATCATCCGGATCGCCGTCAGAGGGTCCCAGGCCTCGTTGGCGTCGAGGCGCAGGCGGCGGTCGCCGATGGCCGCGCGCACCGCACGCACGATCGCCAGGTCGAGGTCGTTGCCACGGCCGATCTTCACGTAGATCACCTGACAGCCTTGATCGACCAGGGCCTTGGCGTCGGCGGCCAGCTCTTCCGGCCCGTCGCCCTGAACGAAACCGAAAAAACTGTTCTCCGCCCGCAGGGCGCCCCCCAGCATATGGTGAACCGGCTCGCCGGCGGCCTTGCCCATGAGGTCCCAAAGCGCCATCTCCAGCCCGGCCGCGGCCTGGCCGAAGAAGCGCGGCGCGCTGCCGGTTCCCAGGGCCGCGATGATGCCCTGGTAGGCCTCGGCCATGATCGGGCCCGGCTCGAAGGGCGAGCGGTCGAGGACAAAGGGGACCATCCGGTCGAGCAGCGCCTCGATGGCCGTGGCGCTCTGCGAAGCCGAGGATTCGCCGTAGCCGACCAGGCCGTCGTCGGCGGTCACGGCAACGAGGATCAACTCGGCACCCTGCGTCACGCCCTGAGACCAGTGATAGGGCTTCTTGTAGGCGATCAAGATAGGCGTCAACTCGACCGAGACGATCTTCATCGGGCTTCCCCTGCTGCGCTTTCTTCCCAATCGTCGCCGGCCTATGCTGCGCGCCAACGATTTCGGAAATCTTCTTTCACAACGATCACCTTGCGCAAGGCATCATGCAAAGTTTCTCCTCCGACGGCATCGAGATCGCCTACCTCGACGAGGGCGCGGGCGCACCGGTGCTGTTGATCCACGGCTTTTCCTCGAACGCCCAGGTCAACTGGCTCCACACCGGCTGGATCGCGGCCCTGGTCGAAAGCGGCCGGCGGGTCGTCGCGTTGGACAATCGCGGCCACGGCGCGAGCCAGAAAATTCATGACCCGGCAGCCTACGCGGCCGGCATCATGGCGGGTGACTCGGCGCGGCTGCTCGGCCATCTGGGCCTGCGGGCCGTCGATGTGATCGGCTATTCCATGGGTGCGCGGATCACGGCCTTTCTGACGCTGGATCACCAAGACCTGGTGCGCCGGGCGGTCTTCGGCGGGCTCGGCATCAACATGGTGCGCGGCACCGGCGACCCCCAGGTGGTGATCGACGCCCTGGAGGCGCCCGGTCTGGGCGCGGTCGCGGACCCGCGCGGGCGCATGTTCCGCAAGTTCGCCGACAGTATCGGCGCCGATCTGCCATCGCTGGCCGCCTGCATGAAGGGGCCGCGGCCGCCGATCACGCCGGAGCGTCTGTCCACCATCGGCCGGCCGGTCCTGGTCGCCGCCGGCACCGACGACGAGGTCGCCGGCTCGCCGGCGGAGCTGGCCGCGCTGATTCCCGGCGCCCGTGTCCTGCCGATCGAGGGCCGCGATCACATGAAGGCGGTCGGCGACAAGAGCTTTATCGCCGGGACCATCGAGTTCCTGAACGCCGCGCCTTAGCCTGCTTGGGTGTTGAGGATCACGGTCTTCTTGTGAACGAAGTTTTCCATCAGGGTCTCGAGCGACGATTCCTTGCCGACGCCGGATTCCTTCAGACCGCCATAAGCCAGGCCAGGCAGCATGATGGCATTCTGGTTGATCTGCACGAAGCCGACCTTGAGCCGCGCCGCCAGGTCCATCGACCGGGTCAGGCTGTCGGTCCAGACGCTGGCCGAGAGCCCGTAGCGGGTCTCGTTGGCGAGCTCGACCATCCGGTCGTAGTCGTCCCAGGGAAAGACCGCGGTCACCGGGCCGAAGACCTCGTCCTGCACCATGGGGTCGTCGTGCGGCAGGCCGGTAAAGACCACCCCGCGCATGAAGGCGCCGGCGGAAAAGGGCGCGTCGGCGGGCAGGTCTCCGCAGTAATGGGCGGTCGCCCCGGCGACCCAACTGGCCTGCTCGACCCGGCGCAAGACCTTGTCCCTCTGGCCAGCGGAGATGAGCGCGCCGGTGTCGGTCGCCTCGGCCAGGGGGTCGCCCATCTTCAGGGCGCCGACCTTGGCCGTGACCTTGGCGACGAACTCGTCGTGCATTGCCGCCGGTACGTAGATCCGCGTCGTCGCGGTGCAGCTCTGGCCGTTGCGGGTGAAGCGCACGCCGCCGACCGCGCCCTCGACCACCCGGTCCAGGTCCATGTCGGGCAGCACGATCATGGGGCTCTTGCCGCCCAACTCCAGGGCGACCGGCGCCAGGCGCTGCGCCGCCAGGCAATAGACCTCGCGCCCGGTCTCGACCGACCCGGTGAAGGTGACCTTGTCGACCCCGGGATGGCTGACCAGGGCGCGGCCGCATTCCGGGCCGCGGCCGGTGATCAGATTGAGCACGCCCTTGGGGAAGCAGTCGGCGATCAGCTCGACCACCCGCAGCAGGCAGAGCGGGGCCTCGGAAGGCGCCTTGAGCACCACCGCGTTGCCGGCCAGCAGCGGCGCCGCCGCCTTGTAGCCGAAGAACATCAGGGGGACGTTCCAGGGGATGATCCCACCGACCACGCCGACCGGCTCGGACAGGGTCAGGGCCGTGACCTGGCGGCCGAAGGGTATCGTCTCGCCCTTCAGCTCCAGGCCCAGCCCGGCGAAGTAGCGAAAGATGTCGGTCAGCAGCTTGGCCTCGCCGCGCGATTCGGTGCGGATCGCCTTGCCGCTTTCCAGCGCCAGAATTTGGGCGATCTCCTCTTCCCGCGCCTCCAGCCGCCGCACACAGTCCTGCAGCACCGCGCCGCGCTCGCGTGGCGCCAGTTTGGCCCAGGCCCGCTGGCCGCCGATGGCCGCCTTGACCGCCCGGTCGACGTCATCGGCCTGGCAGCGGCTGACATTGCCCAGCACCCCGCCGGTGGCCGGGTTGATCACCTCCAGGCAGCGCCCGTCCAGGGCCGCCATCTTGTCGCCATCGACCAGGTGCCAGCCGGAAAGGGATGCCAGCCGGTCGCTCAAGGCCGCTTCGACCCCGGCGGTCGTCAGGCACTCGGAAGCGACCATCTGGGGGGCGCGCATTTCGCTCGAGGGGGGCATGGCCATGAAACTCTCCTGTTTCGACGCGTCACTGCGTCGGGGTTTTCCACTACCTTTGCGGCGCTGCGCGACTCTTGGTCGATCTCCCGCCACCGCTCGCCAGTCATGATGCCCGTAGTCTGAATTATTTGCATCCCTAAAATTAGATAGACATTATAGTTCTACTACAGTTTGCTTTTGAACGAAACGACTAAGCCGACCCACCGGGACAGTAATTGAGCCGCGGACCGGGTCGCTGCCTTGCCAGAAGACCGGGCCTGGGGAATGCTCGGTTTCTTGCCAACGAGCGGAGCGCGGCCATGACGCCACCCGATTCGAGCGACCCAACGGCAGGGCGGGCCGACAACCAGTCGCCCGCCTCCAGCTTCGGCACCGCGCCTTACGGCGGCACCGGCTGGCAGGCGCGCCAGCGCAGCCACGGCGAGGAGATCGGCGATCTTTGGGCGGCCTGCGGCATCGACAGCGAGTGGGCGCCGCTCCAGGCCGTCCTGCTGCATCGGCCGGGCCCGGAAATCCTGGCCTCGGCCGACCCCGAGGCAGCTCAGATGCTGGCCCCGCTGGACCTCGCCAAGGCCCAGGCCGAGCATCGGGCCCTGGCCGAGAGCTACCGGGCCCAGGGAGTCAGCGTGCACACGCTCGAGCCCGACGCCGACCCGCCGGCCACGGACCCACCAACCGGCCCATTGACCCCCAACCAGATGTTCTGCGCCGACCTCTTCGTCATGACGCCGCAGGGGGCGATCCTGGGCCGCCCGGCCTCGCGGGTTCGCGCCGGCGAGGAACGCTGGGTGGCCCGGCGTCTCGCCGACCTCGGCGTGCCGATCCTCCGCAGCCTGACCGGCCAGGCGGTCTTCGAGGGCGCCGATTTGATGTGGCTCGACCCCGGCACCGCGGTGATCGGGCGCGGCCACCGGACCAACCAGACGGCGATCGACCAGATCGCGGCCGTCCTGGCCGAGATCGGCGTCGCCTGTCACGCCTTCGACCTGCCCTACGGCACCATGCATTTCATGGGCATGCTGCGCTTTGCCGACCGCGATCTCGCCATCGCCTGGCCGCGCCGCACGCCCTACGGCCTGGTCGAACTGGCCCGCGCCAAGGGCTACCAGGTCGCCTTTTTGCCCGAGGGCAACGAAATCGAGCGCAATCGCGCCCTCAACTTCGTCACCCTGGGGCCGCGCCGCATTCTCATGGTGGCCGGCAACCCCGAAACCCAGGCCTTCTACGAGAGCCTCGGCATCGCCTGCCTGACCAGCCCGGCCAGCGAGCTCGGCAAGGCCGCCGGCGCCATCGGCTGCCTGACCGGCGTGGTGACCCGGGAAAAGGTGGGGTAGTTCGGTTAGCCGCTACCCTCCTCCCAGGTCCTTTCGGCCTCGTAGTCGGCCGGGTAGATGGCCACCACGACGCCGGCGCGGCCGGGGCAGTTGTAAGTGACCGCGGTCCCGGCGGGCAGCCAGAGGCCGTCGCCGGGGGCCATCTCGAAGGCGCCGTCGGGGGTGTGCAGGGTCAGCGCGCCCTCGACGCAGAACAGGTACTCGTCGTAGGTCACGGTCCAGTCCATCAGGACCTTTTCGTAGAGGTAGTAGCCAGCGCCCAGGGTCGTGCTGGCCGGGCTCCAGATATCGCGCCCGGCCCTGATGCCGGTCTCGCCCAGGGGGACGAAGACCCGCTCGGCGGCCGTGACGTGAAGGCAGCGGGGCATCGGATCAACCGAGCCGCGCTTGCAACAGCGCGGCGGCGGCTTCGGGGGCCAGCGGCTCGAAGGCCTGGGCGAGCAGGGTCGCCAGGGCCGCCTTGTCCTCGGCGCCGGGCGCGATTTCTTTCCAGGCCAGATAGGTGGCGAGGTTCCCGGCCCCAGCCTGGGCATCGCCAGCCTCCGCGCCGCCAGCCTCCGCACCGCCCTGGCCTTCTTCGACGGACAAGGTCGCCTCCATCAGGCGCTGCTGCTGCTCCTCGGCCTCGATCTCGCGGCCCAGGACGGCCTTGCGCAGGGGGTCCGAGGCGGCGACGGGGATCAGGTCCTGCTCGCGCAGCCAGCGCCGCACGGCGCGCAGGGGGTGGATCACGTTGGCACGCCAGGGGGCGGCGGCCGCCTCCAGCGCGGCGAAGTCCGCGGCCGCGAGCGCCCGGCCCCGGCCGCCGGCAAAGAGCGCAAAGAGCAGGAAGTTCACATCCAGGCCATGGCGGTCCTGCAGGCCGATCACCGCCGGCGAGACGCCCGGCTTGCCGTAAATCGCCAAGGTGAAACCCCAAAAAGGGCTGTCGGGCTGGTCGGGAGAATCGGTCATGATGGCGCTCGCGCTGCTGATGGATCCGGTCAGCTTGCCCGTCGGCGCGCCCGGGTCAAGCGGCATCGTCGCGATCCGGGATCTGATTGAAAGTGGGTTCAGGACGGAGCGACACGAGATTCCGGATACCTCGGCTCGGCTGCCAAATCGAAGATTTGGGCCGGGCCGGGTTCCGGAATGACGCTCAAAGGCCGGCGACCGGCACTGGCAAAGGCCGTCGACCGGCACTGGCTCTAGTCGCCCAGGGAGATGCCCAGGCCGCGGGCGGTGCGCACCAGGGCGCCGTCGGGCTCGACCGCCCGATAGGCCGAGATCGCGTCTTCGATCGGCACCGAGACGACATCGCGGCCGGACCAGGCGACCATCCGGTCGAAGCGCCCCTCGGCGATCAACTCCACCGCCTGCACGCCAAAGACCGACGCCATGAGCCGGTCGCGCGGGGTCGGCATGCCGCCGCGCTGGAGGTGACCGAGCACCGTGATCCGGGTCTCGGCTCCGGTCTCCTCGGCGATGCGCCGGGCGATCACATGGCCGATACCGCCATAGGATCCCGCGCCGCCACCGTGCGCTTGGGTCACCGCGTCACCGCCCTCGGTCTTGACCGCCTCGGCCACCACCACCAGGGCGAAGGAGCGTCCGGCCGCTTTCAGGGCCTCGATCTTGCGCGCGATGGCGGCGATCGAATGGGGAATCTCGGGGATCAGAATCACATCGGCGCCGCCCGCGATGCCCGATGCCAGGGCGATATGGCCGGCATCGCGCCCCATGACCTCCAGCACCATGACCCGGGAATGGCTGGCGGCCGTGGGCAGCAGGTGGTCGAGCGCCTCGGTCGCCACCATCACCGCGGTCGGATAGCCAATCGAGACCTCGGTGTGGCCAAGGTCGTTGTCGATGGTCTTGGGCACCGCCACCAGATTGATGCCGCCCTGCTGGGCCAGGCGCCGCAGGATCGCCAGGCTGCCGTCGCCGCCGATGCCGATCAGGGCATCGAGCCGGAGGGCCTTGAGCCCGGCGATGATCTCGGCGGAGCGGTCCCGGGTCGCGGCTGCCCCGTCCGGCCCCTCCGTCACCGGATAGGCGAAGGGATCGCCCTTGTTGGTGGTGCCCAGCAGGGTGCCGGCCTGGCGCAGCAGGTGGCCGTCGAACTGGTCCGCGGTCAGGACCTCGGCCTCGGGCGGGTCGCACAGCAAGCCGGCGGTGCCGTTGCGGATCCCGACAACCTCCCAGTCCTTGCCGCTGGCGGTCAGCACCACCGCCCGGATCACCGCGTTCAGGCCGGCACAGTCGCCGCCGCTGGTCAGAATGCCGATACGCTTGGTCGTCATGGTCGGATCTCCCCTTGCCCCTGGGTGGCCGAGAGGCGGCCGAGCAGGTTGGCCGGTCTGCGCCATGCTCGGTTTTGCGGCAGGATCGGCCGCGCCGCAAGACGAGACCGCGCAATTCACCAGGAGCGGGGCAGCACCCTGCTCTCCGCTTTGGTTTTGGACGATTCGGCGCTATAGTCCAAGAGACTCGGGACAATATGAAGTTGAGGCATGAACGAGCCTGACAGCTACCAGCTACGCCAGCGCCTTGAACAGCTGCGCAGCGAACACCGCGACCTGGATGACGTGATCGACCGCCTCATTGACGGTGGACCTTTCGATCAGCTCCAGATCCAGCGGCTCAAAAAGCGCAAGCTCCGGCTCAAGGACGAGATGCAGAAGATCGAAGATCAGATTTTGCCGGACATTATCGCCTAATGGGCATCATCGCCTCCGGTCTGTTGACAATTGTTAACCAGGGGGCGTCATTCCGGAGCCCGGAATCTCGACCCGCCGCTTGACGCCACGTCCCACAAGATCCCTGATCACTGACTTTCCTTGCCAAATCGAAGATTTGGAGAAAAGTCGCGTCCGGTATGACCGCCCTTTGTCAACAAACACTATTAGACAGTATCGCTTCGTAGACGTAATCGCCCAGCGGAAGGGAACGGTGGGCGCCGTGCGGTTTCAGCCGTGGCTCTTGCGGGCCGCCGGTTGCGCGGCCTTGGCTTTTTCTTCCTCGCGCTTGGCCGCGCTGGCGCGCTTTTGCTCATACATCGCCCGGTCGGCGGCATCGAGGGCATCGTCGACCTTGTCGCCCTTGCTCAGGGTGTGGACACCGTAGGCGACCTGAACCCTGAAGCTCTGCTGCTTCCAGTCGAGTTCTTGGGTCTCGATGGCGCCGGCCAGGCTGGTCGCCTTTTCCAAGGCGGCTTCGCCATCGGACTGCGCCAGGATGACGCCAAACTCATCGCCACCCAGGCGTCCCACCAAATCCGAGGCGCGGCTGAAGCGTAACAGGGTGTCGGCGACATGTTTCAGGGCGACGTCGCCCGCCGCGTGACCGAAGTTGTCGTTGATCTCTTTCATGCCGTTGACGTCGAAGTAGGCGACGCTTCCGGCCGAGCCATAGCGTTCGGCGAAAGCCGTGTGACGGCTCAACTCGCGCACGAAGGCCCGGCGGTTCAGCACCGGTGCGATACTGTCCTGATCGGCCAGCTGCTCGAGGTGGGAGGCACGCTTCTTGGCCTGTTCCAGTTCCGCGCGCAGGCTGTGGACCTCGGCCATGAGCTGGACCAGCGCCTGGCGGACCTTGGGGGTCAACTCGGCCTCGGGGACGCCCATGATGGCGGCGGTGTCGTCCGTGGCGCGAACCGCCGTTGCGGCCTCGGCCTTCTCGACCTTGCCGCTGCCGCTCACCGCGGTTGGACCGGTCGGAGCCGTCGGGCCGCTTCCGCGAATTCTCATAACCGCTCCTCGTCCGGCGTCTCGGCTCGCGACTTGCGCGTCAAAAGAGCCGATCCACGATGAAAGCGACCGCCTGAACGGCACCCTGCGTCTGAAGGTTAACCATATTATTGTCTATGGGTCAGGTCACAAGGGCCATGCTATCGGCCAAGTGTAAACGCTTCGTTCACGGTCTGACCGGATCGACACCTTTGTCGCGGAAGTGCGCAAGCGGCTTGGACGCGCGGTTTTCTTGCCTTCGCCCGCGCAAGCCGAAATAATGCGCGCCCTTTGGCAATCTACCGGGACAACAGGCGATCATGGCCAAGAACGACACAGCCGAAAGGCCGCCCCAGGTCGGCATCATCATGGGCAGCCGGTCGGATTGGCCGACGCTCTGCCACGCGGCCGAAACCCTGGATGCGCTGGGAATCGTCTACGAGGCCCGCGTTGTCTCGGCCCACCGCACGCCGCGCCGGCTCTACGACTATGCCGCCGGTGCCCGCGACCGCGGCCTCAAGGTCATCATCGCCGGCGCCGGCGGGGCGGCTCACCTGCCGGGCATGACGGCCTCTCTGACGCCACTGCCGGTGTTCGGCGTGCCGGTGGAAACCAAAACCCTGGGCGGCCAGGATTCCCTGCTGTCCATCGTCCAGATGCCCGGCGGCATCCCGGTCGGCACCCTGGCCATCGGCAAACCCGGCGCGGTCAACGCCGCCCTGCTGGCCGCCGCGGTCCTCGCGCTTAGCGATCCGACCCTGGCCGCGGCCCTCGACGACTGGCGCGCCCGACAGACCGCCGAGGTGCCGGACAGCCCGACAGCCGAGACCGAGGGCTAGTACCGACTATCACAGAAAGGTGCGTCGTATGACGACTTGGCAAGGTTTTCGGCAAGGAACGGGGGGCGAGATGATGCCCCGCATCACAAGCGCCACGGTCAGCCGCCCAAAGCCACGGGGGCCGAAAGCCTCGCCAAGTCGCCCCGCGGGTCGCCTCGGCGCCCGACCGGGTGTGTCAGCGCCACTCACCGATGGCTGGCATCGCTGTCGCGACGCTTCCTTCCCGGATCGAACGCCGAGACGATCAGACGATGCACCTTTCTGTGATAGTCGGTACTAGTCTTCCATGGCAAAGACCCTGACCCAGCCGCTGCCGCCCGGCACCCCGATCGGCATCCTGGGGAGCGGCCAGCTCGGCCGCATGGCGGCCCTGGCCGCCCACCGCCTGGGCTATCCCTGCCATATCTACGGACCCGAGAGCGAGGCACCGGCCAACCAGGTGACGACCCGGCACAGCGTCGCGCCCTATGACGATCTGGCGGCGCTCGCGGCCTTCGCCGAGGCCGTTGGCGTGGTCACCTTCGAGTTCGAATCGGTCCCGGCCGAGAGCACCGCCTTCCTCGCCGAACGGGTTCCTGTCCATCCTCGGCCCGAGGTCCTGGCGGTCTGCCGCAACCGGCTGCGCGAAAAAAGCCTCTGTCGCGATCTCGGCATCGCCACGGCGCCCTTCGCGGCGGTTCGCTCGGAGGCCGGATTGAACGAGGCCCTGGCCGCCATCGGCCGCCCGGCGGTGCTGAAAACCACCGAACTCGGCTATGACGGCAAGGGCCAGGTGCTGATCGAGGAGGCGGGCGATCCGGGGGTGGGCGATCCAGGAGCGGCCTGGCGCGCCATCATGGCCCACAACCCCAACCCCGAGGCCATTCTCGAGGGCTTCGTCGCCTTCGAACGGGAGATCTCGGTTATCGTCGCGCGCGGTCTCGACGGCGCCATGGCGCTCTACGATCCGGTGGAGAACATCCACAAGGATCACATTCTCGATCGCACCATCGCCCCGGCGCCAATCGCGGCCGATCTCGGACTCGCGGCTCAGCGCATCGCGCGGGATCTGGCCGAGGGCCTCGATCTGGTGGGCCTGCTGGCGGTCGAGATGTTCGTCACCCCCGACGGTGGGCTGCTGGTCAATGAACTGGCGCCGCGCCCGCACAACTCCGGCCACTGGACCCAGGACGCCTGCGTGACCGACCAGTTCGAGCTCTTCATCCGCGCCGTGGCCGGGCTGCCGCTGGGCAGCACGGCACGGCACAGCGATGCGGTCATGCAGAACCTGCTGGGCGACGACATCGAGGCTTGGCACGAGATCCTGAACGAGCCCGGCGCCAAGCTGCACCTCTACGGCAAGGCCAGCGCCCGGCCGGGCCGCAAGATGGGCCACGTCAACCGCCTGACGCGCAAGAGCTGATCTATCGGGGCGTCGGCTCAGCCTGCCAGGGCGGGCATGCCCGCGGCGAGACGGGCAATCGTGCAGGCTTCGTCCCCGGGCTCGCAGGCCCGGCAGACCAGCGGCCGGTCCTCGTAGATCGAACAGGCGGTCCAGCGGCCGACATCGCCGACCAGCGCCGCGCAGCGATCGCCGTCGCAGCGCAGGCCGCCGCCGCCGGGTTCGACGAGGTGGCGCGGAATCCGCTCGAGATCCCGCTCCGCTTCGGTGGTGAAACGCGGCCAGGCCCGGGAATGGGAACAGCAGGCACCGCAAGCTTGGCAGGGGTCTTGATCGTCGTCGGACGGCACTGGGCGTTCCGGCCTTTCGTCTCGACTCGACTAAACGCCTCGACGCGCAAAGGGACCGCGGCCGTAACTGGCTTTGGCAAAGAGTCTCTCCGGCAGGGCCAGCAACTGGCCGAACGTCTTGCCGAAGCGTCCGCCGATCTTGAGGACCTCGGAAATCCGGCGATCGAGGAAGGCCCAGGTGTCCTCCTTGCCGGGGCTCTCGTCGTTCAGCCAGGCGAGCAAGGTGGCGCTGAAAACGCCCGAGAGCAGCAGCCGCTTGGAATAGAAATTGTAGTCCGTCGAGCGGTCGCCGACACCGTGCCAGACCGCATCGACCGTGCGGTAGAGACAGGCGACGCCAAGGCCCGCCTGATCCGGCTGGGCAAAGAAAGCGAGGCCGCGACGCACCGCCTCGCGGTGCGGCTCCAACGCCTCCAGGCGCAGCCGGACCGCCGCGGCCACCTTGTCGCGGACCCGCAGTTCGGCCAGCGGCAGGCCGGCCAGGCCCGACAGCATGGTCCGGTCGGCCTCGGCGCTGAAAAACCGGATCAGGTCCGCCGGTCCGCCGGGAAAGTGTCGCTCCGCCTCGGCCGGATCGACCCCGCAGTCCCGGGCCGCGGCCTGCAGCGTCTGGCGGCTCCAGCCGTCAAACACCACGTGGGCCAGGCTTGCTTCAAGCAAACGCCGCTTGAGGTCTTCATGGCGCTCGGTCTCGCTCTGCATCAGGAGAACTCCCTTAGGCCATCGCCCTCTGGATAGGTTTTACCCAGTTCGCTGCTGAACGTCAGCGTGCTCATGTCGGTCATGCGCTGCGGGTAGAGAATGCCGTCCAGGTGATCGCACTCGTGCTGCACCACGCGGGCATGGAAGCCCTCGGCATCGCGCTCGACGATCTCACCCTCGTGGGTGAAGCCGCGGTAAGAGATCCGCCGCGCGCGCGGCACCTGGCCCATCAGTCCGGGAACCGAAAGACAGCCCTCCGCCCCGACTTGAGGGGTCGCATCCAGCACCTCGATGACCGGATTGATCAACACCGTGAGCGGCACCTCCAGATCGCCGGCGCCTTCGGTTGCGGGCGCGGGCCCGGCCGCCGCTTCGGACAGGCCGGCCTGTTCTTCGGCCCGGGCACGCTGGCGCGAAACGAAGAAGATGACCACACGCAGGGGGACAAAGACCTGCGGCGCCGCCAGACCGGTGCCGGGGGCATCGATCATGGTATCCAGCATGTCCTGGATCAAGCGGGCGATCGCCGGCGCCTCGGGATCGACCACCGGCCGCGCCGGGCGGCCCAGAACCGGATGCCCCATGCGGGCTATTTTCAAGATCGCCATGGCCGGCACTATGCCGAGAGACCCCTGACGGGACAAGAGCCAGAGCCAATCCGCGGTCAATCCGGTTCCCAACCGCTCATCAACGGGGTTTTCATTCTTCGCAGGCTATGCTATTGCGTCTCCATCGTTGAGGCATTGTCTCAGCGGGGCTTTCGTGTTGCCCGCCAACCATACCACGAAACTGGGCTGTTGATCACCGCCGCTGGCTCGCTCGCGGGTTTCAGCGCCCTGAATTCGACGTCGGAAAGGAGCTAAGAGCGCTCGTGCAAGTCCTCGTTCGCGACAACAATGTCGATCAAGCCCTGCGTGCTTTGAAGAAAAAGCTGCAGAGAGAAGGCGTCTTCCGGGAAATGAAGCTGCGCCGCGACTTTGAAAAGCCCTCGGCCCGTCGCAAGCGCGAGCGTGCCGAAGCGGTCCGCCGCTATCGCAAGATGCTGCGCAAGCGTATGGAACGCGAAGGCTACTAACGCCTTCGCCCCGATCCAGCGTCTCCGCTCCAGCTCGATCAACGGCCGGCCGCAAAGCAATTCGGTGGCGCGGCGGGTCGGTCGCGGTTGGCTTTACGCCCATAACTCACATCGCGAATCCCTTCGACAGGCTTGACCCGACCCCCGTTTCCTGGGGAGAACAGCGGGACAGGTCACCTTTGCCGTTTCTTGAAGGGCGCTTCGAAAAGCTCATGCCCAGTGCCGAGACCCGTCCCCTCCCCGCCCCGCTCGCGATCTGACGGAGCGGCCGCGACCATGTTCCGCCTCCTGCCCGAGATCGCCATCGGCCTCTACCGTCTGATCGGGCGGATCGCCTCGCCCCTGGTTCGCCTGCATATGGCGCGGCGGCGAACCCGCGGCCGGGAAGACGGCGCCCGTCTGGGCGAGCGCTATGGCGAAGCCTCGGCGGCCCGCCCCGCGGGGCCATTGATTTGGATTCACGCCTCCAGTGTCGGCGAGGCGCTCTCCACCCTGAGCCTCATCGACGCGGTCCGGCAACGCTGGCCGAACCTGGCCATCCTGATTACCACCGGCACGGTATCCTCCGCGCGGCTTATGGCGGAGCGCTTGCCGGAGGGGATCATTCACCAGTTCGTGCCTTTGGACCTGCCCGGTTCGGTCGCGCGATTTTTCGCCCACTGGCGCCCCAGTCTGGGAATGATCGTCGAGTCCGAGCTGTGGCCCAATCTGCTGGTCGAGGCCGAAAAACAGGCCGTGCCGCTGGTCCTGGTCAACGCGCGTATGTCCGAGCGCTCCTATCGCTGGTGGCGCCGGTTGCGGCCCTTTGCCCACCGCCTGCTCGAGGGGTTCCGCCTGGTGCTGGCGCAGAGCCCGGAGAACGAGGCGCGCTTCGTCGAACTGGGTGTCGCCCATCACAGCTGCCCGGGGAACCTGAAATTCGCCGCCGCGCCGCTCAAGGCCGACCGCGACTTGCTGGCCCGGACCGAGAGGGCCCTGCGCGAGCGGCCACGCTGGCTGGCCTCCTCCACCCATCCCGGGGAAGAGCGCCTGGTCGGCGAAGCGCACCGTCTATTGCGACAGAGATTTCCCGATCTCTTGACCATCATCGTGCCCCGCCATCCGGACCGCGGCGCGGCCATCGCCGAGGAACTGGCGGCGCAGGGTCATTCGCTGGCGCGCCGGTCGGCTGGCGAGGGCCCGGACCAGGCCGAAGACATCTACCTGGCCGACACCATCGGCGAAATGGGCCTCTGGTACCGGGTCGCCGGGATCGTCTTCATCGGCAAGACCCTGGTCGCAAAAGGCGGCCAGAACCCCCTGGAGCCGGCGAAGCTGAACTGCGCCCTGATTTCGGGTCCGCACCAGGGCAACTTCCGCCAGATCGCCACCGAGTTGGAGGCCGCCGGGGCCCTGCTTCGCGCCGAAGACGCCGCCGGGCTGGCAAAGGCCGTCCGCCGGTTGCTCGAAGACCCGGGCCTCAGAGCGCGAGTCGCCCAGGCCGGGATTACCTATGCCAACAGCCAAATGCAGGTGCTCGAGCGCATCGTCGACGCCATTGAACCCCTGGTCCAACCGGCCGTGACAGGGCGCGCATCCGGGCCGGGGCCCACGCCCGGCGCGACCGACAAGGCCGCCAGCTCAGCCGCCAAGGCCGTAAGCTGAGGCCCAGTTCTTGAGGCCCCCCAGGGTCGAGCCGCGCGGCGAATACTCGCAGGCCACCCACCCCGCATAGCCCTTGCGATCGAGCAGGTCGAACAAATAGGGGTGGTTGATCTCCTGGCGGTCGTCCGGTTCATGGCGACCCGGCAGGCCCGAGACCTGCACATGGACGATGGACTCGAAATGGCGCTCCAGGGTCGCCGTCAAATCGCCGTGCATGACCTGGGCATGGTAAAAATCGAACTGCAGACCAAGACGCGGATGCCCCAAATCCGCGATCACGCTGGCCGCCTGATCGGCCCTGGTCAGGTGATAGCCCGGCACGTCGCGGTCGTTGATCGGCTCGATACAGAGGTCGGGATCCCCGTCGCCGAGCTGGCTCAGCGCCCAGGCGAGGTTGGCGCGAAAGGTCTCCTGGGCGGCGGCGCTGTCGGCCCCGGCCACCACACCGGCCATCACGTGGATGCGCTGGGCCGACAGCTCTCGCGCCGTCGTCAGGGCCTGGCCAAAGCTCTCTTTGAACCCCGCTTCGCGCCCCGGCACCGCGGCGAGCCCCAGGTCACCGGCCGCCAGATCGCCCGGCGGCGTGTTGAGTTGCAACAGGGACAGATCGCTGTCCCGCAGACGCGCGGCGATCTCGGCGGCCGGGTGATCGTAAGGCCAGAGGCACTCGACCGCCGGGAACCCCGCCGCGGCGGCGGCGGCAAAGCGCTCGAGAAAATCCCATTCGGAAAACATCACCGCGAGGTTGGCGGCAAAGCGCGGCATGGCGTCACCCCACCAGATCAGCGGGACAGGATTTTGATCTCGACCCGGCGGTCCGCCTCGTTATCGCCGCCACCCAGGGCATCCGAGAAGGCCTCGCCGCGTGTCCGGGCGATTATCTGCGAGGCCTTGATCCCGTGTTTTTCCATGAGCTGGCCGATAGCCTTGGCCCGGCGCAGGGCGAGCTTGTCGTTGTAGGCGGCATTGCCCTGCTTGTCCGCCTGACCGGTCAAACAGACCAGGAATGCCGGATTGCCGGCAAAGCGTTCAGCCAGTTCGATAACCTGCTTGCGGTCGTCCCCGGAAACCTCCGTGCTGTTGGTGGCGAAGTGGACCACCTTGGGCGGCGGCGGATTGAATCCCGGCACGGCCTTGCACTCGATCTGCGCGGCCGAGGCAGTCGCAAGGGAGAAGCAAAGAAACAACATCCCGGTGGCGCCAATCCGCGACACCTGGGCGAGAACGCCTGCTTTGTGGTTCGCCATCTTCAGTTCCCTATCCATTCTTTCCAGCCCAGATTGCTTGGCTTGTCGGGCATCGGGGCCTCCCGAGACTATCCCCCGGCCGACTGGAAAGCTCAAGGAGTCGTGATTTCCGCCAGGGGCGCCGGTCTGCGAGACTTCTGCCATGAAACACGCACCTTCGCACGCCCGCACGGCGGGATTTCCCTGGGTCAGAGCCGTCCTCGCCTGCCTCCTGGTCGCCGCTGGCTTCTTGTTCTTCCAGCGCGCCGAGGCCGGGCCGGATTCCTGGCGCTACGAGTGGCCCAACACCGATTTCGATCGGACTAGTATCGACTTCGCCGGCATCATGAGCGGCGGGCCGCCCAAGGACGGTATCCCCTCGATTGACGACCCCGTCTTCTTGGCCGTGGCCGCGGAGACCGAGCTGGCCGACAGCGAGCCGGTGATCGGTCTCGCGGTAAACGGCGAGGCCAAGGCCTATCCGTTGCGTATCCTCACCTGGCACGAGATCGCCAACGACACCATCGGCGGCCTGCCGGTGGCGATCACCTACTGCCCGCTCTGCAACTCGGCCATCGCCTTCGATCGGCGGGTCGAGGGACAGGTGTTGGAGTTCGGCGTCACCGGCAAGCTGCGCAATTCGGACATGGTCATGTACGACCGCCAGACCGAGAGCTGGTGGCAGCAGTTCCTCGGCGAGGCCATCGTTGGCGAGCTGACCGGCACCCAGTTGCGGTTCCTTCCGGCGCGGCTCGAATCCTGGGCCCTGTTCAAGGCCAGGCATCCCGAGGGCCAGGTCCTGCAACCAGGGCTTCCGGGCCTGCGCCCCTACGGCGCCAACCCCTATGTCGGCTACGATAGCTCGGGCAGTCCCTTCCTTTACCAGGGCGAGTACCCCGAAGGCATCGAGCCCCTGGCCCGTGTGGTCGCCGTCGGCGAGGAGGCCTGGGCACTTGAATTGCTGCAGCGCGAGGGCTCGGTGACGAGCGGCGAGTTGATCCTGACTTGGCAGCCAGGGCAGAACTCGGCCCTCGACGTGCGTGAGATTTCCGAGGGCCGCGACGTCGGCAACGTCGTGGTTCAGAAGCAGAACGGCGAGACCCTGGAAGACGTGCCCTACGACGTCACCTTCGCCTTCGTCTTCCATGCCTTCCGGCCGGACGGCACGCTCTACCGCTAGCTATGGTCTCACGGCCGCCGGCCGAGAGCGGCGCGGTCGGCCAACAGGCTTTCAATCTGCTTGGCGGCGGCCTCCAGGATGGGCAGCTTGTTGAGCGCATCCTCCAGGGACATTCGCTGGGTTGGCGCGTGGAGCGCGAGGCCGGCGCAGAAACGGCCTTTCTGATCTTTGATCGGCACGGAAACCGCGACCAGCCCATCGACGAATTCTTCATCGTCCCAACCGTAACCCTCATCGCGAATTCTCAGGAGCTCCGCCTCCAGGGCATCTATATCGGTGATCGTTCGGGGGGTGTTCTTGGTCAGGGGCAAGCGGACCAGCATCCGCCGGCGCACGGGCGCCGTCAGTTGGCTCAGGTAGAGTTTGCCGCTCGCCGTGCAGTGCAGGGGTACCGGCGTGCCGGCCGGGAGCTGCATGCGCAAGGGCCAGCGGGATTCGACGCGCTCGGCGTACATCATACGGGTCCCGTCGGGGATCGAGATGTTGCAGGTCTCGCCGATCTCCTCGACCAGGGCATCGAGAATCGCGCGCCGCTCGAGATCCAGGTGAGATCCCGACATCACATGGCCGGCGAACTCGAACAACCGGGGCCCGCCGAGCAGGCGCTTGCCGTCGATCTCGTACTGCAGAAGCCGTTCCGCCACCAAGACCTTGCAGAGCCGGTGCGTCGTCGGTCGCGGCAAGCCGACACCGTCACCGATCTCGGCCACCGTCAGCGGTCCGTTTGCATCCACCACCTCTTCCAGGATGCAAAACATCCGCAAGAAGGTGTTGCCCTTGTCCCTGCTGGCTCCACCTGCCATCGCCAACCTTCCCTCGCGTCCAGGCCTATTGATAGACCCCGGCACCCTCGTGGACCAGCAGGAAGGTCGAAAACTCAGGGATCAGGGCAATCAAGAACCAGGCGATCAGAAGCGCCAGCAAGTAGGGGACCGTGAAGCGCAATATTCGGAAATAGGGAATGCCCGTGATACCGCTCGCCACGTAGAGGTTCAAACCATAGGGCGGGGTGATGAAGCCGATTGCATCGCCGACCAGAAAGACGACCGCGAAGTGGATCGGATCGACCCCGATGCCGGCCGCGATGGGGGCCAGGATAGGGGCCAGAATGATCGTATTGGGCAGGCTCTCCAGGATCGTTCCCGCGGCCAGCACCATCGCCATGCAGGCAAAGAGGATCGGATAGTAACCGCCCAGATTGGACAGCAGGTCGGTCACGAAGACCTTGGCGCCCAGCAGGGACAGGATCTGCTGCATCACGACGGAAATCGCGATCAAGGGCACCAGCATGCCCGTGATGAAGCCCGAGCGCAGCACGATCTGCGGCACATCGCGGAGGGCGAAACCCGGGACGAAAAGCGACGCGGTGACGCCCATGCCTTCGACACTGCCGTCCCTGCTAACGCCCAGACGACGCCCGAAGGGATACATGCAAACGCCCACGATGAGGCAGAAACCGGCCGTCACGCCGGCGGCCTCGGTGGGCGAGAACTTACCGGTGTAGATACCCCAGACCACAAGCCCGATGGCGAAAAACCCGAGCCAGGCGCCAATCGTCGCCCGCAGGATGCGATTGAGCTGGGGCTTGATGATTTCGCCCCAGCCGTACTTGCGCGACATATACCAGCAGGCCACCTGCATCGCCACGACCATCAGGATCCCCGGGATCAAGCCGCCCAGGAAAAGATCACTGATCGAGAGGTTCAACAGGAAGCCGTAGACAATAAAAATGATCGACGGCGGAATGATGATCCCGACCGTGCCGCCGGCCGCGACCGTCGCGGCCGCGAAATTCTCGTCATACCCGGTCTTGGTCATTTCCGGATGCATGATCGAGCCAATCGTGGCGGTGGTCGCCGAGTTCGACCCGGAGATCGCCGCGAAGAGGCCGCAGGCGCCGAGCGCCGACATGGCCATGCCGCCGCGGACCCAGCCCAGGCAGGAGTAGGCGAAGTCGACCAAACGCTTGGCGATGCCCGCCTTGTTGATGAGATCGCCGGTCAGGATGAAGAGCGGCAAGGCCAGGAGACCGAAGAAATTCAGGCCCTCGTAGAGCGTCACCCCGATATTGGCGAGTGTGAAATCGATCACCAGGCTGACCCCGACGACCCACAGGCCGATGATCAGGAAGATCGGCACGCCGAGCACGAACAGGGCCGTCACACCAATGGAAATCAGAGTGATCCAGACGCCATCAGTCATGGCTTGCCCCCACTTGCCAAGGGAATTGAGTTCACGACGATTATCTTCTTGCCCGCCATCTTCTCGCCCCTTTCTAGCCGCCCAGCATGTCGGTCTTGATGTTGAAGGACTCGCGATTGCGGAACCGGCGCACGTCTTCGATCAGGTTCTGCAAAACACGAAAGATGATCAGCGAAAAGGCCACCGGGGTCGCCATGTAGAACCACCACTGCATGACGTTGTCGGTGCCCTGGACGATGGCGAAGTTGTCGTGGGAGAGCTTCACCTGTTCGACGGAGAAATAGATGATGAGGATCGAAAAGCCGATCCAGATCACATGGTCCAGGAGCATGGCGCAGAACTGCCCGGCGTAGGGCAGCCGTAACCTCAGCTCTTCGAAGCGGAGATGACTGCGCTTCTTGCAGGTATAGGCGCAACCGATCCAGGTGACCCACAAGAAGAGGTAAATCGGGATCGTCGAGCTCCAAGCCGCCTGCTGGCCAAAGGCGAATCGGCGGATTACTTCGACGAATATGATCCCGGTCATACCAAGGTAGCAAACCAGGATCACCGACTTTTCGGTGTTATCGTTGAGCCATCTCAAGATCATCATCACCGTTCCCCTCTCGGTTCCGCAGCGGCCCTCTGAATCGACTCGCGAAGCCCACAACTCGGGCGCCACCGCCCCATGGGCGCTGAGCGATGTCGGACCGAAACTAGAGATCTACAGCGCCAGACGGCTGCCAAAGGGCAAAGCCGTGACTGTGCCCGAAGCCCGACCGTCTGCGAAGGGGGCGGCCGAAGCCGCCCCCGGTTAGCTAGACGCGATCAGGACTTCCACCAGCGCCGCGGCTCGACGTTCTCGGCGAGGGTCTCTTTCGGGATCTCGCGGGCGATTTCGTGGATGAACTTGTAGGTGTCCAGTCCGCCCGACCAGTCGTTGAGACGCTCGCGCCAGGTCTCCCATTCGGCGGCATGGAACTCGGGAGAGCACATCTCCTCGGCCTCGCGCTTGGCCTTGTCGGATAGCATGGACACCTGGGTGCCGTGTTTGGCGAAGATCGTGTCGGGGTGCTGCGGATCGGAGAAACCGACCGTGTTGACCAGGGCCGCCTCATTGGCCGCCTGGACGTGAACCTGGGTCAGGTAGGAGGATTCCATCACGGCGTCCTGCAGCTCGCCACCCAGGCTGTCGAACACCTTGGCGTTCATCGCGGTATGCTCGGTGCCGCAGAAGAACTCCAGATTGACGACCTGGGAGACCACCGGCGACATATTGGCGTAGGCGACCGCCGAAGGCCAGGTCTCGGCACCGTCGATCAGGCCTTGCTTCAGGCCGTCCAGGGTCTCGGCCCAGGCGATGGGCGTCGGGTTGAGCTGCATCAGCTCCATCGCGATGCGGCCCAACTGGGTTCCCGTCACGCGGTTCTTCGTGCCGGCCAGCTGGGTGACGCTCTCGACGAGCGGCTTACCCTTCCACTTGTTGCCCAGCATGATGCCACGCAGCTCGGCGTGGCTGAAGAGGAACTGGACCCCGTGGCGCGTGCGCAGCGGGTCGCGCAGGACCTTTTGGCTGCCGGGGTGATAGAGGAAGTGGTACTGGGCGGCACGCGACGGAAACATGAACGCGTAGTCCAGGACATTCAGATAGGGCGCACCGCCGGCGGAATTCTGGGTCGAAGCGGCATAGATGTCGACGATGCCCTGCTGGGTCTTTTTCACACAGTCGAGCTGACCGCAGATTTGATTGTCGCCGATGAACTCGATGCGGATCTCGCCGTCGGTCCGCTCTTCCAGATCGTTGACGAACTGGAGGCAACCGGCGCGCTCGATCAGCAGGTTCTTCTCGTTGAAGCCCGCGGCGCCGAATTTCAGGGTGAACTTGGCCTCTTTCTTGTAGCGCTTGTCGTAGGTCGACTGCGCCGCCTGGGCGAGCTGCGGCAGCGTGGCAACGCCCGCCAGGCTACCGGCGGCGAGCAGGGTCGAGGTTATGCCGTACGTCTTTGCGAGCCTCAGCACATCGCGCCGAGATACCTGCTTCAAGGTTTCACGCAACATATTGGATCCTCCCGGTTCGTTTTGGAAACATATTTGGAATAATTAATTTCATTATTGCACAAAATGGAAATGCCATGCAACAATCAATTCCAGTCCTGAAAGTGAATCCGATTGATTTTCGACGCGGCGGGGTTCGGCCCCACCTCGGGGAGGCAGCAATGACCAACAACCCGTCCGAAACGGGATCGGCCTATGACTTCATCGTTGTCGGTGCCGGATCGGCGGGCTGTGTCCTGGCCAACCGACTGTCCGAGGACCCAGGTGCGCGCGTGTTGCTGCTCGAAGCCGGCGGCCGCGACACCAACCCCTGGATCCATGTTCCGGTCGGCTATTTCAAAACCCTTCACAATCCGAACACCGACTGGTGCTACCGGACCGAACCCTGTCCGGAACTGAATGGCCGCGCCCTCGATTGGCCACGCGGCAAGACGCTCGGCGGTTCCTCGTCGATCAATGGATTACTTTACATTCGCGGCCAGGCCGAGGACTTCGACCACTGGCGCCAACTGGGCAACAACGGCTGGTCCCACGACGACGTGCTGCCCTATTTCAAGCGGGCCGAAAACCAGGAACGGGGCGCCGACAATCACCACGGGGCCGACGGACCGCTCGCGGTCACGGACATGCGGGTCAGGCGCGATATCTGCGACGCCTTCATCGCGGCGGCCGACGAGATCGGCATCCCGCGCAACGATGATTTCAACGGCGCGTCCCAGGACGGCGCCGGGTACTTTCAGTTGACGGCCAGGAAGGGCCGGCGCTGTTCGACGGCGGTCGCCTATCTGAGGCCGGCGAAGGGGCGAACCAACCTGACGGTCCAGATCCATGCCCAGGTCGAGCGGCTCCTGTTCGACGCCGAGAACGGTCGCGCCGTCACGGGCGTCTCCTTCACCCAGCAAAACCGACGCCGCGAGGCTCGGTTGAACCCAGGCGGCGAGGTGGTGCTCTCGGCCGGTGCCATCGGATCGCCGCAAATTCTTCAAGTCTCCGGGATCGGACCGGGAGGCCACCTGCGAGACCATGGCGTCACCGTGCGCCACGCCTTGCCCGGCGTCGGCGAGAATCTGCAGGACCACCTGCAGATCCGGATGATTTACGAGGTCAATGTCCCGACCCTGAACGACGAGATCAACAACCTGATGCGGCGCGCCATGATCGGCCTTCGCTACGTGTTGTTCCGCAGCGGGCCCATGGCCATGGGGGCCAGTCAGGTCTGCATCTTCACCAAAACCAGGCCCGAGTTGGAAACCCCCGACATTCAATTTCACTTTCAGCCCCTGAGCGCCGACAAGCCGGGCCTGGAAATGCACCCCTTCTCGGGCATCACCTCGTCGGTCTGTCAGCTGCGGCCGGAAAGCCGGGGGCGTATCATGATCAAATCGCCCGACCCCTCGGTCTATCCGACGATCGAGCCCAACTATCTGTCGACCAGACTCGACCAGGAAACCGCCGTCGAGGCGATGAAGCTGTCGCGCCGGCTCACCGAAACCAAGGCGCTCGCGCCCTTCATCGTGACCGAACGGCTCCCCGGTGCGAAAACGGTCACCGACGAGGACTGGCTCGAGGCCGCCCGGACGCTGTCCCAGACTATCTATCACCCGACCAGCACCTGTAAGATGGGCAACGACCCCGCCGCCGTGGTCGATGCGCGCCTGCGGGTTCACGGTATCCAGAATCTTCGGGTCGCCGACGCGTCGATCATGCCGACCATCGTCTCGGGCAACACCAACGCGCCGACCATCATGATCGGCGAAAAGGCCTCGGACATGATCCTCGCGGACGCCCGCTGAATCTAGCGCCGGCTCAACTTCAGAGTCCCTTCGGTGCGGGGCGGCCGACGGCCGCCAGCTTCGCCTTCAGCCGGTCGAAAAGCCGGTCCAGTTCGGCCCGGTCGTCGGCATCGAGACTGGGGCCGGGATCGCGCGCCTTGGCGCTGGATAGGATACCGCGGCGGCGCAGGGTCTCCTTGCGCAGGGCCAGGCCGAAACCGAACTGCTGTTCGTGACGCAGCACCGGCAGATAGAGGTCGTAGAGATCCTCCGCCTGAGCGGCCTGCCCGGTGGCGAAGAGGCCATAGACCTCGGCCAGCATCCCGGGAAAGGCAAAGCCTGTCATGATGCCGTCCGCGCCGCGCGCCAGTTCCTGGGGCACGTAGAGGCCGCCGTTGCCGGTCAGGATCGAGACCCGGCGCAGGCCCTCGGTCTCGGGCGCGCGCCTGATCTGGCTCAGCTTGCGGTGGCCGGGGCAGTCCTCGTGCTTGAACATCTTGAGCTGGGGCAGATCGGCGATCAGCCTGTTGACTACCGGCACCGACAGATAGACCCCGGTGGTCGGCGGATAGTCCTGCAGGCAGATCGGCACGTCCGAGCCGAGTTTCCCCGCGGCCTTCATGAAGTAGCCGTAGGCCTGCTCGTCGGTCTTGAGACTGGCGATACCGGCCACCATGACCCCGGCCGCCCCGGCTTCCATGGAGGCGTGGGACAGGGCGGCGAGATTATCCAGGCCCGGGTTGCTGACCCCGACGATCACCGGCAGGCGGCCATCGACCCGGGCCAGCAGGTGGCGCATGAAGCCGGTCTGCTCGCTGTCGGTCAGCTTCGGCGCCTCGCCCATGACCCCCAGCACTGTCAGGCCCTGGACGCCCTCTTCGATATAGAATTCGACCAGCCGGTCGGCGCTGTCGTAATCGATCGCGCCGTCGTCGCCAAAGGGCGTGGCGACGATGACATAGACGCCCTTGGCATCCTCGGTCAGGACTTGGCTCATCAATCTGTTCCTTTGCTCATGCCGCCGCCAGTGCGGCGCCCGCCTCTTCGACCCGCGCCAGGGCGGCCTCGATCACCGCCGGTCCGGCGCCCGGCCGGTGGGCTTCCTCGCTCAGGTGACGGCGCCAGAGGCGCGCACCGGGTTGCCCGTGGAAGAGGCCCAGAATGTGCCGCGTGATCGACTTCAGCGGCACCCCCTCGGCCAGACGGCGCTCGACATAGGGCAGGAAGTCGCGGACCACCTCGGCACGGCTGCGCGGCGCGGCGACCTCGCCGAAAAAGCGCCGGTCGGCCTCGGCCAAAAGGTAGGGCGTCTGGTAGGCCGCCCGCCCCAGCATGGCGCCGTCGACCCTCGCCAGATGGCCTTCGGCCTCGTCGAGATCGGCGATCCCGCCGTTGATCACGACCTCGAGGTCGGGGAAGTCCTGCTTCAGACGATAGACCCGCTCGTAGTCGAGCGGCGGGATCTCGCGGTTCTGCTTGGGGCTGAGACCCGACAGCCAGGCCTTGCGGGCATGGATGATGAAGGTGCGGCAGCCGCTCTGCGCCACCGTGGCGACGAAGCGCTGGAGGAACTCGTAGGATTCTTCATCGTCGATACCGATCCGGGTCTTGACCGTCACCGGCAC
>JAJFGK010000117.1 GCA_021776195.1 Kiloniellaceae bacterium | reverse complement strand
CCCCACCGGAGGCCGCGATCTTTTACCCGCTGGCTGCGTTCCGCGCTGCTTGTGGTGCGCAAGCACCAGGGCGCACCACGCGCCTTGCCAGCGGGTAAAATCTTCGCGGTCATATGGGTTCCTATTCACGCTCATTGGTATGAACCGGCCTACTTCAGTTTTTCGCTCAGGCTCGAGAAGCCGGCGTCGTAGATGCCGCCGATCACATCGCGGATTTCCTTTGATAAAGGGCGGCCATCCCGGACGCGACTTTTCTCCAAATCTTCGATTTGGCGAGCAAAGTCAGCGAGCCGGGATCTCGGCGGAATTGAGATCAGGCGTCGGCACGAGATTCCGGATACCTCGGCTCGCCGGCCAAATCGAAAATTTGGTCCGAACCGGGTTCCGGAATGACCTTCCCAGGGCAGAGATTGTCAACAGATCCTAGTCCTCCAGGTGGGTCATGATGTGGCGGGCCAGTGCGAAGAGACGCTGTTCCAGGATGACCGGCGATTCGCACACGTAGCTGAGCGATTCCTCGCGCTCCTGGAATATGCGGACCTCCCAGGCAAGTGCCTCTTCCAGGCTTTGGGTCTCGGCGATCTCGGCGCTGCTTTGGGCCTCGCCGGCCTGTTGTTTGGCGGCCTGGTGTTCGGCGGTCTGTCGCTCGGCGATGGTCGCCCGCATCGCGCGAACCTTGTCGGCGAGGGCGCGTTGCCGGCGGGTGTAGCGCTCGATGCCATCGATGATCTCCGAGCGCTCCGCGTTGATCGTCTGTAGCAGGCCGGCAAAGAGCAGCGTCAGTTTCCTGTTCTTGTCCGCTGCGAGCGCGGTGGACCAGGCGTCGATCCGCGCCTGGGCCTCCTCGATCGACAGGCGGCGCAAGGCAAGCAGGGCGACCTCGGCCGACAAGTCCTGGTCGGCCTGCCAGGCCTTTTCGTCCTCCGGCAGCGCCGGTCCCGCCCACATCATGCCGGCCGAGACCTCCGGGATCTTGCGTTGAATGCAGGGCCAGTCCGGGTCGCTGGGGTCGGCGGCCTCGGCGGATGGGCCCGGAAAGGCGAGACCGAGAACCAGAAGGCCGACAAGGATGGGCAGGCGCGTTGTCATCGATGGTCCTTCGAATCAATCCTCGGCGATCACCACGCCCCAGGGGAAGCGGCCGACGGCGATGGATTTGATCACCTTGCGTTTTTCGACATCGATCACCGACACGTCGTTGCTGACCCCGTTGGTGGTGAAGAGCAGCTTGCCATCGGGCGTGAAGGCCAGTTGCCAGACCCGCTGGCCGACCAGCAGATACTTCTCCACCTCGAAGCTCTGGGTGTTCACCACCGCGATGCGATTTGACGGCCCCAGGGCCACGAAGGCCCGCTGACCGTCCTTGGTCATGCGCACGCCGACCGGCTGAATGGCTTCGCTCCGCACCCCGGTGATCTCGAAGCCGATCACTTTGATCTTCTGCCGACTGGCGGGATCGATCACCGTCACGGTTCCGCCGATTTCGGAAGAGACCCAGAGCTGCTTGCCGTCGGCCGAGAACTCGGCGAAGCGGGGACGGCTGTCGACCAGGACGCTGTCGAAAACCTCATAGGTCGTGGTGTCGATGAAGTGGGCCATGTTGGTTGTTTCCGAGGTGTTGACCAACACCTTGCCGTCAGGGCTGAGGCCCATGCCCTCCGGTTCCACACCGACCGGGATTTCCGCCAGCACCTTGTTCTTCTCGATATCGACGACCGTGACCAGGTTGTCGTCCTCGTTGGCGATGTAGAGCGGGTTGCCCGAGGGGTGCAGGATGAAAAGCTCCGGGTCGGGCCCGGACGGGAGCTGCTTGACGATCTGTTTCGTGGCCCTGTCGATCACCTGCACGGTGTCGTCGTCGCTGGCGCAGACCAGCAGGTGGCGCCCATCCTTGGTGATGGTGATGCCGCGCGGCCGCTGGCCGACTTTTATGGTGTCGACGACCTCCAGGGTTTCGCTGTCGATCACCGAGATCGAGTTGTCCTTCTCGTTGGACACATAAACGGTGTAGGCCTGCGCCGCGGTGACCGCCGCGAACTGCAGCGCCGCCCCTAGCAGTATCGCGCTGGTGCGTGGGCCGAGCCTCATTCCTCTGTCCTCCTCTTTTCAGGTCCGTTTCTCATGGCGCCACGCGGCAGGCAGATTCGCCCTGGTCCCAGCCCAGGGTATCGAGCAGCGATCCGGGATGCAGAAAACCCTCCTGCGGCGAGACCGAGACGAGCGCCCGCGCGGCGGCCAGGAGGATCGGTTGGCGAAGCTGCCAGTTCCAGCGGCGGAAGGTCAGTTTCTGGCCCTTGAAACCGGCAAGCTCGAACTCGGGCCGCCGAAGGTAATCGCGGATACCGGCAAAATCGGCCGAGGCGCCGCGGGTGGCACCTTCGCCGATGGCGCGGATGGGCGCCCAGACCTGGTAATCGAGCGGCGTCATGTGCCGCCCGAACTGCTTGAGGAACCGGCTCTGCAATTGGGCGGCGCCCCACTGTTCGTGGGTCCGGTGCCAGGTGGTCGGCACCAGCCCCTGGGTGCCGGCGACCGGCCGGGGCTCCCAGGTGCGGTAGGCGAGGTACTCGCCGAACTCGCCGACCTCGTCGGCCACGATCAGCACGTCGTAATCGACGCCCTGGGTGAAGACAGGCACCACAGACTGGGCGGTTCGCCTGGCATCGGGGCCGTAGTCCCAGGCGCGCTCCTCGACGATTTTGGCGCCGAAGCGCTTGGCGGCGCGGCGCAGCGCGGCGGCGAAGAGCTGGTCGCCGTCGCGCCGGCCGACAACCAGGAACCAATCGTGCCATCGCTTTGAGGCCAGGTACTGGGCCAGGGCGTCGGCCAGCATGGCCCGGCTGGGCGCGATATGCATCACGTTGTCGCGGCAGTCGCTGTCGCGCAGGCGGTCGTCGGGCGCCCCGGCATTGAACAGCAGGACCTCGCGGCCCATGGCGGCGTCCGCCGCCGCGAGCAGCGCTTCGGCGGGCACGTTCAGAACGATCAGTTGAAAGCCCTCGGCCAGAAGGGCCTGAAAGGCGGCGAGAAATTCGCCGTCCGGCGGGACACTCACGGTCTCCAACCTGAATTCTTGATTGAGGAAGCGCCCGGTCGTGTTGTTGTCGGCGATCGACAAAAGACCCCCGGCGATCCCCCCGTCCTCGGGCGGGATATCGAGGTTCGATATGCGCGGCAGGGCCTCGATTTCCTGACTGATGTAGGCGATGGAAATGACCCGGGTCTCGACGGCCTGGCCCGTCGAAGCGCCGACAAACAGGGCCATGACGAAGCAAAGGCCCGCCAGCACTCTGCCGGTGGCGCTGCCGCGCTTTCCCGCCTTTTGACCGCCGCCGTTCGAGGGGCGGCGTCCTTGCAGCACCATTCTCGCCTCGCCCCAATGGGTCGCGTTTTGCAGATCCGCGACATTCCTTCCAGCAAAATTAGCATGGAAGCCCAATCGCCTAAAGGCTGTGGCCGTCCGGCCGGATTGGACTATTTGACAATTGCGGGCGGCCACTTTTGTCCCTAGAGCAGATCGAAACGGGTGGGAGGCAAAGGCTTGCAAAGAGCCAAGCGCGACGGCTTCGGGCCTGTTCCGGGGCTGAAATCTGTCCATCCGGCGCCGGGTCGTGGCGCCCTGTTGGTCTGCGCGCTGGCCTTGGGGGTCTTGGCGCCGGCGGTGGGGCTGAAGGCGGCCGAGCCAGCGGCAATTGCCGTGTTCGACTTTGAGTTGCTGGACACCAGCCTCGAAGGCGAAGTGCAGGGCATCAGCGCCGAGGAAAGCCAGCGTCTGGCGCTGGTCAGCAATCTCGTCCGCGAGAAGCTGGCGGAATCCGGGCGCTACCGCGTGGTCGATCTTGCTTCCGCCGCACAGGCGATCGAGGAGGTCGGTCATCTGCACGGCTGCAACGGCTGCGAGGCGGCCATTGCGCGCGGCGCCAAGGCCGAATTGGCGCTGACCGGCGTGGTTCAAAAGGTCAGCAACCTGATATTGAACATCAATATCTATCTCCGGGATGCGACGAGCGGCGAGCTTTTGCGCGTGATGAGCGCGGATATCCGTGGCAACACCGACCAGTCCTGGTCGCGGGGCACCTCCTGGCTCGTGCGCAATCGTTTCCTCAAGGAATGAGGACGCGGGGCGGCAGGGACCTTGGGCGGTCCGCCGCGCTGGCGGCGGGATTTCTTGTCGCGCTTCTGGTCAGCGGCTTCGCGGCGCTTCCGGCGGCGCAGAGCGGCGAGACGCTGCGTGTCGCGGTCCTCAAGTTCGGCACCGTCAACTGGCAGCTCGATACCTTGAAGACCCATGGATTCGATAGCGACGCCGGGTTCGACCTCGAGGTTCTCCCGCTTGCCAGCAAGAATGCCGTGGCTGTCGCGCTGCAGGCCGGCGAGGTCGACCTGATCGTCACCGATTGGATCTGGGCCCTGCGCCAGCGGGCCGCCGGACTGGAGGTGGCCTTCGTGCCCTACTCGACGGCCCTTGGCGCTTTGATGCTGCGTCGAGGACTGGAGATCGCCGACCTGCGCGGCCTTTCGGGTCGGCGGGTCGGGGTGGCCGGCGGGCCGGTCGACAAAAGCTGGCTGATCCTGCGCCACTGGGCGGAGAGCCGCATGGACTTCGACATCGCCACCGCCGCCGAGGTCGTCTATGCCGCGCCGCCCCTGCTCAACGAGCAGCTCCGCGCCGGGCAACTGGATGCGGTGCTAACCTTCTGGCCCTATGCGGCGCGGCTGGAGGCCCAGGGGTTTGACCGGCATTTCGGTGTCTCGGACCTGTTGGCGGACCTGGATATCGGCGGGCGGCCCTCCCTGATCGGCTACCTGTTTCGAACCCGTTCGATCGACGAGAAAGAAAAGACCCTTCGCGCCTTCTTCGGGGCGGTTGCCAAGGTCAATGGCTTGCTTGCGGGCTCGAACAGCGAGTGGCGGCGATTGCGGCCGATCATGAAGGCGGGTTCGGACGAGGAGTTCGAGGCCTTGAAGGCCGGATACCGGGCGGGAATCCCCGTCGGCCCCGGCGGGGCGGAGCTGGAGAAGGCGGGTAAGCTCTATGAGCTCCTGGCGAGCGCGGGTGGCGAGAAGCTCTTGGGACCCGGCACCCGGTTCGACCCGGATGTTTTCTGGCGCCCTTGAGACGCATCCCACCCGATGAACGATCACGTTACACGCGGTTTCGTCAGGATTGCCTCCCTCGCTGCTTTTGTTGTCATCTGGGCTCTCCTCGCGGCGGCGGTCGACAGCCGGGTCCTGCCCGGTCCGCTTGCGGTCCTCGGCGTCTTTTGGACCGGACTGACAAGCGGCGAATTGCCCTATCATGTGGGCATCACCCTGGCGCGGGTCGTCGTCAGTTTCGTCTTGGCGATGATCATCGGCTCGGCCATCGGGCTGGCCATGGGGCGTGTGGGACGCCTCGACAGCTGGTTCGATTCCTGGCTGATCCTGTTTCTCAACGTGCCGGCCCTGGTCACCATCGTCCTCTGTTACATCTGGTTCGGCCTGACCGAGGCCGCCGCCGTGCTGGCGGTGGCCGTCAACAAGATTCCCAACGTCGCCGTGACCCTGCGCGAAGGCGCCCGCGCGTTGGACCGGCAGTACCTGGATCTGGCGCAGGTCTATCGGCTGGGCCGTTGGAAGACCCTGCGTCACGTGATCCTGCCGCAGCTTGCGCCCTTCTTTGCCGCCTCCGCCCGCTCGGGGCTGGCGCTGGTGTGGAAAATCGTGCTGGTGGTCGAGCTGTTGGGACGCAGCAATGGCGTCGGGTTCCAGCTGCACCTCTTTTTCCAGTTTTTCGACGTGCCCAGCATTCTCGCCTACACGGTGGCCTTCGTTCTTGTCGTGCAGGCCATCGAGCTTTGCCTTTTCAACCCCTGGGAACGCCACGCCAATCGATGGCGTCCGGCTCGGACCTGACGATGGCGAGCTTGACGATCGAGATTCGGCGCAAGGCCTTTGCCGCGCAAGGCGGCGGTGCCGCCCACGAGGTCCTGCGGGACGTCGAGCTCAAGATCAGCAGTGGCGAGTTCGTCTGTCTCCTCGGGCCGTCGGGCTGCGGCAAGACGACCCTGCTCAACATCGTGGCCGGGCTCGACCGGGATTTCGAGGGCCGGATCCTGTGGCCCGCCCGCGCGGGGCAGGCTTTACCTGCGATCGGCTACGTCTTTCAAAACCCGGCCCTGCTGCCCTGGCGCAGCGTGCGGGAGAACCTTCGTTTGGTGATGTCGCCGGACCAGGTATCCCAAGACCTCGACGCCAGGTACCTCCAAGCCATGGGCCTGGAGGCCTATGGCGACAGCTATCCCAAGAGCCTTTCCCTGGGTATGAGCCGCCGGGTCGCCCTGGCGCGCGCCCTGGTCATCCAGCCGGATGTCTTGTTGATGGACGAGCCTTTCGTGTCGCTCGACGAGGACACCGCCGGAGGCCTGCGCGAGCTCTTGCTCGGGATCTGGCGGGACAAGCCGACGACGGTGCTTTTTGTCACCCATGACAGCCGCGAAGCGCTGTTCCTCGGGCAGCGGCTCGTGACGCTGGCGGGCCGGCCGGCCAGCGTTGCCCGCGATGACAGAATTGGCCTCTCGCCGGACGAACGCCACGACCCGGCCCTGATCGAAGTCTGGCGGGATCGACTCTGCCGGGGATGACGGTCCCTCAGCGCCGGAAGGTAAAATCGTCGAGCTGTTCCGCGGCGCCGGCCTTTGCGGCGGCGACCAGGCCGTCGTGGTGCGGCGAGAGGGCGCAGACCGGGTCGGTCGCCGCGGCGTCGCCGGTCAAGGCGAAGGCCTGGCAGCGGCAGCCGCCCAGGTCGCGGTCGCGGTATTCGCAGG
>JAJFGK010000116.1 GCA_021776195.1 Kiloniellaceae bacterium | reverse complement strand
TCTGTCGATTATCCACTTCTGGTCGCTGATCTTCCTCTACATCTGGGCCGGACCGCATCACCTTCACTACACGGCCCTGCCGGATTGGGCCCAGACCCTGGGCATGACCTTCTCGATCATGCTGTGGATGCCCTCGTGGGGCGGCATGATCAACGGCCTGATGACGCTATCGGGAGCCTGGGACAAGCTGCGCACGGACCCGGTGCTGCGCATGATGGTGGTCTCGGTCGCCTTTTACGGCATGAGCACCTTCGAGGGGCCGCTGATGTCGATCAAGGCGGTGAATGCCTTGTCCCACTACACCGACTGGACCATCGGCCACGTCCATTCCGGTGCTCTCGGCTGGGTCGGCTTCGTCTCCTTCGGCGCGCTCTACTGCCTGGTGCCCTGGCTGTGGAACCGGCCGCGGCTCTATTCCCTGAAGCTGGTCAACTGGCACTTCTGGATCGCCACCATCGGCATCCTCTTTTACATCTGTGCCATGTGGGTCTCGGGCATCCTGCAGGGCCTGATGTGGCGCGATTACGACGCCCTGGGCTTCCTGGAGTATTCCTTTGTCGAGACCGTGGCGGCGATGAAGCCCTTCTATATCATCCGCGCTTTCGGCGGCGCGCTCTTCGTCGCCGGGGCTTTCATCATGGCCTACAACCTGTGGCGCACGGCGCGCGGCGATTTGGCCGAGGAGGGCGCCGCCGACGGCGTGATCCGGCCGACGGCGGCCTCCGTTGCCGTCCCCTTGCATACGACTTCGGCCTGAGCGGGGAGGGGACCATGATCAAGCACGAACGTTTCGAAAAGAACTCGATCCTCCTTCTGATCGGCATCCTGGTCACCGTCTCGATCGGCGGCCTGATCGAGATCGCGCCGCTGTTCTACATCGAGAGCACCATCGAAAAAGTGGAGGGGGTGCGGCCCTACAGCCCGCTGGAGCTGGCCGGGCGCAACATCTATGTCCGCGAGGGCTGCTACAACTGCCACAGCCAGATGATCCGCCCGCTGCGCGACGAGGTCGAACGCTACGGGCCCTATTCCCTGGCCGCCGAATCGATCTACGACCACCCCTTCCAGTGGGGCTCGAAGCGGACCGGGCCGGACCTGGCCCGGGTCGGCGGCAAGTTCTCCGACGAATGGCACCGGGACCACATGGCCAACCCGCGCGGGCTGGTGCCGGAGTCGATCATGCCGGGCTATCCCTTCCTGGCCGAGACCGCCCTGAGGCAGGACGACTTGGCCGATCACCTGCGCGCCAACCGCGCCGTGGGCGTGCCCTACAGCGACGAGATGGTCGAGCAGGCGGTGGCCGACCTGCGGGCCCAGGTCGAACCGGATGGCGACGATTTCGACGTCTTCATGGAGCGCTACCCCAAGGCCCAGGTGCGCGACTTCGACGGCAACCCGGCGATGATTTCGGAGCTCGATGCGATGATCGCCTACCTACAGATGATGGGCACGCTGGTCGACTTCACGGTCTTCGAGCCCAGTGCCGAAGAACTACGGTAAGGAGGGCGCCATGACCTATGAAACCGTGCAGGGCTTTGCCCAGACCTGGGGCCTGGTCCTTCTGGTGGTGCTCTTCGCCGGCGCCCTTGGCTTCGCCCTCTGGCCGGGCAACCGGGACCGCTTCGCGGCGGCGGCGCGCCTGCCTCTGGAAGACGACGAACCCGATGCTGACCGCCGGGACGCCGAGTGTCGTGACGACAGCAAAGGAGCCGGGACGTGAGCGAGCAGCCGGAGAGGGACAGCATCAGCGGCGTCGAGACCACCGGGCACGAGTGGGACGGCATCAAGGAGCTCAACAACCCGCTGCCGAAGTGGTGGCTCTATGTGCTCTATGTCAGCATCGTCTGGGCCATCGGCTACTGGTTTGTGATGCCGGCCTGGCCCCTGGTCAACAGCTACACCAAGGGATTCCTGGGCCACTCCCAGCGCTCCCTGGTGGTCGAGGAAATCGCCACGGCGCGCGCGGCCCAGTCCGGCCTGCGCGACCGCATTGCCGCGCTGGATGTCGAGGCGGTCGCCGCCGATCCCGAACTGCGCGCCTTTGCCGCGGCGGGCGGCAAGGCGGCCTTCGGCGACAACTGCGCGGCCTGCCACGGCACCGGCGCCACCGGCGCGCCGGGCTATCCCAACCTGAACGACGACGACTGGATCTGGGGCGGCACGCTGGCGGATATCGAGACCACGCTCACGGTCGGCATTCGCTCGACCCACGAGGACACCCGCTGGAACGAGATGCCGGCCTTTCTCAGCGACGAGATTCTCGACCGCGGGCAGGTCAACGACGTGGCCGACTACCTGTTGGTGTTGAGCGGCCAGGCTGGGGAGTTGGACCAGAGCAGTGCCAGCGTGGTCCGCGGCGCGGAGGTCTATGCGGACAACTGCGCCGCTTGTCACCAGGACGACGGCGGCGGCGACCGCGAGACCGGGACGCCGCGTCTCGATGATGCGATCTGGCTCTATGGCGGCGACAAGCGCTCGATCGTCGAGACCGTCGCCAACAGCCGCGCCGGCGTGATGCCGCACTGGCAGGGCCGCCTCGATGAGGTGACGATCAAGCAACTGGTGGTCTACCTTCAGAGTCTGGGCGGCACGGAGTAGGACGGCAGGGTGACCACGACCCCTCACGATGGCGACGAGACCAGCCGCCCGGGCCCGGCGGGCCCGGGTTTCGAGGCGTCTGCTTTCGAGCCCTCTGCCATCGAGCCGACAGTCATCGAGACCGCCGAGGTCGAGGCCGTCTACCGCCAGGCCAAAGGTTCCGCGGACCAGGGACCCACGCTCTATGCCGACCGCAAGAAGGTCCACCCGCGCCGGGTCAAAGGCACTTTTCGCTCGATCAAGTGGGCCGTCATGGCGGTCTGTCTGGCGATCTACTACCTGTCGCCCTGGCTGCGCTGGGACCGCGGGCCTCATGCGCCGGATCAGGCGATCCTGATCGATTTTCCGGCCCGGCGTTTCTACTTCTTCTTCATCGAGATCTGGCCGCAGGAGATCTACTACATCACCGGGCTGCTGATCGTGGCCGGCCTGGCGCTGTTCCTTTTCACCGCGCTGCTCGGTCGGGTCTGGTGCGGCTATGCCTGTCCGCAGACCGTCTGGACCGACCTTTTCGTGACGGTCGAGCGCTGGGTCGAGGGCGATCGCAACGCGCGCATCCGCCTCGACAAGGCGCCCTGGACCGGCGCCAAGATCGGCAAGCGGGTGGTCAAGCACGCCATCTGGCTGCTCATCGCCCTGGCCACCGGCGGCGCCTGGGTCTTCTATTTCGCCGATGCCCCGACCCTGGCCGGCGACCTGATCCGCCTCGAGGCGCCGGTCGTGGCCTACGGCTTCATCGCGCTCTTCTCGGCGACCACCTACCTCCTGGGCGGCATCGCCCGCGAGCAGGTCTGTATCTACATGTGCCCCTGGCCGCGCATCCAAAGCGCCATGTTCGACGAGCAGTCCCTGCTGGTCACCTACCGCGACTGGCGCGGCGAGCCGCGCGGCAAGCACAAGAAGGGCGACTCCTGGGAGGGCAGGGGCCACTGCGTCGACTGCAAGCAGTGCGTCGTGGTCTGCCCCATGGGCATCGACATTCGCGACGGCATGCAGCTGGAGTGCATCCACTGCGCGCTCTGCGTCGACGCCTGCAACGGGGTGATGGAAAAGCTCGATCTGCCGGGCGGCCTGATCGGCTACGATTCGCCCCAGGGCCTCGCCGATCAAAGAACCAAGCCGGTCTTCAATCCCTTCCGCGCCCGCCCGATCCTCTATGCGCTGCTGATCTCGGCGGTCGGCACGGTCATGCTGTTCGGCCTGTTGACCCGGTCCGATCTGGATCTCAGCGTGCTGCGCGACCGCAATCCGCTTTTCGTCACCCTGTCCGATGGCAGTCTGCGCAACGGCTATACCCTGAAGGTGATCAACAAGCTGCCGGTCGAGCGGCACTTCACGGTGACCCCCGGCGGTCTGGCGGGCCTGACCATCGCCGGGGTCGGCCAGGACCACGGCGGCCAAAGTCTGGAGGTGGTGGTGCCGCCCGACGATCTGGCCAGCGTCAAGGTTTACCTGACCGCGCCGGCCGAGGCCGCGACCAGCGCCTCCCAGCCCGTCACCTTCCATCTGGAAAGCCTCGAGGGCGACGGGTCGGAAACCGTCGAGAGCAGTTTCAGGGGACCCCTGCCATGACGACCCGCAAAAGTCCTGCCGGCATCCTGACCGGACGCCATGTCCTCTTCGGCCTGCTCGCCTTTTTCGGTCTGATCCTGGCGGTGAACGGGACCTTCGTCGTCCTCGCCCTGGGCTCCTTCGCCGGGGTCGAGACGGACCAGGCCTATCTCAAGGGCCTCGCCTACAACCGGGTTCTGGAGAACGCGGAGGAACAGCGGGCGCGCGGCTGGACGGTCGCCTCGGAGCTGGTGCGGGAAGAGGCGGGCACCAGCCTGCGGGCGCGCTACCTGGACCGCGACGGGCGCCCGCTGACCGGCCTCACCGTCGCGCTGGCGCTACGCCACCCGACCCAGACGGCGCGCGACAGCCGCCTGGTCATGAAGGAACAGGGCGGCGGCTGGTACGGCGCAAGCCTCGAGGGGCTTGCCCTTGGCCAGTGGCGGGCCACATTCGAGGCCGGCCGGGGCGGGGAGGCGGGCCAGGGAGGGGCGCTGGAGGCGGACGACCTGCTGCACCGCCGTGAGGAACGGTTATGGTTGAAGTGAGCCTGGCCCCACCGCCGAAGCTGCGCGCGCCCTTCGTGCCATGGGACCCACCGGCCCAAGAGCCCCGGGTTCTGCGTTTCGCCGTGGCGGGCGTCAGCTGTCCCTCCTGCATCAAGACCATCGAGACGGCGGTCGGGGCGCTGCCCGGCGTGTCAGGCGCGCGGCTCAATTTCACCACCGGCCGTCTGGCGGTGACCCAAGCGGCCGACGGTCCGGACGCGGCCGCGGTGATCGCGGCTCTGGCCGAGGCCGGCCATCAGGCCGCGGTCTACGATCCGGACAGCGTCGACCGCGCGCGCCGCGATGACGAGCGCCGCCTGCTGCGCGCCCTGGCGGTGGCGGGTTTCGCCGCGGCCAATGTGATGCTCTTGTCGGTGGCCGTCTGGGCGGGGCTGGCCGGCGACATGGGCCCGGCCACCCGGGGCCTGCTGCACTGGGCCTCGGCCCTGATCGCCCTGCCGGCCATCGCCTATGCCGGCCAGCCCTTCTATCGCTCGGCCTGGGGCGCTCTCGGTCGCCGCCGATTGAACATGGACGTACCGATCTCGCTGGCCGTCCTCCTGGCCGCCGGGGTCTCGCTCTGGCGCACCTACGAGGGCGGCGCCCTGATCTACTTCGACGCCGCGCTGATGCTGCTGTTCTTTCTTTTGATCGGCCGGGTTCTCGACCGGCGGCTGCGTAACCGGGCCCGCTCGGTGGTGCAGAACCTGATGGCCCTGCGCGCCAACAGCGCCATGGTGATCCAGCCCAATGGCCTGCTGAAGGCCATGGCGGCGGGGGAGCTGACGCCGGGCCTGCGGGTCCGGGTCGCCGCCGGCGAGCGTTTGGCCGCCGACGGCCGCGTCGTTCTCGGGACCAGCAGCCTCGACGAGAGCCTGATCACCGGCGAATCCCTGCCGCGCCCGGTGGACCGCGACGCCGACGTCTATGCCGGGACGATGAACCTCGACGCACCGATCGAAGTCGAGGTCACCGCCGCCGAAGACGGCAGCCTGCTGGCCGAGATCGCGGGCCTGCTAGATGCCGCTGAACAGCGCCGGGGCCGGGGCGTGCGTCTGGCCGACCGGGCGGCGGCGATCTATGCCCCGGCGGTGCACGGCCTGGCCGCGCTCACCTTTGCCGGCTGGATGGCGCTGGGCGGCGGCTGGGAAGCGGCCCTGATGAATGCCCTGGCGGTGCTGATCATCACCTGCCCCTGTGCCCTGGGCCTGGCCGTACCGGCGGTCCAGGCGGTCGCGGTGGGGCGCCTCTTGCGGGGCGGCCTGCTGGTCAAGCAGGGCGATGCCCTGGAGCGCCTGGCCCAGGTCGATCGCGTGCTGCTCGACAAGACCGGTACCTTGACCCTGGGCCGTCCGGCCCTGGTGCAACCGGATGCCCACGACGATGGCGACCTGGCCGCCGCCGCCGGGCTCGCGGCCCAGAGCCGCCATCCCCTGGCCAAGGCGATCCAAGCCGCCGCGCGGCGGCGTGGCTTGGTGCCGCTCGCGGTCGATGGTGTCGAGGAGACGCCGGGCCTGGGCCTGGCGGGAACCGCATCGGCGGGCACCCTGCGGCTGGGCAACGCGGCCTGGTGCGGGATCGAGGGCCAGGAGGGGGGGCAAGCGGGGCCGGTGGTTTGGCTCTGCGCCGACGGCCGCCGGCCGGTTCGCTTCGACTTTGTCGACGCTCTGCGCCCGGATGCCGCCGCTGCGATCTCGGCCCTGGAGGCCATGGGCTTGTCCGTGACCCTGCTGTCCGGCGACCGGGCGCCGGCGGTGCAGGCGGCGGCCCAGGCGGTGGGCCTGACGGATTGGCGCGCGGGCCAGCGGCCCGCCGAGAAGATCGCGGTCATCGAGTCCCTGCGCCGCGAGGGCCACAGGGTCTTGATGGTGGGCGATGGGCTGAACGATGCACCGGCGCTGGCGGCGGCGGATGCCTCGATGGCGCCGGCCGAGGCCAGCGCGATCAGCCAGACCAAGGCCGATTGCGTCTTTCAGGGACGCACGCTCGCTATCCTGGCGACCACCCTCAAGATCGCCCGGCGCGCCCGCCGGCTGATGCTCCAGAACTTCGCCCTGGCTGGCGCCTACAACCTGATTGCCGTGCCGCTCGCCATGGCCGGACTGGTAACCCCGCTCATCGCCGCCGTTGCCATGTCGGCCTCGTCCCTGCTGGTCACCCTGAACGCCCTGCGCCTGGCGCGCGGCAGCGAGGCGGCCCTGTGAACGCGCTGGCCTTCCTCATCCCCGCCGCCCTGGCACTGGGCCTGATCGGGCTGGCGGCCTTTCTTTGGTCGCTGAAGGACGGGCAGTACGACGACCTCGACGGAGCCTCGCAACGCGCGCTCTTCGACGAGGACGAGGAGCGTCCGCGTTGAGACCGCCCACGACGGCAAAGACCTGCTTGTGACCCGCGCGTTTTGAACTTCCCGTATCGGCTGCTAAAGTAATGTGTTATTCGTGTCAGGCTTTGTTTGCGCCAAGACGCCAAACCAGAGCAGACGAGAAAGCCGTGACAAGCTGACTGTGGAGGGCCCCGCGCATGGGTGGCGGCGGACTGCAACAGCAATGGGGCGTGGGCCCACCCGGGCCCGGCCGGTCCGAACTCCAGGCTGAACAATTTCGCGCCAAGTTTACGGGCAAGATGGCCGCCGTCGATGCCTGCCTCGAATATACCGTGGCCAACACGGAGGATGCGAAGCACGCGCCGCTGGCGCAACGGCGCCAAGATGGCTATTCCGACTATCAAGAGGTCCAGACCAAGATCGATGCCTCCAACCCGGCCATGGCCGCGGGCGATATCGATCGGGTTCTCGGCTTCATGGATAACTTGAAGAGCGATGCCCAATCCCAGCGGCAGGAAACCGAAACCGCGAAAGCCGCCTGGGAAGCCGAGGCCGAAGCCCGCGCCACGGCGGAACAGCAGGTCCAGGAGGTCGATGCCTGGGGGATGGACGAGGCCGCGGATCTGCTCCAGTCGGTGCAGCAGATGGGCGACCTGGAAACGGCGCGCAAGTGGATGGAAGCCACGTCGGCGCTTGCGTCATTGGTCACGAATCTCGATCCGGTCTATGCCGAATTCAAAAAGCAAGAGGCGGCCAAGACCCTGTACGATCAGGAGCGGCCGCCCTTCGACAGCAGCTTGCTTGCCGCCAAGGGCCTGCCCGAGCCGTCGGGCCCCATGCGCGATCTGACGGCCAAGATCGATCAACAGATCGGGCCAATAGACGAGAAGGTTGGCGAGAAGGACTACGTGGCGGCGCGGGAGAAACTAGCCGCCGCGGGTGTTGATCTGGCCACGCTGGAGGAGTTGGGGCACGACCCCGATCGCCTGATCTACCTGGAGGGCTATTCGGCGGTGGAGCAGCAGGTCGGGAGCCTGGTGGAGAGCGACTACCAAACCCTGGAAGGCGAGCGCGCGGAAGTCCAGACCCTGCTCGATCAGGTCAAACCCGAGGCCGATGACGGCAACTACAGCGGCGCCGTCTCGCTGATCAAGGAGTGCGACAAGCAGACCGCCGACTTCCTGGATCAGCACGATGTCAAGAAGCAGGAAGAAGCCGACTACGCAGAGGACCGGGACACGTTCGACACAGGCTTTGCGACCCTGCAGGGCGCGCCGGACCCTTCCACGCCGATGCAGACCCTGATCGGCGAGATCGAAAGTCAACTTGGCACTATCGACGGCCTGGCCGCCAGTGAGGATTTTCTCGCCGCGAAAGAAGAACTTGGGCGCCTGGGCGAGAGCTACACGAGGCTGGAAGAGCTCGCCAGCGACACCGACCGCATGAACTACCTGGCTGGATTGAAAAACCTCGAGATCCACGAAGAGCCGGCTGAAGGCACGGACTACGCGAGCCTGAAGAGCGAAAAGGAGGCTTACCAGCGCGTGCACGCCCAGATGCTGGTGGCTGCGGCGGCGGGCGACTACAAGCTGGCCCTGGAACTGATGGGCGAAGTCGAAACAAAGCAGGCCGACTACGTGACCAAGGCGGCCGAGAAGAAGAAGCAGGAGGATGCCTATCTGAAGGCCTGGGAGGCGCTCGCCACAAAGCTGACGAAGGCTGGCGGGGTAACGTACGAAGAGCTTTCCGCCGAGCGCGACAAGATCAGTCAAGCGGTCGCCAAGAAGGATGCCGCCCTCATCCTGGAGGACTTCGTGACAGCCCTGCAGGCCGTCGGCGAGGTCGAGGCGGCCATCGACGGTCTGATGCAGGCCCTCGCGACCTTGGAGCAGCGTTTGCAAGGGCAGATCGACAGCAACTTACCGCAGGTCGAAAAGCAGCTTGCCGACGTCGGTGAGGCCCAATCGCCTCTGAAGGACAAGGTCGCACAGCGCATCGCCGCGGTGAAGAGCGCGGCCGCGGGCAAGGACTACGCCAAGGCGATCAAGGACCTGGAAATGGCCGGGCAGCTCGTCGAGGACCTGGCCATGGTGAAGGACGTGCGCAATCAGATAGATGCCGTCGCCGACGACGACGAGAAGGACGACAAGGCGCGCGAGATCGTCGCCAACATGGAAAGAAGCGGGAAGCTGAAGGATTTGCCGACAGAAGCCCGCAACCTGTTGATCGAGAACATGATGGACGGCTGGGTCTCGGACGAGGACGACGCGGCGGTCAAAAAGATATTCAAGATCCCCAATATGGACCCGGAGTTCGACGAACTGGACAAGAAGGTGCGCAACAAGATCATCGATGCCTACGCCAAAAGCCCCGAGGTCGACAAGATCCGCAAGGACTGGGGAACGATGGACGAGGACCAGAAGAAAGAGGCGGTCAAGTACCTGACCCAGATTCCCGCGGGCAAGGATGGTTGGAACGTCGGCATGCCGGACCTCGACTTCGAGAACGATTCCCGGGCAGACGATGGCGACTACGGCTCATACAGCAGTTTCTGGGACGAGATGGACATCAACCTCCATGACGACTTCCATGGCGACCCCAACGAGCTGCTCGATACCATCTCTCATGAAATCGCCCACAAGTACCAGAACCAGCTGATCGAAAAACTGGAAGACGGCGACCTGAAGCCGGGCGATGCAGAGTACGAGCAGGCCCGTGCCTTCAAGTTTCACAACGAGTACAGGAGCGAGGCGAGCAGCGACGACTGGAGTGACGTCTATGTCACCTCACCGAAAGAAACCCACTCGCGAACCATGGGCACCGAACTGCAAGACGCTCTGAAGAAGAAGGATGCCGGCGGTGGCTCGACCTAGGCATGCGGTCGGGTATCGGCCAAGTGGGGCCGGCGCGGTGACGATCGGTGTTTTGAAGGCCGGTCTGCTTGCCCTCGGCTTGCTGCTGCCGCTGAGCGCTTGCGACGAGGGACAGGAATCGACGACCGTTGCAGAGGACGAAAAGGCCATGATTTATCGCATCTACAAGCTCGACCGCGGCCAGGCCGTCGACCTCGGTACCATCACCTTCGATGCCGCCAACGTCGGTATCCTGGCGGCCAGCGGGACGGGCGCGGCGGTTGAAGCGCTGCAGCGCGACTGGCAGGAGATTGCCGGCATCGACAGCTTTCGCCTGAAGTACCACGAGGAGACCACCGACGACAAAGGCAAGCCGCTGGTGGTTATCAAGGACCGGGAGGTCTCCCGCGCCGATGCCGACTATCCCCGCGCCCTGATGGACCACTTTTCGCGGCGCTACGGCTATATGCCCTCGCCGGCCGACTGAGGCCTGGATCCCGACAATCGGCCCACAAGGGGCCTTGCATGTCCCGGGGCCTTCGTTACGGTCGGCTGGAACTGGTAGACGCGGGTTTGTTCGATGGCGATGGAAATAGTTGCAGCCGAGGCTTGGTATGCCGTGCAGCGCCTCGACGACGACGTCACGTTGATCTCCGAGCCCTTCATCAAGGCCTTCTACCGCTGCAATATCTGGCACGTGCGCGGCCGCGACCGGGACCTGCTGGTCGACAGCGGCATGGGCGTCGTGAGCCTGCGCGAGCAGGTGCCCCTGGTTACCGAAAAGCCCTGCGTCGCCGTCGCCAGCCACACCCATTTCGACCATATCGGCTGTCACCACGAGTTCGAGGACCGCGCGGTCCATGCCGACGAGGCCGAGCTGATGGCGGCCCCGACCCGCCGGAACACCCTGGCCGACCCTTACGTGACCGACGCGATCTTCACCGGCCTGCCACCGCGGCCCTACCTCTCGACCGACTATGCCGTGGCTCGCGCGCCGGCCAGCAGGGTCCTCGAAGAGGGCGATGTCATCGATCTTGGCGACCGTGTCTTCGAGGTGATCCACACACCGGGTCACTCGCCCGGCGGCATCATGCTGTTCGAGGCCGCAACCGGCGTGCTTTTCTCCGGCGACACGGTCTATGACGGCCCCCTGATCGACGATGCCTACCATTCGGACCGGGCCGCCTATATCGCCACCATGCAGCGGATCGAGGCGATGAATCCGAGGGTCGTCCACGGCGGCCATTTTCCGAGCTTCGACGGCGCACGCTACCGGGCGCTGATCCAGGACTTCCTGCGCGAGAAGGGTGTTTAACGGGTCGTTGGAACTGGACCCGCGGACGAAGGCAGGTGGAGGGTGGTCATTCCGGAAGCCGGTTCGGCCCAAATCTTCGATTTGGCAGACGGACCGAGCTATTCGGAATCTCTCGTCGCCTCGTCCGACGCGACATCCCCAACAGATCCCGGATCGCTGGCTTGCCTTTCCAAATCGAAGAATTGGAGAAGAGTCGCGTCCGGGATGATGGTGCAATGCCAGCAGGTTCTACCGGGTCAGCAGGACAAGGTCGGCCGGGTCGACGGACAGGGCGATCCGGGTGCCGACCTGGGGGGTGGCCTTCTGCGCCAGGCGGACCTTGAGCGTGCCATCGAGATCCAGGTGGCGTACGCTGCACTGGTGGTGGGTGCCGAAGAAGCCGGTGTCCTGGATTTCGGCCTGTCCCAGTGAGATGTGGCCTGATGGGGGCCCGCTGCCGTCGGCCCTGGCGATCAGGTGTTCGGGCCGGATGGCCAGGGCGATCTTGCCAGGTTCTGGCGCCTCGCCGTCCGCGATGACGAGGCGGCCCAGCGCGGTCTGCACCGTCGTCCCGTCCTGATCGCTGCCGAGGATTTGGCCCTCCAGCAGGTTGTTGTCGCCCATGAAGGTTGCCGTGAAGCGGCTGGCCGGCCTGAGGTAGATCCGCTCCGGCCTGCCCTGATCCTCGATCACGCCGTCGTTCAGGACCACGATGCGGTCGGCGATGGCCATGGCCTCTTCCTGGTCGTGGGTGACGTGCACGAAGGTGGTGCCGACGCGCTTTTGGATCGCTTTCAGTTCCTCTTGCATCTGGCGGCGCAGTTTCAGGTCGAGCGCGCCCAGGGGTTCGTCGAGCAGGAGAACGCAGGGCTCGACCACCAGGGCGCGGGCCAGGGCGATGCGCTGGCGTTGCCCGCCCGAGAGTTCGTGCACCCGGCGCGCGGCCGTGTCGCCGAGCCCGACCAGATCCAGAATCCGTGCCACTCTCTCGGTGCGCTCGGCCGCCGGCACGCCGCGCATTTTCAGGCCGAAGGCGATGTTCCCGGCAATCGACATGTGCGGGAAGAGGGCATAGTCCTGAAAGACCGTCGTCGTCGGACGCTTGGCCGGCGGCACCGCGGTGACGTCTTCGCCATGGATGAAGACCCGGCCCTCGTCGGGCTCCAGAAAGCCCCCCAGAATGTTCAGCAGGGTGGTCTTGCCGCCGCCCGAGGGGCCCAGCAGCACGACGAAGGCACCCTCCTCGATATCCAGGTCGATCTTGTCCACGGCGCTCTTGCCGCTGAACCGTTTGGAGATCGCGACGAAGGAGACGGCCGGAGAGCTTTGCGGGCGGGTCACGTCCGACGCCTCCCGAAGAGGACGAAATCGAGTGCCGCCACGACCAGGATCGAGACGATGAAGACCAGGCTGCCGACCGCGTTGGTCTTGGGGTTGAGACCGGTGCGCAGCATCGACCAGATCTCGACCGGCAAGGTGACCTCGAAGCGGCTGACCATGAAGGCGATGATGAACTCGTCCCAGGAGAAGGTCATGGAAAGAAAGAAGCTGGCAAAGAGCGCCGGCCAGAGCAGCGGCACGGTGATCAGCAACAGGACCTGCGCCTCGCCGGCGCCGAGATCGCGCGCCGCCCGTTCGATGTTGGCCTGATGCTCGCCCATCTGGCTGTAGATGATGGCAAAGCAGAGCGGCAGGTTGATCACCACATGACCGATGCCGATGGTGAGCAGGGACTTCGGGACGCCCAGGCTGTTGAAGGTGATCAGCAGGCCCATGGCGATGATGAGATAGCTGACGGTCAAGGGCGCCGTCAGCAGCCCCTGCAGGAGCCGCGGCGAGGGCAGCCGGAAACGGGCCAGCCCGTAGGCCGCGAGAAAGCCGAGCAGGAGCGCGACCAGCGACGAGACCAGGGCGACGGCCAGGGAGTTGCCCAGGGCGTCCATCATGCGCTGGTCGGCGAAGACCGCCTGGTACCAGCGCAGGGAGGGGCCGTTGAAGGGCGGCACCGGCACCCGGCTCCCTTGAAAGGAAAACAAGACCAGGACGAGAACCGGCAGAAAGATGAAGCCGTAGATCAGCCCGGCATAAATGATGGCTGGCAGGCTGCGAAGGGTTCGCGAGAATCGCATGTGCCGCATCCTAGACTCGGTCGATCTTCAGCCAGCGGGCGCAGGCCAGGTAGACCAGGCTGACCACGGCCATCAGGATCATGGCTAATGCGGATGCCATGGGAAAGTCCGAGCGCCGGGCGATCTGCAACATGATGGTCTGCGGCAGCAGCAGTTCCCGGTTGCCGCCAAGGATCTGCGGCGTGATGTAGTCGCCGATGCAGAGCACGAAGGTCAGGAAGGCCCCGACCATGATGCCGGGCAGGGTCAGCGGCAGGGTGACGTAAAGGAACGCGCGGATCGGACCGGCACCCAGATCGGCGGCCGCCTTGCGGTAGCTCGGCGAGAGCTGCACCAGGTTGGCGTAGATCGTCAGGGTCAAGAGCATGACGAAGAAATGCACGAAGCCGACGATCGTCGCGCCGCGATTGTTGGCAAAGGACAGCGGCTCGTCGGACAGTCCCATCGCGAGCAGCCAGTTGGAAATGATGCCGCCCTCCGACAGGACCAGAAGCCAGCTATAGGACCGCACCAGGTAGGAGGTCCAGAAGGGCAGGATGGCGAGGATCAAGGCCAGACGCTGCCAGCGCCGGGGCACGCGCTCGGCCAGGATGTAGGCCAGAGGATAGGCCAGCAGCAGGGAGATCGCCGTGACCGCGAGAGTGACTTCGATGGAGTTGATCAGGGATTCGAACAGAAAGCTCTTGGAGAAGAACTTCGCGTAGTTGTCGAGCGAAGCGACCGTCACCAGTTGGGCGCCGACCCGCTGCCACAGGCTGTAGAGCAGCATGATGCCCAGGGGCGCGACGAAAAAGGCCGCGGTCCAGATCACGGCGGGGCCTAGAAAGCCCCAAGCCTTGATCCTGTCGCGATTCAATCCGTGGCTCCGAGGCTCATGCGCGCCTTCCGGATGGGTCACCAGAGCGCTTTCACGAATTGCCGAGCCGGCACGCCTCTTCGTTCAAAGATGCCGTCACTCCGGAACCGGGGTCTCGGGCCCACCGGCCCCCCCTGTTGGCGAAAGACCCCGGACAAACCCTGACGGGATTTCCGGGGTGACGACCTGGAAAACGACTCCTCCGATAATGAAAGCGCGCCAGTCATCCAGAACCCGTACGAGGGTCTGTTGACATATGGCGGTCACCCCGGACGCGACTCTTCTCCAGATCTTCGATTTGGCAAGCAATGTCAGTGAACCGGGATCTCGGCGACGTGAGGATCAGGCGTCGGCCCGAGATTCCGGATACCTCGCTTCGACCGCCAAATCGAAGATTTGGGCCGAACCGGGTTCCGGAATGACGGTCCCTGGAAAGCAATTGTCAACAGTCCCTAGTGCTGCAGGAACTCCGTCCAGACATCGAGCATCTTCGCGTCGAGCTCGGCGTCTGGAATGAAGTAGCGGTGGGATTTGGCCAGGAAGCCCTCCTGCTCGTCCCAGCGCAGGCTGGCTTTCTGCTCGGCGGTCAGGACAGCGCCGGTCTTGGCGTTGGCGGGCATGCCCCAGAAGCACGAGGAGGTGGCGAGCCGGGCCTGACCCTCGGGGCTCATGATGTACTTCACGAACTCCAGCGCCAGATCCTTGTTCTTGGAGTCCTCGAAGACGGAAATCGACTGGCTCCAGAGAATGCCGCCCTGATCCGGCAGCACCCAGTCGAGGTTCGGGTTGTCGGCCTGCATGACCGCGACGGCCCACTCGCCGCCGCCGATCAGGATATCGGCCTCGCCGGTCGCCAGCGCCGTGGTCGAGGAGACCACCTCGCCGACCATCACGGAGTTGTCCTTGAGGGCGAAGAGCTCGTCGCGCAGGGCCGGCAGCGTGTCGGCGGTGATGTCGCTGGGCTTCATGCCCATCTTCAGGGCGACCAGGTCCATCAGCGGAATGTAATAGTCATAGACCGCGACCCGGCCCTTGTACTTGTCCGACCAGAGGCTCGCCAGATCGCGCATGTCGGCCGGGTCGACCTTGGACTTGTCGTAGCTGACCACGTTGTAGCCGAACTTTTCCATGATCGCGTACATCTTGCCGTCCTGGAAGGTGACGTCCCTCATCTGGACCTGCGGGAAGAGGTCGTCCAGGGGCAGTTCGGCGGCCGGCAATTCGGCCAAGAGGCCGGCCGCGGCGACCCGCGGCACGTCCACGCCGTCGATGACGAAGACGTCCCAATCGCCCGGTTGCGACTGCTCGACAATCGCCAGGGCGGCGCCGGTGCCCTCGTATTCCTTGAGGTTGACCTTGACCCCGTGCTTCTCCTCGAAGGGGGCGATCAGGGCCGGGTCGGTGTGATCGCACCAGACCAGCGCGTTCAACTCCTCGGCCGCCTGAGAGGACGCGCTGCCGAGAGCGGCGGAGCCGACCAAAAGAGCGGCGCCGATAAACCATTTGGATGCGGACATTGATCGGATCTCCCTGTTGCCGTCGCGCGAACCGGGCCGCGAAGGAAGCGGTCCCATCTTCTTGTTGAGGCAAAGAATGATTGGTTTGGGAGATGAGTCAATTCTTTCCAGGCAGTCCGAAGACTGTCGGGATTGGGCGCTTGCAATGATTGCGACTACCCGACCTCAGCCGCCCCACCACTGGTGGGCGGCCTTGAAGTTGCCGGCCGCGTTCTGGGCGGCCCGGCTGTCCTTCACCAGCTCTTTATAGGACATGTCGATGACCAGGATGTGGTGGCGCAGCCAGTCGCGCAGATAGTCGAGCAGCGCATCGTTGATCTCGCGTTGGGCGGCCCCCGGATTCTCGGCCAGCTTGAGCGCCAAGGCCTCGATCTTCTCCTCGAAGGCGCGGTGCTCGGCCTGGTGTCCGGCCAGGGTGTCGTAGCCGACCGCCCGCAGGACGGCCTCCTCGCGGCCGAAGTGATAGGCGGCATAGCTGCGCAGGTGCTGGAAACTCGCCTGTAGGGCCTCGGCCTGGTCTTTCTGGCCGTGCCCGGCCTCGAGCTCGTTGATGAGCCCGATCAGCACCTGATGGTCCTGATCCAGTTCCTTCAACCCGACGCTCATGTCGAGCGTCCATTTCATGACGGTCATGACCTAGGCTCCCATCCCTGCGGCTCCCATCCCTGCGGCTCCCATCCCTGCGGCTCCCATCCCTGCCGACTCTGGCAAGGATGGGAGGAGATTGCCGCGCAAGCCTTGATTTGGATCAAGGTTGGCGGATCCGAAGACCGACCGTCAGGCAGGGGCGGGAATGCGCTCGGCGGTCTGGTCGAGCGATCGGCGCAGCCGCCTGACCAGCTCGTCGACCTCTTGCCGGGTGATGATCAGCGGCGGCGACAGTACGATAGAATCCGCCACGGCGCGCGCCACCAGGCCATTTCTCATGCAAAAATCGCGGCAGGTCAGGCCGGCCGAGCCGCGCTTGTCGAAGCGACCACGGTTCGCCTTGTCGCTGGTCAGCTGTATCCCGGCTATCAGGCCGATGCCGCGCACCTCGCCGACCAGGGGATGGTCGAGCAGGCCCTGCAGGGCGGACTGGAAGTAGGGTCCGATCTCGTCGTGCACCTGATCGACGAGAGCATCGCGCTCCAAGATCGCGATATTGGCCAGGCCGACCGCGCAGGAGGCCGGATGGCCGGAGTAGGTAAAACCGTGAGCGAACTCGCTGCCGGCGGCATTCAGGGTCTCGGCGATCTCCTCGGTCACCATCACGGCGGAGAGCGGCAAATACCCGGAGGTCAGACCCTTGGCGATCGGCATCAGGTCCGGGGCGATGGACAAACAATCGCTGCCGAACCAGTGGCCGGTGCGCCCGAACCCGCAGATCACCTCGTCGGCGATCAGCAGGATGCCATGCTCTTTGCAGATGCGCTGGATCTCGGCCCAATAGCCCGTCGGCGGCACGATCACCCCGCCGGCGCCCTGGATCGGCTCGCCGATAAAGGCGGCCACCTTGTCGGCGCCGAGCTCGAGGATCTTGGCCTCCAGGGCACGTGCCGCCTTGAGCCCGAAGGCCTCGGGGTCGAGGTCGCCGCCTTCCTCCCACCAATAGGGCTGTTCAATGTGAACGAAGCCGGGCAGGGGAACCCCGTCGAGCTCGTGCATTGGGGTCATGCCGCCCATGCTGGCCGCCACCATGGTACTGCCGTGATAGCCGTTGGTGCGGCTGATGATGGTGCGGCGCTCGGGCTGACCCTTGATGCGCCAATAGTGCCGCACCATGCGGGCGATGGTGTCGTTGGCCTCGGAACCCGAGTTGGCGAAAAAGGCGCGGGTGAGGGAGGCCGGCGTGACCTCGGCGAGCTTTTCGGACAGCTCCACCGCCGGCGGCGTCGCGGTCTTGAAGAAGGTGTTGTAGTAGGGCAGCTCGCACATCTGGTCGTAGGCCGCCTTGGCCAGTTCCTCGCGGCCATAGCCGACATTGACGCACCAGAGTCCGGCCATGCCGTCGAGGATCCGGGCCCCCTCGGAATCTTCCAGCCAGCAGCCCTCGGCGCGCACGATGATGCGGCTGCCGCCCTCGCGGGCGAGCTGGGCGTGATCGGTGAAGGGATGCAGATGGTGGCGCGCGTCGGCGGCGCGCCAGACGGCGGTCGAGTTGCTTGCGACTTGCAGGGACATAACAAAACTCCAGGAGAAGTATCGGACATCGGTGAAGCGGCCCGGGCGGGCCGCCGGCCATCGCGTCGCCTAGGGCGTGAAGTCGATCCGCGCGCAGAGGATCAGAAGCTCACGGTGGCGACAGGGGTGGGGCCGGCAATGGCGGGACAACCGCGCCGCCCTGCGGCGCCGCCCAGCCGGGGCGCCGGACCAAGTCGCGGGCCAGATCACGGGACAATCCATAAGGCGAAGTATAACAGACCGCTCTAGCGCGCCCAAGCGCCATTCGCCGCGGGCCGTGTCTCGGTTCGAACCCGAAAGCCCGAGATCGGCCAGAAAGGGACGGTTCCTGGAGGTCATCGCCGTGGAAGTCAGCCGGCAATTGGAACTGCTGCTCCAAGCTTCCTACCCGACCCGGTCCAACTCCGCCCGCAGCCGTGCGATGTGGGCCGGGCCTATGCCACAGCATCCACCCACGATCTGCGCGCCAGCGGCGCGCCACTGGGCTGCCAGTTCGGCGTAGTCATCGGGCCCGAGGTCTCGCAGGTCGCGAAGGCTCGTGCTCTGGCGCGTCCAATCCTTGGCGATGGGCGTGAAGGCATTGGCGTAGGCCCCGATGGGACGCTCGGTCGCTGCCCGAAGCAGCGGTATGGCCTCGGTGATGGCGGCCGCGTCGCAGCAGTTGAACAGCAGGGCGTCGACCGGGATGCCGTCCAGGGCATCCAAGGCGGCGTCCAGCGTTTCGCCGCTGCGCAGCAGGCCGTCGCCCTCGTCGCGCAGGGTCCAGGACACCCAGACCGGTTTGCCGTGCCGCGCGGCGGCGCGGGCCGCGGCCGCGGCTTCTCCCGCGCTCGACAGGGTCTCACAGATGAACAGGTCGACGCCGGGCGCCAAATGACCGGCAATCTCCGCATACTCCTCCTCCATGGAGGCAGGATCCTGGGCATTGGGCTCGTAGCTCGCCCGCAGCGGTGGCAAGGAACCCGCGACGCGAACGCCCGCCTGGCTCCCGCGCGCCTCGTTGGCCAGTTCCACCGCCAGACGGGTGATCTCTCCGAACCTGCCGTCAAGACCCGAGGAAGCAAAGCGTTGCGGCGTCAGCTTGTAGTTCCAGGTCGTGATCACGTCCGCACCGGCCGCGATGAACGCCCGGTGGACGTCGCAGACCGCCGCGGGTGCTTCGAGCAAGGCGATCGAGGAGAGGGTGGCGTCGGGATTGAGTCCGCGTGCGCGCAGCTCTTGCCCCATTCCGCCGTCAAGCAACAGGTTCATCCGCTTCTCCCACCTTCGTCAGCTATGCTACCGGCACTGGGCACCACCCGGCCCCGGTTCCGAGGGGATCGGTCGAAGGGCGGCACCATTTTTAGACGTTGAGCAGAAGGTGCTCGCGTTCCCAGGACGAGATGACCCGCTGGTAGGCGTCCAGTTCCTGTTCCTTGACCAGGGTGACGGCCTGGACGAAGCGATCCCCGAGAACCGACTTGATGGAACGCGAACCGGAGAAGCGCGACAGGGCGTCATAGAGGGTGCGCGGCAGGGTATGGGCCAGGCGGTAGGCGTCGCCCTCGACCGCCGCGCGCGGTTTCAGTTTGTCCACCATGCCGATGTAGCCGCAGGCCAGCGAGGCGGCGATGGCCAGGTAGGGACTGGCGTCAGCGCCGGCAACCCGGTTTTCGACCCGCCGGTTCGCGACATCCGAACGGGGCACCCGCAGACCGACGGTGCGGTTGTCATAGGCCCAATGGGTGTTGATCGGGGCATCCGAACCGGGGGTCAGGCGGCGATAGGAGTTCACGTTCGGCGCGATCAATGGCATCACGGACGGCAGGTGGCGCTGAAGGCCGGCGATGTGGTGCGTGAAGAGCTTGGTGTCTCTGCCGTTCTTCTGGCTGAAGAGGTTGCGGCCCTTGGCCGTATCGACCACGCTCTGGTGGATGTGCATGGAACTGCCCGGTTCGTCTTGCATCGGCTTGGCCATGAAGGTGGCGTAAACCTTGTGGCGCAGACCGGCCTCGCGCACGGTGCGCTTGAATAGGAACGCCTGATCGGCCACCTCCAACGGGTCGCCGTGGCGAAAGTTCATTTCCATCTGGGCCGCGCCGGCCTCGTGGATCAGGGTATCGACGTCGATACCCTGGGCCTCGCAGAAATCGTAAACCTCCTCAAAGAGGGGGTCGAATTCGTTGACCGCATCGACACCGTAAGCCTGCCGACTGGTTTCGCGCCGCCCGGATCGCCCGATCGGCGGCACCAGGGGGTAGTCGGGATCGGTGTTCACGTCGACCAGGTAGAACTCGAGCTCTGGTGCGATGATCGGGCGCCAACCCATTTCGTCATAGAGCGCCAGAACCTGTTTCAGCACGTGACGGGCCGAGATTTCGACCGGCTTGTGGTCATAAAAGACGGCATCGCAAATGACCTGCGCGGTCGGGTCATCGTACCAGGGTACGCGCCGAATGGTCTTGGCGTCCGGTATCAGCAGGACGTCCTGGCCGGAGGGGCTGACGACCTTCTGGTCGAAGGCGCTGTCCGGGTAGTCGCCGTTTACCGTCTGGATAAAAATCGCCTCGGGGATGCGCAGACCGTCGGTGTTGGCCACGTCGAGAAACTTCGCGGCGGGCAGGATCTTGCCGCGGGCGATGCCGGCAAGATCGGGCACCAGGCATTCGACCTCATCGATGCCCTGATCCTTGATGAAATGGACGAGGTCGGCTGAATTCTGCATGGCTGAACGATCTTCCCGAATTGGCGTCACCAAGGGCGCTCAAGAATAAAATGCCTGCCCCTCGCTATCACGTGGGCTGGTGGCGCGGCAAGCGTCAGCGCGCCTGGGTCAGGGCGTAGAGTGCTACCGCCGCGGCGTTGGAGACGTTCAGACTGCGCAGGGGACCGGAGGTCGGCAGGCCAACCAGCTGGTCGCAGGTTTCGCGGGTCAGACGGCGCAGGCCGGTGCCCTCGGCCCCCAGGACCAGCACGCTCCTGGCTGCTGGATCCAGGTCGCCGATCTCGACATCGGCTTCCTCCGCGAGGCCGTAAGACCAGTATCCGGCACTGCGGAGGCCGGCCAGGGCGCGCGACAGATTGGGCACATTATAGATCGGCAGCAGGTCGAGGGCGCCCGAGGCCGCCTTGGCCAGGACGCCGCCTTCGCTGGGCGCATGGCGGTCGGTCACCAGCAGCCCTGCCGCGCCGAAGGCCACGGCCGAGCGCAGCACCGCACCGACATTGTGCGGGTCGGTGACTTGGTCGAGCGCCAGGTAGAGGCGCGAAACCTTGCGCTGCGGAGTGCTTCCGGCCCGAGTGCTCGGCCCGGGGGCGTTGTTTTGGGCGTGTAGCAGCAACTCGCGCAGGCCAAAGGCCGGCAAGGGCGACACCAGGACCGCCAAGCCCTGGTGCACCGCGCCCTCCGGCAGAATCACCTCGAGATCCTGGCGCGTCACCCTCTCCGGGGTGGGCGGCCTGTCCCGATCGGCGAGATACGGCCCGATCTGCTCGGATAGCCCCGCCAGGGTCTCGGCGGTTCCAATCAGCCGCCGCAGGCTGCGCCTGGGGTTCCGCAGCGCCTGCAGCGCGGCGTGGGTGCCATAGATCCAGTGTGGCGTATCCCGGTCCGGCCGCCGCGCCGGGCCCCTTTTGGCCTGGGCTGGCCGTGCCCCACCAGGGCCCTGCGCTGGCCTCGGCCGCCGGGATTGGGCGTTTTCCGGAGGGCCGGCGCCCTCGGGTGCAGGGGCGGCGGCCCTGGCAGTGCCGCCCGCTCGGCTCCGGTCGGCGCGTTCAGGTCGCGAACGCCGATCTCTGGTCTTGTGTTTGGCCATCTCGGTCCGTAACATGTCGGGGTGAAATTTGGAGGTCGAGTTCTCCATCTCTCGGTGAAACGCTCGTTTCGGCCGAGGGGTGGTGTTTTGTCATCTTTGAAGTTGACATGCCACCAGAAATAAAGATATTCGGCGGTCTTGGCGCGCAATCCATACATGGAAATCCGAAAAGACTTAGAGGAGGGGTGCCCGAGTGGCTAAAGGGGACGGGCTGTAAACCCGTTGGCGTACGCCTACGTTGGTTCGAATCCAACCCCCTCCACCAAGGCTGCCGGTACCAAAATCTGGAAGGGCTGTAGGGGCTTGGAAGGATAGACGGTCGTTGGTTTTGGGCGGCCTTGGGTGTGTTGAACAGAAATTCGGCGGGTGTAGCTCAATGGTAGAGCAGAAGCCTTCCAAGCTTAAGACAGGGGTTCGATTCCCCTCACCCGCTCCAAAGGTGCTTGGCGGCTTGTTTGAGTGGGGTCGAGGATCCCGGCGCGATACGAACGAGGTGAGTACGGCCCTTTGACGAGGGTCTGGCAGAGACCGAAGGGCAAAAGGGAAAGGCCATGGCGAAGGCAAAATTTGAGCGTACGAAGCCGCACTGCAACATCGGCACGATCGGTCACGTTGACCACGGCAAGACGACGCTGACGGCGGCGATCACGAAGGTGTTGGCGGAGTCAGGCGGCGCGGAGTTCGCGGCT
>JAJFGK010000115.1 GCA_021776195.1 Kiloniellaceae bacterium | reverse complement strand
GCCCGAGGATCTGCCAGAGCCCCAAAACTGTCCGAAAACCCTTCCATCGCTCCCTCCAGGCAAAGCCGAAAAGCGCGTCAGAATCCGATTCGCAAACTCTTGCAACACAATCTTCAAATCCATATGCGATTCCCCTGCCCTTGATGGGGGAGATCGGCGCGACAGCGCCGGGTGGGGGTGGCGCGGCAAAGCCGCGAAGACTCCAACTCATGACAGTGATCTCGCCAGCAACACCATCACAATCCCTAGTACCAGGCATCGTTCATGGCGGTTTTCCTGCGCGCCACGAAGTCCTGCAGCGCCTCGTCGATTGCTGGGTCGATCGCCGGCGCCTCGTAGTCCGCCAGCATCTTCTTCCAGGACGAATGGGCCCGGACCTGGGCGTCCTTCTCGCCCTCGTCGCGCCACTGCTCGAAGGAGTTGGAGTCCGACAGGCCGGCCTCGAAATAGGCGGTCTCGTAGTTCGCCATGGTGTGTGCCGTGCCGAGGAAGTGCTGGCCGGGGCCGGCCTCCTGGAAGGCGTCCATGGCAAAGGCGTTGTCGTCCAGGGCGAGGCCTTCCATCAGGCGGTGCATCATGCCGCAGCGTTCGGCGTCGAGAACGAACTTCTCGTAGCCCATGGTCAGGCCGCCCTCGAGCCAGCCGGCGGCATGGAGGATCCAGTTCGATCCGGCGATCAGGGCCGACATCATGGAATCGGCGGATTCCTGAAGCGCCTGGGCGTCGGCCACCTTGGCGGAGGTGAAGTGGCCGCCGCAGCGCAGGGGGATACCGGCGCGGCGCGCCAGCTGGCCCACCGCCATGAAGGCCAGGTCGGCCTCGGGCGTGCCGAAGGTCGGGGCGCCCGAGCGCAGGTTCATGGTGGTATAGAAGTTGCCATAGATCGCCGGCGCGCCGGGCCGCACCAGCTGGGTCAGGGCGACGCCGACCATGGCCTCGGCGTGGGCCTGGGCGATGGCGCCGGCCGGGGTGACCGGGCCCATGGCGCCGCCCAGGATAAAGGGCACGATGACCATGCCCTGGCCGGCCGCGGCATAGGTCCTCAGCGCTGCCGTCATGGTGTCGTCGAAGACCAACGGCGAGTTGGCGTTGATGTTGCCCATGATCACGCAGTTCTGCTCGACTACCTCCGGGCCGAAGACGATCCGCGCCATCTCGATCGAGTCGGCGGCCCGTTCCGGCGCCGTGATCGAGCCCAGGAAGGGTTTGTCGGACCAGCGCAGGTGGGCATAGACCATGTCCAGATGGCGCTTGTTGACCGCCACGTCGACCGGTTCGCAGATCGTCCCGCCCGAAGCGTGCAGCCAGGGCGAGGCATAGGCCAGCTTCACGAAGTTCTCGAAGTCCTCCAGGGTGCCATAGCGCCGGCCGCCCTCCAGGTCGCGCACGAAGGGCGAACCGTAGGCCGGCACGAAGACCGTGTTGTCGCCGCCGATCTCGTTGGAGCGTGTCGGATTGCGCGCCAGGTGGGTGAACTGGCGCGGCGCGGTGCTGCAAATCTGGGCGACATGGCCCCGGTCGAAGCGGACCCGTTCGCCCTCCACCGTGGCGCCGGCCTCCTTGAAGAGGCGCAGGGCCTCCAGGTCGCTGCGGAACTCGATGCCGATTTCGCTCAGGATGCGCTCGGCGTGGTGCTCGATCCGAACGATGCCCTCCTCGCTGAGGAGCTTGTAGTAGGGGATCTTGCGCGAAATGTAGGCGGGTCCGGCGAGGCTCGCCTCGCTCGCGCGCTTGGCCCGCCGGCCGGCCCGTCCACCTGTCTCTCGCGCCATGATCACCCCTCTGCCCCTCGGGGGCGCGCGACGGCCACCCCTATCAAGACGCTAGACTACGTCGATCATCGTCCCGCGCAACGCCGGAAACGGTCCTGTCCGAAAGAGACAGGGGCCGGTTCAAGAGCGACGTGGCCCAAGCCCTTTCGGCGGCCGGACTGTTGAGCGCCTCGGCCGCGGAACCCACGGCGGTCGAGGGCGATGCCGCCCCGATGCTGGCCAGGCTCATGGCGATCGGTTTATGGTCCCATATCCAGGGAAGAAAGAGATTTTGAGGAGTGAGCCATGAACTGCGCCCGACAAGCGACTTGGGTCGCTGCGCTCGCTCTGGCCGGGGTGCTGGCAAGTTGCGACGAAGCGCCGCCCGACGAGGTCGAGCGCGTCCGTGCGATCAAGCCCTACTATGTCGTCGAGCCGGCCGGTGGGGATCTGCGCCGCTATTCCGGCAGCGTGACCGCCGCCAACACCTCGGCCCTCAGCTTTGCCGTTTCGGGGACGGTCCAAACCGTGGAGGTGACCAAGGGCGAGCGGGTCCTCGAGGGCCAGGTTCTGGCGACGCTCGACACCAAACCCTTCCAGCTGGATGTCAGCGCGGCCCGGTCCGAGGTCGCCGCGGTCAAGGCCGAGGCCGACCAGGCGAGTTTGGAGCTCGAGAGAAAGCGCCAGCTTTTTGACCGCGGTTGGGTGGCCAAGGCGGCCCTGGACCAGGCCGTCGCCGCCTTCGAGGCGACCAAGAGCCAGCTCAACCTCGCGCGCTCGCGCCTCGGGCTGGCCGAGCGCGACCTGGCGAACGCCGGTCTCCTGGCCCCCTTCGACGGGGTGATCGCGCTGCGCGACATCGATCCTTTCGTCGAGATCAAGAAGGGCGAGGCGATCTTTCAGATCGATTCGGAAGGGTCGCTGGAAATAGATCTATCGATTCCGGATTCCGTGATCGGGCGCCTGTCCATCGGCACGCCGGTGACGATCGACGCCGGCGCCCTGGAGGGCTGTGGCTGCAACGGCCGGATCACCGAGATCGGATCGTCGGCGGACACCGCAAACGCCGTGGCGGTGACGGCAGCCATTCTCGAGGCGCCGAGCGGCCTCCTGCCCGGCATGGCGGTGGAGGCCAGCCTGTTTCTTTCCGACGACGGCGGGTCCGGCGGTTTTCTGGTGCCTCTGGTCGCCATCGCGCCGGGCGATGACAACGCCCGCGGCTATGTCTTCAAGTACGATTCGGCGAGTGGCCAGGTCCGCAAGACAGCCATTCAGAGCGAAGGCAACATCAGCGAGAATCTGATCGGAGTCACCCAAGGCGTCACGGCCGGCGACATTGTCGCGGCGGCGGGCGTTTCTTTTCTGCGCGATGGCCAGGCCGTGAGGCTGATGGGTGAATAGGCGCAACCTCCCTTCGCCGCCGCCGGGGATCGATCCATGAACCTTGCCAGGCTGGCGCTCCAAAACTCCCGCATCACCGCCTGCGGGATCGTGCTGTTGGTCGCCCTTGGGGTGACGACCTATCTGTCCTACCCCAGCGCGGAAGACCCGACGATCACGATTCGCAGCGCCAGTGTCACCGCCTCCTATCCGGGCATGTCGCCGGAGCGGGTCGAGGAGCTGATCACCGAGCCGCTCGAGGCGGCGATGCGCGAGATCGCCGAGATCGACGAGATCGTCTCGACCTCGAAGACCGGGTCGGTCAAAATCGAGCTCGCCATCCATGACCGGGTCGTGGACCTGGATGCGGTCTTTCAGGATATTCGAAACAAGGCCGGCGACGTCAAAAGCGCGCTGCCCGAGGGCACCGATGGACCCTTCGTCAACGACGAAGAGGGCCTGACGGCCATCGCCACCATCGCCTTGTGGGCGGATGGATTCTCCCTGGCGGAAATGCGCGATGTGGCGCGGGACCTGCGCGACCGGCTCTATACGCTCGAGGGCATCAAGAAGGTCCAGATTCTCGGCGAGCAGGAAGAGCGGATCTACCTCGAGATCACGCCGATCCGCCTGGCCCAGCTTGGCGTCTCGCCCCAGGAGATATTCGGCGCTCTCGCTCAACAGAACATCATCGAGCCGGGCGGCGAGATCGTCGCCGATTCCCGGGTCGTTTTGCTGGAGCCCTCGGGCAACCTGGAATCGGTGGAGGAGATCCGCAAGGTCGTGTTCAGCATTCCCGGAACCGACCGGGTGCTGCGGCTCGATGAAGTCGTGACCATTCGCCGCGACTTCGTCGACCCGCCCCGGCTGCCGTCCTTCTACAACGACCGGCCCGCGATCATCCTGTCGGTCTCGACGGTCGAGGGGACCAACAACGTGGCCTTCGGCGACCGTCTCACCCGGCTTCTCGACCGGTTCGAGCAGGAGCTGCCGATCGGCTATGTTCTGGACTACGCCACCTTCCAGCCCGAGTTGATCGCGGCGGCGGTGCAGAGCGCGGTCACCAACGTTTACGAAACCCTCGGCATCGTGCTGGCCGTGGTCATGATTTTCCTGGGGCTGCGCACCGGCCTGATCGTGGGCTTTTTCGTGCCCTTGACCATGCTATTGGGCGTGGTCGTCATGCGCTACTACGGGGTCGAGCTGCAACGCATGTCGATCGCGGCGACGATCATCGCCTTGGGTCTGCTGGTCGATAACGGCATCGTCGTCGCCGAGGATATCCGGGTCCGTCTTGGCCGCGGGGTCGATCGGCTGCAGGCGGCGGCGGAGTCCGGCGGCACCCTGGCCATCCCGCTGCTGACCTCCTCGCTGACGACGATCTTTGCCTTCCTGCCGATGATGTTGGTCGAGGGCAGCGCCGGCGAGTACATCCGCTCGCTGGCCCAGGTGGTGGCGATCCTGCTCTTGGGGTCCTGGTTCTTGTCGATGACTGTGACACCGGCCATGTGCGCCTGGTTCATGAAAGCGCCGGCCATGGCCGGGGGCGCGTCCGGGGGCGGCGCAATGGGAGTGTCCGAGCCGACCTACAGCAGCCTCTTCTATCGGGGCTATCGCTGGATACTCGGGCTCTTTTTGAGGTGGCGGCTCCTGGCCATCGCGGCGCTTGTCGGTCTGCTGGTTCTATCCATGCAGCTCCTGGGAACGATCAGGACCGAGTTCTTCCCGCTCGGCGACCGCAACCAGTTTCTCGTCTATCTCGATTTCGAGGCCGGGACCGATCTTCGCGAAACCCAAACCGAGCTGCGCAAGCTGACGGCCTGGCTGGCCGATAAGGCCGAGAATCCGGAAATCACCAGCCACGTGGCCTATGTCGGCTATGGCGGGCCGCGCTTCTTCCTGGCGCTGTCACCGGTCGATCCCGATCCGCACCGAGGCTTTGCCCTGGTCAACACGCGGTCCGTCGACGACGTCGGCCCCTTGATCGATCGGATCAACGCCTTTCTCGACGCAAAGATCCCCGGCGCCAGGGCGGACGCCAAGCGCATGTGGTTCGGCGGCACGGAACCCGGCGTCGTCGAAGTCCGCTTGATCGGACCGGGCGGCAATTTTCTGGCCGAGCGGGCCGAACGGCTCATGGCGGCGCTGCACGCCGTGCCCGGCACGGTCGGGATCAAGCAGGACTGGGAGAACAAGATCCTGAAGCTGGTCGTCGAGGTCGATCAGACCCGGGCGCGCCGCGCCGGGGTATCGTCGCGCGACGTTGCCGGCGCCTTGGCCACGACCTTCTCGGGGATGTCGATCAGCGACTATCGCGAGGGCGACAAGACGATCCCCATCGTACTGCGCGGCGACGACAGCTTGCGGTTCTCGCTTTCCGGATTGCAGCGCGTGCAGGTCTACGCCACCTCTTCGGGCAAGTTCGTGGCGCTGGACCAGGTGGCCGATGTTCGCGGCGAATGGCAGTTCGGCCGCATCAAGCGGCGCGATCAGCAACGCACCTTGACCGTCGAGGCGCGCAATCCGGTCATGCCGTCGCCCAAGCTGCTCGAGGCGATCGTGCCGACCCTGGACGCGCTCGATCTACCGGCCGGCTATCGCTTCGAGATCGGCGGCGAGATCGAGGATCAGGAGGAAGCCAACGAAAAGCTCTTCGGCCTCCTGCCGATGGCTCTTGCCGGCATCGTCATCCTGCTGATCGGGCAGTTCAACTCGATCCGCAAGGGGGGCATCATCCTGGCCACGATTCCCCTGATCCTCATCGGCGGCACCGTCGGGCTGGCGGTCATGAACGCCCCTTACGGCTTCATGGTGCTGCTCGGCTTTTTCAGCCTCGCCGGCATTCTGATCAACAACGGGATTGTTCTGATCGACCGTATCCAAATCGAGGAAAACGCCGGGCGCGAGCCGCTGGATGCCGTGGTGACGGCCTGCCTGGCGCGCCTGCGACCGATCCTCATGACCACCCTGACCACCGTGCTCGGGCTCTTGCCGCTGATCCTCTTCGGCGGGGCGCTCTTCTATGGCATGGCCAGCGTGATCGCTTTCGGATTGATCGTGGCGACGCTGATCACCCTGGGCTTCGTGCCGGCGCTCTACACGCTGTTGTTTCGCATAGAAACGCGCGATGCCGCGGCGGCCGTGCGCGCCGCGCCGCGGGCCAAGCCGGAAGAAACCTAGCTGTTCTCGACCAACTGGACCCGCCAGCCATCGGGGTCGCGGATGTCGACGTTGGTTCGGCCGGTCGAGGCGATGAAGCGCGGCCCCGATTCGACTCTGATGTCGGTACCCTGCAAGGCCTTATGGGCCGCCGCCGCGTCGTCGATCTTCAGCGCGATGTGGTTGATGCCGATGACCTCTTCGCCGCTCGCCTGGTGGATCTCGAAGACCGGCTGTCCTTCGCCCGGCGGCTTCATCTCGACCGACCCGCCATGGTGGTCGGTACGCCGCAGGGTCTCGAACCCCAGGGTGGTCAGGAAAGCCACGTAGTCGTCCAGGTCGCGGACGATGAGCTCGATATGGTCGATGCCGGTGATCATGAGGCGATGGGGTCTTCGCGACAGGGTTGGAGACAACCGAACCATTGGGAGGCTAGGAAGGCATGGGCACCGGGTCAAGCCCGCGGTCGTCCGTCTTGCCAGACGGATTCCGCTGTCAGCATTTCGCTGTCAGGACAGCTTCCTTCAGCGCCGCCAGTTGGCTGCTGTCGGCGCGGCGCATCAGCACACCGATCAGAGGGGCGACTAACCGGACCCAACCGGTGGCGACACAGTCCGCCTGTAAGGAGACACGCGTGGCCTCGCCTTGATCCTCCAATCTATAGCGATAGGTCGCGGTGACGCGCCCCTGGACCGACTGGAGGACCAGGACCTCCCCGCGGCGGCATTCGAGTACCCGCGACGAGCGCTCGGCGCCGCGCGCCGTGAAGATCAGCTCGCTGCCGGTTGCCAGCGGTTTGCCATCAGCGCTTCGCATGGCCTCTATTCCCGCCATCCAGCGGCTCATCCCTGTCGGGTCGCTGAGGTGTTTCCAAACCAGGCCAGTCGGCGCCGCAATGACTTCCTCGACCATGAATGACATCGCCGCTCCTCCTCGGATTGCCAGGCTCGCTGCGATCAGTGGTACGAAATCACCGAACCCTCGGTCTTGTAAAAAAATGACCTCATCGCGTCGGCACGAAATGGACACTTTCTCCTTGGCCCAAGTGGGACAGGTCGCGGCGCCGTTGCGCCAGATAGCGGTTCGGCGGCAGGCCGGAAAACTTGCGGAACTCATGGTTGAAGTGGGCTTGATCATAGAAGCCGTGGGCATGGGACAAGGCGGTCCAGTCGACCGCGGAACGAGGGTCGATCGCCTGCAGCAATGCGTTCAGCCGGTAGATGCGGCAGAGCACTTTCGGGCTGACCCCGACAGCGAATTTGAAGGCCGCGATCGCGTGCCGCGCACTATGACCGGTCGCCCGGTAAGCCTCGGCCAGGCTCAAGGCGCCCTGGCTCGCCTTGATCGCCCGATACAGATCCGATAGCCAGTCGGCGGGCGGATCGCTGGGTCGCCCGAGTAAAGCGCGGTGCAGCCGCCCGTGGCTCTCCGCGCTGTCCGCGCTATGGCAATGAGTGCCAATTGTCTCGATCAGGTCGCCAGGCAATATCTCGCGCAGACCGAAGGTCCGGTCGACCAGGCCGCGCATATCCGAGCCGAATAGACAGTGGAACCCGATGGGCTCGAAAAGCAGACCAAGGACCTTCGTTCCCGCGCAGGGCTTGTTGACCAGCGGGGTGGTTTGGACGCCGTGGAGCCACCCGTCGCGGTAGAGGGGATTGTCATCGGCCCGGGCCGACTTGCCGAGGCGATGCGGCCGGCCGAGATTGACCAGGGCCGCGACCAGGCCATTGGGCAGAATCGTGTCGGATCTGTAAGCAATGGTGCCCTCGGCGAAGAACGAACGTCGCAGGATGGGTCGCAGGGCCGTGGGTGGTTCGAAGGTTTCGAACCGAAATGGCCCGGCCTCGATATCGGAACAGAAGGGACCTACTCCCGCCATCGCCCGGCTCCCCGCCCTCACCCCGCCAGGATCGCCTCGACGATCTCCTGAACCTCCAGGGCCTCGCGCACCGTGGCGAGATCCTGCGTCTCGCCCCGGGTCATGCGGATGACCTTGGCGAGTTGGCGGGCCAGAACCAGCGGTCGACCTACCTCGTTGGCGATGGCGTGGGGCGCCTCGGCCCAGGCGCCATTGGCCAGCCGCCGCTCGGCGATCGACCAGTCGCGCAAGCGGATGGCCCCTCGGTCGCCCTCCAGCATCCAGATGTTGTGATCGGGTTTTTCGGTGCTGCCCACGGCGCCGTCGAGGGTCACCGGCAGGCCGCCGGCGGTGAGTCTGGCGCGGACCAGGGTCTCGCTGGCGTCGCCGGGCGGGAAAGTGGCCTGGCCCTCCAGCAACACCAAGGGCCCAAGCAGGCGGCGACTCAGAAAAAGAAAGTGGGAGATCACCTCGCGGGTGAAGCCGCCCTGGTCGCGTTTGCCGAGCCAGCCCGCGGCGTCGGACTGCCAGGGCCGCGGCCATTGGGCGAATCCGACCTCGATCTCAAGGGACTTGGCGGTGCCGACAAGACCGCCGTCGCGCCAGGCGCGCAGCTGGTTGACGGCCGGCGAGGAGGCGAGGACGAAGTTCACCGCGGCGCGCAGTCCATCGGCCTCGACCGCCGCGCTGAAGACCCGGGCATCTTCCAGGTCGACCGCCAGCGGCTTTTCGCTAAAGACGGCCCGGCCCTCGGCCAGCGCGGCGCGGGCATAGTCCAAATGGGTCGCCGGCGGCGACGCCAGGTAGACACAGTCCGCGGCGGTGATGACGGCCTGGGCATCGGCCAGGCGCGGCACCCGTGGCAGCGCCGCGGCGAGGCGTTGTCCGGCCGCGGCGCTGGGATCCCAGACGCCCACGACCTGAAGCAGGTCTAGATCCTGCTCCAGCGCGCTGCGCAGCAGGCGCTCGCCCATAATGCCGAAGCCGATAATCCCCAGCTTAACGCCTGTCGAAGTGGATGGTGGCACTGCCGGTACTTTCGCCGTTCCCATTTTGTGATCAGGCACTCTCACGCGCCTCGCGCCAGGACGCAACCTATCCCTCAGATGTTTCCAAACCGACACTACAATTAAAGGTGTAAAATGACGGCGACGGATCGCCTAAGGCTTCACGCTGTGCCGTAACCAATGCTAGGTTTCGAAAAACCGATCGCATGGCTGCCCGGGAAGGGGACGTCGTTGTCAATAGCCGTCAAGTTATGGAGCTAGTCGTCGCGTCCCGCAGGCGCGGCGCGGTGTTGGGCCGTGCTGCAATGGGTCGGCCATCGTGACACTGACTACCGACATCGTCCTGGAGTCCGTCCGGGTTGTCGTGCTGCTCGTCCTTCTGGGCTTCATCACGATCAAGGTTCGCGCGGGACAGCGGCCGCCTGGCCGGGGCTGGCCTCTGATCGTCGGTGGATTTGCGCTTTTGCTGTTCGGCAGCCTCCTCGATCTCACGGACAACTTCCCGGCCCTCAACCGGTTCGCCGTGATCGGCGATACCCCGCTCGAGGCTCTGCTGGAGAAGTTCGTCGGGTTTCTCGGCGGGTTCGTGCTATTGGGACTGGGGTTTATCCTGTGGCTGGGCGACCTGCGCGGTCTATCCGATGAGATCGCCCGCGGCAGTGCCGCCGCCACCGCGTTGCGCTCCAGCGAGCAGCGCTTTCTCGACCTCTTCGCACTGAGCAGCGTCGGCACCGCGATCTGTGCGCCTTCGGGGGCGTTCCGCGAGGTCAATCAGGCCTTCCACGATCTGCTCGGCTACGACACGGCGGAGCTTCCGGGTCAGTCTTTCTCGGATGTGATCGACCCGGAAGGGCTGCCGGAGGTGACGACACGGCTGCGGCGATTGTGGGATGGGGAGATCGACCGCTTCCGCCACGAATGCTACTACCGCCGCAAGAACGGGCGGCCGATTTGGGGGCTTGCCGTGGTCTTCGCCCTGCGCGATGCCGATGGCACGCCGGCCGGATTCGTGGCCCAGGTCGTCGATCTCGACGACCGGCACCAGGCCGAGGAAACGCTGCGCCGCAGCGAGGAACGGTTTCGCGACTTTGCCGAATCGGCCACAGACTGGTTCTGGGAAACCGGCCCCGACCATCGCCTCACCTGGCTTTCCGACGGATTCGATCGTCTCACCGGTGAAGATGGGGCAAAGCTCATCGGGCTGACGCGTTGGGAAAGTGCCCTGGGCGACCCGGAAACCAAGTTCTGGCAGGCACACCGCGCCGACCTCGAGGCTCGCCGGTCCTTTCGCGACCTGCGCTATCGCGCACAAACCCGCCGCGGTACGACATTGCACCGCCAGGTGTCGGGCGTCCCCGTGTTCGATGCCAAGGGCGTGTTTTGCGGTTATCGAGGTACCACCACGGACGTGACCTGGCGGGTGGAGGCCGAAGATGCGCTGCGCGAGGTCAATCGCGACCTCGAGGACCGGGTGCGGGCCCGCACCGCTGAACTGGAGGCGGCCAACGCGGGCCTGCAGCAGGAAATGGCGGTGCGAAACGAGGCCCAGTCCGAGCGCGATGAAAGCGAAGCACGACTCGCCGAAGCGCTCCGCCAGGTGAAGTTGGCTTATTGGCGTTACTCCTTCGCGGAAAAGACCCTGACCCACTGGTCCGAAGAAGCCGCGACGATTCTGGGCCTTCCGGCCGAAAGCTTGCCGAGCGACGTGACACGCTATCTGGAATGGGTGCATCCGGATGATCGCGATCGCATCGCTGACCTCTACGGCGAAAAGGGTGCTGCTGCTCCGGACCCCGAGGGCTATCGGGTGGAGTACCGTTTCATTCGCCCGGACCGCGCCCAGATTTGGCTGCGCGGAGTTGCCGAGTTGGAGAGCGACGCAATGGGTCGGCCCATCGGTTACCGCGGCACCATTCAGGACATCACCGACATCAAGGTCGCCGAAGAAGCGGTGCGCACCCGCGATGCCTGGCTGCGCGCGATCCTCGACAATGCGCCGATCCAGATCGCACTGAAGGACACCGACTGCCGCCTCATGGCGGTCAGCGGCAACACCGCCGCGGAGTTCGGTTTCGACAATAGCGCGTTCATTGGCCGCAGCACCGCCGACTTCCTGCCCGCCGAAGTCGCCGGACGCTACCTGGCGGCCGATCGTGAGGTACTGGCCACGGGCGAGCCGCGTCAGCAGGTGGTGGTCGAGGACCACGGCGGCCGGACCCGTCATCTGCTGAATGCAAAGTTTCCCTTGCGCGACGACCAGGGCCGGATCGTCGGGGTTTGCAGCCTGACCAGCGACATCACCGAGATGAAGGAGATGGAGGCCCGCCTGTCCCAGGCCCAGAAGATGGAGGCCGTGGGTCAGCTCACCGGCGGGGTGGCGCACGACTTCAACAACCTGCTGGCGGTGATCCAAGGCAATGCCGAGCTGCTGGCGGCCACCGGCGGCGGCGAGTCCTATAGTCAGGCCATCATGCGCGCGTCGCGGCGCGGTGCCGAACTGACCCATCGCTTGCTGGCTTTCTCACGCCAGCAGTCGCTGCAGCCCAAGACCATCGATCTGGCGGAGTTGGTCGAGGGCCTGTCGGAGCTGTTGCTGCGCACGCTGGGCGAGACCGTGACGATCATCACGGTCATGGCGGATTCTCTGGTGCCGGCAAGGGCCGATCCCGGCCAGGTCGAGAATGCCCTGTTGAACCTGGCGATCAACGCCCGCGACGCCATGCCGGACGGCGGCGAGCTGACCATCGCTTGCCGCAACGCCACCCTCGATGCGGCCTACGTGAAGCGCAATCCCGAGGCCATCGTCGGCGACTATCTGCTGCTGGAGGTGACCGACAACGGTAGCGGCATGACGGCCGATGTTTTGGCCCATGCCGTAGAGCCCTTTTTCACCACCAAACCGGTTGGCGCGGGCAGCGGTCTGGGGCTTTCCATGGTCTATGGCTTTGCCAAGCAGTCGAACGGACATCTTGAAATCGAGAGCACGCTTGGCCGGGGGACGACGGTGAGGCTCTACCTGCCGCGGGCCGGTCATGTGGTCGAGGCCGAACCGCCGGCGCCCGAGGCGTCCGCGCCGCGCGGCCGGGGCGAGACCGTGCTTGTCATCGAGGACGATTCCGAGGTCCGGGCCATGACGGTGAAGATGGTGGAGGGCCTCGGATATAGGGTGGTCGACGTGCCCGAGGCGACCGCCGCCCGTGCGGTCCTGGAAAACGGCGCGGCGGTCGACCTGATCCTGTCCGACGTGGTCCTGCCCGGCGGTGTCAGCGGCCCGCAGTTCGCCCGGGAAGTTGCCCTGCAGTTCCCCGATCTGGCGGTGGTCTTCATGTCCGGCTACCCTGCCGAGGCGGCCATGCGCGATGGCGTCCTGGACGCCGACACGCGGCTGCTCAACAAGCCCTTCCAGAAACAGGCCCTCGCCGCGGTGCTCAGAGAAGCGCTGGCCGGCAGAGCCGTGCTGGAGAAGCGGGGTTAGAGCCCCTCCGATCAGGCCGGGTCCGCCGTTGTGCCGGGTCCAGGGCCGCGTCCAGGGCCGCGGGCGCGCTCGCGCCGGCGGCCGCGCTCCACCAGGACCGGGCAGAGGCTGTCGTCATAGTAGTTCACCTGGCAATTCAGGCAGTGAATGCATTCGTTGGGATTGATCCGGCCCTCCGGGTGGATCGCCTGGACCGGACAGGAAACGGCGCAGTTCTGGCAGGGCTTGCCGCACTGCCAACGCCGGCGCAGCCACTCGAACATGCGCAGACGCGCGGGCAGGGCCAGGGCGCCGCCCAGGGGGCAGAGGTAGCGGCAGTAGGCCCTTGTCACGAAGAGGCTGGCCACCAGCAATACCCCGACATATAGCAGGTAGGGCCAGGCGCGGTCGAACTTCAGAACGATGGCGGTTTTGAAGGGCTCCACCTCGGCGCCCATGATGGCCAGCTCCGGGTCGTGCAGGAACAGGGCCGCAAGGGCGAGAAAGGCGATGTACTTGATCGGCCAGAGGCGCTCGTGCAAGCCAAAGGGCAGGCGCCACTGCGGCAGGCGGGCGAGCCGCCCCAGGCGGCCGACCAGCTCCTGCAGCGCGCCGAAGGGACAAAGCCAGCCGCAAAAGACGCCACGGCCCCAGAACAGCAGGGCCACGGCCACGTAGCCCCAAAGGATGAAGATCAAGGGCTCCAGCAGAAAGAAGTCCCAGCGGAACTCTTCGAGCAGGGCATTGGCGAAGGTCAGGACATTGATCACCGAAAGCTGCGCGCCGGCGATCCAGCCGATCCAGACCAGGGTGAAGAGCAAGAACCCGATGCGCAGCGCTTGGTAGAGCTTCTTGCGCTTTGCGACGGCGTCCTGGAACACAAGGATCGAGCTCAGCACCAGCAGCCCGGCCAGCAGCGTTCCGATCGACCACTGGCGGTCGCGCCAGTTGCGCTGCCAGAGAGGCATCTCCTCCGCGGCGCCCTCCGGCGCGGCGGCGGTCTTGATGTAGCGCGCCGGCAGGTCATAGGGAAGATCGAAGAGGGCGAAGCCGCGGGGGCCCTCGACAGGCTGGCCCGAGACCAGGAACCGTAGCCGCCAGGGGTCCGCCGGATCGAACCCCTCGGCCTTTCGGACCTTGAAAACCGCGATCTCGCGCAGCTCTGGCGCTGCCTCCGCTTTCAATCCCTCGAAGGGCCGGTGGTCGTCCGCCCTGAAGGAAATGGCCCGGTTGCCCTGGATCAACTGCAGCCGGTCGAAGCGCCCGCTGCGGCGGTAGTCGCGGCCCTTGAAAGACCAGAGCCCGCGCCCGGCGACCAGGACGATCTGATCGCCGGCCTCGAGCTCCGCCATGATGGCATTGTAGTCGCGCTCGCCCAGAAGATTGCGGCCGACCCGCGCCGGTGTGGCCAAGGCCGCGAAGAGCTCGAAGAAGGGCGCCCCCGGATCCGGCACCGGAACGCCTTCGGCAAAGAGGCGGCCGCCGCGCCTGCGCAGCGCATCCTCGGCCTCGCCGATCGCCACGGTCAGGCGGCGCAGCGAGCCTTCCGCAAGAAGGGCCGGCCAATCGGCCGTGCTGAAGCTGGCGAAATCGAGGCTGTGTTCTTGCGCCCCCAGCAGGCCACGGCTGGCCGCGACGGCGCGCGCCGAGCGCAAAACCGCATCGTTCATGACCTGCGAGGAGATCGTGGCGCCCGAGATCGCATCGACCGACAGCCCGGGCTCGCCCTGCCAGCGCGTCACCCTGAAGGGCTGGCGAATATCGAGCCCGCGATACTGCGCGATGAAGCGGTCCATGTCATCCTCGCCGACCCCGATCACCAGGACCGGCTCATGATGCTCGGCGATGATCACGCCGGCGATAATGCCCTCCAGGCTCATTCCGACCAGCAGATCCAAGGGCTTGGCCGAGTAGCCGGTCGACTGGACGATCTGCCGGCTGGAGAAGACATAGCCGATAAGGTCCTGGCCACGGTAGCCGGCGATTGCGGGGGGATCGCCTTCCAGAGGGCCGAAGCGATCGGCCTCGGGCAAAGCCTGGCGCAGGGCCGCCTGGTCGGACAGGCGGGCACCGGCACCATCGGCCGGACCCGCAAGGCCGGTCGCGACCGGCGCGAGCCAGAAGAAGGCAAAGGCCAGTCCAGCCCGCAGCAGCGTTCCCAGGCAATTCACAATCGACTCCTCCGCCCCAGTCCAATGAGATCGTCGATAGAGGCCGCCCAGGCTGCGCGGCCGAACACCCCCTGTCCTTGATCAAGCTCAAGTCTCCCAGCGGAATGCCAGCGGGGAAATGGTCGGGCCATCCGGCCAGGCCGCCAGGAAGCAGGGTTGACTTTGGTCAAGGAGCCGAAGCGCCGCGTCGCATAGCTTGATGCCATCCCAACGCAGAGAGGTGCGACATGACGCAGGGACTCCTCACAAAACTCTTGGTGACGACAACGGCGATCGCGCTCGTGGTCGGCGCGGTCGACTTTCTTGTGCCCACCCCGGCGGAGGCGGCGGGCACGGTGACTCGGCAAGACCTCAAGAAGCATGACACCACGCCGGGCGAAAAGTACGAGCCCAGCCTCGATGTGCTTCCCCAAACCGAGATGACGGCACCCGGCCAGGTGCCCGGCCAGCCGACCCTTACCGACGCGGAGTTCACGCTCGCCAATAAGATCTATTTCGAGCGATGCGCCGGCTGTCACGGCGTCTTGCGCAAGGGTGCCACCGGCAAGCCCCTGACCACGGATATCACCCGGGAGCTGGGCTACGACTATCTGCACGCCTTCATCGACTACGGCTCGCCCGGCGGCATGCCCAATTGGGGGACCTCCGGCGACCTCTCGGCCGATAACATCGACCTGATGACCCGCTACCTGCTGAACGAGCCGGCGCAGCCGCCGGAGTTCGGCCTGCCCGAGATCATGGAAACATGGAAGATCCTGGTCCCGGTCGCGGATCGGCCGACCAAGCAGATGAATTCGCTCGATCTCGACAATCTCTTCTCGGTGACGCTGCGCGACAGCGGCGAAGTGGCCCTGATCGAGGGAGACTCCAAGGAAATCGCCGAGATTCTGCAAACCGGCTATGCCGTCCACATCTCGCGCATGTCGGCCTCCGGGCGCTACGTCTTCACCATCGGCCGCGACGCCAAGCTGAATCTGGTCGACCTCTGGATGGATCCGCCGCAGTCGGTTGCCGAGGTCAAGATCGGCATGGAGGCCCGGTCGGTCGAGACCTCGAAGATGGCCGGCTATGAAGACAGGTATGCGATCGCCGGCGCCTACTGGCCACCGCAGTATGTCATCATGGATGGGGCGACGCTGGAGCCCCTGAAGGTCGTCTCGACCCGCGGCATGACTTACGATACCCAGGAGTACCACCCCGAGCCGCGCGTCGCCTCCATCGTGGCCTCGCACTACAAACCGGAATTCATCGTCTCGGTGAAGGAGACCGGGCAGATTCTTCTGGTCAACTTCGAGGACATCAAGAACCTCAAGGTTACGGCCATCGAGGCCGAACGGTTCCTGCATGACGGCGGCTTCGATTCGACCGGGCGCTACTTCCTGGTCGCGGCCAATGCCCGCGACAAGATCGCGGTGGTCGACACCAAGGATGGCAAGCTGGCCGCCCTGATCGAGTCGGGCGGGTCCAAACCCCATCCAGGGCGCGGCGCCAACCTGATGCACCCGACCTTCGGGCCTGTCTGGGTTACCAGTCACCTTGGCGACGAAACCGTGTCCTTGATCGGCACCGATCCCGAAGGCCACCCCGACCAGGCCTGGACGGTCGTACAGACCCTCGAGGGCCAGGGCGGCGGATCGCTCTTCGTGAAGACCCACCCGAACTCGACGAACCTCTATGTCGATTCGCCGCTCAATCCGGAAGCCGAGGTGGCTTCGTCGATCGCGGTCTTCGATATCAACGACCTGGACGCCGGCTATGAAGTGCTGCCGATCGGCGAGTGGTCGGGCATCACCGAAGGCGTTCGCCGGGTCGTGCAGGGCGAGTACAACAGGGCGGGCGACGAGGTCTGGTTCTCGGTCTGGAATGGCAAGGACCAGGAATCGGCCATCGTCGTGGTCGACGACAAGACCCGCAAGCTGAAAGCGGTGATCAAGGACCCGCGACTGATCACGCCGACCGGCAAGTTCAACGTCTACAACACAAGGAACGACGTCTACTAGCGCCGCCACATGGCAGGCCAAGGGGCGGCGGCACGGTCTCTGTGCGGCCGCCCCGTCAGCAACGATTGGGGGTCAACTTGGTGCACCGGGAAAACGATCCAATGGCAAGCGGGTGGGTGCATATCGTGGGAGCCGGACCGGGAGACCCGGAGCTCTTGACGCTGAAGGCCCTGCGCGCGATCGAGGCAGCCGAGGTGGTGGTCTACGACCGCCTGCTGTCCGATGAGATTCTGGCTCTCATTCCGCCCGGCGCCATGCGGATCTTCGTGGGCAAGGCGCGCGGCGACCACGCCCAATCGCAAGAAGAGACCAACCATCTTCTGGTAAAGCTGGCCCGGGCCGGTCACCGGGTCGTCCGCCTCAAGGGCGGCGATCCATTCGTTTTTGGCCGCGGCAGCGAGGAGGCCGCCCATCTGGCCTGTCACGGCATCCCCTTCGAAGTCGTGCCGGGCGTGACGGCGGCGGCCGGCTGTGCCGCCAGCGTGGGGATTCCCCTGACCCATCGCGGCCGCGCGACCGGGGTGCGTTTTGTCACCGGGCACTGCCGCGACGACGAGCCGCTGGAGCTCAACTGGGCAAGCCTCGCCGACCCGGAGACCACCCTGGTGATCTACATGGGCCTGGCCCACATCGCCGAGGTCGCCTGCCGGCTCACCGAAGCGGGTCTCGCCGCCGACACCCCGGCGGCGGCAGTGGCCAATGGAACCTTGCCGGACGAAACCCTGCGGATCGGCACGCTGGCGACCATTGCCGATCTGGCCCAGCAGGGCGCACTGAAAGCACCCGTACTTTTCATTGTTGGCCGGGTCGTCGAGGTCGCCGGTGAGTTGGCCCTGGCCCGCCGCCCTGGTGAAACCAGTCTTGCCGTCGAAGGTCGGGCGATCCATGGCTAGACCGGCGATCATCGCTGTCGGCCTGTCATCGCTGCTGGCCACCTCCGGACTGGCCACCAGTCCGCCGCCCCAGCCGGACCGGCAGGCGGAGCTGGTCCATCGCTTGAAGCACGATTGCGGGTCCTGTCACGGGATGACCATGAAAGGCGGCCTCGGCCCCGCGCTCCTGCCCGCCAAGTTGGCCGAAAAGAGCGACGGGTTCCTCGCGGAGGTGATTCTCAACGGTGTGCCCGGCACGCCGATGCCGCCCTGGAACGGGGAGATCACTCTGCCGGAGGCGCAGTGGCTGGTCGATTTTCTGAGAAAGGGAGAGACGCCATGATTTCCCTCTACCGTGCCGCCATCATCACGCTTTTCTGCCTCTTGTCTATTCTGGGAAACGCCACGGCGACGGAGTTGCGCGGCACTGGCGATCTGGGCCTCGTGGTCGAGCGCGCGGCAGGTGCGATCCAGATCATCGACACCACCGACCGCCGCGCGCTGGCGCGGATCGAAGGCCTGGGCGACCTCAGTCACGCCTCGGCGGTCTTTTCCCGCGACCAGCGCTACGCCTTCGTTTTCGGCCGCGACGGCGGCCTCAGCAAGATCGATCTTCTGGAACAGCGCCTGGTCAAGCGCGTGGTCCAGGCGGGCAACTCGATTGGCGGCGCGATCTCCCAGGACGGCCGGCTCATCGCGGTGTCCAACTACGAGCCTGGCGGTGTCAGGATCTTCGACAGCGGGACCTTGGAGCTGCTGGCCGACATCCCGGCGACGGGTGCCGGCGACAAGGCGCTGTCCAAGGTGGTCGGTCTGGTGGACGCGCCGGACCAGCGTTTCGTCTTCTCGCTCTACGATGCCGGCGAGATCTGGCTGGCCGATGTGACCGATCCGCGGGCGCCGGTCATCGAGCGCTTCGAGGCCGTCGGCGACCAGCCCTACGATGCCCTGGTGACGGGCGACGGGCGCTACTACATCGCCGGTCTGTTCGGCGAGGACGGCTTGGCGCTGCTCGACCTCTGGCATCCCGAAGCCGGGGTGCGCCGGGTTCTCGATGGCTATGGCCGCGGCGAGGAGCCCCTGCCGGTCTACAAGATGCCGCACCTGGAAGGGTGGGCCCGGGCCGGCCACGAATTCTTCCTGCCGGCCGTGGGCCGCCACGAGGTTCTGGTCCTCGACGACAAGAACTGGACCGAGGTCGCCCGCATCCCGGTTCATGGTCAACCGATCTTCGCCGTCGCGCGGCCCGATGGCCGCCAGGTCTGGGTCAACTTCGCCCATCCCCTGAACGATGTGGTCCAGGTGATCGATGTCGAATCGCGTGAGGTGATCGCCACCCTGAACCCTGGCAAGGCGGTGCTGCACATGGAGTTCACGCCGCGCGGTGAAGCGCTCTGGCTGTCGGTTCGCGACGAAGACAAGGTGGAGGTCTACGACACCCGGTCCCTGGAACGCCTGGCGGTGTTGCCAATGGACAAGCCCAGCGGAATTTTCTTTGCCGCGCGGGCACAGCGGACGGGGCTCTAGTACCGACTATCACAGAAAGGTGCGTCGTATGACGACTTGGCAAGGTTTTCGGCAAAGAACGGGGGGCGAGATGATGCCCGGCATCACGAGCGGCCCGGTCTGCCGCCCAAAACCACGGGGGCCGAAAGCCTTGCCAAGTCGCCCTGCGGGTCGTCTCGGCGCCCGACCGGGTGCGTCAGCGCCGCTCACCGATGGCCCGCATCGCTATCGCGACGCTTCCTTCCCGGATCGAACGCCGAGACGATCAGACGATGCACCTTTCTGTGATAGGCGGTACTAGCCATGCAACCAGACCACCATCCGGCTGGCACGGCTCCGGACCTGGGCGGCTTGGAGCGCCGGCTGCTGAACGATTACCAGCGCGATTTTCCGTTGCTTGCTCGACCCTATGGCGCCATCGCCGAGGCCCAAGAGGCTGAGGAGGCCCAGGTGATCGAGGTCTTCAAGGGATTCGCCGAGGCGGGGCTGATCAGTCGCATCGGCGCCGTGGTCCGGCCGCACAGAGCCGGCTGGAGTACCTTGGCCGCCATGGCCGTGCCCGAGGCCAGGCTCGAGGCCGTCGCGGCCCTGGTCAGCGCCTACCCGGAGGTGAACCACAACTATGAACGCGAGCACGGCCTGAATCTTTGGTTCGTGGCGACCGGTCGGGACGAAGCGCAGGTGACGGCGGTCCTCGCCGAAATCGAACGCCGCAGCGGCATCGAAGTTCTAAACCTGCCGCTGGAAGAGGCCTTCTGCCTCGACCTGGGATTCCCGATCCAATGGTAGCGCGGCGGTCAGACCAGGCCCTTTCGGACCCGGACCGTCGCTTGCTGTCTGCGTTGGAGCCGGGCCTGGCGCTCGACCCGCGCCCCTACGCCCGCCTGGCCGAGCGCGCCGGGCTGAGCGAAGGCAAGGTGCTGGAGCGCCTGCGCGCGTTGCAGGACAACGGCGCGATCAGCCGCTTCGGGGTCGTCGTGCGGCACCGCGCACTGGGCTACTGGGCCAACGCGATGGTGGTTTGGGACGTTCCCGACGCCGAGGTCCGCGACGCCGGGCGTGCCCTGGCGGCGCTCGACTTCGTCACCCTCTGCTACCGCCGCCCCCGCCGGCCGCCGGTCTGGCCCTACAATCTCTTTTGCATGATCCATGGCCGCGACCGGGCGGCGGTCCTGGGTCAGGTCGAGGCGGCGGCCCAGGCCTGCGGTCTCGCGGAGCTGCGCCGCAAGGTTCTCTTCAGCAAGCGCTGCTTCAAACAGCGCGGCGCGCGCTATCGCCCGGATAACGCCGGCGCCATCGCGGAGGCTCGCGTGGCATGACAGCGACCGGACTGGATGAGATCGACCGCGGCATCTTGAACGCCTTGCAAAGCGGCTTCCCAATCTGTGAGCATCCCTTCCGCGAGGCTGGGCAGCAGCTGGGCATCGCCGAGGCCGATCTAATCGTGCGCGTCTCTCGACTTCTCGATGACGGCGTCTTGAGCCGCTTCGGCCCACTCTACGATGCGGAAAAACTTGGCGGCGCCGTCACGCTGGTCGCCATGGCGGTCCCGGAGGACCGCTTCGAGGAGGTCGCGACCCTGGTCAACGCCCATCCCGAGGTCGCGCACAACTATGCCCGCGACCACCGTCTCAACATGTGGTTCGTGCTGGCGGTGGAGAAGCCTGGGCAGATTCCCGAGCTGTTGGCCGAGATCGAGGCGGAAACCGGGTTGAAGACAATCGACCTGCCCAAGGAGGAGGAGTTCTTTCTCGAACTCCAGCTGCGCGCATGACGGCGCGGATCGCAGAGAGTCTGCCGATCGACGCGATCGACCGGCGGATCATCGCCGAAACCCAGGGCGGCCTGCCGCTTGCGGCGCGGCCCTATCTGGAGGTAGCGGACAAACTGGAGTTGACCGAGCGCGTCGTCATGGCACGCCTGGCGCGGCTGCTACAGGGCGGTGTCATCCGGCGAATCGCGGCCGTGCCCAATCACTACAGGCTGGGCTACCGGGCCAACGCCATGTCGGTCTGGGACGTCACCGACGCGCGGGTCGGCGAGCTGGGACGACAGATCGGTGCGCTGGAATTCGTGACCCATTGCTATCGCCGGCCGCGGTCGCTGCCAGACTGGCCCTACAACCTCTTCGCCATGGTGCACGGTCACAGCCGCGACGAGGTCGCCGAGAAACTACCGCAGATCGTTGCCCTTCTCGGCCCGGATTGCCACGGCCACGATCTGCTCTACAGCACTCGCATTTTGAAGAAAACCGGTCTGCGTCTCGGCGCCGCTGAGTGAGATGGATCAGGAATAGATGACATACATGATCGCCTCTCCGAACCTCTGGGTAGGAAGCGCCGCGTTGGCGATGCCAAAGCATCGGCGAGCGGCGGTGACGCCCTCCAGAGGCTCGGAAAGGCGACCGAAGGCGGGTTCCCCGGCATTCTGGAGGTCGTTGCAGGTGCCTCGTGATACTTCGGCATCACGTCGCCGCCTGCGCCTAGCCAGAACACATGGGAACCCGTCAGATATGCCATCTATTCCTGATCCACCTCTCTAAGGAGGAAAAACCCATGTTTCGCCTCAGTCATTACATGCGCGAACTGATCGAGCCGACCCCGGTACGGATGGCGCGGCCGAGCGGCCCGGTGGTCATCTGGAACCTGGTCAGACGCTGTAACCTGAACTGCCTGCACTGCTACTCGCTGTCGAGCGATGTCGATTTCCCCGGCGAACTGACCACCGAGGAGGTCTTCGACGTGATGGGGGACCTGCGGACCTTCGGTGTCCCGGTGCTGATCCTCTCGGGCGGCGAACCGTTGCTTCGGCCGGACATCTTCGCGATCTCGCGACGCGCCAAGGACCTTGGGTTCTACGTCGGCCTGTCGAGCAACGGGACGCTGATCGATGCCGCCGTCAGCCGGCAAATCGCCGCGGTCGGCTACGACTACGTGGGCATCAGCCTGGATGGCATCGGCGCCGTGCACGACGCCTTCCGCCGCCAGGAGGGCGCCTACGAGGCGGCGCTGGGGGGTATGCGGCTGTGCCGCGAACAGGGCATCAAGGTCGGGCTGCGTTTTACCATGACCGAACGCAACGTCGAATCGCTGCCCGCCATGCTCGACCTGGTCGACCGCGAGGCGATCGACAAGTTCTACCTGTCCCATCTCGTCTATGCCGGGCGCGGCAACCGCTACCGGGAGGACGACGCCTATCACCGCACCACGCGCGACGCCATGGATATGATCTTCGCGCGCTGCTGGGACTATGCCCAGCGGGGCGTGGCGAAGGAATTCGTCACCGGCAACAACGATGCCGACGGCGTCTACTTCCTGAACTGGGTCGAGCGGCGCTTTCCCGGCCGGGCCGCGCATGTCCGCGCCAAGCTGACCGCCTGGGGCGGCAATGCCTCGGGGGTCAACGTCGCCAATATCGACAATCTCGGCGAGGTCCATCCCGATACCTTCTGGTGGCACTACAGCCTGGGCAATGTACGCAAGCGACCATTTTCGGCGATCTGGCAGGACCTGAGCGACCCGATCATGGCCGGCCTCAAGGCAAAGCCGCGGCAGATCAAGGGACGCTGCGGGGACTGCCGGGAGTTCGCGATCTGTGGCGGCAATACACGGGTCCGGGCGCTGCAGATCACCGGCGACCCTTGGGAGGAGGATCCCGCCTGTTACCTGACCGATGACGAGATTGGCGTCGAGGCCCGGCCGCGGGTCACGCTGACACCCTACCGGGGAAAAACCCGTGTCGCGGCCGGCTAGGAATCTTGCTCCCGCACTGCTGGCGGGCCTTGTCCTTCTGACCGCCGGATCGGACGCCGGCGCGGAGGAGGCAGCCTCGCTCTATCGCGACCACTGTTCGGCCTGTCATGGCTTGGACCGACTGGGCGGTAGCGGCCCGGCGCTCTTGCCATCGAATCTGGGGCGCCTGAAACCGGCCCGCGCGACAGCCGTTATCGCGGACGGCCGGGTGGCGACACAGATGCCGGCCTTCGGCGCGACCCTCGCGGCCGAGGAGATCGAGCGCCTGGTGGAGATGATCTATCGGCCGCTGGCCGAACCGCCGGTTTGGGGTGCCGCGGAGATCGCCGCCAGCCAGACGCTCTTGACCGATCCGAGTGCCCTGCCGGACAGCCCACGTCACAGCGCGGATCCGCTCAACCTCTTTGTCGTGGTCGAGAGCGGCGATCACCATGTCACCATTCTCGACGGTGACAGCTTCGAGCCGATCACCCGTTTCGCCAGCCGTTTCGCGCTTCACGGCGGGCCCAAGTTCTCGCCCGACGGACGCTTCGTCTATTTTGCCTCGCGCGACGGCTGGATCACCAAGTACGACCTCTACGGACTGGTCAAGGTCGCCGAGGTGCGGGCCGGCCTCAACACGCGCAACGCCGCGATCTCCCACGACGGCCGCATTCTCGCGGTGGCCAACTATCTGCCCAAGACCCTGGTGCTGCTGAATGCCGGGGACCTCACCCCCCTCAAGGTGATCCCGGCCTTCGACAAGGCGGGCACGAGCGCCTCGCGGGTCTCCGCGGTCTATCAGGCGGCGCCGCGCGAGACCTTCGTGGTGGCGCTGAAGGACGTGGCCGAGATGTGGGAGATCTCCTATGCCGAGGATCCGCCGCCGGTCTTCACCGGACTGGTGCACAGCTACGAGAAGGGCATGGTCGAGGCGCTCGCCAAGGACGAAGATTTTCCGATCCGCCGGATCGAGCTGTCCCAGCCGCTCGATGACTTCTTCTTCACGCCGTCTTACAGTCAGGTGATCGGGTCGGCCCGCGACAGCGATCGTTCGGTGGTGGTCCATCTCGACGTCCGGCGCGAGATCGCGACCCTGCCGCTGCCCGGACTGCCGCATCTGGGATCGGGAATCTCCTGGCTGCGGGACGGCCGCCGGGTGATGGCGACGCCGCACCTCAAGGAGGCCGCGGTCAGCATCATCGACATGAAAAGCTGGCAGGTTCTGGCCCGCATCGAGACCTTGGGGCCGGGCTTTTTTCTGCGCAGCCACGAGGCCAGCCGCTATGCCTGGGCCGACGTCTTCTTCGGCCCCAACAAAGACGTGCTCCACGTCATCGACAAGCAAAGCCTCGAGGTCGTGAAGACGCTGCGTCCGGCTCCTGGCAAGACCGCCGCCCACATCGAGTTTACCCGCGACGGCCGCTACGCCCTGGCCAGCATCTGGGATCACGACGGCGCCATCGTCGTCTACGACGCCGAAACCCTCGAAGAGGTCAAGCGCATCGCCATGGTCAAACCATCGGGAAAATACAATGTCCACAACAAGATCAGCCATTCCGACGGCACCAGCCACTGAGCCGCCCGGTGGTGCCGACGCCCTGGTTCTCTGCGCCCATGGCAGCCGTGAGACGGCCGATGCCCTGGCCCGGCGCGCCCACGCCCTGACCGCGCGGGGCCGCTTCGCGGCCACCGCCGGCTGCGCCCTCAAGGGCGAACCCGATCTCGAGCGGACCTTGGCCGCCCTGCCGGACACCCGGGTTCTCCTGGTGCCATTTCTCATGGCCGAGGGTCACAGCTATGACCGCCTGCGCCAACGCCTGGCCGGCCTGGCGGATGCTCCGCCGGTGGTCCTCTGTGCGCCGGTCGGAACCCATCCCGCGATGGCGTTGGGCATCCTGCGCAGTGCGCGGGAAAGGGCCGCGGCGCTGGCCTGGCGCTGCGATCAATCTGCCCTGTTGCTCGTGGCTCACGGCACGCCCCGGAACAGAGCGTCGCGGCGCGCGCTCCTGGACTTGCGCCAGGCCGTGGCGGCGGCTGGTTCCTTCGCGGAGACCGGGTTTGCCCTGCTGGAAGAGGAGCCCTCGCTTGCGCAGGCGCTCGCGGCCATCTCGGCGCGCCATGTCATTGTGGTCGGGGTCTTTGCCGAAGCCGGGCGGCACGGCGCCGACGATATTCCGGCCTTGCTGGCGGCCGCCGACCGCGAGACCTGCTACCTTGGGCCGATCGGCCGCGAGCCCTGGATCGACGAGATCGTCTTGACGCGGGCCCGCGAGGGAGGCTCTCGCGCCGGCACGAACCCAAGGGAGGCCTCGGGGTGACGACGCTGAAGAGTATGCGTGACCGCGCAGCGGATCCCACCCAGGACAAGGGCCGGCTGGCGGCGGCCTTTGCGGCCTTCGACCGGGCCAACGGCGAGGATCCGAACCAGGTCCTCGACAACAGCCGGCCAGTGGCCAAGGAACTGCTCTACGCCAGGCGTATGAGCGCCTGGCTGCCGAAGCTCTATCCGGCGGCCTCCGAGATCCTTCAATTGGCGACGCGAAGCCAGCATATCGAACGCTGGGTCAGCCCGCGCGACAGCTATCCCGAGGGTCGGAGCGGATACCTGACTTGGCGGCGCGAGCTTCAGGAGCACCACGCGCGACGCGCCGGGGAGATCCTCGGCGATCTCGGCTATGCCACGGAGACCATAGACCGCGTCGGCTCCCTGTTGCGCAAGAAGCGCCTGAAGCGCGACCCCGAAGCGCAGGCCCTGGAGGATGTCGCCTGCGTTGTCTTCCTGGTGCACTACTTCGCCGACTTCGCCCGGCCGCATGCCGAGGAAAAGGTGCTCGACATCCTGCGCAAGACCTGGGCCAAGATGTCCCCCCATGGCCGGCGCTTTGCCCTGGCGCTCGACCTGCCGCAAGAGGCCGCCGCCCTGGTGGCCAGGGCACTTGCCGAACCCGAACAGGGCCAGCCCTCGTCTTGACCGAGATCAAGGCTGTCTGTGGCCCCGTCGACTAGCCTTTGGTTTCGCAGTGACGATAGTCGAGAGGATAGTTTTAATGTGCGCGGGCGCGGGCCGGCATATGGTTTCTGTGGGCAGCTCTGCAACCCAGGCGCCGGGCCAAGCGGCTTTCGCGGGGCGGCCGACAGCGCAGCGCGATGAGTGGGCTCGCTTCGCACCGCCGGGGTTCCTGACCCGCCACGGCCAGGAGCGCCGCTTGACGCGCGACCAGATCGTCCTGACCCAGGAATCGCCCGGTCCCGAAGTCATCGCGGTCCGCGAGGGGGTTCTGGCCTCCTATCGGCAGCGGGCTGGCGGTAGCGCAGAGGTCTTTGGCTTTCATTACCCTGGCGACCTGGTGTTTGCGGCGCGGGCCAGCGAGGGCGGGTCGGCTAGCCTCAAGGCGCTGGTCCCCGCCAGGGTCCTTTGCTTTGCCCTGGAGTCCCTGTTTGAAAACCTGGCACGGGAACCGGAGCTGGCGCTTGGCGCCATGAAGGCGCTCTGTGGTCGATTGATGGCCCAACAGTCTGAGCTGTTCCTTGTCGGTCGCGCGTCGTTCGAGCAGCGGCTCGCCTCGTTTCTTCTGGATCTGGGGCGAAGACTGGGCCGCGAGGAAAACGGCGGTCTATGGGTCCCCCTGCCCATGAGGCGCTCGGAGATTGCCAGCTACCTGGGTCTGAGAAGCGAGACCTTGAGCCGTATCACGGCGCGTTGGCGAGAGTCCGGGCTGCTTCTGGAGACCGGGCGGCACCTGCTGCACTTCCCCGACGCACGACAGCTGGAAGCCCAGGGACTTGATCGAAATCAAGGTCGGTCGGGGCCCCGGCGGGAATAGTCCATGGCACAACACAGTCTAATTGGGAGACACCGATGTCCGTAAGACAAAACACGTGGAAGACCGGAACGGCCCGCCTGGCGATGGCGGCGTTGCTTGTTTCGATCATCCCGCTGGGGTCGTTGCAGGCCGAAGGCGATGCCGCGAAAGGCGAAAAGGTCTATCGCAAGTGCAAGACCTGCCACAGCCTGGAAGACGGCAAGAACAAGGTTGGACCGCATCTACACGGTCTCTTCGGGCGCACGGCGGGGGTCAGCGAGGGCTTCAAGTATTCCGACGCGATGAAAGAATCGGGAATCGTCTGGGACGAGGCGACCCTGGAGGCCTATATCGCCAAGCCCAAGGACCTGGTTCCCGGGACCAAGATGGTCTTCGGCGGGCTGAAGAAGGAAGACCAACGCAAGGACCTGGTCGCCTATCTCAAGGAGGCGACCCAGTAGGCAGGGCGCTCGGCGACCACCTGCGCGAACCGAGGAGGATCGGTCATGGACTACGAGGACTTCTTTGCCCGGCAACTGTCCGATCTCAAAGCCGAAGGACGCTACCGGCATTTCGCCGACCTCGAACGCCAGGCCGGCTCCTTCCCGCGTGCGCTCTCCCGCGACCCGGGCGGCTGTCGCGAGATCACCGTCTGGTGTTCCAACGACTATCTGGGGATGGGCCAGCACCCGGCCGTCCTGGCGGCGATGCGCGAGGCCCTGGACCGTTGCGGGGCCGGATCCGGCGGCACGCGCAACATCTCGGGCACCAACCATTACCATGTCCTGCTCGAGCGGGAATTGGCGACCCTACACGGCAAGCAAGCCGCGCTTCTTTTCACATCGGGCTATGTTTCGAACTTCGCCTCCCTGGGCACCCTGGCCTCGCGCCTGCCCGATTGCGTGGTCCTGTCCGATGCTCTGAACCACGCCTCGATGATCGAGGGCATCCGCCACAGCCGCGCCGACAAGCTGATTTTCAAGCACAACGACCCGGACGATCTCGACCGCCTGCTTGCCTCCGTCGCACCCGGCCGGGCGAAGATCGTCGCCTTCGAGTCGGTCTATTCGATGGATGGCGACGTCGCCCCGATCGCCGCGCTCTGCGACGTCGCCGAGAAACACGGCGCCATGACCTATCTGGACGAGGTTCATGCGGTGGGCCTCTACGGACCTCGGGGCGGCGGCATCGCCGAGCGCGAGGGGGTCATGGACCGGATCACGGTGATCGAGGGCACGCTGGCCAAGGCCTACGGGGTGCTGGGCGGCTATGTCGCGGCTTCCGCCGCCCTGGTCGATTTCCTGCGCAGCTTCTCGTCGGGTTTCATCTTCACAACGGCCCTGCCGCCCGCGGTGGCGGCGGGCGCGCTCGCCAGTGTCCGTCACCTCAAGCAAAGCGATAGCGAACGGCAGTTGCAGCAAAGTCGTGCGGCCCTGCTGAAAAAGCGCCTGCGCGACGCCGGCTTGCCGGTGATGGCATCCGACAGCCATATCGTGCCGGTCCTGGTCGGCGATCCGCTGCGCTGCAAGGCGGTAACCGACCGCCTGCTGGCCGACTTCGGCATCTATGTGCAGCCGATCAACTATCCGACCGTGCCGCGCGGTACCGAGCGCCTGCGCCTGACGCCCTCGCCGATCCACAGCGAGCAGGACATCGACAGGCTGGTGCGGGCCCTCGGCAAGATTTGGGCCGAGGACAAGATCCCCAAAGCGGCCTGACAGGCGCAAAACCGCGGAGCGGTCACCCGGCGACGCGCCAGCGTGCCGTCCTGCCGCTCTGCCCGGTGATGTGAACCGCCAGCGGCGCCAAGGTCTCGAGGCGGGGGCGCAGGCGAGGGAAGGGCGTCACCATCAAGGCCGTCGAAAGCGCATCGGCCGTCGTGGCGTCCGCGGCCTCGACGGTCACGCTTGCCACCTCTTGTGGGCTGGTGCCGCGCCCCGGATCGAAAATGTGGTGCTGGCGGCCTGCCTGGTCGAAGACCAGGCCGTGGCGCGAAGAGGTCGCCAGGGCGCCACCCTTGAGCAGGAGATCGCTGCGGTCCCGGTCATGGCCGGACAGGCCGATCCGCCAAGGCCGTCCCTCGGGATGGCCGCCCAGGGTTCGAACTTCCCCGAGGTCCAGCAGCGCGTGGGTCAGGCCGGCCCCCGCGAGCCAACTGGCGACGCGGTCCGCGATGTAGCCCTGGGCGATGCCGTTCAGGGTGACTTGCATGCCGGGCCGGCCGAACCGGACTTCGTCGCGGTCCAGCTCGATGGCCCGGTAGTCGACCAGGCGGCGGGCCTGCCGCACCGCGCTGGGGTCGGACCCGGCACCGCGGCGATGAAGCTCCCACAACGGCTGCACGGAAACGTCGAAGGCGCCATCGCTCAGTACGCCGAAGCGGTGCGACAGCGAGAGCAGATCCAGAAGATCGGGGGAGGGCGCGACCAGCCGGCCGGCCCGGTTGAGGCGCGACAGTTCGGAATCGGGGCGGTAGAGGCTGAAGATATCCTCCAGCCGGTCGATCTCCGAAAGCGCCGCCTCGATGATCGGGACCGCGTCCGCCAGGCTCGGCAGGCCCAGGGTGATCGCGACCCGGGCGCCCATTGCGCGGCCCTGCCAGCGATAGAGCCGGTCCGAACCCGCCGAGGCAGGCGCCAGCAGGGTCAGGCCGCCGGCCGCCGCCGCTGTCGCCAGCAGCCGTCGCCGTGTCAGCGCATAGTTTCCGGTTTCTGGCATGAGAGATCCCGCATCGCTGGTCGAGGGCGCGAAGAGTCTCCGTCAGTCTGGCGTCCGCGACCTTGATCCTGGTCAAGCGGCCGGTCGCGCCAGTGGATCTTGGCGGCGCCCGCGGCGCGGGCACCCATGGGAACGCGCCGCTACACCGCCTTGCTGTGCCGTCCCGCGGCGCCGCGATAGTAGGCATCGAAACAAGCGGCGACGCTGCGCACGAAGGGGCGGCCTTGGGCGGTGACGTTCAGACGGCGCCCGGCAATCTCGACCAGCCCGTCGCGGGCCAGCCCCTCGGCCCGGGCCAGGGAACCGTCCAGGGTTTCGGCGCGATGGCCGAGCCGCGCGGCGAGATCGTCGGTATCGAGCGCAAAGCGGCACATGATCCGTTCGATGGCGGCCCGGCGCAGACGGTCCTCGCCGGTCAGCGCGAGACCGCGCAGGGTCGGCAGCCGGCCGTTGCCGAGTGCCGCCGCGTAGGCCCCAAGATTGGTCTCGTTTTGCAGGTAACCGCCGGGTAGGGCGCTGATCGCGGAGGCGCCCAGGCCGATCAGGATCTCGGCGGGATCGTCGGTGTAGCCTTGAAAGTTGCGGCGCAGTCGGCCGGTGGCCTGGGCCCGGGCGAGCGAGTCGCTTGGGCGGGCGAAGTGGTCGAAGCCGATCGGGCTGTAGCCTTCGGCGCAGAGCACCCCGGCGATGGCCTCCATCTGGGCGAAACGGGCCTCGACACCAGGCAGTCTTTCCGCCGCGATCATCCGCTGGTGCTTTTTGAACCAGGGGACATGCGCATAGCCGAAGACTGAGAGCCGGTCGGGTTCAAGGGCGGCGGCGAGCCGGGCCGACCGTGCGACACTGGCCTCGGTCTGACCCGGAAGGCCATACATCAGGTCCATCGAGATCTTCTCGATGCCAACCGCGCGCAAGTCCTCCACCGCGCGGGCCACCTGGTCGTGCGGTTGGATCCGATTGATCCCGGCCTGAACCTCGGCGTCGAAGTCCTGCACGCCAAGACTGGCCCGATTGATGCCGGCGGCCCGCAGGCAGCGCGCCATCTCCCTGGTGAGGCCGCGGGGATCGATTTCGATCGCCGCCTCTGCATCCGGGCGCAAAAGAAAGTGACGCTGGATCTCGGCCATCAGCCGTTCGAACTGGTCCGTCGTCAGAAAAGTCGGCGTGCCACCGCCGAAATGGAGATGCGACACCCCGCCCTGCGCGCCCAAGGCGGCGGCCCGCAGGGCGATCTCGCGCTGCAGGGTCTCCAGATAGTCGGTCACCCGCCCAGCGCTGTTCGGGATGGTCGTGTGGCAGCCGCAGTACCAGCAAAGCTGTCGGCAAAATGGAATATGGATGTAAAGCGAGAGCGCTTGATCGGGCTCGGTCTCGGCGAGCCAGGCCCGGGTGACCGATTCCGGAAGGTCGGTCTGAAACTGCGCGGCGGTCGGATAGCTGGTATAGCGCGGCACTTCGGCCAGCGCGTACTTCTTCAAGGCTGGATGCATGGCGATCTGATCACTTCTTACGGTCGGAGCTCGCTCTATCAAAGGTGCTGCGGCGCCGGGGCTCCGTTGCCGAAACGGCGCAGCGCCGAGACGTCGTCGACATGGATCAGACCGCCCTTGGACTCGACACCCAAGGGACGTAGCCGGGCAAGGGACCGCGACAGGGTCTCGGGCTGCATCCCCAGGTGCTGGGCGATGACCGCCTTTTCCAGGGGCAGGCGGACGATGACCGGCCCGGAGGCGTTGGGGGTCAGATCCGAGATGTAGCCCGCGACCCGCTCGACCGATGATTTGAGGACCAGTTCCTCGACCTGATTGACCAGTTGGTGAAGATGCCGGGACATCGAGGCCAGGATCTTCAGCACGTAGGCGGAATTGCCGGTCACCTTGGACAGGAAGGCATCGGCCGGGATGACCAGAAGACGGGTTTCCTCCAGGGTGCTGGCGCTGACCGGATAGCTGCCGCTTTCGAAAATCGCCGCCTCGGCAAAGGAGTTGCCCCGGGACTGGATCGAAATGACTCCCTCCTGCCCGTCGGGGGTGCTGCGGTAAAGCCGGACCCAACCGCGCAGCACCACGTAAAAGCGGCTTGCCAGATCGCCGCGCAGGAACAGCAGCGTGTTGGCCGGAAAGGTCTCGGCCCGTGCCCCCTCGATCAGATGGAACACCTCCTCCTCGCCGAGTCCGGAAAAGAGCGGCAAGCGCTTCAGCAGGTTACGTTCCGCCTCGCTCAGCGCGCTGGTCCCTCCGGCGGCCTCTGGCCGAACCTGTTGTTGATGCAACATTGCGCCGCCTCCCCTCTCGCGGTCCGCAAACTCGGGTCGCCTGCGATCCCGTCCGACTATCGGCCGCAAAACCCGGAGGTCCGCATTGACATAGATCAAGTTTGCGGCACGGCCGGTTGATTGATGTCAAGGCAGACGGCGCCGGGATCGGGGACGATAACGATCTATCGAAGGGCCCGGGGGAAAGGATTGGCGCGGCATGCGGTATCGACGCCCTCTCATCGCCTTTTTTGTGATCAGCGCGCTTCTCAGCCTCCAATGGCTGTGGTTGCGCTTCGACCGCGCGGTCCCGACAGCGCCGCCCTCGGTGACATCTACTTACAGCGCGGGCAACGCCAGCGCGGGAGCCATTGGCGCGGCAACGGCGGGGGGCGACTTCTCCCTGATCGACCATGACGGCCGGCGGGTCACCGCGGCCTCCTTCGGAGATCGCTTTTTGCTGCTTTCCTTCGGCTACACAAACTGCCCGGACATTTGTCCCATGACCCTCGATACCCTGGCCCAGGTATTGGAGCAGCTTGGTCCGCTCTCCGACCGCCTGCAGCCGCTGTTCGTCACGCTCGATCCCGAACGCGACAGCCCGACCGTTCTGGCGGACTATGTCCCCCATTTCGATCCGCGCATTGTCGGCCTCGGTGGAAGCGTTGCGGAAGTGCGCGCGACTGCCCGGGGTTTCGGCGTTCGCTACGCCAAGGCCGGCACGGGCCCCGACTACGGCATCGATCACAGCGCGGCCTTTTACCTGGCGGCACCCGATGGCCGGGTCCTGCACTACTTCCGTCATGACATCGACCCTGCCGCCCTGACACGGAAAGTTGCAACGGTCCTGAGGACCGCGCCGCTCGGCTTGACTTCCATCAAGGACGAGAAGGAGGCGCCGGCGCTTTAGTGACAGGGCATCGATCCGAGAAGAGGAACAAGAGGCCATGACCCCGGCAGACACGAGCGGCAGCGCCACGCCCCGGCGGCGCCAGCGGATCCCCTTCATGCAGCAGCTTCTCGACAATCCCTTCCTGCTGCTTTTCATCGGCGTGGTCTCTCCGACCGTCTTTTATCTGATCTGGGGAATCCTCGAAATCGCCCAGATCCCGATCGCCAAGTAGCGGAGGCAAAGAGCAATGGCCATTCACCCGCCCGAAAACCGGCTCTGGTGGAACGAGCCCCTGCACCGTCCGGAAGTCATCTGGATCACCATCGCCTTTCTCTGGGGCCTGGTGATGTTCTCGGCGATGATCTACTGGCACATCGAGGGCGAGCAGAACCTTTCCAACGAGGCCTACCGCATCAGCCCCGAGGACTTCGCCGAGCGGACCGAGGCCATGACCGACGCCTACAGGGTGCGCGAAGAGGGCGATACCGGTATCCCGGTGGTGCGCCCGCCGGCGGGCGAGGACATCTACATGCTGGCGCGGCTGTGGGAATGGTGGCCCATCCTGGAGCTCAAGAAAGACCAGAGCTACCGATTGCATCTTTCCTCGTTGGACTGGCAGCACGGCTTCTCGCTGCAGCCCACCAATATCAATCTCCAAGTCCATCCCAACTACGAAATGGTCATCACCGTCAAGCCGAACGAGACCGGCGAGTTCGCTGTGGTCTGCAACGAGTTCTGCGGCATCGGCCATCACCTGATGTTGGGCAAGATCTATGTGGTCGAGTGAGTCGATCTAGGAGGCGAGAATGACTGCTGGCACGGCCGACGCTCTGGATAGCGGTATCGACGAACAGTACAGAACCTGTCTCGACACCGGGCTGCGGGTATATTCGAAGGCGGAAACGCTGATCAAGATAAACGCGGTGACGGCGGTCGTGTTCCTTGCCGTCGGCGGCCTCTTTGGCGTTCTGGTCGCGCTGACCCGCTGGCCGGCGGTTCACATCCTGCCGGCCGAATGGTTCTATCTGGCACTGACCGCGCACGGCGCCGCGGTGCTGCTTTTTTGGATCATTTTTTTCGAGATCGCGATCCTCTACTTTGCTTCCGCGATTCTCTTGAACTGTCGATTGGCGGCCCCCAAGGTCGCCTGGCTCGGCTACATCCTGATGCTGGTCGGCTCCCTGATGGCCACGGTGGCGGTGCTGCAGGGCGACTCCAGCGTCATGTTCACCTCCTATGTCCCGATGCAGGCGGCGCCGCATTTCTATCTCGGCCTCGTTCTCTTCGCCGTCGGCGCCCTGCTTGGCTGCTTCGTCTTCTTCGGCACCCTGGTGATCGCCAAGGAAGAGCAGACCTACGAGGGGTCGATTCCGCTGGTGACCTTCGGCGCGCTGACCGCCGCCATCATCGCGGTCTTCACCATCGCCTCGGGCGCCATCATCCTGGTCCCCACCTTCCTCTGGTCGGTCGGACTGATCGCCGAGATCGACACCGTGACCTACAAGCTGGTCTGGTGGGCCATGGGCCATTCTTCGCAGCAGATCAACGTGTCGGCCCATGTCGCGGTCTGGTACCTGATCGCCGCGCTTCTGGTCGGCGCCAAGCCGCTCTCCGAAAAGGTCAGCCGCAGCGCCTTCCTGCTTTACATCCTCTTCCTCCAACTCGCCTCGGCGCACCACATGCTGGCCGAGCCGGGCCTCAGCTCGGAATGGAAGATCTTCAACACCAGCTATGCGATCTATCTGGCGGTGCTCGGCAGCCTGATCCACGGCATGAGCGTGCCGGGCGCGATCGAGGCGGCACAACGCCGGCGCGGCTTCACCAAGGGGGTCTTCGGCTGGCTGCGTCACGCACCCTGGGGCAACCCTGCCTTTGCCGGCATGTTCTTGTCCCTGGTCATGTTCGGATTTCTTGGCGGCATCTCGGGCGTGGTGCTCGGCACCGAGCAGATCAATCTCCTGATGCACAACACGCTCTATGTCCCGGGCCACTTCCACGCGACCGTGGTGGCCGGCACCACCCTGGCCTTCATGGCGGTGACCTATCTCGTGGTCCCCCTGCTGTTCCAGCGCGAGCTGATTCTGCCGCGCGTCGCCCAGTGGCAGCCCTATATCTTCTCCATCGGCGTCGCCGGGATCTCGCTCTTCATGATGGGCGCGGGCACGCTGGGCGTGGCACGGCGCCATTGGGACATGACCTTCAACGAGGCGACCCTCAGCTTCGACTATCCCGGCACGGCCTTTCTCATGATGGGTCTGAACGGGCTCTCCGGGGTGCTCGCCGGGATCGGCGGCGCGATGTATGTCGTGGTGGTGGTCGGCTCGATCCTGTTCGGCAAGAAGCGCGGTGCCGCAGAGGTCGCGGCCAACCCGATCCTCGCCGACGCCGGCAAGGCGGCAACGACCTATGGCAGCGCAGGTACCTTGAAGCTGCCGGGGACGATCACGCTGGTGGCGGTCTTCTTCCTGGCCTTCGTCCTCTACTACTTCATCAATTGGAAGTTCCTCTCGGAAGTCTGGCCACTGAGCTAAGGGAGGCAGGTCATGCGGACCCTGGTCGCGAACATCTGGCTGGTCTTCAAGCTGCGAATTTCTTTCGCCATCATGCTCTGCGCGCTGGCCGGCCTGGCCGTCACGCCGGTTGGCGAGGTGGGCGGCGTGGCGGGCGAAGCACCGGGCGCCGGCGCGGCGGCACTGCTCGCGCTGGCGGTGCTGCTCTCGGCGGCCAGCGCCGGGGCCTTCAATCACTATGTCGAACGCGACCTCGACGCGCGCATGGCGCGCACCCGCCGACGCCCCTTCGTGACCGGGGCCTTCAAGCCGGGACCCTTGTGGCCGGTGGCCATCGTCGGCCTGCTGGTCCTGGCGGTGAGCCTGGCGGGCCTGGCGACCAACTGGGTCGCCGCCGCCTACGTTTTCCTCGGCGCCTTCGTCTATGGCGTGGTCTACACGGTCTGGCTCAAGAACCGCACCTGGATGAACATCGTCCTGGGCGGCCTCGCCGGCAGCTTCGCCGTGTTGGCGGGCGCGGCCGCGGTGGCGCCGACCCTGGCTCCGGTGCCGGTCATTCTCGCGGTCGTGCTGTTCCTCTGGACGCCGCCGCACTTCTGGAGCCTGGCCACGGTGCTGCACGACGACTACCGCGATGCCGGCGTGCCGATGCTGCCCGTCGTGGTCGGCAAGGCGGCCGCGGCCTGGGTCATTCTCGCCCACACGGTGGCCCTGGTCGCGGTGTCGCTGCTGCCGGGCCTCTACGGGATGGGACCGCTCTACCTGCTGGGCGCGCTGGGCGGCGGGCTCTACTTCATCTGGAAGTGCGTCGGCCTGGTCCGCGCACCCGACGTCCCCGCGGCCAAGCAGGCCTTTCGCGCCTCCCTCGTGCAGCTGACAATCCTGCTCCTGGCAGCCATCGGCGATGGCTTCGTCCCGGTTTGACGGACCGGCAACCATGACCCTGGGAACACTTCGCGCCGTCGGCTTTCTGGTGGCGCTCTGGAGCGGTTCCGCCGTGGCTCAGGATTTCCTGCAATCCAGCCAGCTTGGGTCCCTGGACGCCAGGAGCGCGCTGACCATAAGTCAGGCCGCGATCGGGCGGCCCCTGGGCGATTTCGCCTTCGTCGATCGGGCTGGCCGGGCGGTCCGGTTTTCCGAACTGCGCGGCAAGCCACTGGTGATCAGCGTGGTCTTCACCGCCTGCACCCAGTCCTGTCCGCTGGTCCTGCAACGGCTGGCCGACGCCGCCGAGGTGGCGGGCGAGGCCCTGGGACGGGAGGCCTTTCAACTGGTCACGGTGGGCCTCGATCCCCAGGTCGACACGCCCGAGCGCCTCAGTGCGTTCCTCCACAGTCAGGGCATAGACAGTGCCGATTGGCGGCTTCTCGGCGGCGACCCTGCGGCGATCGACGCCCTGGCGGCGAATCTGGGGTTCAGCTACCTCCCTTCGCCCCGCGGTTTCGACCATCTGGCGCAGACCTCTATCGTCGATTCCAGCGGGCGCGTCGCGGCGCAGATCTACGGCGACGACTTCGACAGCCCGGCCCTGGTCGAGCCCTTGAAGGCCGCGATCCTGGGCGACCTCTCGAGCCTCGCGTCGGTCGCCCAGCTGCTCGAACGGGTCAGACTCTTTTGCACATTTTATGACTCCAAGAGCGACCGCTACGCCTTCGACTATTCGATCTTCATCGCCATGGCGGTGGCGCTCGGCAGCCTTTGCGGTCTGGGCTTCTTGTTGCTGCGTGGCTGGTTCAGCGGCGGCCGGCGCCCAGACCCGTCATGAGCCCGGACCCGTCATGAATATGCTGCAGCGTGGCTTCCTCACCCTCGAGGCCTGGCTCGATGCGATCTTCGGCGCCCGCTGGAATCCACTCTACCAACTGGGCGCGCTCGGCTTCTTCTACTACTGGGTCGTCGCGGTCAGCGGCATCTATCTCTATATCTTCTTCGATACCGGCACCACCGAGGCCTACGACTCGGTCGAGTATCTGACCCACGAACAGTGGTACCTGGGCGGCCTGATGCGCAGCCTGCACCGCTATGCCTCGGACGGCATGGTGCTGATGATGCTGGTTCATATGCTGCGCGAGTTTGCCATGGGCCGCTTCAAGGGGCCGCGCTGGTTCACCTGGGTGACGGCGCTACCTATTTTGGCCTTCGTCTTTACCGCCGGCATTTCCGGCTACTGGCTGGTCTGGGACAGCCTGGCCCAATACATCGCCATCGCCACCACCGAGTGGTTCGATTGGCTGGGAATCTTCGGCGAGCCGATCGCGCGGAATTTCCTGACCCCCCAGAGCCTTGACGACCGCTTCTTTACCCTGCTGACCTTCATCCACATCGTGGTCCCGCTGCTGTTGCTGCTGATCTTGTGGATCCACCTGCTGCGGATCAGCCGCCCGCAGATCAACCCGAACCGCGGCCTGGCGCTGGGTACCTTCGTCATGCTGATCGCACTGTCCTTTGCCAAGCCGGCGATCAGCCACGCCCCGGCCGACCTGGCCAGCATTCCAACGGTGCTCGGGCTCGACTGGTTCTACCTCCCGGTCTATCCCTTGATGGGCCTGCTGTCCTATGGCGGCGCCTGGGCCCTGGCGGCGACCGTCGCCACGGTCCTGTTCCTGCTGCCCTGGCTGCCGCCGCGCTGGCGCCCCAAGCCGGCCGAGGTGCATCTGGAAAGCTGCAACGGCTGCGAGCGCTGCGCCGAGGACTGCCCCTACGAGGCCATCCTCATGCGGCCGCGCAGCGACGACCTGCCCTTCGATCGCGAGGCCGTCGTCGATCCCGATCTCTGCGTCGCCTGCGGCATCTGCGCCGGATCCTGCCCGACCGCCACGCCCTTCCGGCGGCGCAGCGCGCTGGTGCCCGGGATCGAACTGCCCGACCTCTCGGTGCAGAGCCTGCGCGAGCGTCTCGATGCGGCCTGCGCGCCGCTGGCGGGGCCGGCCCGCATCGTCGTCTTCGGCTGCGAGCACGGCCTCGACCGCGAGCTGATGGAAGCTGCCGGCTATGGCGTGGTGACCCAGCCCTGCGTCGCGGGGGTGCCGCCCGCTTTCTTCGACTATGCCTTGAGCCGGGGGCTCGTGGACGGCGTCGCGGTGACCGGCTGCCGGCCGGGCAATTGCCATTTCCGCTTTGGCGTCGACTGGACCGAGGCGCGCATCGCCGGCGAACGGGACCCTTACCTGCGCAAGCGGGTGCCGCGCGACCGCCTGCTGGTCGAGTGGGCCTCGCCGCTCGGCCAGACCGCTCTTTTGGCGGCCCTCAAGGACTTCACCGCCAGGGTGACCGCCCTATCGGGGGACAGCGCCGAGACCGGCCGCGCGGCACCGTCCAAGCCCGCGGCAACCGGCGCGCCCAGGGAGGTCGAAACCCATGTCTAGCCCCATGTCTAGCCCCATGTCTAGTCCCGCGCCTAGACCCCTGGCCTACTTGGGGCAGGTGGCGGTCTATGGTTTGATCGCCCTCTGCCTCGGTTCTTTCGCCACCTGGCCGTCCTACCGGGTCTTTCCGCCGGACCAGGCGCGCCTGGTGATTTCCTTTTCCCACGGCGCCGACCCGATCAGCGCCTGTCGCCAGCTGACCCCGGCGGAGATCGCCGAGGTCGCCGCCAACATGCGCCGGTCCGAGAGCTGTCCGCGCGAACGCCTGCCGATCTTCGTCGAGCTGCGCTTGTCGGACGACCTGCTCTACAGCGCCGCCGTCCCGCCGACCGGCCTGGCCGGCGATGGCGCGTCCCAGGTTTATCGTCGCTTCACCGTTGCGCCCGGCCGGCATCGCCTTAAGCTGGCCCTGCGGGACAGCCGCCGTCCGACCGGGTTCGATTTCGAGCGCGAGGCCGAGATCACAATCGAACAGGGCCAGTCCTTCGTCGTCGATTTCCGCGCCGAGATGGGCGGCTTTATCTTTCCCGGCAACGACGGATGACAGGCAGAGGAGCCGGCCCCATGCCCTTGATCGAATGGCGCGAGGAGTTCCGGATCGGCATTCCCGCGGTCGACTACGAACACCAGGAACTGATCGCCCTCCTGAACGAACTCTACGCCGGCCTCGGCGAGGGCCCAGGCACCGGCGGGGACGAGGCCCTCGACCAGACCTCCCTCGACCGCGCGTCCGTCGGCGCCTTCCTGGGCGAGGTCTATGCCCGGATCTCGGCGCATTTCGCCCTGGAGGAGCGCGAGATGCGCGCGCGGGGCTACGATCAGGCGGCGGCCCACAAGGCCGACCACGAGGATCTCCTCGACGCCATCCGCGACATCATGGACGACGTGGACGACAAGCAGGTCGAGCTGTCGCCCGAAGCCCTCGGTCCCGAGACCCTGGGGCACCGCCTCGAGGCCTGGTTCTCGGAGCACTTCAGGACCCACGACGCACGGCTGCACAAGTCCTTGCACTCGGGCAGCCTGGACTTGGGCGAGATCTGAACGGCAGCCGGGACCGACCGCCCAGGGCCTCTTTTTGAGGTGCTGTCGGTTAGGGGTGTTGGCTAACTTTTGGGGAGGATTTGGTGGGCGCACAAGGACTCGAACCTTGGACCCGCTGATTAAGAGTCAGCTGCTCTGCCAACTGAGCTATGCGCCCACCGGGTCCACCTTTCCGGCGAAGCGCGGGGGATAGCAAATCCCCGGGGCTTTGTCGAGGGCTCG
>JAJFGK010000114.1 GCA_021776195.1 Kiloniellaceae bacterium | reverse complement strand
GACGTGGAGGCAGCCGACCGAAGCGTGGGCATACCAGGTGCCGCTGGTGCCGTGACGCTCGAACAGCGCGGTCAGGCGGTCGGTGTAGTCGGGCAGGTCCTCGAGCGCGACGGCGCAGTCCTCGATGAAGGAGATCGGTTTGCCGTCGCCCTTCATCGACATCATGATGTTGAGGCCCGACTTGCGGACCTCCCAGACCGCCTTCTGGAAGGCGGGGTCGATGGCCTCGACCACGCCGTTTGGATAGCCCAGGTCGCCCATCATGGTCACGAGATCGGCCAGCGCGCGCCGTTGGGTGGCCTCGTCTTCCCCGGCGAACTCGACCAGAAGCAGGGCCTCGGGCTCGCCGCGGACGAACTCTTCGACCACCGGGCGGAAGATCTCGATTTCTCGGGACAGCTCGATCATGGTGCGGTCGACCAGTTCCACGGCCGTGGGATTCAAGGTCACCAACTGCCGGGTCGCGACCATGGCTTCGCGGAAGGTCGGGAAGTGACAGACCCCCAGCACCCGCTGTGCCGGCAGCGGGGACAGCTTGAGGCGGATCGCCTGGCTCAGCGCCAGGGTTCCCTCGGAGCCCACCAGCAGGTGGGCGAGGTTGGGCGGCGCATTGCCGGCCAGGGTGTCGATGTTGTAGCCGCCGACCCGGCGCATCAACTTGGGAAAACGCGCCGCGATCTCGCCCGCCTCGGCCCGTCCGAGCGCGAGCAGCGCGGCGGTCAGGCCGCGCAGCCCGGCCGGCATATCGCCGGGAATGCCATCCGCCGGCAGGGCGCCAAAGCTGGCGGTGGCGCCGCTCGCCAGCAGCCCGTCGATGGCCACCACGTTGTCGCGCATGGTGCCGTAGTGGATCGAGCGCGCGCCGCAGGAATTGTTGCCGGCCATGCCGCCGATCGTGGCCCGGCTGCCGGTCGAGACATCGACCGGGAACCACAGACCATGGGGCCGGAGCTTGGCGTTAAGCCGGTCGAGCACCAGGCCCGGTTGGACCAAAGCCTCGCGGCCTTCGCTGTCGAGCTCCAGAAGGTCGGCCATGTGCTTGGAGCTGTCGATCACCAACGCCGCGCCCACGGTCTGGCCGCACTGCGATGTGCCGCCCCCGCGCGGCAGGATCGGCACCCCCTCGTCCCGGGCAACCTCGACCGCTCGCGCCATGTCGGCGGCATTCTTGGGCAGCACCACGCCAATCGGCTCGATCTGATAATGCGAGGCATCGGTGCTGTAGCGGCCGCGGGAGAAGGCATCGAACAGCACCTCGCCTTCGAGCTCGCGCCGCAGGCGTGCGGCCAGCCGGCCATCGCCTGGAAAACCACGGGGACTGGATTGGTTCATAGCCGGAACCTAGCAAACTTTGCAGATCCACCGCCATGCGTTAAAAGCGCGCGGAGACCAAGCGCAGGAGCCTTCATGACCTATCGCAGCGGGCGACACTTCCTTCAGATACCGGGGCCGACCAACGTGCCCGACCGCATCCTGCGCGCCATGGACCGGCCGACGATCGACCATCGCGGCCCCGCCTTCGCCGCCATGACCGGCGACATCCTCGAAGGCCTGAAAGCGATTTTCCAGACCAGCGGGCCGGTTGTTATCTATCCGGCCTCGGGCACCGGGGCCTGGGAGGCGGCGCTGGTCAACACCCTGTCGCCGGGCGACCGGGTGTTGATGTACGAAACCGGGCACTTCGCCTCGCTCTGGCGCGCCCTGGCCGAACGCCTCGGGCTGGTGCCCGAGTTCATTGCCGGCGACTGGCGCGGCGGCGCCGACCCGGCGGCCATCGAGGCCCGGCTGGCCGAAGACCGGGACCAGACCCTCAAGGCGGTCTGCGTGGTGCACAACGAAACCTCCACCGGGGCCACCTCGGGCATCGCCGAGATCCGCGCCGCCATCGACCGGGCGAACCACCCGGCGCTCTTCATGGTGGACACGATCTCGTCCCTGGCCTCGATTGACTACCGGCACGAGGCCTGGGGGGTCGATGTGACCGTGGCCGGCTCGCAGAAGGGCCTGATGCTGCCGCCGGGCCTCTCCTTCAACGCGGTGAGCGACAAGGCCCTGGCGGCCGGCGCCGGGGCGGGGCTGCCGCGCGCCTATTGGAGCTGGGACGAAATGGTGAAGGCCAACAAGAACGGGGTCTTTCCCTACACGCCGGCGACTAATCTGCTCTATGGCCTGAGAGAGGCCATCGCCATGCTGCTGGAGGAGGGCCTGGAGACGGTCTTCGCCCGCCACGCCCGCCACGGCGAGGCGACGCGCCGGGCGGTCCGGGGTTGGGGCTTGGAGGTTCTGTGCCGCGAGCCTGGCGAGACCAGCAATTCGCTGACCGCGGTCTTGATGCCCGAGGGACACGACGCCGATGCCTTTCGCAAGACCGTGTTGGAGGCCTTCGACATGGCCCTGGGCAATGGCCTCAGCAAGCTGCAGGGCAAGGTTTTTCGCATCGGCCACCTGGGCGATTTCAACGACCTGATGCTGGCCGGCACCCTGGCGGGGGTCGAAATGGGCCTGGCCCGTGCCGGCGTGCCGCATCAGGCGGGCGGGGTTCAGGCCGCGCTGCATTTCCTGAAGGAGGGCGAGATCTCGCCATGACCGAAACCGTCGATCGCCTGTCGGACGGGCCGATCACCACCTTGATCCTCAACCGACCCGAAAAGTTGAACGCCTTGACCAAGGGCATGTGGCAAGAGTTCGGCGATCATCTGGCGGAACTGGCGCAAGACGCGTCGCGGCGTTGCCTGGTCCTGCGCGGGGCCGGGGGCCGGGCCTTTTCGCCCGGCAACGACATCGGAGAGTTCGAGACCGAGCGGGCCGATCCCGAACAGGCCAAGGCCTACGGCGCCCTGATGCACCGCAGCCTGGGTGCGCTGCGCGACTTTCCGGCGCCGACCCTGGCCTTGATCGAGGGCATCTGCGTTGGCGGCGGCATGGAGATCGCGGCCTGCTGCGACCTGCGGATCTGTGGCCGCTCTAGCCGCTTCGGCGCGCCGATCAACAAACTGGGCCTGGTCATGGCCTATCCGGAAATCGCCGCCCTAGCCGACCTGGTCGGCCCCGCCATCACCCTGGAGATCCTGCTCGAAGGCCGTGTCTTCGATGCGGAGGAGGCCAGGGAAAAGGGCCTCGTGTCCCGGATTGTCGCCGACGAAGAGGTCGAGACCGAAGCCTATGGCGCCGCGCGGCGCATCGCCGAGGGGGCACCGCTGGTGGCGCGCTGGCACAAGAAGTTCCTGAAGCGGCTGGCCGATCCGACTCCGCTCAGCGCGGCCGAACAGGACGAGGGCTACGCCTGCTTTGGCACCGACGATTTCGGGATCGGTTACCGGGCCTTCCTGGCCAAGGAAAAACCCGATTTTACAGGCCGCTAGAGGGTTAAGGGCCGTTAATCCCTCTGCCTGCTTGACAGGATGTGGGGCCTCGGGTACATCACGCCGTCCCGCGCGGCCAAGGCCGCGCACTGCGGGGGCGTAGCTCAGTTTGGTTAGAGCGCCGGCCTGTCACGCCGGAGGCCGCGAGTTCAAGTCTCGTCGCTCCCGCCACCTTCTCCCACCTGACTCTCGACCATGGGCAGTGCCTGCCGCCCGGGCTTGGCTCCGTCGCGGCTCGAGTTGCCGTCCAAGGTTTGCCTGGGCGTCAAGATGTCGCAGCTCCTGGCATGGATAGGGCTCGAATCGCGCCCCATATCAGTGTAGCTCGTTGCCGCGCACGAACGGACGGCGACAAGCCGCTGATTATCGACCCGGTCTGCATCCACCACCACGAGATTGCGCTCAGACCGGCGCGTCATTGGATACGATCGATGGAGGGTAGAGGCTGATGGACACGCTGCTTCTGTCGCGCATCCAGTTCGGTGCCAACATATCGTTCCATATCCTGTTCCCCACCATCACCATCGCGCTGGGCTGGGTGCTGTTGTTTTTCAAACTGCGGTTTATCTGGACAGGCCAGGACCGCTGGATGGAAGCCTACGGATTCTGGGTCAAGGTCTTCGCGCTGTCTTTCGCGATGGGCGTGGTCAGCGGAATCACAATGTCGTTTCAGTTCGGCACCAACTGGCCCGGCTTCATGGAGACCGTGGGCAACATCGCCGGCCCCTTGCTGGCCTATGAGATCCTGACCGCCTTTTTCCTGGAGGCCGTGTTCCTGGGCATCATGTTGTTCGGGTTCCGCCGCGTGCCGGGGTGGCTGCATAGCCTGGCGACATTCCTGGTCGCCTTTGGCACTTCCATGTCGGCTTTCTGGATCATTGCCCTGAACAGCTGGATGCATACGCCCGTGGGGTTCGAGATGCGCGATGGCGTTGCCCATGCGACCGACTGGCTGGCGATCGTCTTCAATCCTTCGATGCCCTACCGCCTGGTCCATATGCTGCTTGCCAGCGGTCTGACCGTGGCGTTCTTGATTGCCGGAATCTCGGCCATCAGGCTCCTGTGGCGCGACGAGGCGGAGAGCGTGCGCACGACGCTGCGCTTTGGCATCCTCCTCGCCGCGCTGCTGATCCCGGTGCAGATCATCGTGGGCGACCTGCACGGCTTGAACACCCTGGATCACCAGCCCCAGAAAATCGCGGCGATGGAAGGCAACTGGGAAACCGGACCCAACAAACCCTTGCTGCTGTTCGCGTTGCCCGACGAGGCGGCCCGCGAAAACCGATTTGAGATCGGCATTCCTAGCGGCGCCTCTCTGATTCTGAAACACGACCCCAGTGGCGTGGTGCCCGGTCTGAACGACTTCGTCGCCGCGGACGGCACCCTCGAACACCCTCGCATGACACCGCTGTTCTTCAGCTTTCGCGTCATGGTGGGACTGGGCATGGTAATGCTCGCGCTTAGCTGGGCCGGCGTCTACTTTCTGCGCCGGCGGGGGGCGGGCGCGATGCCAGACCCGTTGCTCTATGGCTTCATCGCCATGACATTCTCTGGGTGGATTGCCACTTTGGCCGGCTGGTACACGACCGAGATCGGGCGACAGCCTTGGCTGGTCCAGGGCGTGTTGAGAACCGAAGACGCGGTCGGCAATGTGCCCGCAGCGATGGTCCTGGGTACGCTGATCGCCTACCTGGCGGTCTATGCGGCGCTGATTGTCGCCTATGTCGGCGTGCTGACCTACCTGGCGCGCCGGGCCACGGAAAGCGAGCCTCGGGGAACCGTCCAGTTCCCGCGTAGCGGCGAAGCCGAAGTCCGCGTCCTGCAACCGGGAGAATAGAACATGGAGCTGTTCGGCGATCCGGCGACCTGGCTGCCCCTGGCCTTCGCGACACTGATGGGCGCGTCGATCCTGATCTATGTGATCCTCGACGGCTTCGATCTGGGCGTGGGCCTGCTGACGCCCTTGGCGGGAGACGAGGAGAAGGACCGTATGGTCGCCTCCATCGGACCGTTCTGGGACGCCAACGAAACCTGGCTGGTGCTGGCCATCGGTCTGCTCCTGGTCGCCTTTCCAGCGGCGCACGGCATGATCCTGACAGCGCTCTACCTGCCGGTGGCGGTGATGCTGATCGGATTGATCCTGCGCGGCGTGTCTTTCGAGTTCCGCGCCAAGGCCCCGGCTCGGCACAAGCGACTATGGAACCGGGCTTTCTTCATCGGATCGCTGATGGCCTCCATGTCCCAGGGCTTCATGCTGGGCCTCTATATCATGGGTCTGAGCTGGACCCTCTGGCACGTCCTCTTCGCCCTGCTGACCGCGGTGTTTCTGACCGTGGGGTACAGCTTCATCGGCGCGGCCTGGTTGATCTTGAAGACAGAGAGTGAATTGCAGCGCAAAGCGGTAGGCTGGGCCAAGGGTGGCGTATGGGGTCTGGTCTTGGGGCTGGGGGCGATATCGCTGGCCTCGCCTTTGGTCAGCGCGCGAATCTTCGACAAATGGTTCTCCATGCCATCGATACTCTACCTGTCGCCCCTACCGATCCTGTCCGCCGTGCTGATCGGTTATCTGTGGTGGAAGCTGCGCCGCTTGCCGATGGAGGGAGACACTTTCGCATGGAGTCCCTTTGCCGCGGCGACAGCGCTCTTTGCGCTGGCCTTTGGCGGCATGGCCTATTCGTTTTATCCCTACGTGGTGCCCGAGCGCCTGACGATCTATGAAGCGGCAAGCGCGCCGGAGAGCCTGTTCATTATCCTGATTGGCACCTGCTTTGTCCTACCGGCGATCCTGGGCTACACGGTCCTGGCCTACACGGTCTTCCGCGGCAAGGCGACCGAGTTGACCTACCACTGACGGTCCACCGGGTCGTTCCTGACTCAAGCCGCGGGTTGATTGGTCGAGATAATGTCGCGGTGCAGGAGCCATTGGTCGCCGGCCTGCTTCCAGACGACGATGAACTTGCCCTTGTCGGCCAGGACGCCGTCAGCGGCATAGAGCTCGTAGAGGCCTTCTTCCCAGGCGGTGTCGCCCAGGATTTCCACCGACAGCGTCACCAGCTTCAGTCCTTTGATGCCGGCATTGATGGCGCCCTGGAAGAACCCCTCGATGGCTTCGCGGCCGGCGAAGGGCTCGGCGTTCGCGGCCATGAACTTGCCGTCAGGCGTGTAGCAAGCGGCGGCGGCAGCGGCGTCGCCGCTGTCCACGGCCCCCATGAGACGTGCATTGGTCGCGGCGATGGCTTGTTCCGACATGATACCTCCTTATTGGCCCCAATATTTCGAAGACGACGCTCTCCGTCATCTCCCTTCAGAAAGACTTCTGACTCTGCACGAAGCGGCAGGGATGGAAAGTCTACTAAGGACCCACCTGGGCCCTCCCTGATCCATCGACACCCAGATTTCCAGGCTCCAGCGCCGCGCCACCGAGGCGAAGACCGAGCCAGACCGGTCCGCCCTTGTCGGAAGGCCCGGCCATCCGAATTCGCTCGAAGCCGTGTTTTTCCCAGAACCGAATGGCGCGGTGGTTCCTCGCATTGGTCCCGACGTGAACGCCGGTCACGTCCAATCTGCGCGCCCTCGCGAGCCACAGATCGAGAAGCGCGCCGCCGATGCCTTGTCCCTGCGCTTTCTAGCGGCTCTTCTGCTTTCGGTAGCTGCCACGGACCGAGCGGACCTGGGTGTTGTCACGGGTCGCGGTAAACAACAGCTCCAGTCCCTCGGCGGTCAGCCTGCGCTGATAGACGTGCATTTCTCCCACGCCGTCACCGTCGATTTCCATGCGATAGACCACCAGAAGTTTTTCCTCGAGTCGGGCCCAGGTGATCGGGCCAGGCCCGAAGGCTATCCCGTTTTCGACATCCTGGAACACCCCGGACCGGTTGGATGGCCGAAACCGCGCCCTGTGCTTCGATACCTCGGTCTCCAACGCCTCGGGATCGCTGCCCTTGCGCTTGACCGTGGACCAGGCGACCTCGAAGCCGCCGCCGGGCAGGGGGCCGATGGTCAGCTCGAAGTCGCGCTTGCTGCGGATGAACTGGCCGAAGTGATCGCTGGCAACTCCCTCGCCCTTGTAGACTCCGAAGAAGTCCTCGATCCGGGTCTCGGCCTGGGCCGCGTCCGACCAACAGACGACCAAGAACGCCACCAGACACAACAACCGACGCAGCGGCATGTCCAACCTCATGTTTGCCGAGCAGGGATTTCCCGGAAGACTTGTGTTCGCCCCAATAAAAGCTAGCGGGTTTGCGCCGCCAATGAAACCGTGACCCCATCATCGCGAACCGGCTGCGCGGCGCCGAGCCGTAACGGCCTCGGCCAGATCGTGCAGCAGCGCCACCGAGCTGTCCCAGTCGATGCAGCCGTCGGTGATGGACTGACCGTAGGTCAGCGGCCCCCTGCCCAGGTCCTGGCGCCCGGCAACCAGATTGCTCTCGATCAGCAGCCCGAGAATACGGTCTTCGCCGCCGGCTATCTGCGCCGCGATGTTCCGGGCGACCAGCGGCTGGTTTTCCGGCTTCTTGCCGGAGTTGGCATGGCTGGTGTCGATCATGACAATACCGCGTATGCCCGATGCCTCCGCCGCCCGGCAGGCGGCGTCCACTGATGCGGCATCGTAGTTGGGCGTTACCCCGCCGCGCAGGATCACGTGACAGTCGGCGTTGCCCGTGGTCTCGGCTATGGCCGAGCGGCCGTTCTTCGTGACCGCCATGAAATGATGCGGATGGGCGGCCGACCGCACGGCGTCGATGGCGATTTTCACGTCCCCTGCGGTGCTGTTCTTGAAGCCGACGGGGCAGGACACACCCGAGGCCAACTCTCGGTGAACCTGACTTTCGGTCGTGCGCGCGCCGATGGCGGCCCAACCGACGAGATCGGCGATGTACTGCGGTACCGTCGTGTCCAGGAACTCGCAGCCGGCCGGCACACCGAGTTCGTTGACTTCGGCCAAGAGCTTGCGCGCCGTTCCGAGACCGCTGTTGATATCGAAAGAGCTGTCGAGGTGCGGGTCGTTGATCAGCCCCTTCCAGCCAATCGTGGTGCGGGGCTTGGCGAAGTAGATCCGCATCACGATTTCCAGCGTGCCGGCAAGCTCGCGGCGGATGGCGGCAAGGCGCCGGGCGTAGTCGAGGGCTGCCTGGGGATCGTGAACCGAGCAGGGGCCGATCACCACGAGCAGGCGGTCGTCCTCTCCGTTCAGGATCTGGTGGATGGCGTCCCGGCTGCTCTGCACGGTTCTGGTCGCGGACGCGGTCGCGGGAATGCCGTCCAGCAGGGTCTCCGGGGAGACCAGTTCCCTAATTTTCCGGATTCTCAGATCGTCGGTGAGTATCGTCATCGTCGGGTTCCTTTGTCAGGCTCCCGGCGGCCACAAAAAAACCGCCAGAGAGCTGGCGGTTGGTTCGGTGTCGTTTGTCTATCGAGTTTAGAACATACGATCCCCTCCGTCCGCCTGTGGGCCCGGATAGCCAAAAAAGATCGAAAAAGCGGCGAACGGCTGGGTCATGCGCCCAGGCATACACGCCGAGGCCCGTCATGTCATCTGCTTTGTGTCGGTCGGGCGCCGATGTCAGGGGCGATGCCAGGGGCGATTTCAGAAAGGTGTGATGGCTATCACTTCTTCAGCTTTCGGTCTGTGCGAGGATCCATCCATCGTAATCTGTCACTGGCCTGGACGGCCGCATGAACCCACGAGTTCGGGTGCTAGAAGTTTTACGGTGCAGAGCGGCGCGTGGGTTTGAGCCGAACAAAGAGTGCGCCCATTTCAAATGGACATTTTAAACAGGTCCCAGAAAACTCGCCGTCCAGGCTCCCGGTGAACGGCCCCTGTTCAAAAGGAGACCAGCAATGAGTTTTCCGTCCCCCTTGAAATCCGGCTTGATCGTCGCCGCCCTCATCGCAACGCTCAGCCTTGCCAGCGTTCCGGCCCAGGGCGGTCATCAACAGGTGTTCATCAACGGGCAGCCAGTCCATCCGACCGTCGTGATGCAGATTCAACAGGCGACCGGCGTCAGCCTGCACGGTGGCGCCTATGCCTGGGATGGGCAGTACCTCTATGACGGTTACGGCAATTCCGTGCCGCTGTCTCTTGGCGGCGGGGGATATGGCCAGCAATCCGCCAACCCCGGTGGCTGGGGCGGTGGCGGCGGTGGCGGCGGCCGTCACACGGATACCGTGATCGATCCCGGCGGGGGCTGCGAAGGCGGCAGTTGCGTCAACATCCTGGACTAGCCGCAGCCGTTTCCGGGCGACCTTCTCTTTCGCCCGGCGCCGCCGTCGATCGCGGGTTGATCCCAGAGGTAGCGTTTCCAAGTCCAAGTTCGCGCTTTTCGCGTTGACGGGGGAGTCCTATAGTTCGGCGAGGCGATTCGCCGCGCCCGGACGAGGCCAGGAAGGTCTTGCACGGCGCAGGTGGCGCGTCTAAGACTGCCGCGCGGTCCGGGCCCGACTGACCGCCATGCGGGGGCATAGTTTTGGGGGCACGGACTTTCTGCCTGAGTGGGGTTGGGAGCGCCGTTGAAAGAGAGGGGATCGATGCAGGATCTGCTTGCCGAATACCTTCCCATACTACTCTTCCTTGGCATTGCCATCGGCCTTGCCGTGGTGATGTTCGTCGCGTCCTACATCGTTGCCCGGCAGCGGCCGGACTCGGAAAAAGCCTCGCCCTACGAATGCGGCTTCGAGGCTTTCGACGATGCGCGCGGCCGCTTCGACGTTCGCTTTTACCTGGTCGCGATCCTCTTCATCATCTTCGACCTGGAAGTGGCCTTTCTCTTCCCCTGGGCGGTGTCGCTGGGGGATATCGGGCTCTTCGGGTTCTGGTCCATGGTGGTGTTCCTGGGGATTCTGACGATCGGTTTTGTCTACGAGTGGAAGAAGGGCGCGCTGGAATGGGAGTAGGCGATCAGGCCGCGGCCGCTCAAGGGTCTTCGGTCACCAGTGCGGCAGCACAGGGCGTGCCGGGCCAGGATGCGATCCTGCGGCGGGTCAATCAGGAATTGACCGAGAAGGGCTTCATCCTTTCCAGCGTCGACAAGCTGGCCGGCTGGGCCCAGTCGGGTTCGCTCTGGCCCATGACCTTCGGCTTGGCCTGCTGTGCCGTGGAAATGATGCACACCGCCTGCAGCCGCTATGACATCGACCGTTTCGGCATGGTCTTTCGGCCCAGTCCGCGGCAGTCCGACGTCATGATCGTCGCCGGGACCCTGACCAACAAGATGGCGCCGGCCTTGCGCACGGTCTACGACCAGATGCCCGAGCCGCGCTGGGTGCTGTCCATGGGCTCTTGTGCCAATGGCGGCGGCTACTACCACTACTCCTATTCGGTGGTCCGCGGTTGCGATCGTATCGTGCCGGTCGACATCTACGTGCCGGGCTGTCCGCCGACCGCCGAAGCCCTGCTCTACGGCCTCATTCAACTGCAAAAGAAGATCCGGCGCGAAGCCGGGTTGTCACGATAACGCCGGTGAGTTTCTTGGATCCGATGGACCTTTTGGATAGCGTGCGAGCCTGACCATGACGCAAGCGCTGCAAGATCTCGGGGAATATATCGAGGCCGCCCAGGCAGAGAGCATTCTCGGCCTCCAGGTCGCCACGGGCGAGCTCACCCTGCTGGCGCGCCGCGACGAGGTGCTGAAGGTCCTGACTTTTCTGCGCGACGACCAGCACTGTCAGTTCCGCATCCTGATCGACCTCTGCGGCGCCGATTATCTCGACCGAGAGGAGCGCCTGGAGATCGTCTATCATCTGCTGTCGCCCAAGCTGAACCAGCGCATAAGGGTGAAGGTGGCGACCGACGAGGCGACCGCCGTGCCGTCGGCTTGCGGGATCTTCTCCGCGGCCAACTGGTTCGAGCGCGAGGCCTGGGACCTCTACGGCGTGCTCTTTTCCGACCATCCCGACCTGCGGCGCATCCTCACGGACTACGGCTTCGAAGGCCACCCGCTGCGCAAGGACTTTCCGGTCACCGGCTATGTCGAGGTGCGCTACGACCCCGAGTTGGGCCGGGTGGTCTACGAGCCGGTCAAGTTGACCCAGGAGTTCCGCACCTTCGATTTCCTGTCGCCCTGGGAGGGCATGCTGCAGCTGCCCGGGGATGAAAAGGCCGAAGGCGAAGAGGGAAAGCAGGAGCAGGGCTGATGGCCGAGGTGCAGATCAAGCCGATGACCTTGAACTTCGGGCCGCAGCATCCCGCGGCCCACGGCGTGCTGCGGCTGGTCCTGGAGTTGGACGGCGAGATCATCGAGCGCGCCGACCCGCACATCGGCCTGCTGCACCGCGGCACCGAAAAGCTGATCGAGCAGAAGACCTATCTCCAGGCGGTGCCCTATTTCGACCGTCTCGACTATGTCGCGCCGATGAACCAGGAGCACGCCTTTGCCCTGGCCACCGAACGGCTCTTGGGGATCGAGGTGCCCAAACGGGGGCAGTACATCCGGGTGCTCTACTGCGAAATCGGCCGCATCCTGAACCACCTCTTGAACATCACCACCTTCGCCATCGATGTCGGGGCCATGACGCCGATCCTCTGGGGCTTCGAGGAACGCGAGAAGCTGATGGAGTTCTATGAGCGCGCGTCGGGCGCGCGTCTGCATGCCGCCTATTTCCGGCCGGGCGGAGTCCACCAGGATCTGCCGGCGGGCCTGCTCGAGGACATCCTGACCTTCTGCGGCACCTTTCCCCAGGTGATCGCCGATATGGAGGGGCTGCTGACCCAGAACCGGATCTTCCGTCAGCGCACGGTCGATATCGGTACGGTTACGGTCGAAGACTGTTACGACTGGGGCTTCAGCGGTCCGATGCTGCGCGGCTCCGGCGTCGCCTGGGATCTGCGCAAATCCCAGCCCTACGATTCCTATGAGGACTTCGATTTCGACATCCCGGTGGGCAAGAACGGCGATTGTTTCGACCGCTATCTCTGCCGCATCGAAGAGATGCACCAAAGCCTCAAGATCATGGAGCAGTGCTGCAAAAACATGCCCGATGGTCCTGTGCAGACCGCCGACCACAAGATCACACCGCCCAAGCGCGGTGAGATGAAGCAGTCGATGGAGGCACTGATCCATCACTTCAAACTCTACACCGAGGGCTACCACGTGCCGCCGGGCGAGGTCTACGCCGCGGTCGAGGCGCCCAAGGGCGAGTTCGGCGTCTACCTCGTTGCCGACGGCACCAACAAGCCCTACCGCTGCAAAATCCGCGCCCCGGGTTTCTCCCACCTGGCGGCCATGGACTTCATGTGCAAGGGCCACATGCTGGCGGACAGCGTGGCGGTTCTCGGCTCGATGGATATCGTCTTCGGAGAGGTCGACCGATGAGGGTAACGAGTTACGCCGCGGGCGATCCGGGCGATTTCAGCTTTGACGCCGAAACCGAGGCCCGGGCCAAGGCGATCTGCGCGCGCTATCCCGAGGACCGTCAGGCCAGCGCAATCATCCCGCTGCTCGACCTGGCGCAGCGCCAGAACGACGGCTGGCTCTCCAAGCAGGCGATCGACTATGTCGCCAACTACCTGGATGTAGCGCCGATCCGCACCTACGAGGTGGCCACTTTCTACACCATGTTCAATCTGAAGCCGGTCGGGCGTCACTTGATCCAGGTCTGCCGGACCACGACCTGCTGGGCGCAAGGCTCCGACGATATCACCCGGGCCTGCCTCGAGACCTGCGGTATCGATGCGCTCGGCGGCAGCAGCGCGGACGGCCTCTTTACCGTGATGGAGGTCGAGTGTCTGGGCGCCTGCTGCAACGCGCCGATGGTGCAGATCAACGACGACTACTACGAGGATCTGACGGCCGAGCGCATGGCGGCGATTGTCGAGGACCTGCGCGCCGGCCGGGACGTACCGATAGGGCCGCAGGGCGGCCGGAGCTGTTCGGCGCCCGAAGGCGGGCCGAATACGCTGCTCGAGGTGCCGGCGGGCACTGGCGGAACGGACAGCCCGGATGCCGCCGCCGCGCCGCGAGGGGAGGACGGCTGATGCTCCAGGACAAGGACCGCATCTTCACCAACCTTTACGGCCTGCACGACTGGGGCCTCGAGGGCGCCTTGGCCCGGGGTATCTGGGACGGCACCAAGGGCCAGGTCGAGCTGGGCCGCGAGGGCATCATTCAACTGATCAAGGACTCCCAGCTGCGCGGCCGGGGCGGCGCCGGTTTCCCGGCCGGCCTCAAGTGGTCCTTCATGCCCAAGGAAATCAAGGGGCCGGCCTACCTGATCGTCAATGCCGACGAGTCGGAGCCGGGATCCTGCAAGGACCGGGAGATTCTGCGCAACGATCCGCATCGCCTGCTGGAGGGCTGTCTGGTCGCCGGCTTCGCCATGGGCGCCTGTGCCGCCTACATCTATATTCGCGGCGAGTATGTGCTGGAATCCCAGCGTCTGGAGGCCGCGGTCGCGCAGGCCTACGAGGCGGGGCTGATCGGCAAGAACGCCTGCAAGACAGGCTACGACTTCGACATCTACGTTCATCGCGGCGCCGGCGCCTACATCTGCGGCGAAGAGACCGCGCTGCTGGAAAGCCTGGAAGGCAAGAAGGGCCAGCCGCGCTTGAAACCGCCTTTCCCCGCCGCCTGCGGCCTCTATGGCCTGCCCTCGACCGTGACCAATGTCGAGACCATCGCCGTTGCCCCGGAAATCCTGCGCCGCGGCGTGTTGTGGTGGAAGCAGTTCGGGCGCGAGAACAACACCGGAACCAAGATCTTTTCGATTTCGGGCCATGTAAACAGGCCCTGCAACGTCGAAGAGGCCATGTCGATTCCCTTGAAGGAGTTGATCGAAAAGCATGCCGGCGGCGTGCGCGGCGGCTGGGATAATCTGCAGGCCATTATCCCCGGCGGATCATCGGTGCCCTGCCTGCCCGGCACCATCTGCGAAAATGTTCTGATGGACTTCGATGCCCTGCGCGAGGTCCAGTCCGGCCTTGGGACCGCCGCGGTCATCGTGCTCGACAAGTCGGCCGATATCGTCGAGGCGATCTGCCGGCTGTCGCACTTCTACATGCACGAGTCCTGCGGCCAGTGTACCCCCTGCCGCGAGGGCACCGGCTGGATGTACCGGGTCATGACCCGTCTGGTGAGCGGCCAGGCGGAGATCGAGGAGATCGACCTGCTGCTCGATGTCACCTACCAAGTCGAAGGTCACACGATCTGCGCCCTGGGCGATGCCGCGGCCTGGCCGATCCAAGGACTGATCCGCCACTTCCGACCGGAGCTCGAACGCCGCATTCTCGACTACAAGAAAAGCCGGGCGGCCTGAATGCGCCGCGGGATGAGGAGTAGGCCATGCCGAAGCTGACGATCGACGGCCAGGAGATCGAGGTGCCCGCCGGCCTGACGGTGCTGCAGGCCTGCGAGCTCGCCGGCGCCGAAATTCCGCGCTTCTGCTACCACGAGCGCCTGTCGGTCGCCGGCAATTGCCGCATGTGCCTGGTCGAGATGGAGCGCGCGCCCAAGCCCATCGCCTCCTGCGCCATGCCGGTGGGCGAGGGCATGGTGATCAAGACCGATACGCCGAAGGTCAAAAAGGCGCGCCAGGGCGTGATGGAGTTCCTCCTGATCAATCACCCGCTGGACTGCCCGATCTGCGATCAGGGCGGCGAATGCGACCTGCAGGATCAGGCCATGGCCTTCGGCTATGACCACAGCCGCTACGACGAGAACAAGCGGGCGGTCAAAGAAAAGTACATGGGGCCGCTGATCCAGACGATCATGACCCGCTGCATCCAGTGCACCCGCTGTGTCCGCTTCGCCACCGAGATCGCCGGTGTTGAGGGCATGGGACTGGTCAATCGCGGCGAGCATGCCGAGATCACCACCCTGGAGCAGGCCATCGATTCCGAGCTGTCGGGCAATCTGGTCGACGTCTGTCCCGTGGGTGCCTTGACGTCACGGCCCTACGCCTTCACGGCGCGCTCCTGGGAGCTGCGCAAGACCTCCTCGGTCGACGTCATGGATGCAGTCGGCTCGAACATTCGCATCGATTGCCGTGGCCGCGAGGTCATGCGGGTCCTGCCGCGCCTGCACGAGGACATCAACGAAGAGTGGATTTCGGACAAGACCCGCTATGCCTGCGACGGCCTGGGGCGGCAACGCCTGGACCGGCCCTATCGGCGCAATGACGCCGGCAAGCTCGAGGCCTGCTCCTGGGACGAAGCCTTCGCTGCGATCGCGGAAAAGGCCAAGGGCCTGTCCGGCGACAAGATGGCTGCCATCGCCGGCGATCTCTGCGACGTCGAATCGATGCTGGCGCTGGGCGACCTCATGACCGGGCTGGGCTCGGCGAATATGGATTGCCGCCAAGACGGCGCCAAGATCGATCCCGCGGCGCGCGCCGGCCGCCTGTTCAACACGACCATCGCCGGGATCGAAGAGGCCGATGCCTGCCTCATTATCGGGGCCAACCCGCGCCGGGAGGCGGCCTTGATCAATGCCCGGCTGCGCAAGACCTTCATCGCAAGCGGCATCAAGGTGGGGCTGATCGGCGAGCCCGCCGACCTGACCTATCCGGTCGAATACCTCGGCGCCGGCACCGAATCCCTGAAGGCCCTGGCGGCCGGGGAGGGGAGCTTCGCCCAGGTGCTGCGCGATGCCGAAAGGCCGATGGTGATCTTGGGCATGGGGCCGCTGCGGCGGTCCGACGGTGCCGCCGTCCTGGCCCTGGTGCGCAAGCTGGCCGATGACTTCGGCATGGTCAAGGAGGGCTGGAACGGCTTCAACCTGCTGCACAACGCGGCGGCCCGCGTCGGTGGGCTCGAGCTGGGGTTCCTGCCCGGCGAAGGCGGGCTCGACCTGGCGGGAATCCTGGCCGGCGCCAGTGCCGGCTCGATCGAACTGGTATGGCTGCTCGGCGCCGACGAAATCGATATGAGCCGTCTGGGCAAGGCCTTCGTGGTCTATCAGGGCCACCACGGCGACGCCGGCGCCCACCGTGCCGACGTGATCCTGCCCGGCGCCGCCTACACCGAAAAGAACGGGACCTATGTGAACACCGAAGGCCGGGTGCAGCTTGGCCGGGTCGCAGCCTTCCCACCGGGCGAGGCGCGCGAGGACTGGACCATCCTGCGGGCGATTTCCGGCGTCCTGGGCGAGCCTCTGCCCTACGATAACCTGGGCGAGCTGCGCCAGCGCCTGATCGCCGGCAATCCGCTCTTCGCCGCGGTCGACCAGATCCAGCCGGCGGCGTGGGAGCCCTTCGGTACCGAAGGCCCGGTCGAGGACGGACCCTTGAGCGGTGCGGTCGAGAATTTCTACATGACCGATCCGATCAGCCGTGCGTCGGAAACCATGGCCGAGTGCAGCGCAATCTTCGTCTCCGGCAAGCAGGAGGCCACGGGAACCGATGGCTGAGTTTTGGGACGGCTACCTTTTCCCGACGATCATCATCGTCGCGCAGATCCTTTTGGTGGTGGTGCCGCTGCTGGGGGCCGTGGCCTATTTGACCTATGCCGAGCGCAAGGTGATCGGCGCCATGCAGTTGCGCAAGGGCCCCAACGTGGTCGGCCCCTTCGGTCTGTTTCAGCCCCTGGCCGATGCCGCCAAGCTCTTTTTCAAGGAGACCATCCTGCCCTCCGGCGCCAGCCGTCTCGTCTTCGTGATGGCGCCGATGCTGACCTTTGTCCTGGGCATGGTCGGCTGGGCGGTCATTCCCTTCGACGAGGGGCTGGTGATCGCCGATATCAACGTGGGCATTCTCTACCTCTTCGCGATCTCCTCCCTGGGCGTCTACGGCGTGATCATGGCCGGTTGGGCGTCGAACTCGAAGTACCCTTTCCTCGGTGCCCTGCGCTCGGCCGCGCAGATGGTGTCCTACGAGGTCTCCATGGGCTTCGTCATCATCACCGTGCTGATCTGCGTCGGCTCGCTGAACCTCTCGGACATCGTGCGGGCCCAGGACGGCGATTACGGCCTGCTCGGCTGGTACTGGCTGCCGCTCTTTCCCATGTTCGTGGTCTTCTTCATCTCGGTTCTGGCGGAAACCAACCGCTCGCCCTTCGACCTGCCGGAGGGCGAATCCGAGTTGGTGGCGGGCTTCTTCGCCGAATACTCCTCCATGTCCTTTGCCATGTTCTTCCTCGGCGAATACGCGAACATGATCCTGATGAGCGGCATGACCGCCATCTTGTTCCTCGGCGGCTGGCTGGCGCCGTTCCCGTTCCTCGAATTCATCCCCGGGCCGATCTGGTTCTTTGGCAAGATCGCCCTGGTGCTGTTCTTTTTCCTCTGGGCGCGCGCGACCTTCCCGCGGTTTCGCTACGACCAGCTCATGCGGCTCGGCTGGAAGGTCTTCCTGCCCCTGTCGCTGTTCTGGGTGGTTCTGGTCTCGGGCTTCCTGGTCTTTACCGACAACCTGCCGAAATGACGGCGGGCGCGAACTGACAGCGAACGAATAGGACGAAACGCATGAATCTCGTCGATCGCGGCACGCGCTTTCTCCTCTGGGAGCTGCTGTCCGGCATGTGGCTGACCTTCAAGTACATGTGGCGCCCCAAGGTAACGCTCAACTACCCCTATGAGAAGGGACCCCTCAGTCCGCGCTTTCGCGGCGAGCACGTACTGCGCCGCTATCCCAACGGCGAAGAACGCTGCATCGCCTGCAAGCTCTGCGAGGCGATCTGTCCGGCCCAGGCCATCACCATCGAGGCCGAACCGCGCGAGGACGGCAGCCGCCGCACCACGCGCTACGACATCGACATGACCAAGTGCATCTACTGCGGCTTCTGCCAGGAGGCCTGCCCGGTCGACGCCATCGTCGAGGGGCCGAATTTCGAGTTCGCGGCCGAGACCCGCGAGGAGCTTTTCTACAACAAGGAAAAGCTGCTCGCGAACGGCGACCGTTGGGAACAGGAGATTGCCCAGAATCTCGCACTTGATGCGCCCTATCGGTGACGGCGCGGATACGAGACCAAGGGGGAAGAGGGGCGATGACGATCCAGGGGACCTTCCAGGGGACGATCCAGGTGATGATCCGGCAAACAGCTAGTGTCCGGTCCTGCCGTTGTTGCGAAAGGACGCGGCCATGATCGTGCAGGCGCTGGTCTTTTATCTCTTTGCCTTCGTGGCGATCGCCTCCGGCGTGATGGTGATTTCGTCGCGCAACCCGGTGCATTCGGTGCTGTTTCTGATCCTCGCCTTTTTCAACGCCGCGGGGCTCTTCGTGCTGATGGGCGCCGAGTTCCTGGCAATGATCCTGGTGGTGGTCTACGTCGGCGCGGTGGCGGTGTTGTTCCTCTTCGTGGTGATGATGCTGGACATCAACTTCGTTCGCCTGCGCGAGGGATTCCTGCAGTATCTGCCGTTGGGCGGCCTGATCGGCCTGGTGCTGCTGTTCGAGTTGGCCTTCGTGGGCGGCACCTGGGTCTTTGCCGACGGCCATGGCGCGGCGCTCGCGCTGCCGATGGCCGCGCCCGGCGATGTCACGAACACCGCCGCGATCGGCAATGTCATCTATACCAAGTACGCCTATCTGTTCCAGGCCGCGGGATTGATTTTGCTGGTGGCGATGATCGGCGCCATCGTCTTGACCCTGCGCCGTCGGCCCGGGGTGCGGCGGCAGAAGATCTACGATCAGGTCAGCCGGCGCCGCGAGGACGCGGTGGAGATCAAAAAAGTGCCCACCGGAAGCGGGGTCTGAGGCGATGCTGGTAATCGGTCTGGGCCACTATCTGACGGTCGCCGCGATCCTCTTTACCCTGGGGATCTTCGGCATCTTCCTGAACCGCAAGAACGTGATCATCATCTTGATGTCGGTCGAGTTGATGCTGCTCGCCGTGAACATCAACCTCGTGGCTTTCTCGGTCCATCTGCAGGACCTGGTGGGACAGATCTTCGCCATGTTCGTGTTGACCGTGGCGGCGGCCGAGGCGGCCATCGGCCTGGCTATCCTGGTGGTCTTCTTCCGCAATCGCGGCTCCATCGCGGTGGAAGATATCAACGTGATGAAGGGGTAGGAGCGGCCTTTATGGATGCTTTGATTGTCTTTTTGCCGCTGTTGGGCGCCCTCGTCGCGGGCCTGTTCGGACGCTGGATCGGCGACCGGGCCGCGATGTACACGACCTGTACGCTGCTCTGCGTTTCGGCACTGCTGTCGGCCATCGTACTGTTCGACGTCGCCGGCGCCGGCAACGCCCGCACCACCGAAATCTTCACCTGGATCCGCTCCGGCGACTTCGACGTTTCCTGGGCCCTGCGCGTCGACAGCCTGACCGCGGTGATGCTGGTGGTGGTCACCTGGGTCTCGGCCGTGGTGCACGTCTACTCCATCGGCTACATGGGCCACGACCCCCACAAGCCGCGTTTCTTTGCCTATCTCAGCCTCTTTACCTTCTTCATGCTGATGCTGGTGACGGCCGATAACTTCCTGCAGATGTTCTTTGGCTGGGAAGGCGTCGGCCTGGCCTCCTACCTTCTGATCGGTTTCTGGTATCACAAGCCCACGGCCTGCGCGGCGGCGATCAAGGCCTTCCTGGTCAACCGGGTGGGCGACGTCGGCTTCGCCCTGGGCATCGCCTCGACCTTCATGCTCTTTGGCTTCGCGACCTTCGACGAGGTCTTTGCCGCGGTCCCGGGGGTCACCGACCAGACGTTCAACTTCCTCGGCAGCGAAGTGAACTGGCTGACCCTGACCTGTATTCTGCTGTTCATCGGCGCCATGGGCAAATCGGCCCAGCTCGGCCTGCACACCTGGCTACCCGATGCCATGGAAGGCCCGACCCCGGTCTCGGCCCTGATCCACGCCGCGACCATGGTGACCGCCGGCGTCTTCATGGTCTGCCGCCTGTCGCCGATGTTCGAGTATTCGCCGGTGGCCCTGGACCTGGTGACCTACGTCGGCGCCGCGACCGCCTTCTTCGCCGCCACGGTGGGGCTGGCGCAGAACGACATCAAGCGGGTCATCGCCTATTCGACCTGTTCGCAGCTCGGCTACATGTTCTTCGCGGCGGGGGTTTCGGCCTATTCGGCCTCGATGTTTCACCTCTTCACCCATGCCTTTTTCAAGGCGCTGCTGTTCCTTGGGGCCGGCATGGTGATCCATGCCGTGGCCGACGAGCAGGACATGCGCAAGATGGGCGGCCTCTGGAAGCGCATTCCAATCACCTACAGCTTCATGTGGATCGGCTCGTTGGCCCTGGCCGGCGTGCCCTTCTTCTCCGGCTATTTCTCCAAGGACCTGATCATCGAGGCGGCCTATGCCTCGACCCACCTGACAGATGGCGGCGCCGAGGGCTATGTCGCCTACTGGGCCGGCGTGATCGCCGCCTTCTTCACCGCGCTCTATTCCTGGCGTCTGATCATCATGACCTTCCACGGCAAGCCGCGAATGGACCAGGAGACTTGGGACCACGTGCACGAGTCGCCCCCGGTCATGTGGCTGCCCTTGGTGGTGCTGGCCATCGGCGCGGTGGTCGCGGGCTGGCTCGGCAGCGGCTACTTCGTCGGCGAGGGAATGGCCGACTTCTGGAACGGCGCCATCCTGGTTCGCGAGGGCCACAACGCCATCGAAGCCGCCCACCACGTCGACTTCTGGGTCAAGCTCATGCCGCTGCTGGCGGCGGGCAGCGGGATCGCGTTGGCCTATATCGCCTACATGCTGAAGCCGGACCTGCCGGGCATGGCGGCCCGCGCGCTGCGGCCCCTGTATCTCTTCATCTTGAACAAGTGGTACTTCGACGAGCTCTTCGATCTGCTCTTCACCCGTCCGGCCCACCGTTTTGGCCGGGTCCTCTGGAAGAGCGGCGACGGCGGGACCATCGACCGCTTCGGCCCGGACGGCATTGCCCTGACCGCGCGTCTCGCGGCGCAGCGCGCCAGCTTGCTGCAGACCGGTTACGTCTATCACTACGCCTTTGCGATGTTGATCGGCGTCGTGGCTCTCGTCACCTGGTACATCGTTTGGAACGCGGGGTAAGCGTCGATGAGCTCCTGGCCGCTTCTCTCCATCATTACCTTCCTGCCGCTGGTGGGCGCGTTCCTGATTCTCGTGTTCGTGCGCGGCGACGAGCAAGAGGTCGCGCGCAACGCCCGCAACACGGCGATCTGGGCCACACTGCCGACCTTCCTGCTGTCGCTTATGTTGTGGGTCGACTTCGACCACACGACGGCGGCCTTTCAGTTCGAGGACCGCCTGGAATGGATCCCCGAACTGGGCATCAGCTATCACATGGGGGTCGACGGAATCTCGGTGCTCTTCGTGCTGCTGTCGACGCTCCTGACGCCGATCTGCATCATCGCGAGCTGGGATGCCATCCGGACCAACGTCAAGGAGTACATGATCTCCTTCCTGGTTCTCGAGACCTTGATGGTGGGCATGTTTTGTGCCCTGGACCTGATGGTCTTCTACGTTTTCTTCGAGGGCGTGCTGATCCCGATGTTCCTCATCATCGGCGTCTGGGGCGGCCCGCGCCGGGTCTACGCGGCCTTCAAGTTCTTTCTCTACACCCTGCTGGGCTCGGTTCTGATGCTGCTCGCCATCATGGCGATCTACTTCGAGGCCGGAACCACGGACATTGCCACCATCATCGCCGATGTCCGGCTGCCCGCGGGCATGCAGCATTGGCTCTGGCTGGCCTTCTTCGCCTCCTTCGCGGTCAAGGTGCCCATGTGGCCGGTACACACCTGGCTGCCCGATGCCCACGTCGAGGCGCCGACCGCGGGCTCGGTGATCCTGGCCGGCGTGCTCTTGAAGATGGGCGCCTACGGCTTCCTGCGCTTCTCCCTGCCGATGATGCCCGAGGCTACCGCTTACTTTGCGCCCTTCGTTTTCGCGCTCTCCGTGGTGGCGGTGATCTACACCTCCCTGGTGGCCTTGGCCCAGGAGGACATGAAGAAACTGATCGCCTATTCCTCTGTCGCTCATATGGGCTTCGTGACCCTGGGCATTTTCCTGGTCAATCAACAGGGCGTCGAGGGCGCGATCTTCCAGATGCTGAGCCATGGCATCGTCTCGGCCGCGCTCTTCCTGATCGTCGGCGTGATCTACGACCGGATCCACAGCCGCGATATCGCCCGCTATGACGGACTGGTCGAGCGCATGCCGGCCTACGCCGTGACTTTCATGATCTTCATGCTGGCGTCGGTGGGACTGCCGGGCACGGCCGGATTCGTCGGTGAGTTCCTCGTGATTCTCGGCGTCTTCCAGGTCAGCACGCTGTTCGCCATTCTGGCCGCCAGTGGCATGGTCCTGGGTGCGGCCTACATGCTCTATCTCTACCGCCGGGTGATTTTCGGGCGCATGACCAAGGACGACCTTTGGTCCATTACCGATCTGAACCGGCGCGAGGCCCTGGTCTTCGCGCCGCTGATCGTGATGACCTTCTGGATGGGGATCTACCCCATGCCATTCCTCGACATCATGGCGGTCTCGGTCGAGAACCTGGTGCAGAATTACGAAGCGGCCCTGGCGGCGGCGGGCGATGCGGCGCCCGTGACCGTGGCGACCCAGTAGCGGGCTGGCGCTGTGATGAAAGGTTTACGTAATGATCGGCAATGATCTGACAATCGCCCTGCCGGAGGTGTTTCTGGCCTGCTGGGCGACGGTGCTGCTCATGGTCGGTGTCTTTCGCGGCAACCAGGCGACCCGCTCGGTGCTGATGCTGAGCGTCGGCGTGCTGACGGTTTGCCTCCTCCTCGTGCTGGCGAATAAAGGCGTCGGAGAAATCGCCTTCCTCGGGCTCTTCGTGAACGACGGCTTCGCCGGGTTCATGAAGGTGCTGGTTCTTCTGGGCGCCGGCGTGTCCATGATCATGTCGCTGCGCTTTATCGAGCGCGAGGGCATGAACCGTTTCGAGTTCCCCGTGCTCATGCTCTTTGCGACGCTGGGCATGATGATGATGATTTCGGCCGGCGATCTGCTGTCGCTCTACATGGGCCTCGAGCTGCAGTCCCTGTCGCTCTATGTCTTGGCGGCTTTCCGCCGCGACGAGCTGCGGGCCACCGAAGCCGGCCTCAAGTACTTTGTCCTGGGGGCTCTGTCTTCGGGCATGCTGCTTTACGGCTGCTCGATGATCTACGGCTATACCGGCACGACGTCCTTCGCGGGCCTGGAGCCGGTCCTGGGAGCTGCCCTGAACGACGGCGATATCCCCGTGGGACTGATCGTTGGGCTGGTTTTTCTCTCCGCCGGCCTGGCCTTCAAGATCTCGGCCGTGCCCTTTCATATGTGGACGCCCGACGTCTACGAAGGGGCGCCGACCCCGGTTACCGCCTTTTTCGCCACCGCGCCGAAGATCGCGGCCATGGCGCTCTTCGTGCGGGTCCTGATGGGCCCCTTCGCCGAGCTGGCCGACCAGTGGCAGCAGATCGTCATCTTCATCTCCATCGCCTCGATGATCCTCGGCGCCTTCGCGGCGATCGTCCAAACCAACATCAAGCGCCTGATGGCCTATTCCTCGATCGGCCATGTCGGCTACGCCCTGGTCGGCCTGGCCGCCGGCACGGAGGAGGGGGTTCGCGGTATCGCCGTCTATATGGCGATCTATCTGGTGATGAACCTCGGCACCTTCGCCTGCATTCTCTGCATGCGCCAGAAGGGCCGCATGGTGGAGCAGATCGAGGACCTGAAGGGACTGTCGCGCAGCCAGCCGATGATGGCCCTGGCCCTGGGGATCTTTATGTTCTCCATGGCGGGCATTCCGCCCCTGGCCGGCTTCTTCGGCAAATACTTCGTCTTCCTGGCGGCGATCAACGCCGGGCTCTACAGCCTGGCCGTGATCGGCGTTCTGGCCTCGGTGGTCGGGGCCTTTTACTACCTGCGGATCGTGAAGCTCATGTACTTCGACGAGCCCGAGGACAGCTTCGAGCAGCCGATCGGGCGCGAGATGAGCGTCATTCTGACCCTCACGGCGGTTGCCATGGTCTTCTTCATTGCCTTCCCCAATCCGATCGTCGACGGGGCATCGGCCGCCGCTGCCGCTCTGGCCGGCGGATGACGGACAGCGGATCGGAGGCCGGCGAGCTCCGGCTGCCGCCGGCTTACCGTCTGGTGACCTTGGAGACCTGCGGCAGCACAAACGAGGAAGCCAAGCGCCTGGCCGAGGCTGGCGCCGAAGATGGGACCCTGGTGTGGAGCAAGGAGCAGACCGGGGGCCGCGGGCGCCAGGGGCGACAATGGCACAGCCCGCAAGGTAACCTCTACCTGTCCCTGATCTTGCGACCCGACTGTGCCGTCGGCGAGGCCGCGCAGCTCGGCTACGTCGCGGCCTTGGCGCTCAGCGACGCGGTCGGCAGCGTGGCGCCGCCGATGATCGAAGTGACCTTCAAGTGGCCCAACGATGTGCTCTTCAACGACCGCAAGGGCGCCGGGATTCTGTTGGAATCCTCGCTGACGCCCGAGGGCGGGTTGCAATGGCTGGTGCTGGGGATGGGCGTCAACATACACAGCTATCCCGAGGAGACGGCCTTTCCCGCGACCTCGCTGCGCTTCGAGGGATGTCCGCCCGCCATCGGCCCGGTCGACCTCCTGAACGCCTTCTCGCGTCACTTCATGGCCTGGGTCAATCGCTGGCTGGAGGACGGCTTCGAGCCCCTGCGCAAGACCTGGACCCGCCATGTTCAGTTCCTCGGCGAGACCATCGAGGTGCGCCTGCCGCGCGAGACGCTGCGGGGCCGCTTCGAGGCCATCGATGAACGGGGCGCGCTGCTTCTGGTCTTGCCGGACGGCGCGCGGCGCACCATCACGGCCGGCGATGTCTTCGGGTTGGAGGGGTAGGGTCATGCTGTTGGCCATCGACTGCGGCAACACGAACTTCAAGTTCGCGGTCTTCGAAGGGGAAAAGCTGCGCGGCTCCTGGCGCACCGCCAGCGATCCGCACCGGACCACGGACGACTATGCCGTATGGCTGTCGCAGTCGATGGCCTTCAAGGGTGTCGACCGCGGCGATATCGACGGCGCGATCATCGCATCCGTGGTGCCGGATGCGCTCTATCCCCTGGCGTCGCTCTGCAGCCATTTTTTCGGACACGACCCGATGATCGTCGGCCGCCACGACGTGGACCTGGGCATCGAGGTCCGGATGGACCGTCCCGCCGTGGTCGGGGCCGACCGGCTGGTCAATGCGGTGGCGGGTCACAAGCTTTATAGCGGGCCGCTGATCGTGGTCGATTTCGGCACCGCGACCTCCTTCGACATCGTCGCCGCGGACGGCGGCTACGAGGGCGGGGTTTTGGCGCCGGGGGTCAATCTTTCCGTCGAGGCCTTTGCCCGGGCGGCGGCCAAGTTGCCGCGCATTCGCGTGCGCCAGCCCGAGCAGGTGATCGGCAAGGACACCGAGCCGGCCATGGAGTCGGGCATCTTCTGGGGCTACGTCGGGCTGATCGAGGGCTTGACGGTACGTATCAAGAAAGAGTACGGGCAGCCCATGACCGTGATCGCCACTGGCGGACTGGCACCGCTGTTCGAGCGGGTGACCGACGCCATCGATCACATTGAACCCGATTTAACTCTCAAGGGACTACTCAACATTTACGAAATGAACACGTCTGGCGGTCGCACGTGACCGACCGAAACAACTCCTTCCATCCGGGCCCCGACGACCTCCTGTTCCTGCCGCTGGGCGGGACCGGCGAGATCGGCATGAATCTCAATCTCTATGGCCACGACGGCGCCTGGCTGATGGTCGATCTGGGCATCACCTTTTCCCGCGGCGAAATCCCCGGGGTCGATGTCTTCATGCCCGATCCGGCCTTCATCGAAGAGCACCGCGACAAGCTGGCGGGGATCGTGCTGACTCACGCCCACGAAGATCACATCGGGGCGGTGCCCCACCTCTGGCCGCGGTTGCGCGCGCCGCTTTTCGCCACGCCCTTCACGGCGGGTCTGGTGCGCCGCAAGTTGGCCGAGGCCGGCCTGGCCGAGGTGGCGCCGGTGACCGAGGTGCCGCTGTCCGGCCGTTTCAACGTCGGCCCCTTCGACATCGAACTGGTCACCCTGACCCATTCGATTCCAGAGCCCAACGCCCTGATCATCCGCACCAAGGCGGGCACGGTGGTGCATACCGGCGACTGGAAGCTCGATCCCGATCCGCTGGTCGGCGACAACTTCGACCGGACCCGCCTGGAGGCGCTGGCCGATGAGGATGTCCTCGCCATGGTCTGCGATTCGACCAACGCCCTGGTCGAGGGCCACACCGGGTCGGAAGCCGAGGTGCGCGAAGCTCTGGTCGAACTGATCGGCGGCCTCAAGCAACGCGTGGCCGTCGCCTGCTTTGCCAGCAATGTCGCGCGGCTCGAGACCGTGATCGCCGCGGCGACCGAGGCGGGCCGGCGGGTCGCGCTGGTCGGCCGCTCGATGTATCGCATCATCGAGGTGGCGCGCGAGAATGGCTACCTTCAGGATCTGCCGCCGCTGCTGCGCGAGGACGAGGTCGACTACCTGCCGCGCAACGAGGTGCTGCTGCTCTGCACCGGCAGTCAGGGCGAGAAGCGTTCGGCGCTGTGGCGGATCGTGCACGACGATCATGCCCAGGTCTTTCTCGACCGCGGCGACGCGGTGATCTTTTCCTCGCGGGTCATTCCCGGCAACGAAATCGAGATTTCCGGCCTGCAGAACGCCCTGGTCGAGCGCGGGTTGGAGATCTACACCGACAGCGACCGTCCCATTCACGTGTCGGGCCATCCGGCCCGCGACGAACTGGCCCAGATGTACCAGTGGGTCCGCCCCCAGGTCGCGGTGCCGGTTCACGGCGAAGCGCGCCATCTCCACGCCCATGCGGGCTTGGCGGCCGAGTGCCAGGTGCCGCAGCGCATCGTGACGACCAATGGACGGGTCGTGCAACTGGCGCCCGGCGACGCACGGGAGATCGGCCAGGTGACCTCCGGACGCATCGCGGTGGACGGTCGCCGGCTAATGTCCGCCGGCTCCGAGACGCTGCAGGACCGGCGCAAGATCTCCAACCACGGCGTCGCCTTCATCGCTCTGGCGCTCGATGACCGCGGCGACCTGCTGCACGACGCCGAAATCGAGATGATCGGTGTGCTGGGCGATGGCGAGGAGGACGTGGCTCTGTTCGAAAGCGTGGCGGTGGCCGTGGAAGAGGCGATTGGCGCCTTGCCGCGTGGCAAGCGCCGCGACAACGGCGGGGTCGAGGAGGCCGCGCGGATGACCCTGCGCCGGGTCGTCAACCGCGCCATCGGCAAGAAGCCGGTCACCAAGGTCAGCGTCATGCGCCTGGCCGACGTGGAGGTCTAAGCGGACTGACGAGCGGGAGAAATAGATGATTGGACGCCTGAACCACGTCGCCATCGCCGTGCCGGACCTGGCCGCGGCGGTCGCGACCTACCGCGGTGCCCTGGGGGCCACGGTCTCCGAGCCCCAGGCCGAGCCGGATCACGGCGTCACCGTGGTCTTCGTCGAGCTGCCCAACACCAAGATCGAGCTGCTGGAGCCTTTGGGCGAAGATTCGCCCATCGCGGCCTTTCTGGCGCGCAATCCGGCCGGCGGGATGCACCACATCTGCTACGAGGTCGATGACATCATTGCCGCGCGCGACCGGCTGGCCGGCGAGGGGGCCCGTGTCCTGGGCGGCGGCGAGCCCAAAATCGGCGCCCACGGCAAGCCGGTGCTGTTCCTGCACCCCAAGGATTTATTTGGTACACTGATCGAGCTGGAGCAGGCCTGACCGGGTCTGTTTTAGGCTTGCACGGGGGGCTGCTCGAAGGAGACGCTTTGCGATGCTCCGGTCCGTCCTCCGTCACGCCCGACTTATCGCCGGAATCGTGGCCTTGTCGACCTTGGCTTTGGCCGTTGGACCGCCGGCGAGCGCCACCACGACCGATCTCAGATATCAGGTCGCCTGGGGCCATTTGACCGTCGCCGAGGCCGACGTCAGCGTGAAAGAGGCGCTGGATCGTTATCTCGTCAGCAGTGCCGGCCAGACCACCGGCGCGATTGGGCTGTTGTTCGATTGGCGCGGATCTGCCCGGACCGAGGGTCTGCTGGACACCGGGGAGCGCCGGCCACTGTTGCATCGTCACCTTGGTAATTTTAACGGCGAGAGGCGCGAAACCCAGGTCCGCTGGCAAGAGGCCAGCCGGCCCAGGACCGAGGTCTCGCCGCCGCCGGATCTGGAAGAGGTGACGCCGGTTGCCGAGGAGACGGTTGTCGGGACCGCCGATCCCTTCACGGCACTGTTGCATGTGATCGACGGCCTGCGCCGTACCGGACGCTGCGAGGGCGAGGCGAAAGTCTGGGACGGCCGCAGACGCTACGACCTCAAGGTCAACCATGGGGGGACCGTGGCGCTGCAGGCCGACCGGCCCTGGTCCTACGCGGGCCCGGCGGTGATCTGCCTTTTGGACTACACGCGGATCGGCGGGTTTCGGCGCGAACGGCCAAGTTGGTCGACGGAGAAGGAAGACAGCCGGCGCGCGGTCTTCGTCGCCGAGATTACCGAGGGAAACTGGATCCCGGTGCGTGCCGAGATCGAAACCCTGCTGGGCAGGGTGACCGCCCGTCTGATAGCGGACCGGCCAAGGGAGCAGCCCGAAGCGTCGCCGCCGCCAGCGGTTGACCGCGAAACGCGGCGCTGAGCGGGCGGGCAGGAACCACGACGCCGGCCAAGATAACTATTTCGCGGTAAAGCCGCCGTCGAGCACCAGCTCGGCGCCGGTCATGTAGCTCGACTGGTTCGAGGCCAGGAAGAGCACCCCTTGGGCGATCTCTTCCGCCGTGGCGAGGCGGCCCATGGGCTGGTAGCGCGCGAGCTTGGCCCGCACGGTCTCCGGCTCGCCCAGGGCATCGGCGATCCCCCCAACCATATCGGTGTCGGCGAAACCGGGTTTCAGGGTGTTGATCCGGATCGGGTAACCCTTGTCGGTGCAGTGGATCGCGGCGGTCCGGGTCAGCGCCGCGACGCCGGCTTTCGAGGCCGCGTAGGCGGGAAACAGAGGGGTCGCGATCTCTCCCGCGATGGAAGAAAGATTGACGATGACGCCGCCCCGCTGCTTCATCGCGACGATGCCCTGCCGCGTGCCGAGGAAACAGCCGTCCAGGTTCACCGCGATGACCCGGCGCCACTCTTCCAGGGTGGTGGCCTCGATGTCCTTGACCAGGGCAATCCCGGCGTTGTTGACCAGGATGTCGAGACCGCCAAGCTCGCTCTCGATGGCGCCGAAGGCCCGTTGCCAGTGGTCCTCGCGGGTGATGTCCTGGGCCAGGGCCAAGGCAGCACCCGGCAGGGCAGGGGCGTCGAGATCGCTGGCGGCGACCTTCGCGCCGGCGGCGGCCAGGGCCGCGACCGTCGCCCGTCCGATCCCGCCCGCGGCGCCCGTGACCAGGGCCACCTTGCCGCTCAAATCTCCGGGCAAAGTCCCTGCCATGGGCCGTCTCCCTGCCGCCAGCTTGTCATGCGTCGATTTACGGTACTATAATACCACAAATCCAAGTCATTCTTGTTTATGACGGAATTCTCGTTGACAGCGATAAAGTGATCCCTTAGAAGCCGGCTCTTCGAACCGATGCGCGCGGGTAGCCGCCGGTTCTCCAAGTTTTCCAAGACAGGTGATGATAGCGATGAAGACCTACTCGGCAAAGGCCTCGGAGATCGAGAAGAAGTGGATTCTAATCGATGCCGAGGACGTGGTGCTGGGCCGCCTCGCGGTTCAGGTCGCGGTGATCCTCAAGGGCAAGAACAAGACCACCTACACCCCGCATATGGACTGCGGCGACAACGTCATCGTGATCAATGCCGGCAAGGTGAAGCTGACCGGCAAGAAGCGCAGCGACAAGATCTACTACCGCCACACCGGGCACCCCGGCGGCATCAAGCAGCAAACGGCAGGAGACATTCTCGACGGCAATCACCCGGAACGGGTGGTGCAGAAGGCCGTGGAGCGCATGGTCACGCGCAACCGCCTGGGCCGCCAGATCCTGCGCAACCTGCGGGTCTACGCCGGCCCCGATCATCCCCACGAGGCCCAACAGCCCGAAGTCCTCGACTTCGCCGCCCTCAACCCGAAGAACAAGCGGAGCGCCTAGAGTCATGGCCGAAGAAACCACAACCCTGACGGATCTGAGCCAGCTTGGCGGTGGCGCCGCGAGCGCGATCGAAGCGCAGGCCTCGACCATTGAGCCCAAGCGCGACGCCCAAGGCCGTTCCTATGCCACCGGCAAGCGCAAGAACGCCGTGGCCCGGGTCTGGATCAAGCCCGGTGCCGGCCGTGTGACGGTGAACGGCCGCGAGCAGGAGGTCTACTTCGCCCGCCCGGTGCTGCGCATGATCTTGGCTCAGCCCTTCGAGGCGACCGACCGGAAGGATCAGTTCGACGTCATCTGCACGGTGACCGGTGGCGGCCTGTCGGGCCAGGCCGGCGCGGTGCGCCACGGCATCTCCAAGGCGCTGCTCGCCTATGAGCCGGGCCTGCGACCGGTCCTGAAGGCCGGCGGCTTCCTGACCCGCGACTCGCGCGTGGTGGAACGCAAGAAGTACGGCCGCGCCAAGGCCCGTCGCTCGTTCCAGTTCTCCAAGCGTTGAGGTCGACAGGTTCTTCAAATTCGAAGTCTGGATCGGACAAGAAAAAGGGTCGCCTACCGGCGACCCTTTTTGTTTTCCATAGCTTGGCCACCAGTCCCGCTTGAATGGCGCCATCAATGATATTTAGGGGACCTCCTCCTCATCGTCCTCCTCATCCTCCCAATGCTCCTCCATGGCCTTCAATTCGGCTGCCATCTTCTTTTCGGCGGCTTCCTTTTGCGCCTTGGCCAGGGCGGCATCCAATTCCTTGGGTAGGCCCCCACTGCGAAGCCTGACCTGGGCGCTAATGCACTCCAGATACTCCGCCATTTCCTTGTGCGGTGTCTGGTCGGTCGCCGAGAGAGGCTTAAACTTCACCAGGGCCACGGTCAGTGTATTGGCGGCATCGATCGCTTTTTGAAAAATCTCGGTCACCTGATCTGGCTCCAGATCGCCCGAAATGCTCTGAACCTCCTTGTCTGCATTTTCGAAGGCGTCCATTGCGACATCGACACGGCTGGTGTCCTGGGCGGCGAGCTTCGGCTCGGCTGTCGTGGTCGCCTTGAGATAGAAACTGGCCCAGCTGGCTAGAGTCAGTGTTGGCGTTCCCGGATACCAGGCCTGCTTCACGGGAACGGCTTTGAGCAGGGTTGGGTCCTCTTTATAGACCAGCTCGAGATACTCGACGACTTTACCGACATTTGACGCCGGATCGGCCAGCGTCTTCTCATTGAGCCCGCAGCGCGTCATGCCCTTGATCGCGATGGCGTTCTTGGCAACGACCGCGCCATAGGCCATGGCGTACTTCGCGAGGGTTGGATTCTTGCGCAAGGCCTCTCGGACCAGTTTGCGGTCCTGCGGTGTCTCCAACGCCTTTTGATAGGTTTTCCAGGCATCGGCCATCTTAGCTTCCTTAACCACCAATGCGGCCACGGTCATGATGCCTTCGGTGGCTTGCGCGACTGCCACAGTGGCTAAGCCCGCCGGCGCGGTGACGCCGCCCAGTTTAAGCGCCTCGCCGACCACGGCCGCCGCCTTGGTCGCCACCAGGATGTCAGCCTGGAGGGCCTGGCTGCTCTGGAGACCGTAGCGGTTCATCATGGCATCGAGCTGCACCGTGCCGGCGCTTCCCGCGTCCTTCACGTTATCGCCCCAGATTGTCAGTTGCTGTGCGTGCTTGACGGCCTCCATGATGGAGAAAATCAATGCTGTACCCGCGGCCGCCAGGCCGGCAGGCGGAAAGAGGTTCTGGACGAACTTTGTCCCGCCCTGGCAGATGTTCTTGGCCAGCTCGAAGGTCTTCTGGTGCTTCTTTTGCACCTCGATCAACCGTTCCAGCGAGCGCAGACGCTTTTCCTCGTCCATTCCCGGGTCGTCGGTGGAAAACCCGTTGATCAACAGATTGTCGAAGTCCTCATCGGGGGACTCCATGAAGTCCTTCAGTTCCTGGTCCGCGGCTTTCTGGGCTTCCTCATTCAGCTCCTTCAGGGCCCCCTCGTCGATGCCGGCCTTGATCTTCTTGTTCAGTTCCAAAAGACCTGGAATCTCGTTGATGCTAGCAGAGAGCTCTTTTGTCCCATCAGACACGGTGTCTTTGCGTGAGGTGAACCACGCGTTGAGGTGCACAAGCTTGTCCTCTTTGTCGGGATCGTCTTCCAGTGCCGCGACCGCGGCGGCCTGCTGGGCGCTGAGGGCGTCCTTGGCAACGCGATTGGCCACATTTGACGCCTGGCTCATGACGGCGGCCAGAATCTCATCCGGTTTGCCCTTGGGGATGGCAACGGCGGTCAGGGCCGCCTGAAATCCCATGCCGACCGCTCGCAGAACCTTGGTATCCGACTTGTCGGCGGCGCTGGTCGCGGCGGCGATCGCATCGCCCAGTTCCTTCAGAGCGGCCTTGTGGTCTCCCTTGTACAGATGCTCACCGGTTTTCGCGGTGCGAGCGGCAGCGGCGACGCAACCGTATACCATGGTGGCGACTTCGTCTCCGACTGTGGCCCGCAGAATTCCGCGAGTCATGGCGTTCATATGGTCGAGGGCGCCCACCAGGTCCCTGGATTCAACGATTCCGGTTGCCGCCTCGCGGGTGCTGGCAAGACACAGGGCGGTCAGATTGATGATGCGAGCGTCGTCGGCCAGGTCTCGGGACCCTTGAACGTTACCCGCCGTTGTTCCCTGCTCGGCCGCTTGGACGCCACCCACCGCGCCGACGACGGCAGAACCCGCTTTGAGACCGGCCTCGATGACGGCGGAGACCTTGTTGAACTTCTCCATTAGCTGTTTGGCGGTGGTCATCCCCTTGGAATGTTCTTGCAACCGTTCTTCATAGAGGTCGACGGCCGCCGTGAAGGTCTCCTTGACCTCCGAGAACCTGTCGGGGATGGCGTTTTCCGGGAGAATGCCCTCCCGGGCCAAGGGCTGCCACAGGTCCTTGGCCAAATCGGCATCGTCCTCGTAGACCTTGTTGCCCTGTTCGTCCGTCATTTGCCGCATATCCCTGGAGAGCTCGACGATGAGCTTCAGGGACTCTCCAATCTTTTTGATCTTTTCCGGCGGCAGACTCTGGGAACCAGGGAGGTCGTGCCAACTGTCGATCTCCTTCATCGGGTCACCGCCGGGGTCCAATGACGAAATCGTCTCCGCCTTGCGAAACAGGCCCTTCAAGCCGGTCGAAATCTCGTAGAACTGGTCGGCCTGAATCTGTTCGCGTAGCGGGCCCAGGGCGTCTTCGATCTTTTGCTGAGCCTCTTCGCGCTTCGCGGCTTTGGCTCTCGACTTCGCGGCTGCCTCGAACTTCATTCCCAGGGCATTGATCCACTGGGATTGTTGCGGGTTCAAGGCGGGTTCTTGGACATTGGAGACATCGGACATGACTGGCTCTCCCTGATCTTTGTCGACTACCGCTTCACGCTGGTCTGGAGGTCGTACTCAATTTCACGGAGCCTGGTGAAAAGTTCCGTTCCAACGTTGGTGACGCCGAATGGATTTGCCACCGCATGGCGCAGGACCGGATCGCTGCGCGTGTAGTCGAGATAGAGACGGACATATTTGAGCCCCTCCTCGCGGGACCTGAGGCGGGCCGACAATTCGCTGTTCGGGTTGCCCAGGACTGCCGCAGGGCCATTGAAGACGTCGGTCTTGAAATAGGTCGTGATCGCCTTGAGTTTTTGGTCGATATCTTGCGTGGCAGAAGCGGCGGCTTCATCGCTTTCAGCTGCCGCCGTGACCGCTTTGGCAAGGCTTGTCAGCTGACTCTGGATATCCTTGAGCGCTTTGGCCCAAACCGCGCCGATCTTCTTGACCTTCTCGTTTGCGGCCGCGGTATCCTCTTCGGAAAGGGCGATTATCAAAACAATGGCCCGATCGAGCATTTTCTTTGCATTGACGAAGTCGCCGGTGTCCTCGGCAGTCGACAGGGCGCTTTCGCCGAGTTCCCTGATAACTGTGCGCTCGGTCTTGTTGTTCTTGACCGCCTCTTCGTTCTTGAGCTTGGCGTAAATCTGCGCCCACTTTTTGTACTCTTTTTTGAAGGCGGTTAGGCCCTCCTGACGTTCTTGTGCCGCGGCGTCCTCGGCCTCGGTCTCCTCCACACCCAGGTCGTGGTCTTTCAAGATCTTGAGGGCCTCACCCGTGATCTGTGACTGTTGATGAATATTGGAGACGTCGACCTTCAGCCACTTTTGAAGCTGGAGTTCTGCCTTGGTCAGCAGATCGTCGACGATCGGCTGCTGCGCGACGTCGTCCTTTTCCAGCCCAGCCCGCGCTTTATCGATTTCCCTCAGCAACATACCATCGTAAGCCTTTTCCAGACCTAACGTGAGCTTGGCGATGACTGCGTCGAGGTTTGACACTTCACTCGCGAATGCCGTGATCCTTTTTTCTGTCTTTTTCTTCCATGCGAGATGTTGAGCAGCGCTATTGAAGTTGCCGGCGGCTTTTTCGGCTAGTGCCTTGTAGGCTTGCTCCGCCGCCGCGGGCGCCATGGCTTCCCATTGATCCTCAAGGGCATCGAACTCGGCTTGGAGCGCGGCCCTTTCTTCCGTCAACGGCAGCTTGTCTTTGGCCCCCAGACCGCCCTTCTTGGCCTTGATGGCCTTACGATAGGCGGTAATCTTGTCGAATGTGCCCTTGGCGCCCTGCATCTCTTTCAAGAGGCCCTGGCATTCCTTGAGCAGCGGCTTGACGGCATCGATGGAAGCCAGGTTGAAACCGGCATAGGCGATGTTTTGAATGATCGCCATCTTGTCTTGAAGCTGATCCCTTTGTTTATCGGCGAGCGTCTTTTTGTAGACGTCCGTATTTTCGAAGGCGAGGACTTCAGTCTTTAGATCGGCGATCTCCTTGGCCACCGCTGTCATTTTCTGAGTGTGGGCCTCCTGTTGCGCCTTGCACGCTGATTTCAACTCCGTTCCCAGGGCCGTCATCTTGGCCAGTGCGTCTTCGTAGTCCTTCGATGCATCGCTGTTGATCGCGGACCAGCTCTTGCGACCTTCGTCTCCCTTGAGATGCTGCCAGTTCTGAAGGTCCGCGACGCTCGCCTCCACTTCCTCGGCCTTCTTTGTGTATGCGGCTTTCTGCTCGTCCGATTGGGCCTCTGCCTCGGCTTCCTGCTTGGCCAGTTGCACCTCTGATTCGAAGACATCCGGGGCAAGTGTCAGAGATTTAAGCTTGTCGATTTCCGCGCTCGCCTCGTCTTGATAGTCTTTCAAGACCTTGTCCAGGTGCGACGGGTCCGCGCGTTCCTCCTTGGTCAACTTGACGATCTGTGATCGGGCATTTTGGTACTTGGTCTCGGTCCTCTTGATCGCAACATCCTGGATCAGTTGAATCTCGGTCTCCTTACCCTTCAAATGCTCGGCACCTTTGGCGAGGTCTTTGCCGGTGTTGCCAATTCCCAAGCCCATTTCCTTGCCGAGATCGGCCAACTTCTGCAGAGCCAATGTGCGTTGCTCGACAGCTCCTTTCGGCCTCGCTTCCTTCACCACAACCGGGCCGCTCGAGGGCGGTTTCAGGCCCAGCGCAGTCGATAGCTTGCCGCCTGTGACAACCTTTTCCGGCTTGGGTGCTTGAATGTCCTCGGTGTCTAATGCGTCGGTATAGGCCATTGCGAATTCCTCCAACTAAGGCAAGAAGTTCCAGCGCAATAAATGTTCTGAACGCTAAGCGCCCAGGGCCGCTCCAATGTCGTTCAACTTTGCCCGCAAGGGAGCGATTACGGTCATGGAGGGGTCGAATTCGTTGCCGTCGATGGCAGCGACGATGGGATCGGAATCCACGTAGGACAGGAAGTCCGACATCGTCTTGCCGGCGGTTGCGGCCAGCGACGCCCGTTTCTTGGGATCGCTCTCGTTCAACACTTCGTCGAGCTGGGCTTGCATGTTCTCGTTCAGTGTGGCGAAGACCCGGTCGAGCTGGGTGATTGCCGAACTGACTTGCGCCTGGCCATTGGGGTCGCCCTGATAGGCTTCGCTTATCAGGCCCTTCAGCCGGCCGATTTCGCTGATAGAGGTGCTGCGCAGGTCGATCCATTCGATACGGGCCTTGCCCAGGCGCATGACCGATACCCCACCGGCCCCGACCTCGGCCGCCGCCGGGCCGCTGGAGAGCTTGCCGATTGCCACGGAGAGCGACTTGAGGCCGGCCTTCGCCGATTTGACATCGCCGCTGCTGGCCGCCGTCTTGATGCCGTTGGCCGCATTCATCAGCACGTCTTTTTTGCTGACATGGGCTTCGATGGCCAGCTTCAGCCGCGGCGTCATCTTCTTCAGCGCCTCCAGCACCTTGGCCGCTTCGGGATCGAGCTCGGGGCTGCCGGGCACCTTTATCTCTTCTTCGTCCTCGTCGTCAGCCTCGCCGTTGCCGTCCTTGTCGATCACCTTGACCTTGTAGGTGATCTTCTCCTGCTTGAAGTGCGTCTTCAGCTTCTTTTGCATACCCGGAAAGAGCTCTTCGACGGTGATCGTCAGGGTGTCGCCGTCGAGCTGGGCCTGGCCCGGGATTGCCTTGGTGCCGCCGGTCTCTTGCTTCGCAGCCTTGGTGAGGACCGGGGCGCCTAGTTTCTTGCTGATCGCGAAGGCCACGGGACCGCTGCCCTTGGGCGGCCCGTAGATGCAGTTCAGCGGCTCGTCCTTACAACGCTTGATCTGCGCCTTGACTTCCTTGACGTCGAAAATGGGGTTGGCCATGGGGGGCTCCTCCGAAGGCTGGATGGGAAGAGGAAAAGCCACTATGACAGGCATTAACAATATTTTCCACAACCTCTAAAACGAATCTTTATGGTTAGTCTCGTTATGCTGGTAACTCACCTTGAGCATCGATTGGCCGCCGATCTGGAACTCGTAGTCGACAGGCAGGATTTCCATCTCATGCCCCGCCGCCTCCAGGGTGGCGCGAACCGGATCCAGGTGCGGCGAGGGGGCGCCGTCGAGGCCCAGAAGGGGAAAGATCCGGACTTCACTGGCGACCCGCAGCATCTCGCCGATGGCCGCGATGTGGAATGCGGCATCCAGGTGGTCGCCGTAGAGAAACAGGAAATGGGAACAGAGCGCGAGATCGAAGCGGCCCGCCGGGAAGGGTAGGTCGGGCAGGGCGGCATCGATGTAACGGCCGGTTTGACGCCCGGCCGGCAGGTCGGCCAGGAACCGCCGGCAGGCATTTAGCCTGACCTGCTCCAACGCCTCGGGAGAGGTAAAGCGGTTCCAGCGGAAGCGGTGCCGGGCCTGGCGCAAGCCGGCCATCATGGCGGTGCGGGCTTGCTCCACCCGGCCGGCGATCTCCGCTGCCCTGTAGCAGTAGAGCGAGCGACCGAGACGACGGCATGGCCGGCCTCGGTCATTTCCGCATTGAAGGAGGAAGGCCCGCCGCCGCAGTCCAGGATTCGGGCCTTGGGATCAAGAACTCCCAGATCGAAGAAGTCCCGATACTCCGCGGCCTCGCGACCCCAGGGCAGAACCTGGTCGAGATCGAATGGTTCGGTCATGGCATCCTCCATCGTACCGTCGGGCCGATGAAGGCGGCTTGGCTCGGTGACATTTAAAAGGCCGCCTTTGTCATCGGCGGCCGGTCTTCACGCATCGCGCAATCTGGCACCGCCTGTCAGGCGGGCCGCCAGCCGTGGGCTTTTCTGCGTCGCGAGGGGTTCATGGCGCCCAGCCTGGCAGCGCGGGACGGCCTCGGCAAGCCCCCCCGCCGGCACAGAGCGCCGCCGCCACGGCGTTGCGCGGCGCTTGAAATCTTGTTTGTATCGACCCCGCGAGAGACGGGGAGCGAGCGACCATGACCGGGCAGTCCCAGTACAGCGACGCGGTGATCGCCAGCATGACCATGATCTTCGGCCAGGGCTTCCTGTCGCCGGGCGGGGCGGCCGAGGTGGCGCGGATCCTCGACGGCGAGACGCTGGCGGGCCTGCGGGTGGTGGACTGGGGCAGCGGCCTGGGCGGCACCGCCATGGCGCTGGCGCGCGAGTGCGGTGCCGACAACGTCCTGGGGATCGATATCGAACCGGGCAATATCGCCCGCGCCGAGGCGCTGGTCGCGGAGAACGGGCTGACCGACCGAATCGCCTTTCAACTGGTCGAACCGGGACCCCTGCCCCTGGCCGACGGCAGCGTCGACCTGATCTTCACCAAGGAGGCGCTCTGCCATATCGCCGACAAGGCGGCGGTCTTCGCCGACTATTGCCGGGTCCTGCGCCCGGGCGGGCGGCTGATCGGCAGCGACTGGATGACCGGGACGGAAAACCCCAGCTCGGCGGCCTATCGCCAGTGGGACGACCAGCTCCGCGCCGGCGGCCTGACCTTCGTCTTCACCTCCATGGCAGCGCATCGGGCCGACCTGGAGAGCACCGGTTTCGAGGACATCGCGATTACTGACGATTCGGCCTGGACCCAGGAGAAGGGCGGCGGCTACATGACGGAACTGCGCGGACCGGGCCGGGCCCAGATCATCGAGGCCATGGGCGAGGCCGGCTACGAGGGGCTGATCGAGCGTTGCCAGGCCAGGGTCGATGCCCTGGCCAACGGCGACCTCAGACGCTGTCACCTGCGGGCGCGCAAACCTGGCCGGTGACGGTCGACAGCGGAAAACAAAGGGGCGCAGCTTGTACATTCTCTATGGTCATCGCTTTACCCGCTCGATCCTGGTCGAGGCGGTGTTGCGGGAAGGCGGCCTGGCCTACGAGCAGCGCTCCGTGGATATCCGCAAGGGCGAACACCGGGACGCCGAGTTCCTGGCGACCAATCCGGCCGGCTTCGTCCCGGCGCTGGTGACCCCGGAAGGCGAGATCCTCCACGAGACCCCGGCCATCATGCTGTATCTCGCCGAACGGCATGGCCTGGAGGACCTGGCACCCCGGACCGACGATCCCCAGCGCGGTCTGTTTCTCGCCAAGCTGTTTTATTTCTGCGACGACCTGCAGCCGGCGATGAAGCGCAGCTTCTATGCCGAGCGCTACTCGACCGACCCGGGCGACACGGAGCGCATTCGGGCCAGGGCCCGGGAGATGGCACTGGAGCGCTGGTCGGTGGTGGAAGCCCATTTGGCGGCGCGGGGGCCCTATCACCTGGGCGCCCGTTTCAGCCTGGTCGACCTCTGCCTGGCCTACTGGGCGCTCTGCCACCCCCCACAGGAGATCTTCGAGCCCTATCCGGCGATCAAGCGTTGCTTCGATCTTGTTCTGGAGCGGCCGGTCATCGGCCCCCTGTTCCGCGAAACGCGGGCGATCATCGCCGCCAAACCTTGAATCGGAAAAGAGCGCCCCTCCCATGTGTGCCATGATCCTGCCCTTCCGCGGGCTCGCCCCGAAGATCCACGCCGAGGCCTTTGTCGCCGAGACCGCCGTCATCATCGGCGACGTCGAGATCGGCGCCGGCAGTTCGATCTGGTACGGCTGCGTGCTGCGCGGCGACCTGAACGCCATCCGTGTCGGGCGCAACAGCAATCTGCAGGACGGCACCATCGTCCACGTGAACAGCGACCGGTCGGGCCAGGACTATCGCATTCACGGCGGCGGCATGCCGACCCACATCGGCGACAATGTGACGGTCGGCCACATGGCGTTGATCCATGCCTGTACCCTGGAGAGCGGCTGCTTTGTCGGCATGCGCGCGGTGGTGCTCGACGGCGCCCGGGTCGAGGGCCGGGCGCTGGTCGCCGCCGGCGCCGTGGTCTCGCCGAACAAGGTCGTGCCCGCCGGCCAGCTCTGGGCCGGGGTGCCGGCGAAGCATCGACGCGATCTCGGCGACGCGGACTACGAGGACTTTCATTATGTGGCCCAGGTCTATGGCGAGCTGGGCGCCGAGTACCGGGCCGCCGGACACGGGGATAAAGGCCAGGGCGACAAGGGGGCGTGAGACTTGCGTGACGCGGTTTTTTCGACCCGGCTGACCGATCTGCTCGGCATCCGGCACCCGATCCTCTGCGGCGGGCTCATGTGGCTGGCCGACGCTGCCTACGTGGCCGCCGCGGTCAACGCGGGCTCGCTCGGTTTCATCTCGGCCCTGACCTGCGGCGAGCCGGCGAAGCTGCGCGACGAGATCCAGAAGTGCCGCGACCTGACCGGCGGCAAGCTCTTTGGCGTCAATCTCTACATTTCCATGCGCGACGACGCCAACGACCGCCTGCTGCCCTATCTCGATGTGATCGCGACCGAGGGCGTCGGCGTGGTCGAGAGCGCCGGCGGCCAGCCCGCCAAGATCCTGCCGGCCCTGAAGGAAGCCGGGGTCACGGTGATTCACAAGGTCCCCGCCGTGCGCTTTGCCCTCAGTGCCGAGAAGGCCGGGGTCGACGCCGTCATCGTTGTTGGCGCGGAGTGCGGCGGCCACCCGGGCTACATGATGATCGGCTCGATGGTTCAGGGCACCCTGGGTCCGCAAAAGCTCTCGATCCCGGTGATCCTCGGCGGCGGCATCGGCACCGGTCAGCAGCTCGCGGCCGCCCTGGCGATGGGTTGCGACGGTGTCCTGATGGGCACCCGCATGCTGGTGTCGGAGGAGATCTGGTCGCATCGGGCGATCAAGGAGCGGATCGTCGCCGGCAGCGAGCTCGACAGCATGGTCATCATGCAGGTTTTCAGGAACCACCACCGGGTGCTGCGCAACGACGCGGCGGAGGCGGTGGCCGCGCTGGAGGACCAGGGCATCCTCGACTTCGAAAGCTACCGGCCCCTGGTGGAAGGCGGTCAGACCCGCGAGGCCTATGCCACCGGCGATCTGACCAAGGGTATGCTGGACTATGGCCAGGGCGCCTGCTTTGCCGATGCCATCGAGCCGGCCGAGGCTATCATCGACCGCATCGTCGACGAGGCCGTCGGCGCCTGCGAGAGGATCGGAGGACTGCGCCATGCAAGAGGGGGCCATGCAAGGGGGGGCCATGCAAGGGGGTGAGGGCTTCAACCGGATGACCGTCGACTGGCGGCCCGGGCCGGACCTGGCCGAGGCCCTGGCGCGGCGCGCGCCGCCGGCTGCCATGGCGCTCGACCCTGCCACGCTCGAGAGCTACCGGCGTGACGGCGTGGTGCTGCTGCGCGGGGCCTTTGCCGACTGGGTCGAGCCTCTGCGCGCCGGCCTGGAGCGCAACCTCGCCGCGCCTGAGGCCTATGCCTTTCCCTGCGAGAGCAACCCGAGCGGTGCGCCGGGGCGCTTCTTCGACAGCTACTGCAACTGGCATCGGATACCGGAGTACCGCGACTTCGTCCTCGGCTCCCCGGCGGCGGCCCTGGCCGGCCAGCTCATGGGCGCGCGGCGGGCGCAGTTCTTCCACGAGCACTGTTTTCTGAAAGAGCCGGGCACCTCACGGGCGACGCCCTGGCATCAGGATATGCCCTACTACTGCGTCGAGGGGACGCAGACCGCTTCGGTCTATGTTGCCCTGGATGCCATGACCGAGGAGGTGGCCGTGCGTTTCGTCGCGGGCTCGCACCGCTGGGGCAAGGTCTTCTACCCGCGGGTCTTTCTCGACGGCGCCGACTTCAACACGGAGGATGCGAGCATGAGCCCGGTCCCGGATATCGCGGCCGGCGACGCGACCTATGATCTGCGCGGCTGGGACCTGGAGCCGGGGGATACCGTTGTTTTCGACTTCCGCACCCTGCACGGCACTGGCTCGGGCTTGGTGAAAGACCGGCGGCGCGCCTTTTCGACCCGCTGGCTCGGCGACGACGTCGTCTACTGCATCCGCCCCGGCGAAATGTCCCCGCCGCTCGGCGATATCGGCCTGAAGCCGGGCGACCCCATGCCGGAAGACTGCTTTCCCGTGCTGTGGCGTCGCTGAGGACGTTCTGATCTAGTTCTCGACCGCCGACTTGACTCGCACGTAGCTGCCGGGCGCGGCCTCCAGCACCGGCAGCTTGCCAGCGCCGGGCTCGCGGGCGGCGACCTTGGCGCCGGCCTTGCGCGCGACCCACTTCGACCAGGCCGGCCACCAGGAGCCAGGATGCTCGGCCGCGCTTTCGAACCACTTGTCCGGGTCCTTGGGGTTCTTGTCGTTGGTCCAGTGGCAGTACTTGTTCGAGGCCGGCGGGTTGACCACGCCGGCGATATGGCCGGAGGCGGCCAGGACGAACTTGACCGGGCCCGACAGCATCTGGGTCAGGGCGTAGGTCGACTTCCAGGGCGCGATATGATCCTCGCGGGTGGAGATCATGAAGGCCGGCGTCTTGATCCTGGTCAGGTCGATCGGCTCGTTCAGCAGGGTGATGCCGCCGGGCTCCTTGAGCAGGTTCTCCTGATACATTTTGCGCAGATAAAAGGAATGCATGGCCGCCGGCATGCGGGTCGAATCGCTATTCCAATAGAGCAGGTCGAAGGGGAAGGGGTCCTTGCCCAGCAGGTAGTTGTTGACCACGAAGGACCAGATCAGGTCGTTGGCGCGCAGCATGTTGAAAGTGGTCGCCATCTCGGAGCCCTCAAGATAGCCGCGCTCGTTCATCTTGCGCTCCAGGCTTTCGAGTTGGGCCTCGTCGATGAAGACCCCCAGTTCGCCCGGGTCGGTGAAATCTGTCAGGGTGGTGAAGAAGGTCGCGGACTTGATGCGCTCGTCCTTCTTGGCCGTCATGTAGGCCAGGGTGGCGGCCAGCAGGGTGCCGCCCAGGCAATAGCCGATGACATTGACATCTTTCTCGCCGGTCGCCTGCTCGATGGCGTCGAGCGCGGCCAGCGGGGCCTCGACCATGTAGTCCTCGAAGGTCTTCTGGGCCAGCTTCTCGTCGGGATTGACCCAGGAGACGCAAAAGACCGTGTGGCCTTCGCCCACCGCCCACTTGATGAAGGAGTTCTTCTCGCGCAGATCGAGGATGTAGTATTTGTTGATCCAGGGCGGGATGATCAGCAGCGGGCGCTTGTAGACCTTCTCCGTGCTCGGGGTGAACTGCAGCAGCTCCATCAGGTCGTTGCGGTAGACCACGGCGCCAGGCGTGATCGCGATGTTGCTGCCGAGTTCGAAGGCCTCGGCGTCGGTCATTTTGATCTTGAGCTTGCCCTTGCCGTCTTCCAGATCGCTGAGCAGGTTTTCCAGGCCCTTGACCAGGTTTTCGCCGCCGCTCTCCACCGTCGCCCGCAGGGCCTCGGGATTGGTCAGGACGAAGTTCGAGGGGGCCAGGGCATCGACGAACTGCCGGGTGTAGAAATCGATCTTCTGGGCGGTCTTGGGATCGAGCCCCTCGACCTCCTTGACCGAGGACTGCATCCAGCGCGCGGTCAGCAGATAGGACTGCTTGATGAAATCGAAGACCTGGTTCTCCTCCCAGGCGCTGTCCTTGAAACGCCGGTCGTCGCTCGCCGGCCGCACCAGCGGCTCGACCTCCTGGCCCATCATCCGTTGGGTCGTGTCCTGCCAAAGCTGCATGTAACCCTGCCAGAGGTTCATCTGCGCTTCGACCAGACGACCCGGGTCGGTCATCATGCGCGATGTCATCTCCAGGAATGCGCTGCCCAGGTTGAAGGGGTCGGGATTGCCGCCGCCGTTGCCGTTGCCGTCTTCGGCCTGTCGGGTCAGAAACTCCGTCACCAGTTTCTGGCTGCGCTCGGCGATGCTGGTCATCGCGGCCGTCATGGCTGCCGGATCGGGCATCTTGACCTGCGGCGCGTCGCCTGCCGGGCCGTTGGAGGCTTTGCTGCTCATGGGCGTGGGTCCATTCAATGGAGGGTGCCTGCCTGTCCGCGCTGCATCAAATTTGGCAGCCTGCACCGGCCTAATATCGGTTGCGGCGCAACATAGTGATGGTACCGGAATCGTCAAGGGCGCTGGTTCGGTGAAGCTTTCGAACCGTGCTGTGCCCCGGAATGGCGGCTTGTGCAAAAGGGCGGCTCCAGGCATAAATTGTTCCATTCCAGCCGCCAGACCGCTGCGGGAGCACCTATGTTATTGCCAAAGAGTGTGACGGAGGGGCCCATGAACCGGTGGGGTGAAAAGCTTCACTTTAGGACACTTATGGTGCCGCTGCTCTTGTTGCCGCTGCTGCTGGGGGGGTGCTCCGTCGTGCCCGACTGGGCCGATCCGACGGAATGGTTCGGCGACGACGAAGCCGGAATTCCCGACTCCAATGTCGATGAGAATGCGCAAATTCCCAATCTCGCCCAGGTTCCGAGCGAACCCCGGGTGGCGTCGAGCTCCGAGGTTCGCGCCCAAACCGCGGCGGGTCTCGCGGCGGACCGGGCCAATGCCCAGTACAGCGACGAGACCCTGGTCGCCGGCGGTAGCCTGGCGCAGCCCCAAGTGCCGGCCGCGCCCTCCCAGAACGGCCAGCTGACGGGTGCGGTTCCGGCCATTCCATCCGTTCCCAGTACGGTGCAGTCGCCATCGGCGGTCCAGCCCCAGGTCGCGACGGTGCCTGCGACAGCCCCTCCGGCGCCGACCTACAGCCCGCCGCGGCAGTCTGTCCTGGCGGCAGTGATATTCTTCGGCCACGGGTCGGCGGCGCTCGACGCCTCGGACCTGGAAGTGCTGCGCGGCGTCATTGCGTCGCAGCGCCAACGCGGCGCCGAGATCATGGTGGTGGGACATGCCTCCTCGCGCACCGGTAACACCAGTCCGGCCCAGCACCAGGTCGCCAACTTCAATATTTCCGTGAAGCGGGCCAATGCCATCGCCAGCGCCCTGGCGAAGCTTGGCGCACCGCAGGGTTCGGTGCGGACCGAGGCGAGAGCCGACGCGCAGCCGGTCTATCACGAGTTCATGCCGACCGGTGAATCCGGCAACCGTCGCGCCGAAATCTTCCTGATCTTCTGATACATCACGGGCGGTCGCGGGGTTTCTCTGGCGACAGGGTCTCTCGTTTATCTAGTTGAATCAATTCGTTATTGCTGTTTTTTGTCCTGATCTACGAGCGGGAGCGATATCTTGGAGCAACCCATCAACATCGCGGTGGCGGGCCTGGGCACCGTAGGGGCCGGGACCCTGGGCCTGCTCGAACGCCACGCCGGTCGCCTGGCGGCGCGGGCCGGCCGTGTCCTGCAAGTAGCCGCGGTTTCATCGCGCGATCGAGGCAAGGATCGGGGCGTCGATCTGTCCCAGGCGGTTTGGTACGACGATGCCGTGGCCATGGCGCGGGAGGCCGAGGCGGCGATTTTCGTCGAGCTGATCGGGGGCTCCGAGGGGATCGCGAAGGCCGCCGTCGAGGCGGCGCTCGATGCCGGCAAGGACGTGGTGACGGCGAACAAGGCGCTGATCGCTCATCACGGCGCCGCGCTCGCCCGCCGGGCGGCGGAGAAGGGATGCACGGTCGCATACGAGGCCGCCGTGGCCGGCGGAATCCCGATCATCAAGACCCTGCGCGAAGGCATGGCGGCCAACGAGGTGTCGCAGGTCTATGGGATTTTGAACGGGACCTGCAATTACATCCTGACCACCATGCGCGAAACCGGCCGCGATTTCGATGTGGTCCTGGCCGAGGCCCAAAGGCTGGGCTACGCGGAGGCCGACCCCGGCTTCGATATCGACGGTGTCGATGCGGCCCATAAACTGGCGATCCTGGCCGCACTGGCTTTCGGCAGCGAGGTCTCGTTCGAGGATGTCTTTATCGAGGGTATCCGTCATATCACGGCCTTTGACATCGCCTCGGCGGAGGAACTGGGCTACCGCATCAAGTTGTTGGGAATCGCCCGCCAGACGGACGAAGGCCTGGAACAGCGGGTTCACGCCTGCATGGTGCGCAAAAGCGATGCCATTGCCGCCGTCGAGGGGGTCACCAATGCCGTGGTGGCGCAAGGCGACTTTGTCGGCTCGATCGTCTCCGAGGGCGCTGGCGCCGGGGCCGGCCCGACGGCCTCCGCGGTGGTCGCGGATATTGTCGATTTGGCGCGCGGCAACCGCCTGCCGCCCTTTGTCGCGCCCGGCGACGCTCTCGCCAAGCCCCGGGCCCTGGCCATGGAAGAACGGCGCGGTTGCTATTACATCCGCCTGACCGTGCGCGACCAGCCTGGCGTGATCGCCACGGTGGCGGCCGCCCTGCGCGACGCCCAGATCTCAATGGAATCGATGATTCAGCACGGCCGCGGCGATGGCGAGGGCGAGCCCGTGCCGGTGGTGATCATCACCCACGAAACGGTCGAGGCCCAGATGCGTCAGGCGCTGGGGGTCATCGCGCGCGACGCCGCGATGATCGAGGCCCCCTGTATGATCCGCATCGAGGCTCTTTAGGCACTGAAATTGCTACGCCAGAATCGCAAACCCAGAATAGAAAACAACAAAGCGGCGCCCCCATAAAACAGCGCCAATCTTGAGGGAGGAATGCCATGGAAACCGGAATGGAGCGCAATCTGGCGCTCGAGGTCGTGCGGGTCACCGAGGCGGCGGCGCTGGCCGCATCGCGCCTGATGGGGCGCGGCGACGAAAAGGCCGCCGACCAGGCCGCGGTCAATGCCATGCGGGAATCGCTCAACAGCCTGGCCATCGACGGCACGGTGGTGATCGGCGAGGGCGAACGCGACGAAGCGCCGATGCTCTTTATTGGCGAGAAGGTCGGCGGCGGCGGGCCCAATATCGATATCGCGCTGGATCCCCTGGAGGGCACGACCCTGACCGCCAAGGGCGGCCCCAACGCCCTGGCGGTGATTGCCATGGCCGAGGAGGGCGGCTTCCTGAACGCGCCCGACACCTATATGGAAAAGATCGCCGTGGGCGGCGGCCTGCCGGACGGGATTGTCGACCTCGATGCCAGTCCGAAAGAGAACCTGACGGCCCTGGCCAAGGCGCGGTCCCTCGAAATCGCCGATCTGGTGGTTTGCATCCTCGATCGGCCGCGGCACGCCGATATCATCGCCCAGACCCGCGAGGCCGGCGCGCGCATTGTCCTGATCGGCGACGGCGACGTGTCCGGGGTGATGGCGACCAGCAGCGCCGACAGCGGCATCGATATGTATGTCGGCACCGGCGGCGCGCCCGAGGGCGTGCTGGCGGCGGCGGCGCTGCGCTGCATCGGCGGCCAGATGCAAGGCCGTCTGGTGTTCCGCAACGACGACGAGCGCGGCCGGGCCTCGCGCATGGGGATCACCGATTTCGACCGCAAGTACGGCCTGCGCGAGCTGGCCGACGGCGAGGTGATGTTCGCCGCGACCGGCGTGACCGACGGTTCGCTGCTGAAAGGCGTGCGCCGGACCGCCAATGGCGCCACCACCCAGTCGTTGGTCATGCGGTCCAAATCGGGCACCGTCCGGGTGATCGACGCGACCCACAACTTCGACCGCAAGACCTGGTACAAGGGGCTCGGGGCCTAAAATCGCCCCGACCGAGTCCATTGCTTGCCGGGGGGCGGCCGGGCCCGCACAATCGGGCCATGGGATTCGAGGCGATAACTTTCCAGCTGGTGCGCAGGCCATGACGGAGCCGGCGCCCGTCGTGCGGTCATCCACGGAGGCCGCGGCCTTTCTCGGTGTCGAGCGGTCCCTGACCGGGCGGCGCTGGGAAGAGCGCCAGGGCGATGGCCGCGCCGCCTTGGCCCTGGCCCAGCAGATGGGGGTCAGCGAGATCCTCGGGCGCCTGTTGGCCGGGCGCGGGATCGACCTGGAGGCGGCCGAAGATTTTCTCAACCCGACCCTGCGTACCCTGTTGCCCGATCCCTCCAGCCTGGTCGACATGGACCGCGCCGCCGACCGTACGGTGAAGGCGATTGCCGACGGCGAGAAGGTGGCGGTCTTCGGCGACTACGATGTCGATGGCGCGACCTCGGCCGCCCTGCTGCACCGCTTCTTCGCGGCCCTGGGCTGCCCTCTGCGGATTTACGTTCCCGACCGTCTGGCCGAAGGCTACGGACCCAATGCCCCGGCGCTGTTGAAACTGCGGGCCGAGGGTATCGATCTGGCGATCACGGTCGACTGCGGCATCTCCGCCTTCGAGCCGCTGGAAGCGGCGGCGGCGGCGGGCCTGCAGGTCATCGTGCTGGACCATCATCTGGCCGAATCCCGTCTGCCGCCGGCCAGCGCCGTGGTCAATCCGAACCGCCTGGACGATACCACCGCGCTGGGCCATCTCGCCGCCGTGGGCGTGACGTTTCTGTTCCTGGTGGCGGTCAACCGCCAATTGCGCGAGTCCGGCTGGTACCGCCGGCAGAACAGGAGCGAGCCCGACTTGCGGCTCTGGCTCGATCTGGTCGCCCTCGGCACGGTCTGCGACGTGGTGCCCCTGAAGGGCCTCAACCGGGCCTTCGTGACCCAGGGTTTGAAGGTCATGGCGCAGCGCCGCAACCCCGGCCTGGTGGCCTTGGGCAGTGTCGCGCGCCTGGACGAAAAGCCGGGCGCCTATCATCTGGGATTTCTCCTGGGACCGCGTATCAACGCCGGCGGCCGGGTCGGCGAAGCGGGACTTGGTGCCCAACTGCTCAGCAGCGAGGACGAGGCCGAGGTGCGGCGCCTGGCCCAGCATCTCGACGCCTTGAACAGCGAGCGGCGGGAAATCGAGGCCCAGGTCCTGGACCAGGCGATCTTGCAGATGGAAGAGGGGGCGGGGACCCGCGGCCACCTGGCCTTTGCCGTGGGCGAGGGGTGGCATGCCGGGGTCATCGGTATCGTCGCCAGCCGCCTGAAGGAACGCTACAACCGCCCCGCCCTGGTGGTGGCGCTGGACGGCCCCCTGGGCAAGGGCTCCGGCCGCTCGGTCGGCGGTGTCGACCTGGGAGCGGCGGTGGTTGCCGCGCGCCAGGCCGGGCTCCTGATCAACGGCGGCGGCCATGCCATGGCGGCCGGGCTCACCGTGGCGAGCGATCGTATCGAGGATCTGCGCGCCTTTCTGGACCAACGCATCGCGACGATGATCGCCGAGAGCGGCTTCCGCCCCACCCTGACCCTCGATGGCGCGCTCCACCCCGGCGGGGCGACCCTGGCTCTGCTGGAGGAGTTCGAGCGCTGCGAGCCCTTCGGCATGGGCAACCCGGCGCCGCGTTTCGCGCTGCCCGGCGTGCGCGTGGTGGCGCCCTCGGTGGTCGGCGAGTCCCATGTCCGCATGCGCATCGAGGACAGCGCGGGCGGGCGCCTCAAGGCGATCGCCTTTCGCGCCCTGGACAGCGAGCTCGGCAGCGGCCTGCTGAAGGCCGGCGGCCTGCCGCTGCATCTGGCCGGCCGGCTGAAGAAGGACTCCTGGTCCGGGCGTGACGAGGTCCAGCTTATTGTCGAAGACGCAGCGGCCTTGACTGGTTAAGCTGAGCCCATGAGGTGCCGCCATTTCCTTCCCGGCCTGGTGCTGGCCTGCGGACTCGCCTTGGCGGCGCCCACGGCCGTTCTGGCCCAGCAGAGTGTCGACCTGGAATTGGTCCTGGCGGTCGACAGCTCGTCGTCGGTCTCGGCCGCGGAGTTCGATCTGCAGATGAAGGGGCTGGCGAGCGGCTTTCGCGACCCGGTCATCATGGAATCGATCCGGGCGGCCGGCGATCTCGGCGTCGCGGTCGCCCAGATCCAGTGGTCGGACCAGGGCGACCATGTTGTCGCCGTTGACTGGCGGGTGCTGCGCAGCCCGGCCGATTCCGAGGCCTTCGCGGCGACGATCGATGCGACCCCGCGTTTCGTGGTCGGCGGCGGCACGGCCTTGGGCAGCGCCATGACCTTCGCCATGCAGGCGCTCTTCTCCAACCCCTATCGGGGACGCCGCAACGTCATCGACATATCCGGCGACGGCCGGGCCAATCAGGGCGAGCGGCCCGATTCGGTGCGCGACCGGGCGATCCTCGCCGGGATCACCATCAATGGCCTGGCCATACTCAACGAGGACCCCAACGTGGCGCTCTACTACAAGGAAAACGTCGTCGGCGGCCCGGGGGCCTTCGTCATGTCGGCGACCAGCTACCAGGACTTTTCCGCCGCCATGATCGAAAAGCTGGTGCGCGAGATCACCGGCCCGCCCATCGTCCAGCGGAGACCGCCGGAAAGCCCGCGTCAGGCGGCCGAAATCGGCCTGATTTCGGAGCCGTGAGGGGATCTGCCGCAAAGTCTTGCATTGCCCCGGCGAAAGCGCTAAATCCCCTGCGCCTCCGCGCGTCGCGACCCTATCGTCTAGAGGCCTAGGACACCGGCCTTTCACGCCGGCAACACGGGTTCGAATCCCGTTGGGGTCACCAACTCTTTTTTGTGCGGAATAGTTTCTTAAAAACAAATACTTACTGATAATCTATTTTCTGGTTTCCCCACACGTCCACCCCATACGTTCAGACATATGGCTCTCTCGCCCCTCCGGCGTTGCCCTGGTGCGCGACTCCGATGGCTGTTACGACCGCTCTAACCCCATCGGCTGCTGTGACAATCTATTGTAACAAGCAATCTACCGATGCTATCCATGGCATTCACATGTTTAGGTTATAGCTATGAAACTTACTCACGCGCGAGTTCGAAACTTCCGTTCGATCCTCGACACTGGGAAATTCTCGATCAACGATCTGTGTTGCTTGGTAGGGAAGAACGAAGCAGGCAAGACGGCCACGCTCTCAGCCATACAGTCCATCAGGCCGTATGGTGAAGCGCAAACCACGTTCGACGTTACCGAGGACTACCCTCGCCGGTTTGCGACGCGTTACAAGGAGCGCCACCCGCACAGCGACGCGATTGTTGTCGCGACCTGGTGGGAATTGTCCGACGAGGGCCATGACTTGCTCGTTGACGCGTTTGGTGAACACGCCGTGAAGTCCCGTGAGTTCACGATTTCGAAATCTTACAACGAGAAAGGAACCACCTGGGACTTCGCCCTCGACGAGGGGGCGGCGATCACTAGCATCAAAGAGTCCTTTAAGTTCAACGCCGCTGAGAAGGCGTCCCTCGCGAGAGCAACAACGGTCGAGTCCCTCTTGGTAGCGCTGAAAGAACTGCCCGAGCGGACGGTTAAGCAAGAGAACCTACGCAAACATCTGTCAGATTTTCGTAACGCGTCCCTACAATGCAAGGCGATAGATCTAACAAGCACGCTGGTCCCGAAGTTTTTCTACACTTCGCACTATGACCGCATGAACGGCCAGCTTTCCATCCAGCAGCTCGCGGCGGACACGGCTGCTAACACCGTTGACCCTGCGGACAAGATATTTCTAGATTTCCTGCGGTTGGCGGGAACCTCACTTGAAGAACTCAACGGCGCACCCCGTTTCGAGGAACTGAACGCAAAGTGCGAGGCGGCGTCGGCAGACATAACCGATCAGATCTTCAAATACTGGTCCCAGAACGACAACCTCGAAGTTGAAGTGAAACTTAGCGAAGGGCGCCCACAGGACAAGGCTCCGTTCAATACTGGACCTGTTGCCCGTGCCCGCGTGTTTAACCGCCTGCACCGCGCCAGTGTGTCATTCTCAGAGCGCAGTGCAGGGTTTGTCTGGTTCTTTTCCTTCCTTGTGCAGTTCGCGATGATGCGGCGCGACACGGACAACGTGATCATCCTGCTCGATGAACCTGGCCTAACCCTGCACGGCAAGGCGCAAGCTGACCTCCTGCGCTACATCGAAGAAGAGCTTCTTCCCGCCCATCAAGTAGTGTTCTCGACTCATTCACCCTTCATGGTGCCGCCGACGCGCCTCACTGACTGCCGGGTTGTCGAAGACGTGATCGTTTACGACGAAAAGCATCGCCCGTCGTCCGAGGGAACCAAGATAACCGAAGATGTGATGAGCACGGATAAGGACACAATCTTCCCGCTTCAAGGCGCGCTCGGCTACGAGATCACACAGTCTCTATTCGTCGGCGAGAATACCCTGCTTGTCGAAGGCACATCTGATATTCTGTATTTGCAGGCGCTGTCTAACGAACTTGAGATTAGAGGTAAAACGACGCTCGACCCACGTTGGACAATGTGCCCAGCGGGCGGCATCGACAACATCAGGCCATTCGTGTCGCTGTTCGCGGGCAATCACTTGAATATTGCGGTCCTGTCTGACCAAGCCCAAGGCGAGAAGGCTAAGATTGAACGTATTCGCAAAAGCCAAATCCTTGCGGCTGGGCGTCTGCACACCATCGCGGAGCTTCTTGATAAGCTGGAGGCGGATATTGAAGACTTGTTTGCCCCTGAACTTTTCTGCGAGATTGTTAATGACTGCTACGGTCTAAAAGGCGATTACAAGCTCGACGCAATGAAGCTGACTGGCGCAGACGTGACGGAACGGCAGGTAAAGAAAGCGGAGGCGTACTTCAATTTGTTGCCAGACGAAATTCCAACGTTTAGCCACTACAGGCCAGCGGACTGGCTGATCAAGAACAGTGGCGTTTTGTCTGCAGATAATGGCGCGGTAAACTCGACCCTTGATCGGGCGGAGAGGATATTCGTGGTCTACAACGAAATGCTCGATTAGCTGCGTTAGCTAGACAGCAAAACAGGTTCGAAGCCCGTCATCCTGACAGAAGTAATATCTGAGCCGATCTCTCTGGTCGCCCCTCGTCCCCACCATGACACCCTGGCTCCCATTCGATTACGAGGGGCCAGCCAAAGGCATGGTGGGGACGGGGGACAGACCCGTTGACTACCCAGCGAGGGATCACCGACCCACAGTGACCCCGGCCGACCGTCGCTCAGGCGCTCGAATGCGTACCTCCATCTGCGGGCTCTGCTGGCGAAACCCTTGGGCATCCCCATGTGCCATCTGGAACCGCTGGGCCAGTTCTTTGTAGCCTCGGAAGCTGCCATCCAGGTAATGCTGATAGATCGCGTTGGTGGACCATTGCTTGCCCTGCGGCTGCCACTGGATCCACTCATTCAATCGATCAGGATCGATCCCTTGCTTGGTGACGAACTCCCGGTACTGGTCATCGAAGGAAGTCGCGATCTCTTCCACGGCGCCTAGCATCTCCTCTTCCGTAACGCCCTTTTCGTGGGCGATCTGCTGGAGAGCAACGGGGAGCTTTGAGGGGTCATGGATGTACTCCATTAGGACCTCACTGCTGTCGTGTCCCATGTCAGCCACGGCCTCAGAGAAGCCCGCAACGACCGGGTCCAGGTTGTTTGGGAGAGGGGGTCGTTCGATGTCATCTCCGGGGGCGTTGTTCTGGTCGTTTGGGGCCTCACCAGGGGACTGCGCGGCCTCCTTTTGGCCAGGGGTGGACGGCGCGGGGGCCTGGGTCTGTCCAGCCTCTACCCACTTGCCGTTAGCGTCCTTCTCGACATAGCCCAGTGCAGACCATTGCCTCACCGGGGCATCGACGCCGTTAATCCTGATCCGGGTTTCTTCGTTGATCTCTTGAGGCGGCAGGCCCCCCTTGTCTCGGGCCGTCGCAAAGATGCCTGTGTGGCCTCGGGAGGCGGCATCCATGACGATGTTGGAGTCTGACGAGTGTTCGAATGAGTGATCAACTGCGCGGCCCTCACTTCCGGGGGCAATCGCGACGTTGGTGGTCTTGCTCATAGGTGATGAGTTCCTTTGTGTTCTGTTGGGGTCTTGTGGAGTGGCCACAAGGACCGGCTCTGACACTGGGTCAGTGCGTCAGCTCCAGGCCCTTATCGTGTCCTGCGGCACAGGCGATACGGGCCTCTCTAATCCGATTGATCGTGGAGATCAGGGCTCCTGCGATCACGTCCTCAGCAGTCGCGGGTGCTCCATCCCTGAGCTCGAGGAGTTCCTTGAGTTCCCGAAAGGCCGCAAGCGAACTCTGATGGAGGACCACCGAGACGGCCCTCGTCTCAATCGTCATACGAAGGCCGAGGCGCCGAGATTTGGGCACGGGGCGGGCTGGGGTTGTTGAACCGGCTGAGCGGGCGCTTGGGGCTTACTCAGCTTCTCGTGCCGCTCTGTTAGCTCTCGCAAATAGGCTCGGAGCCCGGCCCTGAAGACCTCTCCGATGCCTACTTCGAGGCCCATCCCGTCCTCCTTGAGGTACTGAATGATGGCCTCCAATTCCTCGTTCTCCGCGACGTTCAACCACACGATCTTTCGCATCGTGCGGCGGTCGGGGTTCCAATCAGGACTGCGTTGTCCCATGTTGATGTTCTTCCTTTCCTTCGTGTTGGGTCTGGAGCCACTCCGTATGGGCCTCTGCGGCGATGCAGAGGGCTCCTCTGATGATGTCCCCTGTCGACGCGGGGAGTCCTTGGCCGGCACAAGCCGCCTGGAGGGCCCTGAAGGCTTCCAGCGAGCGTGGCTCCAGCTTGGTGTTGATGTTGGTGGTGAGCATAGGCGTTCGGTTCCTCTCGGGAACGTCCAGGCGGATCAGGATATGGGCTAGGGGGTGGCCCTCGGGCCATCGGGAAGATGACTCTCGGACCTCAAACTGATCGTCCCAGAAGCGGGCCAGGAGCGGATCGGTTGGCCTCGTCCAATAAGGAGGGGCCCCGCGAGGCCTGATGAGTTTCATGGGGAAGCGACCCGAGGAGTTACCAGCCGGGCCGCCCGTTCATGGTCAATGGTCACCTTCATCCGCCTCCTCTCCCGAGGAAGACGGGCGACAACCCTTTCGATCAAGGCGGGGTCCTCGTCTGAGTGATTGGCCAACAGAACCTTCCGTACCAGCTCGTCAGGGAGCAACAGGTCCACCGTCTTTAGCAGAGCCTCGATGGTTGGGAGATCTGGGTCCAAGGCCATTCGTACCTCTTCCACAGCGGCCTTTAGATCGGGGGTGACGCTGGAGCCTCGCCCTCGCCTGTGAAGGTATCGCTGGGCTTGGCGCAGGGTCGTCACACGGGCCTCGTGCAGTTCCCTGACGAGGTGCCTGTAGGAGGCATCGCTGCTCAGGAAGTATTGACGGACTGCGGTCCTCTGAGGGCCCTGGTTGGCCTTCGAGAAGGGGGTCACGCGGGTCTCTGTGACCCTTCCTGTGGCCGCGTCGACCGACCGTTTCCACTCGATGCCCGCTCCATCTATGAAGGTGGGATCGGTGGTGGGTTTGGTGGGGGGCTTCATGTCTCCTTGTGGTGCTACAGGGTAGCCGTCTGCCGCGATAAAATTATACAGGGGTGGTCACGCGTGTGTGGGATATTTTCAGTTGGTTGATGGTCAAGGGATTTGAACTCCAGACCCGCCTGACTGCGATACTCCAGCGACAGCCCCATCAAGTGGGATGCGCAAGGAGTTGCGGCCTCGGCGGCTTCGTTCCTGGGCGGCTCTTTCACGAGCCCTGCGCCGGGCCTCTGGGTCCAGGTTGTTGTCAATCGGCGGTTCTGGTTCGGGTGACGGTGGGGCGTAGGCCTCCGGCGTGGGCCGCCTTTCGTCAGTTCGTCTGATCTGTGATCTTTTTGCGGGTCGCGGACTTTAGTGTCCGCTTGTTATCAAGTGGACACTTATCGATGCCAGAGAAGCCGGGCCGGTTGCGCCGGAGATGGA
>JAJFGK010000113.1 GCA_021776195.1 Kiloniellaceae bacterium | reverse complement strand
AGACGGCCCCTCCCAAGACGGCCCCTCCCAAGACGGCCCCTCCCAAGACGGCCCCTCCCAAGACGGCCCCTCCCAAGACGGCCCCTCCCAAGACGGCCCCTCCCAAGACGGCCCCTCCCAAGACGGCCCCACACGAGCAGACCCCTCGCAACCGGCCGACGGCTTCGCCGCCCTGGTGAACTACCAGATCGCCCGCTGGGAGGCCGGCGCGGCGGAGATCACCGTCGCGCTCGATGCCCGCCACGCCAACCGCAGCGGCTTCATGCACGGCGGCGTCCTGACCACGGTGATCGACGCGGCCTGCGGGCTGGTCGGCGTCCACAGCGAACCGGGCGAGCCGCTCCGGCGCGCCGTCACGCTCGCCCTCACCACCCAGTTCATCGCCGCCGCCCAGGCCGGCGACACCATCTTTGCCCGCGCCAGCCTCAAGGGCGGCGGCCGTTCGGTCTTCTTTGCCACCTGCGAGGTCTTCGATCAGAACGAACGGCTGATCGGCCGCGGCGACGGCACCTTCCGAATCATCAATCTCGACAAGGCGCGGCCGTGATGCAGCTCACCACCGCGCGCCTCACCGCCCGGCCCTTCGACGGCGGCGATCACCCGAACCTCTGCCTGATCCACGGCGACCCCTTCGTCATGCGCACGCTGTCGCTCGACGGCCGGCCCCTGCCCGACAGCACGACGCGACGCTGGGTCGAGGCCTTCCGCGCGGACTGGATCCGCGCGGGCTTCGGGGTCTGGTCCTTTCGTCTTTCGAGCAACGGCGATTTCGTCGGCTACTGCGGCCTGCAGCACTGCCTGGTGGAGGGCGCCCCCGAGGTCGAACTGCTCTACGGCCAGCGGTCGGTCTTCTGGCGCCAGGGCTTCGCCAGCGAGATGGCCCGCGCCGTCCTGGCCGACGGCAAGAACCGCATCGAGAAGATCCCCAGCCTGGTCGCCTTCACCCTGCCGCATAACCTGGCCTCGCGCGGGGTCATGGAGCGCAACGGCTTTCACTACGAGCGCGACATCCGGCACAAGGGCCTCGCCCATGTGCTCTACCGGCGCGCCGCCTGACAGGCGGACGGCCCAGGGTAGCGGTAACACCAACGGTCAAAAGGAATGACCGTTGGGCGCTCATTCGCCGCTGGGGCTATCCTCGCTCACGCTGCGGGCGCGCCCTTGCGCTTGCCAAAGGACCATGAGGCAAACTCAAGGCCCATAGGTATAAGACGCAATTTGCGAATCCGGCCCAATGCCGATATGAAAACGGTAAGAAACAAAAAGAAGTAGGGTCCATGACACCGAGGGAAGACATTGCCCGCGTCACGGCGCGCATTCTCCTGGAAATCGAAGCGGTCCTGTTCCGGCCCGACGACCCCTTTATCTTCACCTCCGGCAGGGCCAGCCCGGTCTATGTCGATTGCCGCAAGATCATCTCCTTTCCGCGTGCCCGCGACCGGCTCATGGCCATGGCGGTCGAGGTCATCGAGCAGGAAGTCGGTTTCGAGTCGCTGGAGGCCATCGCCGGCGGCGAGACGGCGGGGATCCCCTTTGCCGCCTGGATCGCCGACCGTCTGTCCCTGCCGATGCTCTATGTGCGCAAGAAGCCCAAGGGATTCGGCCGCGACGCCCAGATCGAAGGCGCGCTCGGCGAACAGGACCGGGTCCTGCTGGTCGAGGACCTGGCCACCGACGGCGGCTCCAAGCTCAACTTCATCAATGCATTGCGCAATGCGGGCGCCCGGGTGCACCATAGCTTCGTGGTGTTCCACTACGGTATATTTCCCGAAGGTATCGCCGCGCTGGAAGCCGAAGGCGTGAAGCTTCACGCGCTTGCCACCTGGTGGGATACCCTGGCCGAAGCGGAGCGACAGGGGTATCTTCCGGGTGAAGGTCCCGCGAAGGTTCGCGCTTTTCTGGAGGACCCCAATGGATGGTCGGCCGAGCACGGGGGCAAAACGAGCGCGGACATGCAGTCGGCATCCTAGGCAAATCGCGCGTCTAGGCAGAATGAAAGGGGGCTCAGGACGATGACAGGAGGGAACCCCAGTTGGGATCCAGCGCGCTATCTGCAGTTCGGCGACCACCGCCTGCGTCCGGCGCTCGACCTCATCACGCGGATCCCCGACATCGATCCTCAATTGATTATCGACCTGGGATGCGGCCCCGGCAACGCCACGGCCTGTTTGAGGGCACGCTGGCCCGAGGCCGCGATCCACGGTATCGACGGATCGCCGGACATGCTGGCCGAGGCGCGCCGCGGCGACGAGACCATCACCTGGATCGAAGCCGAAATCGACGAGTGGGAACCCGAGGAAGAAGCCGACATCGTCTTCTCCAACGCAACGCTCCACTGGCTGCCCGATCACGCCACGCTGCTGCCCGAGCTGATGTCCTGGGTCCGTCCCGGCGGCATCCTGGCCATTCAGGTGCCGCAGACCCGCCACGGCTCCTGGCGCGATGTCGCCCGCACGGTCGCCCGCCAGGGCCCCTGGGCGGTGCGGCTGCGGGCGCTGATGGGCCCCGGCAACGTCCTGACGCCGCGCGCCTATTACCGGGTCCTGGGCGCGGAAACCGAGAACCTGGATATCTGGGAGACCACCTACCTGCACCGCCTGGAGGGCGAGGACCCGGTCCTGTCCTGGACCCAGGGCGCCGGCCTCAGGCCCTACCTCGACAACCTGACCGAGGAAGAGCAGGACACGTTCCTGCTGGCCTACAACAAGCGCCTGCGCATGGCCTACCCGCGCGAGGACGACGACACCACCCTCTTCCCCTTCCGCCGCGTCTTCCTGATCGCCCAACGCGCCGGCGAGTAGGGCGAGCGGGGATACGAAGGCCGAGCGTTACCGCTTCGAAGGCGACGAGCTCCTCCCTGTCACAACCCTCTTGTGTCCAGTTCAAGTGCGAGCCGTTGATCGGCCGAGATCCGATGACAAAAGCCGGTCATCCCGGACGCGGCGGTCCTCCAAATCTTCGATTTGGCAAGGAACGCCAGCGATCCGGGATCTGGCAACGAATTGCGCCAGGAGCCGGCCGCCGCAGAATTTGGTCCCCAAAGATTCCGGATAGCTCGGTTCGACCGCCATATCGAAGATTTCGGCCGAACCGGCTTCCGGAATGACGCTTTTTGAGGGCGAACGACCGGTCGCTTAGGGCAGCCGGACCGAGTCGGGCACGAAATAGAGGTGGTCAAAGTCGTCGCGCACCAGATGACAGCCGATGCAGTAGTAGACCCGCTCGGCGTTGATCCCCTTGGTGGTGCCGAAGAGCTCGCCGTCCGGCATCACCATGGTGTAGCGCCAGTCGCCGCTGACGTAGTTGAAGCCGGCTTCCATCTTTTCCATCACGAAGAGCGGGCCGGGCAGGAGGTCGCCCTCGCTGGACAGGGAAAAGCTGTCCTTGGCGATTACCGCGCCGGAGGGCAGCGTGCCGGCGGCTTCGTAGAGCAGGTAGTCGCGGGCGGCCTCGTTCACGTAGTTGTTGACGTAGCGCAGGCCGTGGGTCGCCGAGCGATAGGGCGCGGTGTTGGCCAATCGCCATTCGAGATAGACTTGAGCGACCGGGTCACCGGAGATCCGGTATCCGCTTTGCATCTGGTCGATCATCATATCGTAGAACTCGCTCGCTTCATCGGCTGTCAAATCGACCGAATTGCGAACCCGGAAATGCCGGCGCGGCTTCGCCGGATCGCCGCTGATCTCGCTGCGCGGCGCGACGCTCTCGCCGGACGAGGATTCCTGGCTGGCGGTTTGCGCCCCGGCCGCCGAGGCAACGCCCAGCACCAGCAGAGCCGTCAGCAGCAGACCGGTCGGGCGGAGCGGCCATAGGGGGGGCGCGGACATAAAGGTATTCCTGTTCCATCGATCCTGCGTTCTTGCCACCGCCCCCCCTTGCGGGCAGACGCTCTGGATCACCACTTGACAGGATAGCCCGGGGCGGGGCCGGCCAGGGGTCAAAAGCTGTCACAGCTCCGTGACGCTTTCGCGAGATTTTCCGGGCCTTTAATCTGCTATAGTCCGCGCCGTCTGGACGGGCGGATTCGGCCCGAGGAGGAGAAGACTATGAGTTTTTTCCGGCACGGCCCCCTCGCGGCGGCCTGCCTACTGCTGTTGCTGCGCGCCGGTGGCCTGGGGGCGGCCGATCTGACCATCGGCATGACCCAGTACCCCTCGACCTTTCACCCCAGTATCGATTCCATGCTGGCCAAGACCATGGTCCTCTCCATGACCCAGCGTCCCCTCACCACCCACGATCACGACTGGCAGCCGATCTGCCGGCTCTGCACCGACTACCCGACCTTCGAGAACGGACTGGTGGTGGCCGAGGACCTGGCCGACGGCAAGAAGGGCGCGGCGGTCACCTACAGGCTCCAGCCCGCGGCGATCTGGGGCGACGGCACGCCGGTGACCTCGGCCGACGCGGTCTTCACCTGGGAGGTGGGACGCCACCCCCAGTCCGGCATCAGCAACGCCGAGCTTTACCGCCGCATCCTCTCGGTCGAGGTGATCGACCTCAAGACCTTCACGCTTCATCTCGACCGCATCGAATTCAAGACCGGCTCGGCGGACGACTTCCACCTCTTGCCGGCGCATATCGAGCGCCCGATCTTCGAGGCCGACCCGACGGCCTACCGCAACCGCACCGCCTTCGACAGCGATCCGACCAACCCCGCCCTCGCCTTCGGGCCCTACCGTCTGGCGGAGATCGTGCCGGGCGCCTCGATCACCCTGACGCGCAACAGCACCTGGTGGGGCCGGCGGCCGGCCTTCGACAAGGTTACCTTCAAGATCATCGAGAACACCGCCGCCCTGGAGGCCAACCTGCTGTCCGGCGGCATCGACATGATCTCCGGCGAACTGGGGCTGACCTTGGACCAGGCAATCGCCTTCGAGAAGCGCCATGGCGAGGACTACGAGGTTCTCTACAAGGCCGGGCTGCTCTACGAGCATATCGACCTCAATCTGGGCGATCCCATCCTGGCCGACGTCCGGGTGCGCCGCGCCCTGCTTCATGCCCTCGACCGCCAGGCGATCAACGACAAGCTGTTCGACGGCCGCCAGCCCTCCGCCGACACCTCGGTCAGCCCGCTCGACTGGATCCACAGCGGCAAGGCGGTGACCTACCCTTACGACCCCGCGCGCGCCGCGGCGCTGCTCGACGAGGCCGGCTGGTCGAGCCTGACCGGCGGAATCCGCCACAACGCGGACGGCGTGCCGCTGACCCTGGAGATCATGACCACCGCCGGCAACCGCTCCCGCGAACTGGTCCAGCAGGTCCTGCAGAGCCAGTGGCGCGCCGCCGGGATCGATGTGCGCATTCGCAACGAGCCGGCCCGGGTCTTCTTCGGCGAGACCGTGCGCAAGCGCAACTTCTCGCAGATGGCGATGTTCGCCTGGAGCTCCTCGCCGGAGAACGTGCCGCGCACGACGATGCATTCCGACCAGGTCCCGACCGCCGAGAACGGCTGGTCCGGACAGAACTACACCGGCTACAACAGCCCGGCCATGGATGCGCTGCTGGACAAGCTGGAGGTCGAACTGGACGCCGACAAGCGCGCGCCGCTCTGGGCGGAACTGCAGCGTCTCTACAGTGAGGACCTGCCGGCCCTGCCGCTCTATTGGCGCGCCAATTCCTATATCCTGCCGCGCTGGCTGAAGGGGGTGCGTCCGACCGGCCATCAGGGCGTCACCACCCAGTGGATCGAGACCTGGACCAGCGAGGGCCGCTGAAAGGTATGCTCCGCTACATCGCCCAGCGCCTCGGGGAATCGCTGCTCGTTCTCCTGGTGATGTCCTTTGTGATCTATCTCCTGATCGGGTTGATGCCCGGCGATCCGATCGACGTGATGATCAATGCCAATCCCGACCTGACCTCCGCCGACGCCCAGCGTCTGCGCGCCCTGCACGGCCTCGACCGGCCGATCCATGAGCGCTATCTGGCCTGGCTCGGGGCCGCGCTGGAGGGCGATCTGGGCTATTCGCGCGGGCTCAACCGGCCGGTCGGCGAAATCCTGGTGCCGCGCCTTTGGACCACCGTGCTGCTGATGGGCCTCAGTTTCACCCTGGCCGTGGCCCTGGCCCTGCCGCTCGGCATCCTGGCCGCCTTCAAGCCGCGCTCCTGGCTCGACCATGGGATCAACCTGACCGCCTTCGCCGGCATCTCGATCCCGCCCTTCTGGCTGGCCATCCTGGTGATCATGGTCTTTGCGGTCTTCCTGCGCTGGCTGCCGGCCGGCGGCATGGGCCAGAGCGGCGACTTTGTCGATCAGGCGCGGCACCTGGTGCTGCCGGTCCTGACCCTGACCCTGCTCACCCTCGGTGGCATCATCCGCTACATGCGCGCGGCGATGATCGAGGCGCTGCGCCAGGACTACATCCGCACCGCCCGGGCCAAGGGCCTGGGCATGACCCGCGTGCTGGTCGGCCATGCCCTGCGCAACGCCATGATCCCGGTCACCACGATCCTCGCCTTGAACTTCGGCGCGCTTTTCTCCGGCGCCCTGCTGACCGAGACCATGTTCGGCACCCTGGGCATGGGCAAGACGATCTACGACGCCATCATGGGCAGCGACTTCAACCTCGCCCTGATCGGTCTGCTGCTCGCCACCCTGACCACCCTGGCGGCCAACCTGCTGGCCGACCTCGCCTATGGCTGGCTCGACCCGCGGGTGTCTCTCAAATGAGCGGCGGCCCGGCACGGCTCGACGCCGGCGCGGCGCGGGCCCTGGCACCGGCCCAGGCACCCGGCCGCCTGTTCCTCCAGCGGTTTCTGCGGTTTCGTCTGGCGGTGCTCTCGCTCGCCCTCCTGGTCCTGTTGCTCCTGGCCGCCTTCGCGGCGCCCCTGGTCGAGCTCTGGCTGGGTGTCGACGGCGAGGCGGTGGACCTTTTCGCCGCCAAGGAGGCACCCTCGGCGGCCCACCCCTTTGGCACCGACGAACTCGGCCGCGACCTCCTGGTACGCCTGCTCTACGGCGGTCAGGTATCCCTGATGGTGGGTCTCCTGACCGCCTGCATCGCCGCGGTGATCGGTACCCTGATCGGTCTCATCGCCGGCTATCACGGCGGCGCGCTGGACGCGCTTTTGATGCGCTTTACCGATGGCGTGATCGCGCTGCCGCTCTTGCCTCTGCTGATCGTGCTAGCGGCGGTCGACCTCAACAAACTCGGCCTGCCCGAGAGCATCGTGAACGCCGAACAGGTCAGCCTCTATCGCATCATCGCCCTGATCGCCCTGGTCGGCTGGACCACCGTGGCCCGCCTGGTGCGCGGCTCGACCCTGGCGGTCAAGGAGCGCGAGTTCGTCCGAGCCGCCCATGCCATGGGAGTCTCCTCCACGCGCATCATGCTGGTCCATATCCTGCCCAACGTGGTCTCGCCGATCATCGTCGCCACGACGCTTTCGATCGGCAACATCATCCTGCTGGAATCGGTGCTCTCCTTCCTCGGCCTCGGCATTCAGCCGCCGACCGCCTCCTGGGGCAACATGCTGACCAATGCCCTGGAGTTGATCTGGGACTCGCCGCGCCTCGTATTCCTTCCAGGGCTGGTGATCTTCGTGACTGTGATCGCCTTCAACCTGCTGGGCGACGGGCTACAGGACGCCCTCGACCCGCGGGCCGCCGACAAGACCTGAGAGGACGACCGCGATTAAGTTGTTTGAAAGCAAGCGATCGGGACTTTTCGCTTTGTCCCCCTGTCGTTGCCGGACTTGATCCGGCAACCCAGGAGTTGCTCAAACGGCGCCGTTCCTGGGCCCTCGGGTCAAGCCCGAGGGCGACAGCAAGCAAGAGCATAATGTCCGCAACTGAACGAGAATGGACGTCCCATTTTGAAGCGGACGATGAAGGGAGAGACCCGTGATCAAGCTCTATCAGTTTTCCCCCATCTGGGGCCTCTTGAATCCCAGTCCGCCCTGCATGAAGGTCGAGGTCTTCCTGCGCCTGGCCAATCTCCCCTACGAGGTCGTCACCTGGAGCGACCCCTCCAAGGCGCCGCGCGGCAAACTGCCCTTCATCGAGCATGAGGGACGCAAGGTGGCCGATTCGGCCCTCATCCTGACCTACCTGACCGATGCCTTCAGCGTCACCCTGGACGACCATCTGAGCGACGAGCAGAGGGCGGTCGGCCATGCGGTCTCGAAGATGCTGGACGACCACCTCTATTGGTGCGGCGTCTACAACCGCTGGATCGACCCGCGGGTCTGGCCCGAAATCCGCAAGACCTTTTTCGGATCTCTGCCGCCGCTGCTGCGCGACCTGGTCGCGGCCATGATGCAGCGGCGGATTGCCAAGGCGCTTCATCTGCAAGGGCTCGGCCGCCACAGCCCGGCCGAGATCTACGCGCTGGCCGAGGCGGGCGTTCTTTCGCTGGACAGCCTGCTGGGCGACAAGCCCTTCCTGTTCGGCGACCGACCGAGCTCGGTCGATGCCACCCTCTATGCCTATATCGCCAATGCCCTGCTGGTGCCCTTCGACACCGAACTGCAGCAGGTCAAGACCAAGACCCCGCGCCTGCTGGCCTACTGCGAGCGGATGGCCGAGCGGGTCGAGGGCTGAAAGCCAGCCCGCGAGCCCACGCCTGACTGTCGATTGGCGACTGGCAAGGTTTTGGCTGCGCCTTACTCTCAGCACCGTTGCATTGCCTTTTCCGAGACCTCAATCCAGGCCGCGATACAGCATCGTTTTGTCTCAAATGTGAACAAACGCTCACATTTTACTTGACTCTCGCTTCGAGCAATGCAAAATGTGAACAAATGTTCACACTGTGGCCTGGAGCACAGAACGATGAAGCGGTTCGGGACTATATGGCACTGGATCCCCCTGGGGCTGATCCTCGCCCTGCTGCTGGCCTTGCCGGTCCTGGCGGGCGGCGGCGCGGGTGTTGCCGGCAGCGACAGGACCACCAGTTTACGCGACGACAGGGCCACCGACAGCGAAACGGAGGAGAGAGCGATGAACGCGATCCTGCCTGGGACCGCCATCCTGCCTGATCGGGGCAAGCTGCCCACCCTCGGCGGCCGTCAGCTCTGGGCCGACCGCTACTATCATGCCGGCTGGCGAATTCAGCGTCATGTCTGGACCCGCCATCACCGCCTGCTCGATCCCCAGGACCGCCGCCGGGCCTGGGGCTCCTTCGCCGAGACCCGGGCCGCCTTCGAGGCCTTCCGCAGCCAGCAGGCGGTGCGCGCCAATCGTCCCCATCTGGTGGTCCTGCTGCACGGCATGGGCCGCACCCGGCATATGTTCCCCGCGCTCGAAGCGGCGCTGACCGCCGAGGGCTACGAGGTCGCCGCGCTGGCTTATCCCTCGACGCGGCAGGACCTGGCCGCGCACGCCGCCGACCTGGATGCGCTCCTGTCCGGTCTGGAGGGCGTCGAGCGGGTCTCCTTCGTGACCCACAGCCTGGGCGGCATCGTCCTGCGCCGCTACCTGGCCGATCGGGACGCCGCGGCTCCAGGCGGGCAGCCGGCACTGCACCGCGCCGTCCTGGTCGCCGCGCCGAACCATGGCGCCGCCCTGGCCCGCATGCTCGAGGAGGTCCCCGCCTACCGCCTGCTGGCGGGCCCCGCCGGTGGCGAGATCACCCCGGCGATGCTGGAAAGCCTGCCGGTCCCGGCGATCCCCTTTGCCCTGGTCGCCGGCGTGAGCGGCGACGGCGAAGGCTACAACCCACTGCTGCCGGGCGAGGACGACCTGGTGGTGGGCCTGGAAGAGGCGCTGCTGCCCGGCGCCGCGCGGGTCCTGGAGGTTCGCGAGATTCACACTTTTATCGCCGACAATCCGGCGACCATCGCACTGGTCCGGGATTTCCTCGGCGGATCCCGATAACCTGCGCCCGTCGAGAACCCGCCACGGCGACAGCACGGCAACGAGGTGAGAGCCCATGTACGATTTCCTGGAGTTCATCATTCTGGTCCTCGCACTCTCGTTTCTGAGCGGGCCGGTCCTTGGGACTGTCGCGCTCTTACGCGCCAACAAGGCGCGCCGCGAGCTGGCCGAGTTGCGCGGCACCCTGTCTCCGGGTCAGGCCCCGGGTCAGACCCCGGCGGCGGCAGCGCCTGAGAAGGAGACAAAATCCACCTTCGACGACCCCTGGGCGCCAGGCCCCAAGACAGCACCGGAGGCAATCGAAGACGAGGCCTGGGACGCCGCGCCCCCCACCGCGCGCCCCGAACCCGACACGCCCCCCGATCCCGACCCGGCTGCCGAACCCGAATCGGATGCCAAGCCCGCGCCGCTCTCCCAGCCCGAACCGGATTCCCAGTCTGCGCCGGCCCCCAAGCCGGAGTCCGCCAAGGAAGGCTTCGAGCAGAAGCTGGCCGCACGCTGGCTGGTCTGGCTCGGCGGCATCGCGCTGGCGCTGGGCGCCGCGTTCCTGGTCAAGGTCACCTTCGACAGCGGCCTCATCACCCCGGCCATTCGCTGCACCCTGGGGGTCCTGCTCGGCCTCGGCCTTGCCGTCGGCGGCGAGGTTCTGCGCCGCCGCCCCCGGCAATTGGCCCTGGCGACCCGCGGCTTTCACGCCCTGCCCCAGGCGATCACCGCGGCGGGCATCGCCAGCCTCTTCGCCGGCCTCTACGCCGCCCACGGCCTCTACGACCTGATCGGCGCGACGACCGCGACCCTGGCCCTGGCACTCACCGCCTACCTCGCGGTCGGCCTGTCTCTGCTGCAGGGGCGCTTTGTCGCCCTGCTCGGTGTGATCGGCGGCTTCATCACGCCCCTGGTCGTGGCCTCGGACACACCGGCGGCCCTGCCCCATTTTATCTATCTCACCGCGCTGGTGGTGCCGGCCCTGGCGATCGCGCGCTGGCGGGTCTGGCCCTCGCTGGCGGGTCTCGCCCTGGGCGGCTCGGTCCTCTGGGCCCTGCTGTGGATGGCGGCGGCCTGGCAGGGCGGCGACGCCCTGGTGGTCGGGCTGTTCCTGCTGGTCTTGACCCTGGCCGCGGTGGCCTGGCGCTACGGCCTGCTGGCGCTCTTCACCCGCGCGCCCGACGGCCCCGGGCAAGAGGCACCCGACTGGCTGGTGGGCGGCGCCATGGCCGCCATCGCCGTCGCGCTCTTCGGCCTGCTGCGCATGGACCACTACGGCACTCTCTCGGTGGCGACGCTCCTGCTGTTTGCCGCCTTTAGTCTCTACAACGGGCGCCGGGCGAGCGCCCTGGAGCCCCTGGCGCTGATCGCCGGCCTGCTCGGCCTCGCCGCCCTGGCCAGTTGGCACCTGCCGCAGTTCGTTCCCGGGCCGGAGCCCTTGGTGGTCATGGCCGGCACGCCGATCGGCGAGATGCGCAGTCCGATCCTGCCGCCGGCCCTGGTGCCCTTCGCCACCGCCGGCGGCCTGTTGGCAGCCCTCTTCTGGGCCGCCGGCCATCTCTTCCTGCGCGGCGCCAACCGACCCGGCCTTTGGGCAAGCCTGGGCACGGCCATGCCGCTGGCGATCCTGGTGACCGCCTACTGGCGCGTCGCCGGCTTCGAGGTCTCGCTGCCCTGGGCCGGGCTGGCGCTTCTGCTGGCCTTCGTCTCGCTCTTTGCCGCGCGCCGGCTGGTCGAACAGCGTGCCTCCCGCGACGAGGCGGCCGGCGCGCCGCCGCTGAACGCCGCCCTGGCGGTCTATGCCCTGGGTGCGATCGCCGCGGTCACCCTGGCCATGACCATGCAGCTGCGCGAGGCCTGGCTGACCGTGGCCCTGGCCGCCCAGCTCCCGGCCATCGCCTGGGTCAACCAACGGCTTCCCCTGCGCGGCCTGCGCATCGGCGCACTGGTCCTGGCCGGCGCTGTTCTCCTGCGCCTGATCCTGAATCAGACCCTGCTCGCCGGCACGCCGGTCGGCGCGCCGCTGGTCAACTGGCTGCTCTACGGCTACGGCCTGCCGGCGATCTGTTTCTGGCTGGCCTCGCGCGGCTTCCGCCATGAAAAGGACGACCTGCTGGTGGCGGTCCTGGAGGGCGGCGCGCTGTTCTTCACGGTCCTGCTGGTCAGCTTCGAGATCCGCTCCTTCTTCAATGCCGGCGATTTGACGGCCGGTAGCTACAGCTTCGTCGAACAGGCCACCCAGGGCCTGTCCTGGGCCGGCTTGGCGACTGCCTGCCTCTTCCTGCACGGCCGCCACCCGCGCCCGGTGCTTCTCTGGGGATCGCGTCTGCTCGGCCTCGTGACCATCGGCCACGGCCTGCTCGGCCCGCTCGGTCTCTCCAATCCGCTGCTCAAAGGTGTCGAGGTCGGCGACTGGCCGGTCTTCAACCTGATGGGCCTGGCCTATCTGCTTCCGGCCATGATCGCGGCGCTGCACATGGCGCTGGCCCGGCGCCAGGGCGAGATCTGGATGGCCCGCCTCGCCGGCCTGGCGGTGCTGGGCCTGGTCTTCGTCGACATCACGCTGGAGGTGCGCCACGCCTTCCACGGCACCCGGCTCGACCTCGGCCCGACACCCGATGCCGAATGGTACGCCTATTCCCTGGCCTGGCTGGTCTACGGTGCGGGTTTACTGGCCGCCGGCCTGGCCTTCCATCAGAAGGCCCTGCGCTATGCCTCCCTGGCGGTGATCTTCCTGGTGGTCGGCAAGGTCTTCCTCTTCGACATGGCGGCGCTGACCGGGTTCTATCGCGCGCTCTCCTTCATCGGCCTGGGCGGCTGCCTGCTCGGCATCGGCTACCTCTACCAGCGCTTCGTCTTCGCGGGGCAGGCCGAACCCGAGGGCCCGGATCCCGCCACTGACCGACAAAGTGCCTCGTGACCCGGCGGCAAGACGGCGAGAGCCTTTCTTGATCTTACAGGACCATTTGGTGGGTCATAGGCGATCATTCGGGAAGGCGCGCAGTGCGGCGGAACGCACCCCATTGGGAGAGGGGGTTCGTCTATGACCCACCGAAGGCCGGGTTCTTTTGCCTTCTGGCCGCGTTCCGCTTCTCGACCGATACGCGTATCGCTCTTCGAAGCGCGCCTTGCCAGAAGACAAAATAATCCCGGTCAAATGGTTCTGTAAGATCAAGAAAGACTCTAGACTGCGCAACGAATCGAGGAGCTAAGTTTCATGGCAAGCCCCACCTTACAGCTGCTCCGGACGCGGCGCCTGCTGCCGCTCTTCATGACCCAGTTCATGGGCGCGCTGAACGATAATTTCTTCAAGAATGCCCTGGTCATCCTGATCCTCTTCAAGATCGCCGATACGGCCGAGGGCCAGAAGCTGGTGACCCTGGCCGCCGGGCTTTTCATCTTGCCCTTCTTCCTCTTCTCGGCGACCGCGGGCCAACTTGCCGACCGGTTCGAAAAGGGCGGCCTGATCCGGCTCATCAAGATCGCCGAGATCGCGATCATGGGCCTGGCGGCGGTCGGTTTTCATTTTGGCTGGCTGAACGGCCTGCTCGTGGTGCTGTTTTTGATGGGCGTGCAGTCCGCCTTCTTCGGGCCGCTGAAGTACGCCATCCTGCCCGACCACCTGAAACAACACGAACTGGTTGCCGGCAACGGCCTGATCGAGGCCGGGACCTTTCTGGCAATTTTGATCGGCACCATCGCCGGCGGCCTGCTGGTCGAGCCCGCCGGCGAGAATAGAATTATTGCCGGCGGCGTGCTGGTCTTTGCCCTGGCCGGCTACATCCCCAGCCTTTGGATCCCCAAGGCGGGTCCGGCCTCGCCCAAGCTCGCAATCAATCCCAATATCGTTGGCGAGACGCTGCGGGTCATCGGCTTCGCCCGGCAGGACCGGCGGGTTTTCCTCTCGATCCTCGGCATCTCCTGGTTCTGGCTGGTGGGGGCCACCTTCCTGGCCCAGTTCCCGGCCTTCGCGAAGGACACCCTGGGCGGCGACAAGACCGTGATCACGCTCTTCCTCACGCTCTTTTCGGTCGGCATCGGTCTCGGCTCGCTGCTTTGCAACCGCCTGCTGCAGGGCGCGGTCAGCGCGCGCTACGTGCCGATTGGCGCCCTCGGCATGAGCCTGGCGGTCCTCGCCCTCTACTTCACGACGCGCAACCACGTGCCCGGCGACGGCTTCATCGATTGGCAGGCCTTCCTGGCGCTGCCGTCGAACTGGCCGATCGTCGCTTCGCTGCTGGCCCTGGCGATCCTCGCCGGCCTCTACATCGTGCCGCTCTATGCGATCATGCAGCACCACAGCGAGAAGGCGGTGCGGGCGCGGGTGATCGCCGCCAACAACGTCCTCAACGCGCTCTTCATGGTGGTCTCCGCGATCGGGACCCTGGCCATGCTGAGCGCCGGCCTGTCGGTCCCCGAGGTCTTCCTCTGGGTCGCCATCGCCAACTTCCTGGTCGCCATCTACATCTGCAAGCTGCTGCCCGATACCGTGGTCAAGCCGCCGCTGCGCGCGATCCTGCGCCTGCTCTACAAGGTCGAGATCGAAGGCCTCGATAACTATGCCAAGGCCGGCGCCCGCACCGTCATCGTGGCCAATCACGTCTCCTTCCTGGACGGCTTCCTGCTGGCGGTCTTCCTGCCCGACCGACCGACCTTCGCGATCAACACCTACACCGCCCGGCAATGGTGGATGGGGCCTTTCCTGGCCCTGATCGACTTCTTTCCCATCGACCCGACACGCCCGCTCACCACCAAGGCGCTGATCCACGAGGTGCGCAACGGCCGCCGCATCGTGATTTTCCCCGAGGGCCGGCTGACCGTCACCGGCGCCCTGATGAAGGTCTACGAAGGCCCCGGCATGATCGCCGACAAGGCTGGGGCGGAGATCCTGCCGATCCGCATCGACGGCGCGCAGTACACGCCGCTGTCGCGCCTCAAGGGCAAGGTCCGGCTGCGCTGGTTCCCCCAGATCACCCTGACGGTTTTGGCGCCGCGGCGCTTTGCCGTCGCCGATCACCTGCGCGGCCGTCAGCGGCGCCAGGCCAGCGGCCGCAAGCTCTACGACCTGATGAGCGACATGATATTCGAGACCTGCGAGCGTCACCGCACGCTCTTCACCGCGCTCGACGACGCCGCTGAAGTGCACGGTCTCGGCACGGCGATCCTTGAAGATGTCGAGCGCCGCCCGATGACCTACAAGACCCTGCGGCGGGCCAGTCATCTGCTGGGCCGGCGGCTGGCCAAGAAAACCAAGCCCGGTGAGAACGTCGCCCTTCTGCTGCCCAACACCAACGGATCGGTGGCCGCCTTCTTCGCCCTCCAGGCCTTTGGCCGGGTCCCCGCCATGCTGAACTTCACCGCCGGACTGAAATCGATGGACGCGGCCTGCCGGGCCGCCGGGGTCATGACGATCGTGACCTCGCGTCGTTTTGTCGCCATGAGCAAACTGGAGGGCCTGCTGCAGGACCTCGCCGACCGGCGGCACATTGTCTACCTGGAGGACCTCAAGGCGACCATGGGTCCAGTTGACTGGCTGTACGGGTTTTTCACTAGCGGCAGCGCCGTCAGCCTGCACCAATCGCGCCTGCGGCGCCATCGCCAGGGGCCCCAGAGCCCGGCGGTCATTCTCTTCACCTCGGGCTCCGAGGGCCTGCCGAAAGCCGTCGTGCTGTCGCACGAGAACATTCTCGCCAACACCTTTCAGCTTGGCGCCCGGGTCGACTTCAACCCGACGGACCGGGTCTTCAATGCCCTGCCGCTGTTCCATTCCTTCGGGCTCTCCTCGGGCACCCTCCTGCCGCTGCTGTCGGGCATCCGGACCTTCCTCTATCCCTCGCCGCTGCACTACCGGATCATCCCCGAGCTGGTCTACGACACCAACTCGACGATCCTCTTCGGCACCGACACCTTCCTGGCCGGCTATGCCCGGGTCGCCCACGCCTACGACTTCTACTCCCTGCGCCACGTCTTCGCCGGCGCCGAAAAGGTCAAGGACCACACCCGCCGAAGCTGGTCCGAGACGTTCGGCCTGCGTATTCTGGAGGGCTACGGCACCACCGAGACGGCGCCGGTGCTGGCCACCAACACACCGATGCAGTTCAGGCCCGGCACCGTCGGCCGCATTCTGCCCGGCATCGAGACCCGCCTGGAGCCGGTGCCCGGCGTCACCTCGGAGACCGGGAACGCCGGCCGCCTGCTGGTCAAGGGCCCCAACGTCATGCTCGGCTACTACCGGCCGGACCGGCCCATGAAGCTGGAGCCGGTGGAAGACGGCTGGTACGACACCGGCGATATCGTCGAGATCGACGACGAGGGCTTCGTCACCATCGTCGGCCGGGTCAAGCGCTTCGCCAAGATCGCCGGCGAGATGGTCTCGCTGGGCGCGGTGGAGGAACAGGCCGCCCGGCTCTGGCCCGGCGCGCCGCTCGCGGTGGTCAGCCTGCCCGACGAGCGCAAGGGCGAACAACTCGTATTGCTGAGCGAGGACAAGACGGCGAGCCGGGAAACCTTCCTCGGTCACGCCCAGAGCAATGGCCTGACCGAGCTCATGGTGCCGCGCCAGGTGTTCTCCGACCAGGGCATCCCGCTGCTCGGTTCGGGCAAGATCGACTATGTCGCCGCCCGCGCCCTGGCCGAGGATCTGGTCTCGGGCCGCTTGCCGGGGACCACCGATCCGACCCAGGCTCTCGCCTGATCCGATCGCCGGGTCGGCAAGGGCCAAGTCCAGCGCTCCATCACGTTTTCCGGCGCTGACCTTTCATTGCCCCCGCGGCCCGCCCAAGTAGACGGGTACGGCGAGGCGTCGCAGCAGGCCAGCGGGAGACAGAGATGACGGCCCCACGACAGGCGGAGCGGACGCGGAGCGCCGCGGTCCGAATTGCGGCCGTGGCCACGGCAGTCCCCGAGCACGTCCTGACCCAGGAGGACGCGATCCGGATCGGCGAGAAGGTCTTTGCCGCCCATCGTGAAACCTTCGAACGGCTGCGTCCGGCCTATGGCAATGCCGGCGTGGCGCAGCGCTACTCCTGCCAGCCGGCGGACTGGTATGCGCAGGAATGCGACTGGAAGACCCGCAACGATCTCTACCTGCGCCATGCCCGGTCCCTCCTGGCCCGCGCCGGCCGCGCGGCCCTGGAAACCTCGGGCCTCGATCCGGCGGCGATCGACGCCGTGGTCACGGTCTCTACCACCGGGATCGCGACGCCCAGCCTGGAGGCCCGCCTGTTAGGCGAGCTGGGCCTGCGCGAGGACGTCGAGCGGCTGCCCATCTTCGGCCTGGGCTGCGCCGGCGGGGCCCTCGGTCTGGCGCGCGCCGCGGCGCTGGCCCAGACCCGTCCGGGCCGCAAGGTTCTGCTCCTGGTGGTCGAGCTCTGCGCCCTTACCTTCCGCCAGACCGACTGCTCCAAGGCCAATGTGATCGCCACCGCCCTGTTCGGCGACGGCGCGGCCGCCGCGGTCCTGATTAACGACGGTGCGGCCGACCCGGGCCGTCCGGCGATCCGGGGCTGGGGCGAGCACACCTGGCGCGACAGCCTGGGCGTCATGGGCTGGTCGGTCGAAAACGACGGGCTCGGCGTAATCTTCTCACGGGATATTCCAGCCCTGATCGCCCAGCGCTTCGGCCCGGCGACCGACCGTTACCTGGCCGGCCAGGGCCTCTCCAGGCAGGCCCTGGACGGGGTCATCTGCCATCCCGGCGGCGCCAAGGTCATCGCCGCCCTGGAAGAAAGCTTTGGCTTGGCGTCCGGGACCATGAGCGATGCCCGCGCCGTGCTGCGCGACTATGGCAACATGTCGGCCGCCACGGTGCTCTTCGTTCTGGCGCGGGTCATGCGGCGGGAGATGACGGGGACCCACCTGCTCTCCGCCCTCGGCCCGGGCTTCACCGCGGCCTACGTCACCCTGGAAGCGGGTCAGCCATGAACCTGCTGTGGCTCGTCGTCGGTCTGGTCGTGGCGCAGCGTCTGGGCGAGATGGCCCTGGCGCGACGCAACACCCATCGCCTGCTGGAACAGGGCGGCATCGAGGTGGGCGCCGGCCACTACCCACTGTTCGTCCTGCTGCATGCGGGCTGGCTTTTCAGTCTGGTCCTCTTCGTGCCGCCGGACCAGCCGCCAATCTGGAGTCTGCTCGCGCTCTACCTGGCGCTTCAGCCTTTGCGGATTTGGATCATGGCTTCGCTCGGTGCGCGCTGGACCACGCGGATCATCGTTCTGCCGGGCGGCGAACTGGTGCGGCATGGCCCCTACCGGCTGCTGCGCCATCCGAACTATCTGCTGGTGGTCTGCGAGATCGCCCTTCTGCCCCTCGCCTTTGCCGCCTGGGAGACGGCACTGGTCTTTTCGGCCCTCAACGCGGCGCTGCTGACCTGGCGCATCAAGGTGGAGGATGCCGCCTTGCTGGATGCAGGCCGGTCCTGAGGCACTCGCGTTTTTGCGCGGAGAACTCCCTGTTTCCCATGAATTAGTGACACCGGCCTCGATTTCCCGTTGATTGTATCGGGCCATGCCGATTATAGGTCTCACCGCTGGCCGGTCTGGCCGCTCGACCTCAACCGCGCATCTTGTCACCGGACGTCCGGCGGCGGGACCGTGACTTTCAGGAACTTGCCCCCGTAAAACCATGGCTATTGCGCGCGACGACCAACCTTGGATTAAAGACCACGAGGAACTCAGCGGCTTTCAACCATTGAAGACGCCGATTTGGATCTTCGACGTCGACCGTCACTGCGTCTGGTGGGCCAACCCCAGCGGACTGACCTTCTGGGAGGCCGACAGCCTGGACGCGCTGCTGGCCCGCGATTTTTCAAGCGACAACGAGATCGTGCGCACCAGACTGCGTCAGATCGTGGCCAATCCCACAGGGTCCGGCAGGGTCCAGGAAACCTGGACACTTTATCCCCATGGCCACCCGACGACGGTGATTCTGGACTTCAAGCCGATCATGATCGACGACGGCCGCCACGCCGTCATGATCGAAGCCTCCTATCCACTCGATCTGAAGGGAGACCCCGAGGCCCTGCGCATCCTCGAGGCCGCCCGCTCCTCGCCGCTGCTGGTCAGCAGCTTCACGCTGGAGGGCCAATTGCTGGCCCAGAACCCGGCCTCGGCGGCCTGTTATCCGGCACGGATCCGCAACAAGCAGGGTAGCGACCTCGCCCAGCACTTCGCCGACCGCGGGATCAGGCAAGAAATCCTCGCGGCGATCGAAGAGGGCCGCAGCTACGAGGCCGAATTGACGACCCTCACCGCGGCCGGCGCGCGCACCCACCGGGTGAGCGCCCACCGGGGCCGCGACCCGGTGACCGGCGAATTCATCATCGTGCTGAACGAGGAGGACATTTCCGAACAGGTCGCGCTGCGCTCCAATTTGGAGCGCCTCAACAACGAACTGGAGGCGCGGGTCGCCGAGCGTACCGCGAGACTGCAGACCTTGAACGAAAGTCTGTCGCGCGAGATCGAGGAACGTCAGGCGGCCGAGCAGCAGCTTCGCCAAGCGCAGAAGATGGAGGCCATCGGCCGTCTCACGGGTGGAGTCGCCCACGATTTCAACAACCTGCTGAGCGTGATCATGGGCCACCTCGAGCTCATCGCGAGCTCGCTCGAGACCGCGGACCCCCTGAAGGAAAGTGCGGACATCGCCTTGAAGGCGGTTGAACGGGGCGGCTCCCTGACCCGACAGCTCCTCGCGTTCGCGCGCCAACAGCCGCTCCGGCCCCGCGATCTGCGGGTCGATGCCCTGATGCGCGAACTGGTACAGCTGGTGGAGCGTAGCCTGGGCGAGGACGTGAGTTTGGACCTGGAGACCGGCGACTGGGCTGCCTGGGCCCGGGTCGACCCCTCCCAATTGCAGATCGCCATGGTGAATCTGGTGTTGAACGCCCGCGATGCCTTGGCGGATACCGGCGGCCGCATCACGGTGACGGTCGAGAACACGGCGCTTGCCGAGCCTCTCGCCAATGAGGACAGCGAATTGCCGGCCGGAAACTATGTGGGTATCCAAGTCGCCGACACCGGCTCCGGCATGAGCGAAGAGGTTCGCCGGCGGGCCTTCGACCCCTTCTTCACCACCAAGGAGGTCGGCGCCGGCAGCGGTCTCGGTCTTTCCATGGTCTTCGGCTTTATCCGCCAGTCCGGCGGTCATATCGCCATCGACAGCGCGGTTGGCGAGGGCACGCGCATTTCGATCCTGTTGCCCACCCTGGGGAAACCGGAGGTCATCGAGGGCGACGCCGCGTCCGAAAAACCGACCGCGCTCGGCGGGCGGGAACGTATACTCGTGCTCGAAGACGACCAAGACGTCCGCGCCTATCTCGGCCGCGTCCTGGGGACACTGGGCTATCGCATTGTGCAGGCGGCGAACGGTCGCGAAGCCCTGGCGCTGGACAAGCGCGACGGGCCCTTCGACCTGCTGCTCAGCGACCTGGTTCTGTCCGGCGGCATGAACGGGCCGGAGGTGGCCGACCGGATCACGGCCCGCCACCCGGACACCCGGGTTCTCTTCATTTCGGGCTATTCGCCGGAGATGACCCGGACCCTTGGCGCCCCGCAGGCGCGGCACGGTCTGCTGCACAAACCCTTCAACCGGGACCAGTTGGCCACCGCCATCCGGGACAGAATGGCAGCGGCCTAATCCGTCGCCTCGCTCATGCCGAAGACCTTCAGCGCGAAGGCGTAGACCAGGGCGACCTCCTCCAGCTTGTCGAAGCGGCCGGCCGAGCCGGCGTGGCCGGCGGTCATGTTGGTCTTCAGCAGCAGCAGATTGTCGTCGGTCTTCAGCGCCCGCAGCCTGGCGACCCACTTGGCCGGCTCCCAATAGGTAACCCGCGGATCGGTCAGCCCCGCCGTTGCCAGGATCGCCGGATAGGCCTTGGCCGTCACCTGATCATAGGGCGAATAGCCGGCGATGCGGTCATAGGCCGCGCGGTCCTCGATCGGATTGCCCCACTCCGGCCATTCCGGCGGGGTCAGCGGCAGCGTCGCATCGCACATGGTGTTCAGCACGTCGACGAAGGGCACTTCGGCCAGGATCGCCTTGAAGAGGTCGGGGCGCCAATTGGCGACCACGCCCATCAGCATGCCGCCGGCGCTGCCGCCATGACCGGCGATGCGCCCCGCCGACCCGTAGCCGGCCTCGATCAGCGCCTCCGCGGCGGTGATGAAATCGGCGAAGGTGTTCTCCTTCTTCTCCATCTTGCCGTCCAGGTACCAGCCGTAGCCGCGGTCGGCGCCGCCCCGGATATGGGCGATGGCATAGACGAAACCGCGGTCGACCAGGGACAGCCGGTTGCCCGAGAAGGAAGCCGGCATCGAGAGCCCGTAAGAACCATAGCCGTAGAGCAGCAGCGGCGCACCGCCGTCGATGGCGGTGGTCTTGTGGTGCAGGATCGAGACCGGGATGCGCGCGCCGTCGGGCGCCTCGGCCTGCAGGCGGCGGGTCACGTAGTCCGCCGGGTCGTGGCCGCTGGGGATCGTCTGTTCCTTCAATAGACGGCGCTCCCGGCTTTCCAGGTCGTAGGCGAAGAGCCGTTGCGGCGTGGTCATGGAGCTGTAGGCGAAACGCAAGGTCGTGGTTTCGAACTCGAAGCCGGGATCGAGGTTCAGATCGTAGGCCTCCTCGTCGAAGGCGATGGCATGTTCGGCGCCGTCGGACAGGCGCCGCACCACGATGCGCGGCAGGGCCTCGACCTTCTCCAGGCGCACCAGATGGTCGCGGAACAGCAGCAGGTCGACCAGATAGCGCCCGGCTTGGTGCTCCAGCCAGTCCTTCCAGTTGTCCCGGCCCGGCGCGGCGATCGGTGCCTCGGCGACCTTGAAGTCGACCGCGCCATCGGCGTTGGTCAGGATCAGCAGGCGGTCGCCCCAGTCGGTCACCGAGTATTCCACGCCGGCCTGGCGGGCGGCGACCAGCCGCGGCGGCGTCTCCGGCGCGTCGCTGGGGATCAGATAGACCTCCGAGGTCGCGTGGTCGTGCGCCCCGATCACGATGAAGCGCCGGCTCTCGGTCTCGTCGAGGCCGAGGAAAAAGCCTGGGTCCTTTTCTTCGTAGACCAGCGCGTCGTCGCCGGGGTCGTCGCCCAGGCGGTGCCGGTAGACCTTGCAGGGCCTGTGGTTGTCGTCGAGGACGGTATAGAAGAGCTGCCGGCCGTCGGCCGCCCACACCACGCCGCCCTGGGCCCGCTCGATGGTCTCGGGCAGCCAGCTATCCGCCGTCAGGTCCTTGACGCGGATCTCGTGGTACTCCGAGCCCTTGGTGTCGATCGCGGTGGCGATCATCTTGTGATCGGGGCTGTGGCTACAGGCGGCGACCTTGAAGAAGGCCTGGCCCTCGCCCGCCGCGTTGCCGTCGAACAGCAGCTCCTCCCCGTCATCGTCGGCATCGGCGCCCGCCCCGTCCCCGGCACGCCGGCAGAACAGAGGATACTCGCCACCCGCCACGTAGCGCCGATAGTAGGCAAAGCGGCCGTCGGGCTTGGGCGCGGTCGCGTCGTCCTGCTTGATGCGGCCCTTCATCTCCTCGAAGAGCGCCTTCTTCAGCGCGTCTTCAGCCGCCATCATCGTCGCGGTATAGACGTTCTCGGCCTCCAGATAGGCGCGGATGCCGGCATCCAGCAGGCTCGGGTCTCGCATCACCTCCTGCCAGCGCGCGTCCTTCAGCCAGTGATAGGGATCGCTGCGGGTGACCCCGTGCAGGGTCGAATCGACAGGACGTTCTTCGGCGCGCGGCGGCTGGGGCCGATCCTGGGACATGTAAGGCCTTTCGGTGATAGGGACAGCAGGGGCGCCGACCATAGCGGCTTTGCCCGGCCCTGTTGAGGGGTTTTGAATCCAAGGTCGCGTTCCAGGCCAACCGCCCTCCCGGGTGGCACCAGTGTTCAGTTTGGGAGAGATGCTTCGGAGGCCAGCGTCATCACAGCTTTCACCTGCTCTGAACTTAACTTCGCCAGAGTAACGATAGCTCAGTACAGGCGTCGCGCTGACCTGGCCGCAGGAGCGCAGGAGCGTTTTTCGAGTCACCAAGGTGTGAATCGCACTTTTATTGCTTGACCTTCCACCGGGGGAAGCACCCATCTCTTTGCGAGACCGAATCGGATCGCAGGATCGGGCGACGATGGACTTGACGAGCGGCATCATGAGACACGCGACCGAGACGGGCCGGATGCTGGCCCTGCTCGCCGTCTTGTTTCTGGCCGTCAATCCTCACGCGGTCCATGCGGGATCCGGCGAGAACTCGGGCCATGGTCATTTCGGCTCCCTTTGTCTGATGCTTGACACGGAACAGCCTGCATCGAACCACGACGGCGGCACGCTCAAATCCCACGGCGATTGCGTCCACCATTTCGATCCCCTGGTTCAAACGCCGACGGAACAGCCGGCCCGCGATGCCTCCGTTGAGATGCTGCAGCCGCATTTCACGGCAGTTCGCCACCGGGTCTACCCCTTCGACCCACCCCCACCCCGAATTCGCGCCTGATCGCCTGATGCGTTCCTGATCGCGTCGGAATCCTGCGGCCTCAACGCCCGGGTTCCTGCGGGTAGGTGCACTTAGTCACGGTCCAAGGAGACCAGCTTCGACGGTCAACCGGACCTGCTCTGCCGGTCACTTCGGCAGGCACCATCTCCGATCGACCCGGCCTCGAACGCGCCCCCATTATCGGCTCCGGGAGGATGGTTTCTCCCCAGGATTGCCCTGCGCCCGACGCAGCGTGACGCCTGCTCCCTGTAGGCCCAAGCCTTGCTTATGAAACAGAGGACTTAGGTTATGCACCTCAACCTTTCCAAGACGCTTCTCGCCCTCGCGACCGCTGTCGCCTTGACCGCTACCAGTCCGGTCTTCGCCGGCGGCACGCACGACAAAAATCACGGCCATGCCGATGGCCAGGCCGACGCCGTGGATTTCGGCGGACCCGGCGATGGCTCCGAGGTCACCCGGACGATCGAGATCGTGATGGTGGACAACTACTTTGAGCCGGAAAACCTGGTGCTTCTCGCCGGCGAAACGGTGCGCTTCGTGATCAAAAACGAGGGCGAGTTTCTGCACGAATTCAATATCGGAACAGCGGACATGCACGTCGCCCATCAGGCGGAAATGATGACCATGATGGAACATGGCATGCTGACAGCCACCGGCATCGACCACGAGATGATGAAGATGGATCACAACGGAGCGGGCATGTCGGGCCACGCTCACGACGACCCCAACACCGTCTTGGTGGAACCGGGCCAAACCCAGGAACTCATCTGGCGCTTCACCGCCACCACAGGTCTGGAATTCGCCTGCAACGTGCCCGGCCACTACGACGCCGGGATGATGGGCGAAATTGCCTTCGACAAACCCGCCAGCGGCAGTTGAACGCCCCTCGGAAGGAGAGCGCCATGGATAGCCAACACGCCAAGCACCTGGGACAGACCGTCCTCAAATCCGCCGCCATCGCCGGTTTCGCCTGGGCCCTGCTCGGGGTGTCGCATTCCCTGGCGGCCGCCTACGAGCTGACCGTCGACCCGGTCGAGATCGACACCGGCGACTTCGTCAAGACCGGGGTCGGCTTCAACGGGTCCTCGCCGGGACCCACCCTCCGCTTCAAGGAAGGCGAGGAGGTGACCATCAAGGTCACCAACAACCTCGAGGACCCGACCTCGATCCACTGGCATGGATTGATCCTGCCGCACCAGATGGATGGCGTGCCGACCATCAGCTACGACGGCATCGCACCCGGCGAAACCTTCACCTACAACTTTCCCATCACCCAGTCCGGTACCTATTGGTTCCACAGCCATTCCGGCTTTCAGGAGCCGGACGGGGCCTATGGCGCCATCATCATCGAGCCCAAGGGGCGCGAGCCCTTCCGCTTCGACCGCGAGTACGTGGTCCAACTAGCCGACAAGCACCCGCATTCCGGCCACCGGGTGATGCGGAACCTGAAGATGAGCCCGGACTACTACAACCGTAAACAGCGCACCCTTTTCGACTTCCTCGACGACGTCGAGGAGAAGGGGTTCGAGGCCACGCTGTCGGAACGCGGCGACTGGGGCGAGATGCGCATGATGCCCACCGACATCGAAGACGTGCAGGGCTTCACTGCCCTGATCAACGGCATGAGCCCCGCGCAGAATTGGACCGGCCTTTTCGAGCCGGGCGAGCGGGTTCGCCTGCGCTTCATCAACTCCTCGGCCATGACCTATTTCGACATTCGCATCCCCGGCCTCCAGATGACGGTGGTGCAGGCGGACGGCAACAACGTTCAGCCGGTCAAGGTCGATGAGTTCCGCATCGCCGTCGCCGAGACCTTCGACGTCATCGTCCGTCCCAAGGAGGAACGCGCCTACACGATCTTTGCCGAGACCATGGGCCGCACCACCCATGCCCGGGGCACCCTGGCCCCGGCCGCGGGCCTGGCAGCGGAGGTTCCCGAGCTGCGCGAAGCGCCGCGTCTGACCATGGCCGATATGGGCATGGCCCATGGATCCATGGCGGGTATGGACCATGGGTCGATGGCCGGCATGGACCATTCCGAGATCGACATGGGCGATGACGCTGCGGGCGGAGACATGCACACCATGGCCGACGGCACGACGATGCAGGGCATGGATCATTCCACGATGGCCATGGACAGGGACGCCGCGGATGGCACCACTCACACCATGGCTGACGGCACCACGATGTCGGGCATGGACCATTCCAAGATGGGTATGGGCGAAAAGGCCGATCCCTTCTATGCGGCGGGCAGCGGGCTGACGCCCAAGGCCGCCAATGGCGGAAAGTTTCTCTCCTACGCCGACCTGAAGGCGCAAAAGCCGCTCTACGAGTTGCGCCCACCGACCCGCGAGATCGAACTGCGCCTTACCGGCAACATGGAACGCTACATCTGGTCGATCAACGGCGTGAAGTACGCCGACGCCGATCCGATCCGATTGCAGTACGGCGAGCGGGTCCGCTTTAAGTTCGTCAACGAGACCATGATGACCCACCCCATGCACCTGCACGGCATGTGGACGATTCTCGACAACGGCAACGGCAAGTGGAACCCGATCAAGCACACCGTCAGCGTCGCCCCGGGGACCACCCTCTATACGGAGACCGAAGTGGACGCGCCGGGCCAGTGGGCCTTCCACTGCCACCTCTCCTACCACGCGGCGAGCGGCATGTTCCGCAAGGTGATCGTCGAAGGCGGTCCCCAATCCGCCTCATTGAACTAGGAGAGCGTTCATGTTGGCAAAGTCCAGTCTGCGCCTGTTCCTGAGCGCGATCCTCGCCGGGGTCCTGGCCCCGGCGGCCCTCTTCTCCGCCATGGCCCAAGATGGCCCCTTCATCGCCTATGGCGCCACCTTCGAGCAGCTCGAGTATCGCGGCTCGCCGGACAACCAGGTCTTGGCCTGGGACGGCGATCTTTTCTTCGGCACCGACGAATGGAAGCTCTTCTGGCAGACCGAGGGTGAGTACGCATCCGAATCGGACGATTTCGAGACCTTGGAGAATCAGCTCCTGGTCCGCCGCATGATCACCGACTTCTTCGACCTGAAGGCCGGTATCCGCTACGACGCGCCGGCGGGACCCGACCGGCTCTATGGCGTCTTGGGCCTGCAGGGGCTGGCGCCCCAATTCGTCGAGCTCGATGCCGACCTGTTCTTCAGCGAGACCGGCGACGTCGCCGCCCGGCTCGATGCGGACTACGAGATCCTGATCACCAACCGCATCATTCTGACCCCCACCCTGGAGGTCGATTTCGCCTTTTCGGACGACAAGAAGATCGGCGTGGCCTCGGGCCTTGTCTCGACCGAGGCCGGTCTTCGTCTCAGCTACGACCTGATCGACCGCGCCGTCGCGCCCTACATCGGGGTCTTCTATGAGCGCCTCTACTATGAATCGGCCGATCTCGCGCGGGACGAAGGCGAGGATGTCGATGAGATCTTCGGCCTCGTCGGGGTCCGGATCATGTTCTGACCTCTGTCTGGAGGAGGGGGATGGCCTCGATACCGGTCCACTCATTCTTTCGGGATCCCGACCACTCTAACGGCCGTGATTCACCGCTGCCATTGCCAAGGTCCTCTCCGCATAAGAGAATTGCCCGGAAATCGAGTTGACCGGAAGTTTTCGGAGATAAACACCATGACCACCGCCTTTCTGGCCCACCTGGACGACGAACTCGAGGGTCTGCGCAAGGCCGGGCTGTACAAGGAAGAACGTGTCATCGCCTCGCACCAGGGCCCGCACATCACCCTGGAGGGCGGCGGCCGGGTGCTGAACTTCTGCGCCAACAACTACCTGGGCCTGGCCGGCCATCCCGCCCTGATCGCGGCCGCGCGCACAGCCCTGCGCGACCACGGCTACGGCATGGCCTCGGTGCGCTTCATCTGCGGCACCCAGGACGATCACAAGGCGCTGGAAAAACGCATTGCCGGCTTCCTCGGTTGCGCCGACGCGATCCTCTATTCCTCCTGCTTCGATGCCAACACCGGGCTTTTCGAAACCCTGCTGGGCCCCGAGGACGCGATCATCTCCGACGCCCTGAACCACGCCTCGATCATCGATGGCGTGCGTCTCTGCAAGGCCAAGCGCTGGCGCTACGCCAACAACGATATGGACGCGTTGGAAAGCGCCCTACAGGAAGCCAGGAACTGCCGCTTTCGCATGATCGCCACCGACGGCGTCTTCTCGATGGACGGGAGCCTCGCCAACCTGCCGGCGATCTGCGATTTGGCCGAGCGCTACGACGCGCTGGTCATGGTGGACGATTCTCATGCCGTCGGTTTCATGGGCGCGCGCGGCGCCGGCACGCCCGAGCATTGGGGCGTCGAGGCGCGCGTCGACGTTCTGACCGGCACCCTGGGCAAGGCCCTGGGCGGGGCCTCCGGCGGCTACACGGCGGCGCCGCGCGCGGTCACCGACTGGCTGCGCCAGCGCTCGCGGCCCTACCTCTTTTCCAACAGCCTGGCGCCGGTCATCGCCGCCACCTCGATGACCGCGCTCGATCTGATCGAAAAGAGCGACGACCTGCGCCACCGCCTGCACGATAACGCGGCAACCTTCCGGACAGGTATGAAAAAGCAGGGCTTCAAACTGGTGCCCGGCGAACATCCGATCATCCCGGTCATGCTGGGCGACGCGCGCCTGGCCCAGGAGATGGCGGCGCGGCTGCTCGACAAGGCCATCTACGTGATCGGCTTCTCCTTCCCCGTGGTGCCCCAGGGCCAGGCCCGCATTCGCACGCAAATGTCGGCGGGTCACACTTCGGACGATTTACAGCAGGCCCTGGAGGCCTTCTCATCGGTCGGCAAGGACTTGGGGGTCATTTGATCCCGGTGTCATTCAAAGGAGCCAAGCCATGAAAGCCCTGGTCAAGACCGAGGCCCGCGAAGGCCTGTGGCTGCAGGAGGTCGAGGCGCCGCGCCACGGCCCCGACGACGTGCTGATCAAAATCAGGAAGACCGCGATCTGCGGCACCGACCTGCACATCTACAACTGGGACGACTGGTCGCAAAAGACCGTGCCGGTGCCGCTCACCATCGGCCACGAGTTCATGGGCGAGGTGGTCGCCCTCGGCGCCGACGTGCAGGGCTTCAAGGTCGGCGACCGGGTCTCCGGCGAGGGCCATATCGTCTGCGGCGTCTGCCGCAACTGCCGCGCCGGGCGCGAACACTTCTGCCGCGACACCAAGGGCATCGGGGTCAACCGGACCGGGGCCTTCGCCGAGCTGCTGGCCCTGCCGGCGCACAACGCCTACCGCCTGCCCGATGGCCTGCCCGACGAGATCGGCGCCCTGCTCGACCCCTTCGGCAACGCCGCCCACACCGCCCTGGCCTTCGATCTGGTGGGCGAGGACGTGCTGGTCACCGGCGCCGGGCCGATCGGCATCATGGCCGCCGCCATCGCGCGCAAGATCGCCGCCCGCCACGTGGTCATCACCGATATCAACCCCTACCGGCTGGAGCTCGCCCGGCGCATGGGCATCGAGCATGCGGTCGATGCCCGCAGCGAGGACCTGCGCGCCGTCATGGAGCGCCTGGGCATGGTGGAGGGCTTCGACGTCGGCCTGGAGATGTCCGGCAGCCCGCGGGCCCTGGCCGATCTGATGGCGGTGATGAACAACGGCGGCAAGGTCGCCCTGCTCGGCATCCCGGCCGGCGAGGCGCCCTTCGACTGGACCCCGGTGATCTTCAAGGGCCTGACCGTCAGGGGCATCTACGGCCGCGAGATGTTCGAGACCTGGTACAAGATGATCGCCCTGATTCAGGAAGGCCTCGACCTGACCCCGCTTCTGACCCACCGCTTTCCGGCCGAAGACTTCGAGAAGGGCTTCGCCGCCATGCGCCAGGGCGAGGCCGGCAAGGTGGTGCTGGACTGGGGTTGACGGCGGCGCTGGCTAAGTTTGTACAAGCACCACATCTGTTCAAAAAAATGATCGACTTGACAGTCTTCGCCGATCCTGAATCAAATGGGGTTTAGGAGTTCAGCCATGACAGAATTGATTGGAGTCGGCCTCTATACGCCGAGCGAGGCGTCGCAGCTCCTACGCATTCCGGACTCGAAAATTCGTCGGTGGTTGCATGGGCACAAGGCGAATGATCGTCAGTATGCACCGCTGTGGCGTCCAAGTATCGACCTTAATGACAACCGCGTTTACCTGAGCTTTCGAGACCTCATGGAAGTGCGGATGGTGAATGCGTTCATTGCCAGTGGACTGTCCGCCCAACGGGTAAGATCAGCGATTGTACTGGCGAGTAACCTTCTTGATCGAGACCACCCGCTCTCCACAGATCGTTTCAGAACAGACGGCCGAGAAATCTTTCTTTGCGTGATTGAAACTGACGAAAGGGGCGAAGAGCGCGAACGGCTTCTCAACCTGTTCCGCAAGCAGTACGTGTTCAAACAGATCGTCGATCCTCTTCTCAAGACCATCGATTTTGATGGGGTTGGAGCGCCAAAGGCATGGTGGCCGGCTGGACGGCCTGCGAAGATAGTCGTGGATCCCACAAGGTCGTTTGGGCAACCGATCGACTATGAAACTCGCGTGCCCACCGCTGTCCTCGCCGCCGCTGCAAAGCTGGAAGGGGTCAAAGGAGCGGCGACAGCCTATGCTGTGCCCCCCTCTTCGGTTCGGCGCGCAATTGAGTTCCACGATTCCATTGAAACCCGGCTCGCAGCTTGAGGGTCTTCTTCGATAACTGCACATCGCCAATTCGTCCGCTGTTAAGAAGCAGGATTGAGCACTGATTTTGGGACTATGGCTGCCAAGATTGCGGCGATGATTTTGCACAAAAGTTTCCTCAGCCATTTGAGGATGAGGCGCAGGTTGTAGCCGACGGCGCTCATGACGGCG
>JAJFGK010000112.1 GCA_021776195.1 Kiloniellaceae bacterium | reverse complement strand
TTCAAAAGATCATGGAAAACGCTATTGTGATGGGGCATGGCGTTGGTCCTTTCTCATGTCCAAAACGTCGCTAAACGCTTGGAGATGAGTAGAATCAATGCCATGCACAACGTCCACAATTTTAAACCGGACAGCAGTGGGTCAAGCCCGGCAATGACAAAAGCGGACGGAGAGTGTCTTTAACGCATTGATCCAAAATAATTTCTTTTCGGTCGGGCTCTTAGAGGGGAAAGCGGCAGGTCGCCGTGGTCCCGTCGCGATCGCTGCTGGTGAAGCGAAGCTCGGCGCGATGACGGTTGGCGACGTGCTTGACGATGGCCAGGCCCAGTCCGGTTCCGCCCAAGGCGCGCGAGCGGGCGGCGTCCACCCGGTAGAAACGCTCGGTCAGGCGCGGTAGCTCTTCGCGCGGAATGGTGTCGCCCCGGTTGTTCACGCTGAAGACGATGCTGGTCGGGCCCCGGCCTGGCTCGTCGCCAAGGTCGAGCTCTTCGGGGCCGAGGGTGATCGTCACCCGGGATCCCGGCCTGGCGTACTTGATGGCATTGTCGACAAGGTTCTGGACCAGCTGCAGCAACTCCTGGCGGTCGCCGCGAATCGTCGTTACCCCGCCGAAGGTCGGTCGCAGGTCGATGTCTTTCTCTTCGGCCCTGAGGGTCAGCCCGTCGACCACGGTGGCGACCACTTCGCGCAGGTCCACCTGCGTCGTCGGCGGCTGGTGTTCCTTCAACTCGATGCGCGACAGCGACAGCAGGTCTTCGATCAGGTTGGTCATGCGCTCCGACTGTTCCGCCATGATGGCGAGAAAGCGGTCACGGGCCTCTTCGTCCTGGCGGGCGGGGCCTCGCAGGGTCTCGACGAACCCGGAAATGCTGGCCAGGGGGCTGCGCAGCTCGTGGCTCACGTTGGCGACGAAATCGCCGCGCATACGTTCGCTCTGGCGGATCTCGGTGGTGTCGCGCAAGACCAGGATGACCTGCCTCTCGTCAGCCGTGCCGTCCTCGGCTTCGGCGATGCGCGATAAGCGCGCATTCATGTGGAGCGCGACCTTGCCGGGTAGGGAGAAATCCATCGAGTCGACAGGCGAGCCCTCCAGGACCATCTCGATGGCCTCCAGCAGATCGGGCTGGCGCAGCAGGGCGGCAGGCTGGCCGGTCAGGGCCTGCCCGAAGAGATCGCGTGCGGCATCGTTGTCGAACAGGATCTGGCTGTCTGCGCCGATGATCAGGACCGGATCGGGCAGGCTTTGCAACAGGGCCCGGTAGGAGCCCAATCCGCCGGCCGTCGGGGGAACGGCCAAGGTCTGCGCGGCCAGGGAGGGCGCGGCCTCAGGGCAAAGGTTATCGTCGCTCGCAAGCGGCCGACGGCTCGACCGCAACAGCAGCACGGCCCCGAGCGAGACCGCGATCCAAAGCGCCAGCGCCGCGGGCCAGGTGACCTGATCCGCCGCCGCCAGGGCCGCCAGAACCAGCCCGGCGGCGGTAGCGTAGACGGCAAGCCGCGGTGCGGGGCGCTCGCTCCAGCTCTTTGAGATGCCCCTGTCGTCCACCGCTCGTCCCCTGGCACCGCTTGCGAGACGTCTTCGATCCGCCTGCCCAGCCGGCGATTCCCGGCGCCGCGCTTGGCGCGCCTCCCGCTCAGGCGGAGTTTCCTATGGGCCGGCGCCGATTGACGCAAGCTGAAAAGGCGCTAGCCTTGCCGTCATGATAACGCGAATTGGCACAGTCCTGCTGGTCCTAGGTTGGGTGGCGATGGCGCCGGCCTCGGCCCAAACCAACGACAGCGGCTCCGCGACCGGCGACAACCCGGTGCGCCAACTGATCGACGAGATCACCCGCGAGATCGAGCGCGCCGAACAGGAACGCTTGGCCGATCCCTGGTGGCTGCGGGATCTGCGCAACGTTCTCGCGCGCTACGATTATCCCTGGCAGGTCAGTATCTTCTCCGACGACTTTTCCGGACGCGGGCCGGCGCCCGACGCGCCCTGGAAGGTCACCGCGGGCGAGATGCTGATCGACTGGCGCCATGGCCTGCGCTCGGTCATCGAGCCGCCGCGGCCGCAAGCGCAAACCGGTGCGACCGGATCGAACAGCGGCAACGAGGTCGTGACCCAGCTCTTTGGCCAGATCCTGCAGAACTCCCTCGGCGGTCAGCAGGGCGGCCAGCAAAGTGGCCAGCAGGCGGCCCAACCGGCCGCGACCTATGCGGCGGCCACGCTACCGGTCCCGGTGACCAACGCCTTTGCCATGAGCCTCGAGCTGTCTGGCCGGCCCCTGGGCGGGTCGGGCCAGCCGGCACCGACGCGGTTCGAGTGGGGCCCCTATATCGGTGCCAACGCGGCGCAGGGATATCGGCTGGCCTATAATGGCGGCGGCCAGGGCGGGGCGGGCCCGGCTCTCGAGCTGTTGCGGCTCTCGTCGCGCGGCACCTCGACCCTCTTTGCCGTCGATCAGCCGGTCAACCTGGAGGACGGTCAGATCCACAAGATCGTCTGGACCCGCGATCTCGGCGGCACCATGAAGATTGTCCTGGACGGACAGCCGATCATGGATCTGGTCGACCGCAGCTTCGCCCAGCCCTTCGACGGTCTGGCCCTGGTCAACGGCGGCGGCGACTTTGCCCTGCGTCAGTTGACCATCGAGGGCACGCCTTAAAGCCTATTCGTCTCCATTACCGCCGTTCCCCGTGGCCACCGCCTCGTAGGCCGAGAGCGCGGCCGCCGTCACCAGGTCGTTGACCGTGGCGCCGAGCTGGACGATCTGGGCCGGTTTGGAAAGCCCCACCATCATCGGCCCGATGACGCTGCCGCCGCCGGCCTTCTGCAAGAGCTTGGCCGAGATGTTGCCGCTGTGCAGGTCCGGTAGGATCAGGACGTTGGCGGGGCCGGAAAGCCGGCAGAAGGGGTAGAACTGGCGCATCAGATCGTGATCCAGCGCGATCGAGGCCTGCATCTCGCCGTCGTACTCGAAGTCGGCCTCGCGCTGATCGAGCAGCTGGACCGCCTGGCGCAGCCGCTCGGTGGCGTCGCGCAGGGGATTGCCGAAGCTGGAGTAGGAGAGGAAGGCGACCCGCGGCTCCTGGCCCATGGCGCGGGCCTGCTGGGCGCTCTGGACGGCGATATCGGCGAGCTGCTCGGCGGTCGGCTCCTCGTGCACGGAGGTGTCGGCGAGAAAGATCGACCGGCTGCCCTGGATGAAGAGCGACAGGCCGAAGACCCGGTGTTTCGGCTTGGCGTCGATCGCCCGGCGGATGTCGCCGAAGGCGACCACGAAGGACCGCGTCAGGCCGGTCACCATGCCGTCGGCCTGGCCGCAGGCGACCATGGCGGCGGCGAAGACGTTGCGGTTCTGGTTGACCATGCGCTGGCAGTCGCGCAGCAGCCGTCCCTGGCGCTTGAGCCGGGGATAAATATGGTTCAGATAGGTCTCGTTGTGCTCGGAGAGCCGGGCGTTGTGGATCTCCAGATCCTCGCCGCTGAGCCCCATGGCCGCCATGGTCTCCTCGATGCGCTCGGCGCGGCCGACCAGGACCGCCTTGCCGTAGCCGGCGTGCTGGAAGGTCAGGGCGGCGCGGATGGTCTTCTCTTCCTCGCCCTCGGCAAAGACGATGCGCTGATCCTTGCCGCGGATCTTCTCGAAGATGCGCTGCATGGCGCCGGCGGTGGGATCGAGCCGGGCCGAGAGCTGGGCCTCGTAGGCCGCCCAGTCGGCGACCGGCTTGCGCGCCACGCCGGTGGCGCAGGCCGATTTCGCCACCGCCAGGGGCACCGCGACGATCAGGCGCGGGTCGAAGGGCGCCGGAATGATGTAGTTGACGCCGTAGCGCAGGGTCTCCGTGCCGTAGGCCCGTGCCACCTCGTCGGGCACGTCCTCGCGGGCCAGGCCGGCCAGGGCTTCGGCGGCGGCGATCTTCATTTCCATGTTGATGGTGCTGGCGCGCACGTCCAGGGCGCCCCGAAAGATGTAGGGAAAGCCCAGCACGTTGTTGACCTGATTGGGGAAATCCGAGCGCCCGGTGGCCATGATCGCGTCGTCGCGGATCGCCGCCACCTCCTCCGGGGTGATCTCCGGATCGGGATTGGCCATGGCGAAGATGATCGGCTTGGCGGCCATGGACTTCACCATCTCGGGCGTCACCGCGCCCTTGGCCGAGAGGCCGAAGATCACGTCGGCGCCGCGCATCGCGTCGGCCAGGCTGCGCGCCTCGGTCTCGACCGCGTGGGTCGACTTCCACTGGTTCATGCCCTCGCCGCGGCCGGCGTAGATGACACCCCGGGTGTCGCAGAGGACGACGTTGGCCGCCGGCATGCCCATGGCCTTGACCAGTTCGGCGCAGGCAATGCCGGCCGAGCCGGCGCCGTTGATCACCATGCGGGTCGAGGCGATATCGCGGCCGGTCAGGTCCAGCGCGTTGATCAGGCCGGCGCCGGCGATGATCGCCGTGCCGTGCTGGTCGTCGTGGAAGACCGGGACGTCGAGCAACTCCTTCAGGCGCTGTTCGATCAGGAAGCAGTCCGGCGCCTTGATGTCTTCCAGGTTGATGCCGCCCCAGGTCTTGCCCAGCACCTTGACGCAGGCGACGATCTCGTCGACGTCGCGGCTGTCGAGCTCGATGTCGATGCCGTCGACATCGGCGAAGCGCTTGAAGAGCACCGCCTTGCCCTCCATCACCGGCTTGGCGCCGAGCGCGCCCAGGTCGCCCAAACCGAGAACCGCCGTGCCGTTCGAGATGATCGCCACGGTGTTGCCCTTGGCGGTGTATTCGTAGGCCGCGTCGGGATCTTCGGCAATCTTCAGGCAGGGCGCCGCCACGCCCGGCGAATAGGCCAGGGCCAGGTCGTGCTGGGTGGTCAGCGGCTTTGTCGCGCGGATCTCGAACTTGCCCGGCCGGCCGCTGGCATGCATCTCCAGCGCCTCTTCATACAGGCGGTTCTTGGCCATGGGTCGTGCCTCCCCGGTTTTATTGTTCTTGGGCTCGCATGGTAGGGGCCGCGTGGGCGGGCGTCAAAAGGGGGACGGGCGGTGGAAGTGTTGGATTAGAGCCCGAACAGAGGTTTCGATTTGTCTACTGCAGAAATGCCCGAAGGCTTTTTGATAGAGTGTCTGGATTGAATGTCTCGCACTCCCAGATGACGAGGACATGCCAGCCGGCTTGTCGTAGCAAGTCGATTGTGCGTTTGTCTCTTTTCACGTTCTGCTGGAACTTCTCCTCCCAATAGCTGGCTCTGGTCTTGGGGCTGGTCGTTCGTTTGCATCCCGGATGCCTGTGCCAGTAACAGCCATGGACGAAAATCACACTTATTCGAGAAGGAAAAACAAGATCTGGCTGGCCGGGAAGATCCTTTCGGTGGAGGCGAAAGCGATAGCCAAGGGCATGGGCGAGCCGCCGCACGGCCATTTCGGGCTTGGTGTTCTTCCCTCGCACGCGCGCCATCAAGGCCGAACGTTTCGGATCGATGTTTGTGCCGTTGTTCTTCATACTGGTGCAGCGCTTCTTGATGATGTGTTAACAATCAAACCGGCCTCCTGCCCGATGGACAAGCTTTGAGGTAACTCAGCGTTGGAAACCCTGAATTTCACGGTCGACGCAGCTCTAATCCAGGAGTTGGGCGAACGCCTCATAGGTAAACCCCAAATCGCTTTGAGTGAGCTGATCAAGAACTCCTATGACGCCGACGCTAGCACCTGCCAAATCCTCTTTGACGTTGACAGCATCCAGATCGTTGATGATGGCCACGGAATGGCCATTGATGAGTTCCAAGACTATTGGATGCGGATCGGCACCACGCATAAACTCAAGAAAAGGCTGTCTCGGATTCACGGTAGGTCATTGACTGGATCGAAGGGCATCGGTCGCCTTGCCGTCCAGTTTCTTGCCGGGGAAATGATACTTGAGACAGCATCCTGCGATAATCCGGACCAGACACTGTATGCTATTGTAGATTGGGGGAAAATTGAACGGGGCCAGGATCTGGCGTCCGTGGAGGTCCTTTGGGAACATCGTCCTTTTGAAGGCATTTACCCTTTCGGCTCCGCTACGGGCACGCGCATTACGCTCAATCGACTCAAGGACCAATGGGGCGAGGACCAACTCCAAGCACTGGGGCAAAATCTATGGACGATCAGATCGCCGTTTAGACGACGCGTGACAAGGCCAGTGTCGAAGGGCCCGGAGGATTTCGACATTGAGGTCGTCGCCCCGAATATTGAGAGTGCGCAAGAAGCGCTCGACATGCCGTTGAACATCCTCTTCGACAACTGGAAGGCAAGGATCAGTGGCTCCCTGGAGCGTGGTCGAAAAGCCCCGCACGCGGTCGTAAATGTGGAGTTCAAAGCGGGATACCCGGACGGCCTTAAGGCCGAGCGCTTCCAGGAACGTGTACCTTTTCCATTGCCGCGGAAGAATAGCCCCGAAGATTTAACGCCTTGTATCGGAGAGGCCTCTTTCGAGATTTTGGTGTTCAAGTTCGAAGGAAGACAGCCGGGAGGGCTTCGCGTGGGCGAACTGCGGCACTACCTGGACGATTTTGGCAATGTGTCAATTTACGACTCCGGGTTTCGCTTGCCTTACTACGGCGCCGAACACGATTGGCTGGATATTGCGGCCGATCAAGCACGTCGCCTTTCCGTGTCCGAATTGCTGCCGTCCAGTCTGAACATTGACGAGCGCTATATGCTGGATCTGCCCGAGCCCCGCCGATTGTTCGGGGCGGTCGAAATCCGTACGGCACACGAGCGATCTCTCGCGGAGGCTAGCGGCAGACCTCCGAGTGGATACCTTCAACTGCAGCCCGGTCGGGACCGCCTGCATGAGAACATGGCCTTTGAACAGCTACGTAACTTGGTGCGCTTCTCGGTCGACTATTATGCGAACAGGTATCGCGTTCGCGAGGCGCGACGGGTCGAGGAGAAGCTCCATCGTGAACCAGCGTCATCCAAGCGGAAGCGCGCAATACGGGTTCTCGACGCCAACAAACCCGAGATCCCCGCGTCTGTTTTCAGGGAGGTTCGGCGAGAGGTCAAGGAGGCCCTCGAAGCTTCTCAGATTGAGGAGCAAGCCCTGGATGAAAGAGCTGCGCTTTTGGCTCCACTTGCTTCCGCCGGCATGGCGGCCCTTGCCCTCAACCATGAGCTTGCGCGAGAAGAGCGATTCTTCTCCAAAGCCGTACGGGAACTCCGGAAGATTGCCAAGAGAGAGAAGCTTCCCGAACTCCTTGGTTTAGCGGAGGAGTTCGAGAGCGCGGCCGGTCGTGTAGCGTCGTTGCAAGCTATGTTTACCCCATTGCTGTCGGACACCGACAAAAAGGCCTCAGACCGGCTAAAAGTGAAACCGGTCGTAGAGCAGGCAGTTCGCGCCTCCAAAAGTATAATGCCGCGCGTGGAGTTCGAACTCGAGGCGATTCCACCGGATCTCCGATTTCCTATCGGCTCGATGGCAGAATGGAATGCCTTGCTTCAGAATGTTCTCGCAAATGCTTGGAACGCAATGCTGTCTTCCCCAAAGCCCAAAATCCACTTCGAAGGCGGACGCATTGGTCAGCGAACCGAATGGCTACGAATTAGCGATACTGGTGTTGGGCTTACCGTTCCCTTGGACGAGGCGCCACAACTATTCGAGCCCTTCGAACGTCGATTGAAGCTCGATCCCGATGTCTCGTCGCTGGCAATAGGCGGGCAAGGTCTGGGGCTATCTATCGTGCGGATGATCGCAAGAAGACGAAATGCTGATGTGTCCTTCGTGGAACCTAGTGCAGGTTTCGCTGCTTCATTTCAGCTGTCTTGGAAGGGTTGAGGCATGAAGATCCTAATTTGTGACGATAAGAGAGATGATGCACGTTGGGCAAAAAGTTTAGCAGCAAATGGCATTGGCGGCGCGACAAATGCCTCCATCGAACAGCTCAGCGCAGAAAAACTAGCGCAAGAATTGAAGAAATTCTTCAAGCAGGTAAAAGATCGTTCCCAAGGTGAGCTTGCGCCTGAAAAAACGACCTTTGATTCCTTCGACTTGGTCTTCCTGGATAACGAACTAGTTTGGCTAGACATTGAAGGACCGCCGCTGACCGCGGAACCGATCGCAGGTTATATTAGGGCTTACTCAAAGGTGCCGTATATTGTTTCTCTGAATAAAAACCGCGCAGTTGACTTCGATCTTCGATTTCTCATCGGCGATTATGCAACCAAAGCTGATTTGGCTTTGAACACTAACCATTTGGAAAATAGAGGGCTTTGGACCGGCAAAGGGAGCGATTCTGACGACGGATTTCGCCCCTGGTATTGGCCAGCACTTCTCAAAATGCCTAGCAGGAGAAGGGCGCAGATCGAGTTCGTAAAAGAGAATCTGAGTAAACCGGTGCTGAGTACCCTGGGTTTTCCCCGTTTAGCTATATCAAAACTTTCACGGCACGCTACGGGATCGCTGTATCCCGACGCCTATCTCTCTGGGGGCGCCCGAGAAACCGGTAGCGATAAGAAAAGCCTTGAGGAGATTACTTTCATTGATTTTTTCAAAGCAAATCAGAGGTCACTGCCCGCAGTGGAGGACCGCGAAATACTATCACCTGATAATACCAGAAATCGCGCGAACAAATTGCGAAAAGAAATAGTCTCGCGTGTTGTGGCGGGTGAGCTAGACTTTTGGTTTAGACGCGACATCATAGGGCCACAGAATGTTCTGGTAGATGTCCCTCACCTGCTTATGCGGTTACCTTTCCTGCTCGGTAGCCGGTCAAAGGACATCGAGTCCTGGAACTCTGCGGCGCAAGCCACCGGGGTACCATTCGGTTTGGCCAGGCGATTGTACAACGATTTCATTAGACCGCACCGCCTCGTTCATCAAATTTGGGCTCCATCTCCGGTATTCTGGTGGCCCTCTATCGACGCAGAAGAGAAGTTGCAGGAGCTTTTCTATGAATCAAAGACAGAGTGGGGTGACTTCGTATTTTGCGAAGATCAATCTATTTTCTCAAGGAGAACAGACGCCCACGCGGCACCAGTCGAGTTTGTGGCGGAGTTCGATAGTCCTTGGAACCAGCGATATGTCCGCCGATTGGAGGGTGTGTCTTACGCACCAACCAGTCAATTCGCGCTTTGAATTGAACGATGAGACACCAAATTTACAACTGGTCACGTGGCGAATACTGCGACCTATTAAAAGACTACGCATTGAGCGGCCTCAAATACTATAACAGTGTTAGTGAGAACTTCAAAACGCGAGTTATGAGGCATCTTCACAACAAGATAGAATCTGACGAATGGAATATTCGTCGGCAATTCAATTCAATTAGCAGAGGACAAGATGAAATTTTTGGTTTTCTTCCAATGCCAAAACCCAGTGGTAATGATTTCAGTTTAGGCTTCTTCATTCCAAAATTTAGGCATATGGAAAAGCAAAAATTTCTCTGCTCTTACGATATAATGCTGTGGATTGACAATGATGAGAACGGTTCGGTTGATCAAATACGAAGAGGAAAAACTATCGCGTTTCGTCTTGAGCCGGCAGACCAAGATTCCTCCCCGCACGCCTATCCCCATATTCAAATCTCCAGGGCTATTCGTGCCCCAGCCATTCGGACATCAGTGCCAAAATGGGTGCCAGAATCATACCCAGCATTTCCCATGGGCCTTGCTTCACCTGTCGGTTTTTTCGCGGCCGTCGTGACCTCTGTTCATGGTTACAGCAAAAGCGAGAAAGACAAGTACGCTCCTAAAATCCTCAGGGAGGCTATGAGCCAGGGCAAGGCGGCGAATAGGGCGCCTAAGATTTTAGATGAGATCGATCGATTGCTCGGCTAGTCCTAATCCAGGCAGATTCGCTCCAAGAATCTCTTGTAACAACGGACGAAACCGCCCTTCACTTGGGGTGCGATACCATCCAGAGCCTGCGCCAATCCCCCATCTCTGAGTAATTCGTACAAATCACCTAGGTCTCCATCCGGGCGAAAAATCGCGTACACGCCATGAGACGGAATGGCTCCAGATTCGTCTAGGGCAAGCCGTGGGACCTTTGCAAGCTCGGGTACAAGCAGCTTTGGGCCGCACCAATTTACTGCCATAACTCGGTCAATCGGCCGATACCAGACGGCACCGTTATCAACAACCGCACGAGCCATTAGCTGGGGTCGGTAACTTTCTAACCTGGCCTTGGCCAACGGAAAGTCGTCGAGGTCTCGAAGCTTGCCCGCATCATCGTACAACGCCATCACGTGGCGTCCCCGCCAAGTGATGTGGCTCTCTTGTACCTCGGAACCGTCAACCCATCGAGCCAGTAGCTCTGGCTCTATGTTTTCCTCTTCTCCTGGCTCAAGCACGAAGGCGGGAGTGCAACCTAGTGCCGGACCGACCCGGATGCGGTAGCCAGCATCTCCCAATGTCTTGCGGCTAGTCCTTGCGACACTACTTATCCGAGCTTTCCGCGATTTCCGACGTTTGATGACCAGCAGCGTAGGATATGCGTCGACATCGCGGACATAGACGTTCGCGGCCTCAACTTTTTCGTCGATTTCTACATCCACATCTGGCAGGCGATCACGTCGGAATTCCTCAGCGAATCCCATGAACTTCCAGCGGTCAGAACAGACAAAGCCCAATCGTGCGTCCTTGCGCAGATATCCGATCGAGAGATCGAGGAAAGGAAGAAACAAATCTCCGCGTGCCATCCGACCCGGAAGTTTTTTTTCGTAAGACTGTCGCAGGGCCTCAGGGATCGATGACCAACGCGCATAGGGCGGGTTGCCAACAATATGTGTAAAGCCAGCCTCCGGCAGTTCGGCAAGAAGAAAATCCTCACATCGAATCCAAGACGCGGCGACTTTTCGCGCGCTAGGTATTGATAGTCCTTCGACTACAAGTACCTCGATGATGCGCCGTTGGGCTTTGTCGGCTTCCACTGGGTGCAATTCGAATGCAACGATTCGATCGATAAGGGATTTTGCCGACAGTCGAAGGTTTGAATTTCGCATCGATCGCAAGAGGCGAGATGCTGCTTCTGCTACGAATGCGCCGTCACCGGACGCAGGTTCTAGCAGCTGGGCTTCCGACAGATCTTCCCTATGAGTCCATCTTACGGAGTCCAAGATTTTGTTTACGGTTTCCGCCCGCGTGTAGACACCGCATCTATCATGAAGGTTCGCAATATCGTCCGAGACGAATTTATCTGTAGTTGGCGAGGTTGATTGAGGCATTCGGTGATTGCGCAGAATCCGTTGAAGGTGCGATTTTGGACACTCGGAAATCGGCGCCAAGGCGAAGATACTATTGCCTTGAGGAAATAGGGAAAGCGAATCTTGGCAGTTGCGGGGCTATTTGCCGGGATCGGAGGTTTCGAGTTGGCGTTTGCCAACGCTGGGTTTGTAACAACTTTTCTCGCTGAATCCGATCCAGTGGCTCAGAAGGTGCTCACGGAGCGGTTTCCGGATGCCACATCGATCGGGGATGTTTTTGAGGTCTATCGGCCCCCAGCCAACATCGAGATAATTACCGCTGGTTTTCCCTGTCAGAATCTCAGTATGGCTGGTGACAAGAGCGGCATTGGCGGAACGAAGTCGGGTGTTGTTCAGCAGTTGTTCAAGCTGATCGAGCGATCCAAAGCCGAAACAATCGTAGTCGAGAATGTGTATTTCATGCTGCACCTTGATAGCGGTAAGGCCATGAATTGGCTATTGGACAAGTTTGAGGAATTGGGATTTCAATGGGGCTATCGGGTACTCGACACAGCAGGCTTTGGTTTGCCTCAGCGTCGCAGGCGCGTGTACCTGGTGGCAAGCCGATCGGTCGATCCCCGGGGCGTTCTTTTCGCGGACGAAACAGCAACTAAGGAGAAAGTCCAACCCACTTGCGAGTCACCTCTGGGGTTCTATTGGACAGAGGGTAGATCGGGCTTGGGGATAACAGTAGATGGAATTCCTCCCCTTAAAGGAGGCTCTGGGCTGGGTATTCCATCTGCGCCAGCAGTCCTATTCGAAGACGGTGCTGTTCTCATGCCGAGTCTTTCAGGATGTGAGAAACTTCAAGGCTTCCCCAAAAGCTGGACATCAGCTGCTGATAATGTCGTGAGGAATCCGAGATGGTGTTTGCTAGGAAACGCAGTCTCTGTCCCGGTGGCCACCTGGGTGGCAAAACGCATCAAATCTCCAGGTCAACCACTCGATTTGGGGGATTTTGCACTGGAGAACGGCAGCCGGTGGCCCGATGCGGCGTATGGCGAAAAGGGGCATCGCAAAGGAGTTCGAGCCAGCGACAAGCCCAAAGACAATGGTACGCCATCGATCAGGACGTATCGAGACGCTAGCTGGAAGCCACTGTCCGCGCGCGCCCTGAATGGCTTTATTAAAAGAGCTGACGAAGGCAATCTACGGTTCCCGGTTGGTTTCTTGGACGCTTTGAGGTCGGCCCACGAAAGCGTCAAGTCAGCGGCTTGAATCGGACACGCGGCATCGTAAAGGCTGCCCTTGGTGACTTCATCTTCTTGGGCGCGGATCTCGACACCAGCGCGGCCCAATTTCAAAAGTTTGAATCGAACCCTCATCTCTCCAGACGGTCGATGCCCAGGTCGGCGCGGATATCCCGGGTGGCGGCTTCCTTGGCCTCTTCCAGGGGGATTCCGGTGCCGTCGGCTATCTTCACCACCGCATCGAAGGAGGCAAGGGTCGCGCAGGCATCGACGAAGGCGGCATCGCCCAACGCGTCGCGAACCGCGCGCCGGGCCTGGACCCTGGCGGCCTCGTCGCCCGCCAGGACCGCCTCCACCAGGGACATCAGGACCGCGCCATGGGGTACGCCGCCGGCGTCGGCCGTCGACGGAAGGGCAGCCGGGTCCATGATCGCCGTCAGATCGTAGGTCTCACCAGTCATCCTGCCACTCTCACGGAGCAGTGCCGTATGGCTGGTGGTTCAGTAGTAGCACCCGTTCAAGGCCGAGGCGCGCCCGGCGATCAGCTCGATCTGGGCATGGGAAATCGCCCGGTAGTCGGTCTCGAAGTCACGGATCTCGTGGTCCTTCAGGTAGAGCTCGACGTCGAGATCGAAGAAGTTGAAGACCTCCTGGGGCACCAGGCTGAGGCCGCGGTGGATGTTCTTGTCGCCGTGTACCGGGTAGGGGTTGGGGTCCGCCAGCGTGACCGCCTCGGGGGCCAGGGTCGAGACCCAGGCGAGATCGCGCCGGGCGCCGGCCGGGCGCTGCCGCGAGGGGGCACCCGGGGTCGGCGCCGGCAGGGGCCGCGGCGGCCGTCCGAGGGCCAGATCGAAGGAATCCAGTCCGGTTAAGATGGCCACCACCGAGACGATCTCGACGTAGCCGGTCTCTTCCAGGGCGGCGGTCCCGTAATCGCCCCGGCCCAGCGCGGCGATCCACTTTTCGGTGATCCGCCCGGCGTCGCTGCCCAGGCGGTGGACGGCCTCGACCGCGGCCGGCGGCAACAGCTCTCGGGAGTCCCCGGGACGCTCATGCACACCGTTGTCGCCGTAGGGCGAGAGCGCCGCCTTGCGGCGGCGGCAAAGCGTGCAGTCCTTGGCCGCGCGCGCCTCGGCGGCCAGGGCCAGGCGCTCGGCGCCCGACCACCAGGTGCCGGGCCCGGCGAGGCGCTCCCAGGCCACGTCGATCTGCGCGGCCAGACTGTCGCGCAGCGGCAGCCTTTCTCCGGCAACCTCAATCTCGGCCATGGCGTCTCCTCCAGTTTTATCTACCCCGCGGCGGTTTCATTCGAAACCGATCGAAAGCCTAGCAGAGTCGATTGCTGCCGCCGAGTGGGAAACGCGCGGCCGGCGCGCCGCGGCATCGCCATTCCCGGACCCGCTATGCTAAGCTGGCCCTTTCCTGGACGAGAGACCCCGAGCCGTGCCCGACGACGCCAGCAGCCAAGCCTCCCAGAGCGCGACCGGCGGTCCGCCCAAGGTCGGCACTTCCGCCCCCGGCAAGGCCGCGGCATCGCCGATGATGGTGCAGTACCAGGCGATCAAGGCCGAGCATCCGGGCTCGCTGCTGTTCTACCGCATGGGCGATTTCTACGAGCTCTTCTTCGACGACGCGGTCGAGGCCTCGGCGGCGCTCGATATCGCGCTGACCAAGCGCGGCCAGCACGGCGGCCAGGATATTCCCATGTGCGGCGTGCCGGTCCATGCCGCCGACGCCTACCTGTCGAAGCTGATCCGCAAGGGCTTCAAGGTCGCGGTCTGCGAGCAGATGGAAGACCCGGCCGCGGCCAAGAGGCGCGGCGGCAAGTCAGTGGTCAAGCGCGCGGTGGTCAGGGTCGTCACCCCGGGTACGATCACCGAGGACGCTCTGCTCGACGCCCGGGCCCACAGCTATCTGGCGGCCTTGGCCGATGCCGGCGGCGAGGTCGCCTGCGCCTGGCTCGACATGACCACCGGCGACTTTTTCACCCAGGTTGTCGCTGGACCGGGGTCGGGTCCGGCCCTGGCGGCGACCCTGCCCGCCACCCTGGCGCGGATATCGCCCAGCGAGCTCTTGCTGCCTGAACGCTTGTTGCAGCGCGCCGATTGTTTCGAACTCTTCGCCGACTGGAAGGACCGGCTCTCGCCGCTTCCCTCGGCCCGCTTCGACAGCGAGAACGCCCGCCGCCGTCTCGAGGAGGCTTACGGGGTGAAGGCGCTGGAGGCCTTCGGCGCCTTTGGCCGCGCCGAACTTGCCGCCGCCGGCGCGCTGCTCGACTACCTGCTCTTGACCCAGAAAGGCACCCTGCCCCGCCTGGCTGCGCCGCGCCGCCTGGCCGAGGGCGCGGTGATGGAGATCGACGCCGCGACCCGGCGCAACCTGGAGATCACCGAGGCCCTGTCCGGCGGCCGCGCCGGCAGCCTGCTGGCGACCATCGACCGCACCGTGACAGGCCCTGGCGCCCGGCTGTTGGCCGCCCAGCTCTCGGGACCGCTGACCGACCCGCGGGCGATCGCCGGGCGTCAGGATCTGGTGGCCACCCTGGTCGCCGACGAAAGCCTGCGCGCTGGCCTGCGCGGTCACCTCAAGGCCTGTCCCGACATGGCCCGCGCGCTGGCCCGCCTGGCGCTGGGCCGCGGCGGCCCGCGCGACCTGGCGGCCATTCGCGACGGCCTCGGCGAAGCCGCCGCGATCAAGTCCCGGCTGACCGCCGAACCGGGACAGCCGGTCGCCGAGCTGGCCCGCTTGTCCGCCGATCTCGGTCTGCACGGCCCGCTGATCGATCGCCTGGCCCGCGCCCTTGCCGCCGACCCGCCGCTGCAGGCGCGCGACGGCGGTATGATCGCCCAGGGCTACCTGCCCGAGCTCGACGAGTTGAAGACCCTGCGCGACGACAGCCGGCGGCTGATCGCCGGACTGCAGGCGGGCTATGCCCAGACCAGCGCGGTGCCCGCGCTGAAGATCAAGCACAACAACGTGCTGGGCTACTTCATCGAGGTGACCCCGCTGCATGGCGACAAGTTGACCGCCGAGGCCGGCTTCATACACCGGCAAACCCTGGCCAGCGCCATGCGCTTCACCACGGTCGAGCTCTCCGAACTGGAACAGAAGATCGTCTCGGCGGCCGACAAGGCGCTGGCGGTCGAACTGCGGGTCTTCGAGGATCTGGTGGGCGAGGTGACCGGCCGCGGCGAGACCATCGCCCTGGCCGCGCGGGCCCTGGCGGCGCTCGACCTCGCCGCCGGGCTGGCCGAAATGGCGGTCGAGGGCCGCTGGTGTCGGCCCAAGGTCGATCATTCGACGGCCTTTTCCGTGGTCGGCGGGCGGCACCCGGTGGTCGAGGCCGCGCTGGCCCGCAGCCAGGAAGGCGGTTTCGTGGCCAACGACTGCGGCCTGGGGCCCGAAGAGGATACCAGCGAGGCCGGCCGGATCTGGCTCGTCACCGGTCCCAACATGGCCGGCAAGTCCACTTTCCTGCGGCAGAATGCGCTGATCGCCCTGCTCGCCCAGATCGGCTCTTTCGTGCCCGCGAAATCGGCGGAGATCGGCGTCGTCGACCGGCTGTTCTCGCGGGTCGGGGCGGCCGACGATCTGGCCCGTGGCCGCTCCACCTTCATGGTCGAGATGGTCGAGACCGCGGTCATCCTGAACCAGGCCGGCCCGCGCTCGCTGGTCATCCTGGACGAGATCGGACGCGGCACCGCGACCTTCGACGGGCTCTCCATCGCCTGGGCCTGCGTCGAACACCTGCATGGGGTCAACCGCAGCCGCGCGCTCTTTGCCACCCACTATCACGAACTGACGGCCCTGGCGGCCAAGCTCGAGCGGCTGTCCTGTCATTCCATGCGGGTCAAGGAGTGGCGCGGCGAGGTGGTGTTCCTGCACGAGGTGGCGCCGGGTGCCGCCGACCGCTCCTACGGCATTCACGTTGCCAAGCTGGCTGGGCTGCCGGCGGCGGCGATCGACCGCGCCAACGAAGTCCTGGAGACCCTCCAGTCCGGCGAGCAGGCGGGCAGCCTGGCGCGGCTGGCCGAGGACCTGCCGCTCTTTGCCGCCGCGGCTCCGGCGCCGCGCGGCGGCCAGCCGGTTCGCCCGACGCCGGCGGAGGACCGCCTGCGCGCGGTCAATCCGGACGAACTGACACCGCGCCAGGCCCTCGAGCTGCTCTATGAATTGCGCGGCCTGGCCGAGGAGAGTGCCTCGTGAACGTCGCCTCGCGGCTCGCCGCCAAGCTCGTCCCCAAGACCAAGGACCCGAGGCCGGCAGGCGCCACGGGCGGCGGCCCCCTGGCCGGCATCGAACAGCCCCGGGCGATTATCGACCGGCGGGCCCTGAGCGCCGCCCTGGCGCGACTGGTTGGCGAGGCCGAATCCCTGGAGCGCATTCGCCCCGACGTTCTGCAAGTCCTGAAGGCGGCGCGCGACCGCGGCCGGGCCGAGATCCGACGGCGCTTCGAGGCCGGCGCGCGCGGGCCCGTCATCGCTCGAGCCCAATGCCATCTGGTCGATCAACTGGTCCGCCTGCTCTACGACCATGCCAGCCGGCACCTCTACCCGACGGCCAACCTCTCGACCGGCGAGCGCCTGTCGCTGGTCGCCCTGGGCGGCTACGGCCGGGTCGAGATGGCGCCCTTTTCCGATGTCGATCTGCTGTTCCTGCTGCCCTACAAGGAAACCCCGCGTACCGAGCAGATCGTCGAGACCGTGCTCTATCTGCTCTGGGACCTGGGTTTCAAGGTCGGCCAGGCGGTGCGCACGGTGGAGGACTGTATTCGCCTGGCCGCCAGCGACCACGTGATCTGCACCTCGCTGCTGGAGGCGCGCTGGGTCTGGGGCGACCAGGAGCTCTACCGCGAACTGAAAGCGCGCTACCGCCGCGAAATCCAGGGCGGCGGCCGGCGCCGGGCGGCCGCCTTCATCGAGGCCAAGCTGAACGAGCGCGATGAGCGCCACCGCAAGCACGGCGCATCGCGCTATAGCCTGGAGCCCAACATCAAGGAGGGCAAAGGCGGACTGCGCGATCTTCAGTCGCTCTTCTGGCTCGCCAAGTTCCTCTACAACGTCGACACCTTTGCCCGCCTGGTCGAGAAGGGGGTCTTCACGCGGGCCGAGGTACGGCGCTTCGAAAAGGCGCACAGCCACCTCTGGACCCTGCGCTGCGATCTGCACTACCAGGCCGGCCGCGCCGAGGAGCGCCTGACCTTCGACCTGCAAATGGCAATCGCCCCGCAGATGGGCTACACCGCCCATGCCGGGACCGACGCCGTCGAGCGCTTTATGAAGCACTACTTTCTGGTCGCCAAGGACGTCGGCACCCTGACCCGGATCTTCTGTTCCATGCTGGAGAGCGACTTCAAGCGCCAGTCGCGCTTCCGGCTCGGCGCCTTGAAGCTGCCGCGCCGGGTCGCCGGCTTCGCCCTGGACGGCAGCCGCCTCGGGGTCAAGGAGGCGCAGCACTTTCGCGACAAGCCGATCGAAATGCTGCGCATCTTCCGGGTCGCCCAGGACAAAGGCCTGGACATCCAGCCCGAGACGCTGCGTTGGATCACCCAGTCGCTGCGCTGGATCGACAAGAGCCTGCGCGCCGACCCCAAGGCGAACGCTCTGTTCCTGGACATCCTGACCGCCGAGAGCGGCCCGGAGACCGCCCTCAGGCGGATGAACGAGGCCGGTGTCTTCGGCCGCTTCCTGCCCGATTTCGGGCGCGTGGTGGCACAGATGCAATACAATATGTACCACCACTTCACGGTCGACGAGCACACGCTCTTTGCCATCGGCATCCTGCACGCGATCGAACAGGGCCATCTGGCCGAAGAAGCGCCGATCGCCAGCGAGGTGGTGCATCAGGTGATCTCGCGCCGGGTGCTCTACGTTGCGGTGCTGCTGCACGACATCGCCAAGGGCCGGCCCGGCGATCACTCGGAAGTCGGCGCCAAGGTCGCCCGTCAGGTCTGCCCGCGCCTCGGCCTGAGCGAAGCCGAGACCGCGACCGTGGCCTGGCTGGTGCTGCACCACCTGGCCATGTCGGACACCGCCTTCAAGCGCGACCTGGACGACCCCAAGACGATCCAGGATTTCGCCGAGCGGGTGCAGTCGCCGGAACGCCTGCGCCTGCTGCTGGTCCTGACGGTGGCCGATATCCGCGCCGTGGGACCGGGGGTTTGGACCTCCTGGAAAGCCGTGCTGCTGCGCGAGCTCTACAGCCGCACCGACGAGGTGCTGTCGGGCCGGCGCGCCACCGGGCGTCGCGACGAACGGGTCAAGCGGGTCAAGGAGGAGCTGCGCGAAGCCCTGGAGGATTGGAGCAAGCGTGCCTTTGATCAGCACCTGCGGCGCGGCCATCCGGCCTATTGGCTCTCGGCCGATCTCGACACCCTGGCGCGCCAGGCGCGGCTGGTGCAGGCGGCGGAAAAAGACAAGCGCGACCTCACGGTCGAGACCCGGGTCGACAGCTATCGCCAGGCCACCGAGGTGACGGTCTATACCGCCGATCATGCGGGGCTTTTCAGCCGGCTGGCCGGGGCCATGGCGGTGGCCGGCGCGACCATCGACGCGGCCCGGATCGCGACCCTGAAGAACGGCATGGCGCTGGATAGCTTTTTCGTCGAGGACCAGACCGGCGGCCCCTTCGACAGCCCGGCCAAGCGGGCGCGGCTGGTGACCGCCATCGAACAGACCCTGTCGGGACGCCTGAAGCCGCTTCAGGCACTGAGCGAACAGCGCTCGAGCCTTGCCAGCCGCTACCGGGTCTTTCGCGTGCCCCCGGTGGTGCTGATCGACAACAAGGCGAGCGGCGATCACACCCTGCTCGAGATCAACGCCCGGGACCGGCCGGGCCTGCTCTATCACATCACCCTGGCCCTGACGAAGCTGAACCTCATGATCAAGGCCGCCCATATCGCGACCTACGGCGAGCGCGCGGTCGACGTGTTCTATGTCCAGGATCCCCTGGGTGACAAGATCGAGAACAAGCGCCGCCTGAAGACCATCGAGACCAGGCTGCTCGCGGCCCTCGAGGCGGGCGAAGAGCAAAGCGCGCCCGCCAAGCCGGGGGCGAAGGTCAAGAAGGCGTCGGCCAAGCCACCCTCAGCGGCGGCGGAGTAGCCATGAGCGACATGGCGTTCCGATTGGCCGGTCCAGACGACGCGGCGGCCTTGGCCCAGATGGTCGATGCGATGGATCGCTACTACCAGGACCCGGAGAAGGCAGACGGGGCCACCCGCGCGGCGGCCGAGGGCTGGTTGCGCGGTGACGGGGTGAGCGACACCCGTTTCATTCTTGGATTCGATGGCGAAGAGCCGGTCGGCTTCGCGGCCTTTGCCGTGCTCTATCCGGGCAACGATCTGCGCGGCATGGTCTTCCTGAAAGACCTTTTCGTCCTTGCGGACTGGCGCCGCCGGAACATCGGCGAAGGGCTGATGCGGACCCTCGCCCGCTTTTGTGTCGAGCATCGCATCGGGCGTATCGATTGGCCGGTCGAGACGGACCGCGCGCAGCGTTTCTATGAACGCCTGGGCGCGGCGGACCTGCCCCATAAGCGCCTGATGCGGTTCGACGGCCCCGCGCTCGCCGGCCTCGCCGAGCCGTGACCGGCGCGCGGAAGGCAAGCAGGTTTGAAAACCCTTTTCTTTGACCTCGACGGCACCCTCACCGACCCGAAAGCGGGCGTTACCGGCTCGATCCAGTTCGCCCTGGAGCAGCTCGGCCGGCCGGTGCCGGAGGCCGACGCGCTGACCTGGTGCATCGGCCCGCCACTGCTGGCCAGCTTTCACAGCCTGCTCGGCGACGAAGGTTTGGCGGCCGAGGCGCTGGTTCACTACCGCGCGCGCTTTGGGACCGTCGGTCTCTACGAGAACAGTCCCTATCCCGGGATCGAGGAGGCCTTGCGGGCTCTCGCCGCGGCCGGTCACCGGCTCTTCATCGCCACCAGCAAGCCGACGGTCTATGCCCTGCAAATCGTCGCGCACTTCGCCCTGGACGGCTTTTTCGAGCAGGTCTTCGGCTCGGAACTGGACGGCACCCGGTCCGATAAGACGGACCTGTTGGCCCATGCCCTGGAAGAAACCGCCGCCGACCCGAGGGCATCGGTCATGATCGGCGACCGCGGCCACGACATGATCGGCGCCCGCAACAACGCCATGGCGCGGATCGGCGTGCTCTACGGCTACGGCAGCAACCGGGAACTGGTCGAGGCGGGGGCCCAGCGCCTGGCCGCGACGGCGCCGGAGCTGCCGGGCTGCGTGTCCTGGCTCGGCGATTAGCGACCAAGATCGGCGGGACGCCGCGGGATTGCCGCGCTCTGGCCCCACGCCGGCCCTCTTGCCATGCTTGCTTTTCGCCCAGGCCTGATGGAGAAGCGGACCATGAGCCTGTTGCGTTCCATTGCGACGGTGGGGGGCTGGACCGGGGCAAGCCGGGTTCTGGGCCTGGCCCGCGATATCCTGATCGCCCAGGCGGTCGGCGCGGGGCCCGTGGCCGATGCCTTCTTCGTCGCCTTTCGCCTGCCCAACATGTTTCGCCGGATCTTCGCCGAGGGCGCCTTCAATGCCGCCTTCGTGCCGCTCTTCGCCCGCCGCCTGGAGCAGGAGGGCGAGGCCGCGGCCAAGGTTTTCGCCGAACAGTCCCTGGCCCTGCTGGTCTTTACCCTGCTGCCGCTCCTGGTGCTGGCCATGATCGCGATGCCCTGGGTCATGCTGGTGCTGGCGCCGGGTTTCACCGACGAGCCGGCCAAGTTCGCGCTCGCCGTCGAGCTCGGCCGCATCACCTTTCCCTACCTGCTCTTCATGGCCCTGGTTGCCCTGCTCAGCGGCCTGCTGAACGCGCTCTATCGCTTTTCCGCCGCCGCCGCCGCGCCGGTGCTGCTGAACATCTTCTTCATCTTCGCCCTGCTGGTTATCCTGCCCCTCAGCGACCTGCCGGGCCATGTCATGGCCTGGACCGTGTTTGCCGCCGGCATCGCGCAGTTTCTGCTGCTCCTGGTGGCAGCGGCCCGCGCCGGCATGGCGCTGCGTCTGCCGCGGCCGCGCCTGACCCCCGGCATCCGGAGGCTGCTCGCCTTGATGCTGCCCGGCGTGATCTCGGCCGGCGCCCTGCAGATCAACCTGGTGGTCGGCACCATCATCGCCTCGCAGCAGTCCGGCGCCGTCTCCTACCTCTACTATGCCGACCGCATCTACCAGCTGCCCCTCGGCCTGATCGGTATCGCCTTCGGTGTCGTGCTGCTGCCCGACCTGGCGCGCAAGCTCAGGGCCGGCCGGGACAGCGACGCCATGGAGACCTTCAACCGGGGCCTCGAGCTGGCCCTGCTCATGACCCTGCCGGCGACGGTTGCCTTGATGGTCATACCCGGGCCGATCATCGGCGTGCTGTTCCAGCACGGCGCGCTGACCGGCGAGGGCGCCGCGGCCATCGCCGCGGCCCTGACCGCCTTCGCCGCCGGACTGCCGGCCTTCGTCCTGGTCAAGATCCTGCAACCGGCCTTCTATGCCCGCGAGGACACCCGCACGCCGCTCAACTATGCCCTGGCCTCGGTGGCCGCCAACATCGTGCTGTCCATTGTCCTCTACTTTCCTCTCGGGCACGTCGGGATCGCCCTGGCCACGAGCCTGGCCGCCTGGCTCAACGTCGCACTGCTGGCGCTGCGTCTCAGGCGCCTCGGCCAACTCGAACCGGACCGGCGCCTGCGCGGCCGGCAACCGCGCATCCTCCTGGCGGCCCTGATCATGGGGGCCGGCCTCTGGGGTCTGGCGGATCTGCTGGCGCCCTGGTTCTCGGCGGGCCTGGCCTTGCGGATCGCCGGGTTGGCCCTGCTGGTGGGGGGCGGGATCGTCCTCTTCGCGCTGGCGGCCCAGCTTTCGGGCGCGGCGCGGCTGAGCGAGCTGCGGGCCATGCTGCGCCGGCAACCGATACCCTAGCGCAAGGGCGATGCCTCCTGTCTTGAACATCGGGGGGCCTTGACCGACCTGGGAGCAGGGGCGATAACCCCGCGCGCCCGGCATGCCCCGAGAGGACAGGCGCGGTATCGCGATCCAACGCGGGCCGAACTGAGCGATCAAGGAAAGGCCGCGAGGCAATGAAAGGCCGAATTTTTTCCGGCGTCCAGCCGACAGGCAACCTGCACCTGGGCAATTACCTGGGGGCGATTCGCAATTTCGTCGGCCTGCAGCAGGACTTCGAGTGCATCTACTGCGTGGTCGATCTGCACGCCATCACGGTCTGGCAGGATCCCGCCGCCTTGGCAGCCAACACCCGCGAGGTCGCGGCCGCATTCCTGGCCGCGGGGATCGATCCCAAGACCTCGATCATCTTCAATCAGAGCCAAGTGCCGGCCCATGCCGAACTGGCCTGGATCTTCAACTGCGTGGCGCGGCTCGGTTGGCTGAACCGGATGACCCAGTTCAAGGAAAAGTCGGGCAAGAATCGCGAGAATGCCAGTGTCGGCCTCTACGCCTATCCCAACCTCATGGCCGCCGACATCCTGGTCTACAAGGCGACCCACGTGCCGGTCGGCGAGGATCAGAAGCAGCACCTGGAACTGGCCCGCGATATCGCGATCAAGTTCAACAACGACTTCGGGATCGAGCTCTTTCCCGTCCTGGAGCCGGTGATCCGCGGCGAGGCGGCACGGGTCATGTCGCTGCGCGACGGCAGCAAGAAGATGAGCAAGTCCGACCCCTCGGACTACAGCCGCATCACCATGACCGACGATGCAGACGCCATCGCCAAGAAGTTCCGCAAGGCGACCAGCGACCCCGGGCTGCTGCCTGGGCCGGAGGTGCTGGACGCCGACGGCAAGGTCCCGGCAGAAGCCCGTCAGGCGCGCCCGGAGGCCCATAACCTGCTGGAGATCTATGCCGCGCTGGATGGCCGCCCGCTGACCGCGGTGCTCGGCGAATTCGAGGGCCAGGGTTTCGCCGATTTCAAGCGCGCGCTGACCGATCTGGCGGTCGCTAAACTGGGCCCGGTCGGCAGCGAGATGAAGCGCTACATGGCCGATCCCGGCGCGGTCGACGCGGTGCTGCGCGACGGGGCCGAGCGTGCCCGGGCGCTGGCCGACCCGGTGCTCGACGAGGTCCATCGCGTGGTCGGCCTGCTGCGGCCCTAGGCGAAAATCCAGCGCCCCGCCACTTGTTCGATTTGCCGGCGGCCTAAGCCGGCGCCGAAAAGCGTTGAATATGCCATATTTGTCCCCGATTTCGGGCCTCGGGCCATTGGCCTTGGAAAACAATGGGCGTAAGCTTTGCGGCATCGGGGGGCAGGACGCCGAAGCGCTTGGTGTCTCGTTTGTCAGGTCGAGGGTGCGGGGGATGGTCCCGGGCCGGCTGGCGGGCAGCCCTGCCGTGCTCTTTGGACGTCAGACAGCAACAGCATGCAGATCTATCTGCCGATTGCCGAGATTTCGGTGCACATCTTCCTACTTCTCGCCTTGGGTGGCGCCGTGGGGTTTCTTTCCGGTGTGTTCGGGGTAGGTGGCGGCTTTCTCATGACCCCTCTGTTGATTTTCATCGGTATTCCGCCGGCGGTCGCGGTCGGCACCGAAGCCAACCAAATCGTCGCCTCCTCGGTTTCCGGCGTTCTGGCACACTTTCGTCGCGGCAATGTCGATTTCAAGATGGGAACGGTGCTGCTGGTCGGCGGCATATTCGGCTCGTCGCTGGGCGTCTGGATCTTTGCGATTCTGCGCGAGATCGGCCAGGTCGACCTGATGATCCGGCTCTGCTACGTGGTGTTTCTGGGGACGGTTGGGCTTTTGATGCTGATCGAGAGTATCAAGGCCATGCGCCAACGGCGCAGTCTGGCCGGGCCCAAGAAACTGCACCGCCACACCTGGGTGCATGGCCTGCCGCTGAAGATGCGCTTTCACAAATCGAAGCTCTATATTTCCGCCATCCTGCCCCTGTCGATCGGCTTTCTGGTCGGCGTTCTGGCCGCGCTGATGGGCGTCGGTGGCGGCTTCATCATGGTGCCGGCCATGATCTATCTGCTCGGCATGCCAACCACGGTGGTGGTCGGCACCTCGTTGTTTCAGATCATTTTCGTGACCGCCAACGTGACCTTCCTGCAGGCCTATGCCAATCAGACCGTCGATGTCGTGCTGGCCATTCTGCTTCTGAGCGGCGCCGTCGTCGGTGCCCAGTTCGGCGCCCGCGCCGGCACCCGGCTGCGCGGCGAGCAGCTGCGTGGCCTGCTCGCCCTGATGGTCCTGGGCGTCTGCGGCAAGCTGATGCACGAACTGACCGCCAAACCGGTTGACGTCTATTCCCTGGGGCTGGGCGGAGAATGAAACTCTGGCCGACAATTCTGGCCCTAGGCGCCCTGTTCGCCCTTGGCATCGGCGCGGCGCCGTTGCGCGCGGCCCCCCTGGTGGTCGATATCTCGCAGCACCTGGTCGGTATCGCGACGGACTTTTCCGGCAGCGAGGTGCTGCTGTTCGGTGCCATCGACGGCGAGGGCGACGTGGTGGTCATTGTCCGCGGCCCGACCCGGCCCCTGGTGATGCATCGCAAGAGCCGGGTCTTTGGGGTCTGGGTCAATTCCGCCACCATGACCTTCGACCGGGCGCCCAGCTTCTACACCATCGCCGCCTCGCGCCCGCTGGATGAGATCGCGCCGGCCCCGGTGCGGGCGCGCCATGAGCTCGGTCTCGAGCACGTGAAAATCGAGCTGCCGGCGGCCAAGGCCTCGCCCAACCTGCGCCAGGAGTGGCGCGAAGGCCTGATTCGCAATCAACAGCGCCTCGGTCTCTACCGGGCCGATGTCGGCCGAGTCACGTTCTTGGGCAATCAGTTGTTCCGGGTGCGCTTCGCGCTGCCGGCCAATGTGCCGACCGGCAGCTATCAGGTTCAAGTCTATCTGCTGCGCCAGGGCCGGGTCATATCGGCCCAGACGACACCGCTCTTCGTGTCCAAGATTGGGCTGGAGGCCGAGGTTTTCGATTTCGCCCACCGGCAGGCCGCCCTTTACGGGATCATTGCGATCCTGCTAGCACTGGTGGCAGGATGGGCCGGTAACGCCATCTTCCGCAAACTTTGACGGACAATCTGTCGTGAGCAATGGCGATGACAAGGGCGCGGATGCCGACGCCGCGGTGCCTCATGAGGAGCACGAGCGCGTTTTCCTGGTCGTCGTGGACGAGACCAAGGAGATGCGCCTCGCGCTGCGCTACGCCTCGCGCCGGGCGTTCCACTCCGGCGGGCGGGTGAATCTGCTTTTTGTCGTCGAGCCCTCGGAGTTTCAGCACTGGATGACGGTCGGCGATCTCATGCGCGAAGAGGCGCGCAACGAGGCCGAACGTGTTCTGCAGGATCTGGCGGTCGAGGTGCGGGAGATTTCCGGCAAGCTGCCGACCTTGCACATCCGGGAAGGCAACCGGCGCGATGAGCTCTTTGCTCTGCTGGAAGAGCAACCCGATATCTCGCTTCTGGTGCTGGGCGCCAGCACCGCCAAACGCGGACCCGGTCCCTTGATTTCGGCGCTGACAGGCAAGGACCTCGGTCAGCTTCATATCCCGATCGTGCTGGTGCCCGACTCGATGAGCGAAGGCGAGATCGACAGCGTCACTTGACGCCATGCCACGTGAAACCATGCCCCGGGCCCCGACTGCCGGAGGCCAGGACCCCTGCCCGCGACGGAGAGAGTGGCCATGTTCATCCAAACCGAAGAGACTCCCAACCCGGCGACACTGAAGTTCCTGCCGGGACGTACGGTCATGAGCGCGGGGACCGCCTACTTCCCCGAATCCGAGTCCGCCGGCGCCTCGCCGCTGGCCCAACGTCTGTTCCAGATCGAGGGCATCACCGAAGTGTTCTTCGGCGCCGATTTCGTCACCGTCGCCAAGGCCGAGGAACGCGAGTGGTATCTGCTGAAGCCGGCCATTCTGGGTGTCATCATGGAGCACTTCATGGCCGGCCGGCCGGTGGTGGTCGAGGCCGTCAGCCAACCCCTCGGCGCCGGTGAGGCCGATCAGGACGACGACGAGGTGGTGGTCAAGATCAAGGAACTTCTGGAAGAGCGGGTGCGCCCCGCGGTCGCCCAGGATGGCGGCGATATCGTCTTTCGCGGTTTCGAAGAGGGTGTCGTCCTCCTGCACATGCAGGGCGCCTGCGCCGGCTGCCCGGCCTCCACCGCGACTTTGAAGCTGGGGATCGAAAACATGCTGCGGCACTACATCCCCGAGGTGGTCGAGGTTCGCGCCGTGCTGTGAGGCCGTCAGGCGGTGACCGCGTTGAAGACAATTCTGGCATTCGACAGCGCGGGCGCGGCTTGTTCGGCGGCGCTGTGGCGCGACGGCAAGGTTCTGGCCGGACGCTTCGAGGCCATGGCGCGCGGCCAATCGGAACGGCTCATGCCGATGATCGAGGAGGTCATGGCCGAAGCGGGGCAGGGCTACGGCGGACTCGATGCCCTGGCCGTGACCCGCGGTCCCGGCGCCTTCACCGGATTGCGTATCGGTCTCGCGGTCGCCCAGGGCCTGGCGCTGGCCCGCGGGCTGCCGGTCATCCCCCTCACCTCTTTCGAGGCCCACCTGGCAGGCGCCCTGGCGGCTTCTCCGCCCGGCACCGAAAACCCTCGACCCCTCGAGCAAGGCGGCTCGCATTTGGTGGCGCTCAACGCCAAGCGCAGCGACTTTTACTGCCAGATATTCGCGGATGAGGACCATGCCCTGACACCGCCGCTCGCGCTCGCCGGCGACGACCTGTCGGCGCGCTGCCCCGAGGGGCCCATTCGCCTGATCGGCGACGCCGCGGATCAGGCGGCGGCCTTGTTGAGCCACCGGACCGATGACCTGCGACGGCCCGGCACGGGCCACGGCCATGCCGACGCCGGTCGCTTTGTCGGATTCGCGGCCCGCCATGGCAGCCGGGCGCAGCCCGGGTCCTCGATCCAGCCGCTCTATCTGCGCGCGCCCGATGTGACCCTGCCGACGGCGCAGCCGGGCGCCAGCGGCCGGACCAGCGGCAGGGCATGAGCGCCCCATCGATCAGGGTCTGCACGCGGTCCGACATCGCCACCCTGGCGGCTCTTCAAGGTCTCTGTTTTCCAGCAGGCCACAGTCGCGGTGAGGCCTGGAGCCGCGAAGCCCTCGGGGCACACCAGGAGAGTCCCGGCCACTTAATCACCCTGGTGGGGCCCGACGCGGCGCCCAGCGCGGGGGCCGAAGAGAGCCGGGACGAACCGCCGCCAAAGCCAAAGGGCGGATTTCTCGTCGCCCGCTGGGTCGCCGACGAGGCGGAAATACTTCTGCTCGGCGTGGCGCCTGCGTGGCGCCGGCAAGGCCTTGCGAGCCAACTGATCGAAGACTTCCTCGCACGCGCCGCTGGTGCAGGTGTCCGGCGCTGCCACCTGGAGGTCGCGAGCGATAATGCGGCCGCCTTGGCGCTCTATCGGGCCTTGGGCTTTGCCCGGATCGGTCGGCGCAAAGGCTATTACAATCACGGGTTGGGGCCTCCGAGTGATGCTCTTTTACTGTGTAAAACCATATGAAACGTCGGTTTAATTTGCCGATGATCGGTATTCGATACCAAATGCGGCGTCATCAGGGGACTGTGGCTATATTTTGCTCACATGGCCTCGTAACCACCAAATTGGATTTCGATTTGATATAGGGCTATGTGATTTCTTCGCTTGATTTAGATTTTGACTCTCTGCTAATAAAGCTCATGATCAGAGTTCTCGCGTAAAGTGGCTCAGAAGGAGCAATCAAAGATTATGTCCGATCAAGCAAAGCAGAGCGAGTTACTGGCGCTCACGAGCAATATTGTCGCTGCGCACGCATCGAATAATGCCGTGTCGGGTGGTGAGCTGCCTGCTATTATTCGCCAAGTCTATGATACCCTTTCGACCGTTGGAATTCCGCAGGAAACCGAGCCAGAGCGTCCGACGCCGGCTGTTCCGATCAAGAAGTCGATTACCCCGGACCACATCGTGTGCCTGGAGGACGGCAAGAAGCTGAAAATGCTGAAGCGTCACCTCAAGACGGCCTATGACATGTCGCCTGAAGAGTACCGCGAGCGCTGGGGTCTGGCGCCGGACTACCCGATGGTGGCGCCGAACTACGCGCGGCAGCGTTCGAAGCTTGCCAAGGAAATCGGACTGGGCACCAAGGCGCGGCGCAAGAGCGAGTAAGCTTCTCTAACGATTGAACAATTTGGAGGCGCTGTTCGGCCATAGGCGAGCAGCGCCTTTTTCGTTATAACTTTGCGTCGAGATAGAGGATCGTCGTGGTGAAGGGAGCAGGGCCGAGCGGTGGGTGATCGACTGGAGATCTTGTGCCAGGAGAGAGGGCTGCGCATGACCGAGCAGCGCCGGATCATCGCCAGGGTCCTGGCGCGTTCGGAAGACCACCCCGATGTGGAGCTGTTGCACCAGCGGGCCATGGAAGAAGATCCAAAGATTTCAATCGCGACCGTCTATCGAACGCTGAAGTTGTTCGAAGAGGCCGGAATCCTGGAGCGCCATGATTTCGGCGATGGCCGGGCCCGCTATGAGGAAAGGCCCGACGAGCATCACGATCATCTGATCGATATGAAAAGCGGCGAGGTCATCGAGTTCACGAACGATGAGATCGAGCGCTTGCAGCGGTTGGTGGCGGATCAGCTCGGGTACAAACTGGTCGGCCACCGCTTGGAACTCTATGGCGTGCCGGTCGGCCAAAGCGCCAAGCGTGACGGGGGCGATGGGGACGGGTGATGACGGCGAGCCCAGGACGGTTGCAGACAGGCCGCCGCGGGACCCGGCGCCCGGTGGTACGATGACGGTGGAGTCCGTTGCGGACCCAGGTACTGTCTTTGTCGAGGCGCGCAACCTCGTGATCAAGCTGGCTCAGTGTCAGCAAGAGGTGGAGGCCGCCCAAGCTCTGCGCTACCGGGTTTTTTACGACGAGATGGCCGCCAGTCCGGACCGGGTCATGGCCCTCACGGGGCGCGACCAGGATTCATTCGATGAGCACTGCGATCATCTTCTGGTGATCGATCGCGAACGGTCCGGCTGCGTTGTCGGCACCTATCGGCTGCTGAATCGCGCGGGTGCGCGCGCGCGGGGGCAATTTTACAGCGCCGATGAGTACGACATCTCGCAGTTGCTTGCCTACCCCGGGGCAATTCTCGAACTGGGACGGTCTTGCGTGGACGCGGACTACCGAACCGGGGCGACGATGCAGCTTCTGTGGCGCGGCATCGCCGCCTACGTCTTTCACTACCAGATCGATGTGATGTTTGGCTGTGCCAGCCTGCCGGGAACCGAACTCAAGGCCTTGCGCCTGCCGCTGGCCTACCTCCACCACTATTTCCTGGCGCCGCCGGGACTGCGCCCGCGTGCCTTGGACGATCGCTACGTACCGATGGACAGGGCCGGGCTTCGCGAGCTCGATGTGGCGGCGGCGCGCCAGGCGCTGCCTCCGCTGATCAAGGGTTACCTGCGTCTTGGCGGATTCGTCAGCGACGGCGCCGTGGTCGACGAGCAGTTCGGCACCACCGATGTTTGTGTCGTGGTCAAGACCGACTGGGTCACGGAAAAGTACTATCGGCACTATGCCCGGGAGAGCGGCAGCCAATCCGACGGGCAGCCGGCCGGTCAGACCGTCCCTTTGCAGGACGCCAAGGGTGAGGCAGGCGACGGGTGACCATGGCCGCGGCGCCCACACTGGGATCACCCCTGGTCGCGGCCTGCCGGCTGGCGATCTATGGCGGCTTTACGATCGTCTTGATCCCCCTTCAGGCGCTTGCACTCGGCCTCGGCTGGTCATTGCGCAAGCGCTTGCCCAATTGGTATCACCGCAAGTGCTGTCGGATTCTCGGCTTCGAAGTGGAGACGATCGGCGAGATCACCGATTGGCGCCCCCGCCTTTTCGTTTGCAATCACATCTCCTATCTGGACATCACGATTCTGGGCGCCTGTATCAAAGGATCCTTCATCGCCAAATCGGAGGTCGCCAGTTGGCCGTTCTTCGGTCTTTTGGCCAAACTTCAAGAGACCGTCTTCGTCATTCGCGATCCGCGCAAGGTCGCGGGCCAGACCGATGGCATTCAGCAACGGATCGAAGCCGGCGACGATCTTATCCTCTTTGCCGAGGGCACCTCGGGCGACGGCAACTACGTCTTGCCCTTCAAGTCGGCGCTCTTTTCCGTTCCCGAACGGATGGCGGCGGACAAGGGTCTTGTCATCCAACCCATAACCATTGCCTACACGCGACTCGACGGATTGCCGATGGGGCGCTATCTAAGGCCGTTTTTCGCATGGTATGGAGACATGGAACTGGCCCAGCATCTGTGGCGCGCTGTTGGAATGGGGCGGGTCACCGTAACGGTTCAGTTTCATCCGACGGTCGAGCCCGTAAAGTTTCCCTCGCGCAAGGCCTTGAGCAATCACTGCCACGCGACGGTATCCAAGGGACTTGCCGCCGCCCTGTCCGGCGGTCGGATCAACAATGGCCCCTAGTCCGAGCGATCGGTGACGAATTGGAGCGGAGGACCAAGCTTGTGACGAAGAAGGTCTACATCAAGACCTATGGCTGCCAGATGAACGTGTACGATTCCCATCGTATGGCCGATACGCTGGTGCCGCTCGGCTATGAGGCGGCCGCCGGCCCCGAGGACGCCGATCTGGTGGTGCTCAACACCTGCCATATTCGCGAAAAGGCCGCCGAGAAGGTCTATTCCGAACTGGGCCGTCTAAAGCAGCTCAAGACCGCGAAGAAAAAGGACGGCAGCCCTATGCTCTTGGCCGTTGCCGGCTGTGTCGCCCAGGCCGAGGGCGAGGAAATGATGCGCCGCGCGCCGCAGGTCGACCTGGTCATGGGCCCACAGTCCTATCACCGCCTGCCGGAGCTGATCGGCCGCACGCTGCGCGAGGGCGGCGTGGTCGACACCGACTTCCCGGTCGAGAGCAAGTTCGATCATCTGCCCGAAGAGTCCCTGCCGCAGGGGCCGACGGCCTTTCTGTCGGTCCAGGAGGGCTGCGATAAGTTCTGTACCTTTTGCGTGGTGCCTTACACCCGGGGTGCGGAGTTCTCCCGGCCGGCCGCCGAAATCGCGGCCGAGGCCCGCCGCCTTGTCGCGGCCGGCGCCCGGGAAGTCACGCTGTTGGGCCAAAATGTCAACGCCTACCATGGCGATGGACCCGATGGGCGGTCTTGGGGCCTGGGCCGCCTGATTCGGGACTTGGCGGAGATCGATGGCCTGGCGCGTCTGCGCTACACGACCTCCCACCCCCGGGACATGGACGAGGCGTTGATTGCCGCCCATGGCGAGGTCGAGGCCTTGATGCCTTTCCTGCACCTGCCCGTGCAGTCGGGCTCGGATCGGATTCTGGCGGCCATGAACCGGCGCCATAGCGCCGACGACTACCGGCGGCTTGTCGGGCGGCTGCGCAAAGCGGTGCCCGATCTGGCGCTGTCGTCGGATTTCATCGTCGGCTTCCCCGGCGAGACCGATCGCGATTTCGCCGAAACGCTCCGCCTCGTCACCGATATCGGGTTCGCTCAGGCTTACTCCTTCAAGTTCAGCGCCCGGCCCGGAACGCCAGCGGCGGGTGCCCCCGATCCGGTTCCCGAATCGGTGAAGAGCGAGCGGCTGGCCATGTTGCAGATGCTCTTGAACGCGCAGCAGGAAGCCTTCAACCAGGCTTCGGTCGGCCAAGACCTCGATGTGCTGCTGGAACGCGAAGGACGCAAGGCCGGGCAACTGGTCGGCCGCAGTCCGGCGATGCAGGCGGTCCACGTCACCCTTCCGGCCGCCGCCCGTGCCCGGTTGATGGGCGAAATCCTGCCGGTCCGCATCACCGGCGCGCACCCGAACAGCCTAACCGGCGAGATCGCCACAGCGGCAGAGGGTGTCGGTCTGGGTGGCCTCGAGGCGGGGCGGGACACCCGCCGCGACGCCCTGGCGGGCGCGGGAGGCGTGGCTTGAGCGCGGCCGGCGTGCCGGGCGGCAAGGGCCGGCCTGTGCCTCAGGTGCTACAGTTCGATGACGATCGCCTCTTGCCCCTGCTCTATGGCGAGCACGACCAGAACCTGGCCCGGATCGAACAGCAACTTGGCGTCTCCCTGGCGTCGCGGGGCAGCCATCTTCAGATCTCGGGCCCGCTGGACGCCGTCGCCGCCGCCCGGGATGCCTTGCAGGCGCTCTACGAAAGCCTGGAAAAGGGCATCGAGGTCGGGACCGGCGAAATCGACGCGGCCATCCGCATGGCGCGCGCGCAGCCTTTGGAGGGGTCGCGGGTAGACGGCGGGCCCAAGGATATCAGCGCCGAGGAACTGGCGATTGCGACCCGGCGCAAGCAGATATTTCCGCGTTCGCGCGCGCAGGCCGATTACGTCCGGGTCCTGCGCAGCCATGATCTGGTGTTCGGTGTCGGGCCGGCCGGGACCGGGAAGACCTATCTGGCCGTCGCGGTGGCCGTGTCGCTCTTGATTCGGGGCGAGGTCGAGCGCCTGGTGCTGTCGCGCCCCGCCGTCGAAGCCGGCGAGAGGCTGGGTTTCCTGCCGGGCGATATGATGGAAAAGGTCGACCCCTATCTCAGGCCGCTCTACGATGCGTTGCACGATATGTTGCCTGCCGAACAGGTGGCGCGCCATCTCCAGAACGGCGATATCGAGGTTGTGCCGCTGGCCTTCATGCGCGGCCGTACGCTCGCCAGCGCCTTCGTCATCCTCGACGAGGCCCAGAACACGACGCCGGTGCAGATGAAAATGTTCTTAACCAGATTGGGCGAGAATAGCCGCATGGTTGTCACCGGTGACCTGACGCAGATCGACCTGCCCGAACACCAGCCCTCCGGGCTCCGCGACGCGCTCGATACGCTGGGCGATATGGAGGGCGTTGCCGCGACCCATTTTTCCGAGGCCGATGTGGTCCGCCATGGACTGGTCAGCCGGATCATCGAGGCCTATGCACGTCGCGATGCGGCGGCTTCGCCCAGGCGGGAGAGGCCTTGATGTCGCGACCGTTAGGCGGCAGGATCAGTTTCGAATTCCGCAGTCTTTTGCAGTGATGAACCGCAAACCCGACCTTCCCGCCGATTCCGCTGGTTCCGTCGGCCCCGCCGGTCCCGTCAACCTTGTCTCCGGTGATGGGGAAAGTGGCGATATCGTGATCGACGTGGCGCTGACCGATCCTCTCTGGACCGATAGTCTTGCGGATTGCCGTCAGCTTGCGCAGCGCGCCGTGCATCAGGCCCTTGCCAGCCGTCCCGGCCCGGCAGGGCAGGCCTGCGAGGTCAGCCTGGCTCTTGCCGACGATGCCAAGGTCCGGGGTCTCAATCGCGACTACCGCGGCCGGGACGAGCCGACCAATGTCCTGTCATTTCCGGCGCAGGCCGGACCGCCCGCCGCGGGGGATGGGCCCTGGCTGCTGGGAGATGTCGTGTTGGCCCGCGAGACCCTGATACGCGAGGCGGCAGACCAGAACAAATCCCTGAGCGAGCATTTCGCTCACCTTGTGGTGCACGGCGTATTGCATCTTCTGGGTCACGATCACATGAACGAGTCCGAGGCGGACACCATGGAACGGCTCGAAGCCGAAGCCCTGGGCCGCCTCGGCATTCCCAACCCTTATTTGGCGCGCCCCGGTACGGTTTCCGGGGAGCCACGAGAGTCCGACGAGCCATGGGCACGGTCACCAGCAACGGCCGGCTGACGCGGCCGAGCGCGCAAGGCGAGGTCTCCGGATTGGCGGCCTTTTGGCGTTGGCTGAAGGGCCTGGTCAATTCGCGCAACGGCGATTCCAATCTGCGCGAAACCTTCGAAGAGATCATCGAGGAGTACGGAGAAGAGGAGGGCGAGGAGGATTCCGGCCCGCGGATCGGCGACGACGAGCGGGTCATGCTGAGCAATATCCTCAATCTCCGGCGATTGACCGCCTATGACGTCATGGTGCCGCGCGCGGACATTGTTGCCAGCGAGATGTCGGCGCCCATCGACCAGTTGATCGAATTGATGAGCAAGGGCGGCCATTCCCGCGTCCCGGTCTACCGCGGAACCCTCGACGAGACCGTTGGGCTTGTTCACATCAAGGATGTCGTCGATTACGTACGGCAGAATCGGCCCTTCGAGGTCGCCGACATCCTGCGTCGCGTTCTGATCGTCGCCCCCTCCATGCGGGTGATCGACCTGCTGCTGGAGATGCGCCAGAGCCGCGTCCACATGGCCTTGGTGGTGGACGAGTTCGGCGGTATCGACGGGCTCATCACGATCGAGGACCTGGTCGAGGAAATCGTCGGCGAGATCGACGACGAGCACGATGTTCTCGAGGGGCCGAAACTGGAACGGCGCGGCGACGGCACGATGATCGCCGATGCCCGTGCGACAATCGAAGAGTTCGAGGAACTGCTGGGGCCGGTCCTGTCGGAGGAAGAGCGCGAGGAGGATATCGACACCCTGGGCGGTCTTCTGGTGACCTTGGCGGGTCGCGTCCCGCTGCGCGGCGAAGTGATCGAGCACAAGTCCAGCGGCATCACCTTCGAAGTGCTGGAGGCCGACCCGCGACGGGTCAAGCGTGTCCGGCTGCGCAACCCCCCTGCCCCATCGGATGCCGGGCTGGATCCAAGTGTCTGACAGGGTGGCGGCGAAGCCCTTTCGCCTGTCGCATCTGGTCGAAGGACTTGCCCGCTGCGCCGGCTGGCGCCGTCACGGCCTGGCCGTCCTCGCGGGCTCGCTTGCCACCCTTGCCCTTCCGCCGGCCCACTTTTGGCCGGCGCTGGTGGTGGCGGTCACCCTGCTGCTGTGGCTCTGGCGCGGCCAGGCGGGCCTTTGGGCGGCCGCGCGCCTCGGCTGGTCGTTCGGCTTCGGATTCTTTGCCTGCGGGCTCTACTGGATTGGCTTCGCCTTTCTGGTCGAGGCCGAGCGTTTCGCGGCCATCATGCCACTCGCGGTCCTGGCCATGGCCGGCGGCATGGCGCTGTTTCCGGCCTTGGCGCTGGCCTTGGCCCAGGGGCTGCTCTCATGGCTCGCCGGGCCGCGGCCGGGCGACGACGCGACGCGGCTTTTCGCCTTTGCCGCGGCCTGGCTCGCCACGGAATGGCTGAGATCGTGGATTTTCACCGGGTTTTCCTGGAACCAGATAGGAACTGTCTGGAGCGGGTCTCCGGCTTTTTTGCAGCTCGCCTCGGTCGGCGGTGTCTGGCTGCTTTCGGCCCTGGCTCTGGTGGCCGCAGGTGCGCCGAGCCTGTTGGCGGAAACCGCGGATCCGGGAGCCCCGCCCCGTGACAGGTTCAAGCGTTGGATCTTGGCGGTCGTTCTTCTGTGCGGGCTGCCCGGTCTGTCGGCGGCCTACGGCTGGGTCCGCCTTGCCGGCGCGGCGGATCCGCGGGACCACCGCGTCGAGGGCGTGGTCCTGCGACTGGTACAGCCCGCCATCCCCCAGGACCTCAAATGGCGGCCGGAGCTGCGCCGCGACCATGTGGTGGCCCAGATGCAGCTTTCCAGTCAAACCGGGGAGGTGGCGCCGACCCATGTGATCTGGGCCGAAACCGCGGTCCCCTACCTCCTGTCGAGCGAGCCGGAGCTTGCCGGGCTGATCGCGCGGGCCGTGCCGCCCGGCGGTCTGCTGATCACCGGCGCGCCGCGCCGCGCCGAGATCGGGGGGCGCGCAAGGTCCTGGAACAGTCTCCATGCGCTGGACCCGGCCGGTCGTATTCTGGCGACCTATGACAAGGCCCACCTGGTTCCCTTCGGCGAGTACATGCCCCTGGAGGCCTGGTTCGACTGGAGCAAGCTGACACCGGGCGCGGAAGGCTTTACGCCGGGAAAGACCCGACCGCTGTTGGAACTGCCGGGGCTGCCGGGCTTCAGTCCGCTGATCTGCTACGAGATTATTTTCCCCGGTCAGGTTCTGCCCAATGCCCCGGGCGCGCGTCCGGCGTGGCTGCTGAACATTACCAACGACGCCTGGTTCGGGATCAGTTCCGGTCCGCATCAGCATTTTGCCACGGCGGTTCTACGGGCAGTCGAAGAGGGTCTGCCGGTGGTCAGGGTCGCCAACAACGGGATCTCCGGCACAATCGACGCCTATGGCCGGGTCGTCGACAAGCTCGGCCTTGGCGAAAAGGGATTCCTCGATACACCGCTGCCCCGACCGGCGCCGGGCCTCGGCCTGTTCGCCCAATTCGGTAACTGGATTCTGGTTCCGATCCTGGTCCTCTTGGCAATCTTGGGCGGTCTTGCTCGGCGCCCATGACAGTTTTAGGCTGATTTTCCCAGATAGTTCGCCAACCGAAGAGTTCTTCGTTGACCCCGCCTTCCGACGTCACCATGATAGACGATAGGTTGTGTGGTTTCTGGGGAAGATTGTGCTATGGAGCAAGTGGGAAAGAAAAGAGGGCGGAAAAAGGGGTCCGGGGGGCCCAACCCTGTGGATGTCCACGTGGGGAGCCGGGTTCGCCTGCGGCGCACGCTTTTGGGTATGAGCCAGGAGAACCTGGGCAATGCGATCGGGCTGACTTTCCAGCAGGTCCAGAAGTACGAACGTGGGGCCAACCGGATCGGCTCGTCGCGGCTGTTCGACCTGACGCGGGTCCTGGACGTGCCGCTCGCTTACTTTTTCGAGGACATGCCCGACCATGTGGCGGCCGGTTCGCCGGCCAAGCGGCCGGCGGGCGGCTGGTCCGAAACAGAACAGGCGCGGTTCGAAGAGCAGCGCGACCCGCTCGCCAAGCGCGAGACGCTTGAACTGGTGCGCGCCTATTACGCCATACCCGACGAGGTGATGCGCAAGAACCTCTTCGAGATGACCAAGGCCCTGGCTTCGGCGACCAACCCCGAGCATGCCCAGCGCCGGCGGCCGGGACGCCCGCGGGCGAAGGCCTGACCGCCCGGGCTTGCGCATCGCCCTAGCGCCTGCCAAACAGGCTCCCACGTTCCTAGTGAGGGGCTTGTCCGGTGATGACACTTGACCGTTCCACGGTGCCGCCGCGTCGGCGCAGCCTCTACGGCCGACACAAGGGCCGGCCCCTGCGTCCCAAGCTGAAGGCCGCACTCGACGAGGTCCTGCCCGGGTGCAGTCTGCACTTGCCCGCGCCGGGGGCCTTGCTGTCGGCGGCGGATCTTTTCGCGCCACCGATCGACGACCTGTGGCTGGAAATCGGCTTCGGCGGCGGCGAGCATCTGGCCTGGCAGGCCGGCGAGCAGGCCCGGCAGAGCAGTCGGGTCGGTCTCCTCGGGGTCGAGTTCTTCGTCAATGGCGTCGCCATGCTGCTGCGCGACCTTGCCGAGCGTGAACTGCTCGACCGGGTGCGGGTTCATCAGGGTGACGGCCGCGAGGTGGTGGCCGCCCTGGCCGAGGCCTCGGTCGGCCGGGCCTTCGTGCTCTTTCCAGACCCCTGGCCCAAAACCCGTCATCGCAAGCGCCGGCTGATCCAGCGGGAAATCCTGGATGGCCTCGCCCGGGTGCTGCGGGACGGCGCGGATCTGCGCCTGGCCAGCGACGACCCCGACTATCTTGCCTGGATGTTGCGGCTTCTGAGCGACCACCCCAGCTTTACCTGGACCGCTGATCGCGCGCGCGACTGGCGGCAGCGCCCGGCGGACTGGCCGGAGACGCGCTATGAACGCAAGGCCCGGGCCGCCGGCCGAACCAGCGCCTTCCTGACATTTCGCCGCCGACCGCGAACCGGTTGAGGCTGGCGACAAAAGCCTTGCGGCGAGACCCTTAAAACCTTACATTCCGGCCGACCAATAGGGTCGACGGTCGCGCTTCTGGGATCGTCGGGCTACCAAAACGGTGGGCCTCCGGCCCACTTTTTTATTGCGGCGTTGCCTCGAGCGCTCCGGCGACGAGTTGAGGCAAAGAAAGCGACGATGGACAATCTGCGCAAGACCAGCGTGGGCAAGGCCGCAGAGGTCGAGGCTCTGATCGCGGCCCCCCTGCTCGATATGGGCTTTGAGATCGTGCGGGTTTTGCTCTCCGGCAAGCAGCGCCTGGTCTTGCAGATCATGGCCGAGCGGGTCGGCGGCGGCGCGGTGACGGTCGATGACTGCGCGACCATTAGCCGGGCGGTGGCGGCAATCCTGGATGTCGAAGATCCGATCCGGGAGGCTTACAACCTGGAACTCAGTTCCACGGGAATTGACCGGCCCTTGACCCGGCTGGGTGATTTCGAGCGTTTCGCCGGCCACCAGGCGCGCGTCGAAATGGACGAGGCAGTGGAAGGGCGGCGACGTTTCATAGGCCGGCTTTGCGGCCTGGAGGGCAGCGACATCGCGATCGAGACCGAAGAGGGCAAGGCACTTTTGCCCTTTACCCGGTTGACACGGGCAAAGCTGCTTTTGACCGACGAGCTCTTGGCCGCGAGCCAGGGCGATCAAGCGCCAAATGGCGCCATTGACATGACAGGGTGAGAGTCGAGGCACAAGATGGAAGTCAACACCTTACAGCGAACAGAATTGGTCCAGGTCGCCGAAGCGGTGGCCCGGGAAAAGTCGATCGAGCGCGACGAAGTGCTGGAGGCGATGGAGCAGGCGATCTCCCGTGCCGGTCGCGCCAAGTACGGCCATGAGCATGACATACGTGCCGAGATCGACCGCAAAACCGGCGAGGTCCGGCTGCATCGCTTCCGCGAGGTCGTAAGCGAGGAGGTCGAAAACGAGTTCACTCAGATTTTGCTGGTCGACGCCCGCGTCTCCGAGCCCGAGATCGAGATCGGCGGGTTCATCGTGGAGGAACTGCCGCCGATCGACCTCGGCCGTATCGCTGCGCAGACCGCCAAGCAGGTCATTGTGCAGAAGGTTCGAGAGGCCGAGCGCAAACGGCAGTTCGAGGAGTACAAGGACCGCGTGAGCGAGATCGTCAACGGCATCGTCAAGCGCAACGAGTTCGGCAACGTGACCGTGGACCTGGGTCGGGCCGAAGGCATGATGCGCCGCGACGAAGCGCTGCCGCGGGAATCCTTTCGCACCGGCGACCGCGTTCGCGCGTACATATACGATGTCCGCGAAGAGCTGCGGGGCCCGCAGATTTTCCTCTCGCGGTCCCATCCGCAGTTCATGGCCAAGCTGTTCGCCCAGGAAGTGCCTGAAATCTACGATGGGATCATCGAGCTGAAGTCGGTCGCGCGCGACCCGGGCAGCCGGGCCAAGATCGCGGTTCTTTCCAACGACAGCTCGATCGACCCGGTCGGCGCCTGCGTCGGAATGCGCGGCTCCCGGGTACAGGCCGTGGTGAGCGAGTTGCAGGGCGAGAAGATCGATATCATTCCCTGGTCGCCGGACACGGCCACCTTCGTGGTCAACGCCCTGGCGCCGGCGGAGGTCACCAAGGTGGTGATCGATGAAGAACAGGGTCGGATCGAGGTCGTCGTGCCCGACGAGCAGTTGTCCCTGGCGATCGGCCGCCGGGGTCAGAATGTGCGTCTCGCGTCCAATCTGACCGGTTGGGATATCGACATCCTGACCGAAGAGGAAGAGTCGCGCCGGCGCCAGGAAGAGATGCGGCAACGCTCGCAGATGTTCATGGAAGCCTTGGATGTCGACGACGTCATCGCCCATCTTCTGGTGGCCGAGGGCTTTACCTCCATCGAGCAGGTCGCTTTCGTCCCGGTGGAGGAGCTTTCGGAGATCGAAGGTTTCGAGGAAGAGGTCTCGGAAGAACTGCGCTTGCGCGCGCGGACCCATCTCGAATCGGTCGAGCAGGCCAACGAGGAGCGCCGCCGCGCGCTCGGCGTCCAGGACGCCCTGACGGAAATCCCCGGCCTGGGCGCGGCCATGCTGGTGGTGCTTGGCGAGAACGGCGTTGTCACGCTCGACGACCTGGGCGACTTGGCGAGCGACGAGCTCTGCGACCTGCTCGGTGAGGCGCTCGCGCCGGATATGGAAACCGCCAATGCCATCATCATGGCGGCCCGTGCCCATTGGTTCGATGACGAAGAACCGGAAGCAGCGGCGGCCGAAGAGGGTGCCGAAGAGACAGCGGCATCCGACGATGCCGATAACAAGGTTGGCGATGACGCGGGAAGCCCGACTGGCGAGTCCGCCTAGGGCGGCTTCCGGTCGCGTCGCGAAAGTTTGGAGTGCAAGAGGCAGTGTTGGCCGTGAAGGATGCCATGAAGGATGCCGAGCAGGGGGCCGTCGACGCGGCGCTCGATGGCACCGCCGTGGACCCAGACACCGCCGTGGACCCGGACACCGCCGTGGACCCGGGCGACCCGACCCGGCGCTGCGTCGCAACCGGCGAACGGCGCCCGCGAGAGGCCTTGCTGCGCTTCGCGGTCGATCCGCAAGGTCAACTGGTGCCAGACTTCGCGGGCAAGCTGCCAGGCCGTGGTTTGTGGATCACGCCGGATCGCGATATAGTGGCCCGGGCGCTGTCGAAGGGGCTCTTCGCACGGGCAGCGCGGCGGCCGCTGATTGTCTCCGAGGATCTGCTGGAGCGAGTTGAAACGCTGGCGCGGCGGCGTTTGTTGAACGGCCTCGGTCTGGCCCGACGGGCGGGGGCGGTGGCCATTGGTTTTGAAGGCGTCGAGGCCAAGCTGAGGGCCGGCAAGTCCGATTTGTTGCTGGAGGCCAAAGACGGCTCTCCGGATGGCTTGCGAAAGCTGATGGTGGCGGCTCGGGCCGGCGGTCTTGAACCCCAGGTTTGCCGTCTATTCGATGCCGCCGAACTGGGGCAGGCGCTTGGACGGGACCCCGTCGTCCATGTGGCCTTGGCTTCGAAGACTTTCGCGGATAGGTTCCGCGACGAATGGCGACGTCTTGCCGGTCTCCTCGTGGACGAGAACGGTATTTCGGGCGACCCATCACATTGAGGAAAAGCATCGAGCGGCGATGACAACGAGCAACGAAACCCCGGTGAGGAAGCCACTCAAGTTGAGCCGTCCAGGCAAACTTGAGCTCAAGAAGACAGTGGAGACCGGGCAGGTCCGCCAGAGCTTTAGCCATGGCCGGACCAAGGCGGTTATGGTCGAGGTCAAGCGCAGCAAGACCTTCAAGCCGGGCGCCACCGGGCGCATGACCGAGGTGGTGCGCGCGCAGGAAGAGCCCGAGGTTCCCGCCGCCCCTGCCGCTGTCCCGACCAGCGCCGAGCTGGAACAGGACATCAAGAAGAGCAATCTTTCCGCCAAGGAGCGCGAGAGCCGGATGCGTGCCTTGGAGATCTCCAAGGAAGAAGAGGCGCAGCGGCAGAAGGACGAAGAGATCCGCCAGGCTCTCGAGGCGGATGAGCGCGAGCGACGCGAGGCCGAGGCGGCCAAGGACGCGGAGCGCCGGGCCAACGACGCAGAAGCCCAGGCAATCCTCAAGGCCAATGAAGAGCCGGTCGCGGAAACCGCGGCGCCGGCGGATCTTGCCCCGGTCCCCGAGCCGCCGGTAGCGGAAATTCCGCCACCGCCCAGCCGTGGCAAGCCGGTCGATCTGGAGGACGACCTCGGCGGGCGCATCAAGAAGAAGAAGGAAGCGCCCAAGCCAACGACAGCGCGGCGTGGCGACGAGCGCCGTCGTCATGGCAAGCTGACCATCGCCCAGGCGCTCGAAGGCAGTGAAGACCGGCAACGCTCGCTGGCCGCAATTCGCCGGCGCCGTGAGAAGCAACTGCGCGCGCAGCGTGACGCGCAGGCGCACCAACTGCCGCAGAAAGTTGTTCGCGAGGTTACGGTGCCAGAGACGATCGCCGTGCAGGAACTGGCCAATCGAATGGCCGAGCGCACGGTGGATGTCGTCAAGGCCCTTATGAAAATGGGAGTTATGGCCACGGCCAATCAAATTATCGACGCCGATACAGCCGAGTTGTTGATCGGGGAGTTCGGTCACAAGATGAAACGGGTCAGCGAGTCCGATGTCGAGATCGGTCTGCGCGGCCCCGAGGACGATCCCGAATCGCGGGCTCCCCGCCCGGCGGTGGTGACCGTCATGGGCCACGTCGACCACGGCAAGACCTCGCTGCTCGACGCGATGCGAGAAGCCGATGTCGCGAACCGCGAGGCTGGCGGCATCACCCAGCATATCGGTGCCTATCAGGTGCAGCTCGGCTCTGGCGATCGCATCACCTTTATCGATACGCCGGGCCATGCCGCCTTCACCGAGATGCGTTCGCGTGGCGCCAATGTCACCGACATTGTCGTCCTGGTGGTGGCTGCCGACGACGGAATCATGGAACAGACGGTCGAGGCCATCAACCACGCCAAGGCCGCCGAGGTGCCGATCATCGTCGCCATCAACAAGATGGACAGGCCCGATGCCGACCCGAACCGGGTCCGCCAGGAGTTGCTGCAGCACGAACTCGTTGTCGAAGAGATGGGCGGCGAGATTCTGACCGTCGAGGTCTCGGCCAAGGAAAAGACCGGCCTGGACAAGCTCGAGGAAGTCATTCTCCTGCAGGCCGAACTGCTGGAACTGGCTGTCAATCCGGACCGCCTGGCCGATGGCGTGGTCATCGAGGCCAAGTTGGAGCGCGGTCGCGGTTCGGTGGCGACGGTCCTGGTCCAGCGTGGCACGCTCAAGGTCGGAGATATCTTCGTCGCCGGCAGCGAGTCGGGCCGCGTCCGCGCCCTGACGAACGACCGTGGCGAGAGCGTGACCGAGGCCGGGCCTTCCTGCCCGGTCGAGGTTCTGGGCTTGAACGGGGCGCCGATGGCGGGCGACGAGTTCGTCGTCGTCGAGAGCGAGGCACGGGCGCGCGAGGTTGCGGAGTTCCGGCAACGCTCCAAGCGCGATGCCGGAATCGCAGCCGGCGCGCGGACCTCGCTGGAACAGATGCTGATCAATATCAGAGAGGGCGAGGCCAAAGAACTGCCGCTGGTCATCAAGTCCGATGTGCAAGGGTCGGTCGAGGCGATCTCGCAGAGCCTGGAGAAGCTGGGCAACGACGAAGTGAAGGTGAGCATCCTGCACAGCGGGGTCGGCGGGATCAACGAGTCGGATATCACGCTGGCCAGGTCCACCGGCGCGCTGATCATCGCCTTCAATGTCCGCGCCAACCCTCAGGCGCGCGACATGGCGCGGCGCGACGGGGTCGAGATCCGCTACTATTCGATCATTTACAACGTGGTCGACGAGATTAAGGCGGCGCTCAGCGGCATGCTCGATCCGACCCAGCGCGAACAGTTCCTCGGCTACGCGCAGATCCGCGAGATCTTCAACATCACCAAGGTCGGCAAGGTGGCGGGCTGCATGATCACCGAGGGGCAGGTGCGCCGCGGTGCGAAGGTCCGGCTGCTGCGCGACAACGTCGTCATTCACGATGGCGTGCTGAAGACCCTGCGTCGCTTCAAGGAAGAAGTTCGCGAGGTCAAGGAGGGCTACGAATGTGGCATGGCCTTTGAGAACTACCACGACATTCAGGTCGGCGATCAGATCGAGTGCTACATAGTCGAGGAAGTCGCGCGGTCGCTCTAGAGGCCCGGCCCGCACTTTTCGAAATGCGTCCGACGATGACAATGACAAGCCAGCCATCATGAGTGCGCGCAGCGGAAAGACGGCGAGCCAGCGCCAGTTGCGCGTCGGCGAGGCGCTGCGGCATTTGCTCGCCGACATCCTGCAGCGCAGCGAGTTTCGCGATCCAGACCTGAAGGACGCGGCGATCACCCTGACAGAGGTGCGTATCAGCCCCGATCTGCGCAACGCGACGGGCTACATCATGCCGCTTGGCGGCGTCGAGAGCGACCGGGTCGTGGTCGCGCTCAACCGCGCGGCGGGCTATCTGCGCAGTCAGGTCGGCCGGGTCTCGACGCTGCGCCATACACCGCAATTCCAGTTTGCCCTCGATCACTCGTTCGACGAGGTCGACAAGGTCGAGGCGTTGTTTCGCCGCGAAAAGGTGCGCGCCGATCTCGCCCGCCCGGCAGAGGAAGATGCCGCCGGCGAGGACGCTATCGCCGAAGAGGACGTGGCCGCTTCCAGTCAGGCATCATCCGATCCCGAGCAGGGAGCAGGCTGAGGGCCATGGCGCGACGGACAAAGGGCCAGAAGGTCGATGGCTGGCTGGTCGTCGACAAACCGGTCGGCATGACCTCGACCCAGGTGGTCGGGCGCGCCCGGCGGGTCTTCGACGCGCGCAAGGTGGGCCATGGCGGCACCCTGGATCCCCTGGCCAGCGGCGTGCTGCCGATCGCTCTGGGCGAGGCGACCAAGACCGTCGCCTATGCGATGGAGGGTGAAAAGGCCTATCGCTTTACGCTGCGCTGGGGCCTGGCCACCGATACCGACGACGCCGAGGGCGAGGTGGTCGCTCGTTCGGACCTGCGGCCCAGCGATCGGGAGATCGAGGCCTGCCTGCCCGCCTTCGAGGGCGAGATTACCCAGGTTCCCCCACGCTTTTCCGCGATCAAGGTGGCCGGCCGGCGGGCATACGACATGGCCCGGGCCCGGGAAGACTTCGAACTGCAGCCCCGAACCATCACCATCAAATCACTGACCCTGGTGGAGCGGCCCGACCTCGACCATACCGTCATCGATGTGGTCTGTGGCAAGGGTGCCTATATGCGCTCGCTGGCCCGGGATCTCGGCCTGGCCCTGGGGACCTGTGCCTACATCACCGCCCTGCGCCGTCTGCGGGTCGGCCCTTTTCGCGTCGAGGGCGCGATTTCACTGGAAACTCTGGAAGGCTTGGGGCATAGTCCCGCCGCTTTGGAGCTTTTGCTCCCCTTGGAGTCTGCGCTGGACGACATCCCGGCATTGGCTCTATCGGAAACCGAGGCACAACGCCTGCGATGCGGGCAAGCGCTACCGATGCTCAGCCGGATGGACCGCCTTCGCGTGGAGGGGCTCGAAAATGGAGCCACGGTTCTCACCACGGCGGGCGGAAAGCCGGTTGCGCTGGCGCGTTATCAAGCCGGCGATCTGTGCCCGGTTCGTGTACTTAACCTCTAGAGACAATTTGGAGAGGAAACGATGTCGGTAACGGCTGAACGCAAGCAAGAGATCATCAAGGATTACGCCACGGGTGAATCCGACACCGGGTCGCCCGAGGTTCAGGTCGCGATCTTGACCGAACGGATTATCAATCTGACCGACCATTTGAAGACCCACAAGAAGGACTTCCATTCGCGCCGTGGGTTGCTGATCATGGTGGGCCAGCGCCGCCGTCTCCTTGACTACGTCAAGCGCAAGGAACAGGCCCGCTACGAGGCCCTGATCAAACGGTTGGGCCTCAGGCGCTGATCGGATCCCGAAATATCGCCATGACGGGCTCGCACTGCCGATTGGCGTCGCGGTGTGCGGGCGCTCGCCTTTTGCGGCGGGAACGCTGAAAACGACGCCTTGTTAAGAGGGCCTGCCCACGAGCCGGCGTGGCATGCCCATCATGGAAGCCGGGCCTACGCAAGCAGCGACCAGCCGCCGGTATCGGCGCGACGGGCCGCTCCTTCCGCCGGTCCGGCCCCCATCATCCGGCGATGTGATAAAGGACTGAATGTACTATGTTTACGAAATCAAAAGTAGAAATCGAATGGGGCGGGCGCACGCTCACCCTCGAGTCGGGCCAGATTGCCCGCCAGGCCACCGGCGCCGTGGTGGCGACCTATGGCCAGACCACGGTTCTCTGCACCGCGGTCGGTGAGAAGCAGCCGCGACCCGGCTTCGACTTTTTCCCCCTCACCGTCAACTATCAGGAGAAGACCTACGCCGCGGGCAAGATTCCCGGTGGCTTCTTCAAGCGCGAAGGGCGTCCCTCGGAAAAGGAAACCCTGACCTCGCGTCTGATCGACCGGCCGATCCGGCCGCTCTTCCCCAAGGGCTTCAAGAACGAGACCCAGGTGATGTGCACGGTGGTCAGCTTCGACCTGGAGAACGATCCCGATATCGTCGCCCTGGTTGGCGCCTCCGCGGCCTTGACCATCTCGGGCCTGCCCTTCCTGGGGCCGATCGGCGGCTGCCGGGTCGGCTACAAGGACGGCGAGTATCAGCTCAATCCGCTGATGGACACGGTCGCCGACTCCGACCTCGATCTGGTGATGGCCGGCACGCGCGATGGCGTGTTGATGGTCGAATCCGAAGCCAAGGAGCTTTCGGAAGAGATCATGCTGGGTGCCGTCAACTTCGGCCATGAGGCGATTCTGCCGGTGATCAACGCGATCATCGATCTGGCCGAGCGCTGCGCCAAGGAACCCTGGGATCTGCCCGGGCCCGACACCAGCGCCGAGGCGTTGAAAGAAAAACTCCTGGCTGGCGGCATCGCCGGTGCCCTCGAGCAGGCCTATCAGGAGCCCGACAAGCAAGAACGCCAGGCCAAGGTCGGCGCCGCCAAGGAACAGGCGGTCGAGGGTCTCGACGAAGAAGAGGCCGGTATCGCCAAGGGTCTGTTCAAGGGTATCGAGAGCGACGTGGTTCGCGGCTCGATCCTGAAGACCGGCAAGCGCATCGACGGCCGCTCTGGCAGCGATGTCCGCCAGATCAATTGCGAGGTTGGCATCCTCCCCATGACCCACGGCTCGGCGCTCTTTACCCGCGGCGAGACCCAGGCTCTGGTCACCACCACGCTGGGCACCGGACAGGACGAGCAGCTGGTCGACGCCCTGGATGGCAGCTACCGGGAAAGCTTCATGCTGCACTACAACTTCCCACCCTATTCGGTCGGCGAGACGAGCTTTCGCCTGGCACCGGGCCGGCGCGAGATCGGCCATGGCAAGCTGGCTTGGCGGGCGGTGCGGCCGGTCCTGCCCGGCAAGGAGGACTTCCCCTACACCATGCGGGTGGTCTCCGAGGTGACCGAGTCCAATGGATCCTCTTCCATGGCCACGGTCTGCGGCTCGTCGCTGGCGCTGATGGATGCCGGCGTTCCTCTGGAACGGCCGATTGCCGGTATCGCCATGGGTCTGATCAAGGAGGGTGACGACTTCGCCGTCCTGTCCGACATTCTGGGCGACGAAGACCATCTGGGCGATATGGATTTCAAGGTCGCCGGCAGCAGCGAGGGCATCACCTCATTGCAGATGGACATCAAGATTACCTCGATCACCAAGGAGATCATGGGCATCGCCCTGAACCAGGCCAAGGACGGTCGCCTGCACATCTTGGCGGAGATGGCCAAGGCCCTGACCGAATCCAGGCAGTCCGTCAGCGCCAACGCCCCGCGCATCACCGTGATCGAGATCCCCAAGGACAAGATTCGTGAAGTGATCGGAACCGGCGGCAAGGTGATCCGCGAGATCACCGAGGTCACCGGCGCCAAGATCGACATCGAGGACGACGGCACGGTGAAGGTCGCCGCTGTCGACGACAGCCAGTCCAAGGCCGCGATCGATTGGATCAAGTCGATCACGGCGGAGCCCGAGATCGGCGAGGTCTACGACGGCAAGGTCGTCAAGGTCGTGGACTTCGGTGCCTTCGTGAACTTCATGGGCGCGCGCGATGGCCTGGTGCATATCTCCGAGTTGGAGAAGCGCCGCGTCGAGCAGGTGACCGACGTCGTCAAGGAAGGCGACAGCGTGAAGGTCAAGTGCATCGGCATGGACCGCGGCAAGGTGAAGCTGTCGATGAAGCGTGTCGACCAGGCCACCGGGGCGGATCTGGAGGCCGAGCCCGTGCCGGCGGACTGATCCCTTTGCCGACGAACGATGTTCTGCGAGCGGCGGCCCCAAGGGGTCGCCGCTTTTCTTTTCGCCGCCGGGGAGGGGGCTGTTGAATTCGCGCTTTGCCTTTCATGCCTGGCGTCGCGAAGTTTCCAACGCGTCGATCCTCAAGTACCGGGACTATCAGGGGTTTCTCGTCACCTCGGCCAATTCAGGGACCCAGTGGCTCAACTATATGCTGAGCCTGGCCATTGCGCGCCGGTTGGACCTGCCGCCGCCGCGCTACGTGAACAACGAAGCCAGCAACGAGTTCATCGGACATCCAAAGCATCCGCGGATCCATCCCCAGGCACCCCGCCTGGCCTCGACCCACTCGATACCCCACCGGCTCTTCGACAGCCGACTGTTGCGCGGCTGCATCGCCTTTCCGCCCTTCGCCGTCTTGGTGCGCGACATCCGCGCCGTCCTGGTCTCGAACTACGAGCGCTTCCGGGTTCAGGAGACGGAGAGCTTTTCGACTTTTCTGCGCGGCGATATCACCGGCAATCGGCACCGCGCGGACATCTGGTGGTGCCTGCGGTTCCACAACCGCTGGGGCCGGGTGCTGGAACGTTTCCCGGCGGAGACCCTGTTGCTGCGCTACGAGGACCTGAGGCGCGACACCAAGCGTGAGCTCGCGCGGCTTGCCGGTCACTTCCGCCTCGATATTGACGAGAGCGACCTCGACCATGCCGTGGCCCACGCCACGAAGGAGGCCATGGCCAAGCGGATCGACCCCGGTGCGTCGGCGACCGACCGGCGCTTCGTGCGTTTCGACGAACGCCAGCCCCTGGCCTGGTTCTCCGCGGAGGACCTTGCCTTCTTTCGGCAGACGCTCAGGGAAAACCTGCGTCACGACCTGGGCTACGACTACGGACTGGGCAAATAGCGTATTTCTTGAAACGCGCGGCTCGGGTCAACCGTTCTTGGGCATGCGCCCCGGCGAGGGGATGCCGACGATGTTGTAGCCCGCATCGACGTGCTGGACTTCCCCGGTGACGCCACTGGAGAGATCCGAGAGGAAGTAGAGCCCGGCGCGCCCGACCTCCTCCAACAGGACGGTACGGGCCAGCGGCGCGTGATCGCGATTCCAGGCAAAGACGAAACGGGCATCGCCGATCGCCGAACCGGCCAGGGTGCGCAGCGGCCCGGCGGAAATGGCGTTCACCCGGATCCCCCGGTCGCCCAGGTCGACGGCCAGATAACGCACGCTGGCCTCCAGCGCCGCCTTGGCGACTCCCATGACATTGTAGTTGGGCGTCACCCGCTCGGCGCCCAGGTAGCTGAGCGTCAAAAGGCTGGCATCGTCATTGAGCAGCGGTGCCGCGGCCCGGCAGATGGCGGTAAAGGAGTAGCAGGAAATCGCCATGGTCCGCCGAAAGTTCTCGCGGCTGGTGTTCAGGTAGAGGCCCTTGAGCTCTTCCTTGTCGGCATAGGCGATGGCGTGGACCACGAAATCGAGCTTGCCCCAGGTGGCGCTCAACTCATCGAAAACCGCGGCGATGGCCACCTCGTCTTCGACATCGCAGGGCATGACCAGTGTCGAGTCGACCGACTCGGCCAAGGGCCGGACCCGCTTTTCGAAGGCGGCGCCCTGAAAAGTGAAGGCGAGGTCCGCGCCTTGGGCCCGCAGCTCGCGGGCAATGCCCCAGGCGATCGAATGATCGTTGGCGACTCCCATGATCAGGCCGCGCTTGCCGGCCATCAGTCCCCCCGAAACGGTCACGTTGTTTTTTATCCTTCGTAACGGGAGAAGATGAGAGAGGCGTTCGTTCCACCAAATCCGAAGCTGTTCGAGGCCACGCAGTTGAGAACCTTGTTATCCATGACCTCGCGAACGATCGGTACGCTCTCGGCGGAAGGTTCGATATTTTCGATATTGGCCGAGGCCGCCACGAAGCCCTGGTCCATCATCAAGAGGCTGAAGATCGCCTCGTGGACACCCGTCGCGCCTTGCGAGTGACCGGTCAAGGATTTGGTCGAGGCGATCAAAGGCAGGTCGGCGCCGAAGACCTCGCGCATGGCATCGAGCTCGACGATATCGCCCACCGGTGTCGAGGTGCCATGGGTGTTGACGTAATCGATCGGCGTGTTGCCGAGGCCGCGCATTGCCAGGCGCATGCAGCGCACCGCGCCTTCGCCGGACGGGGCCACCATGTCGAGGCCGTCGGAGGTCGCGCCGTAGCCGACCAACTCGCCGTAGATCTTGGCGCCGCGTGCCTTGGCGTGCTCCAGCTCCTCCAGCACCACCACGCCGCCGCCGCCGGCGATGACGAAGCCGTCGCGGTCGACATCGTAGGGCCGCGACGCGCGGGCCGGGCTGTCGTTGTACTTGCTGGACAGCGCGCCCATGGCGTCGAACAGCACGGTCAAGGTCCAGTGCAGCTCCTCGCCGCCGCCGGCCAGGACGATGTCCTGCTTGCCGAGCTGGATCAATTCGGCGCCGTTGCCGACACAGTGCGCCGAGGTCGAACAGGCCGAGGAGATCGAGTAGGAAACCCCCTTGATCTTGAAGGCGGTGGCCATATTGGCGGCGTTGGTCGAAGACATGCAGCGCGGCACCATGTAGGGACCAACCCGTTTGGGGCCTTTTTCGCGGGCGAGATCCGCGGCCAGCACCTGATTCGAGGTGGAGGGGCCGCCCGAGCCCATGACGATACCCGTCATCTCGTTCGAGACGTCGCTCTCGTCGAGGCCGGCGTCGTCGATCGCTTGCTTCATGGCGACATAGTTGTAGGCCGCGCCATCGCCCATGAAGCGGCGCAGCTTGCGGTCGATGTGGCTTTCGAGATCGATGTTGATCGAGCCGTGGACGTGGCTGCGAAAACCCATCTCGGCATAGGTCTCGCAGAACTCTATGCCGGAGCGTCCCGCGCGCAGCGAATCGACCACCTCGGCCTTGTTGTTGCCGATGGAAGAGACGATGCCCAGCCCGGTGACGACGACACGGCGCATGGTGGCTCCGTCAGGCCGTCTTGGGAAGCGGTGAGAAGAGTCCGACTTTCAAGTCCTTGGCCTCATAGATGATCTCGCCGTCGGCCTCCATGCGGCCGTCGGCAACACCTAGAACCAGCTTGCTGCGCATGATCCGCTTGATATCGAGGCGGTAGACGATCTTCTTGACGTCAGGGGTGACCATCCCCTTCAGCTTGACCTCGCCGACACCAAGCGCGCGGCCGCGGCCGGGCGCTCCCAGCCAACCGAGAAAAAAGCCGACCAATTGCCACAGCGCGTCCAGGCCAAGGCAGCCCGGCATGACCGGATCGCCCTTGAAGTGGCAAGCGAAGAACCAACTGTCCGGCTTGACATCGAACTCGGCGACAACCTCGCCCTTGTCGTTCTTGCCGCCGATATCGGCGATCTTCTTGATGCGGTCGAACATCAGCATGGGCGGCAACGGCAATTGGGCGTTGCCAGGGCCGAACAGCTCGCCGCGTGCGCACTTCAACAGGTCTTCGTAAGAAAAATTAGACACTCGTTCGCTCAAGGCCGTCGTCACTCCCGCGTGGCGTGCCGGGACCGGAAATGCCCCAGCAAAAATGAACCCAACGGCGCGAAGTGCGGCACTTCACGCCTGGGCTTACTATTAGGTATAACCTCGACCACTTGGAGACAATAAACAACAGGAAAATATTTCGCAGCGCCTGGTTCCGCGGGGAAATCTCCTGGACCGCGCGTCGCCGGTCGGTTGCGGCAGCTATCTTAAAGTGATTCCAATTCAATCGCCAAGCGATTGAGATTGGCGCTTTTCACGACGGGAATCGCCCCTATATTGGAAGTCATGACTAGCGAACGCCCCTACAGTCCCTATATCGAACGCTTGAAACAGGCCGGTCTGCGACCGACGCGTCAAAGACTTGCCTTGGCCAAGCTGCTCTTCGCCGGGCCCGACCGTCACGTCACCGCCGAACAGCTTCACGACGCGGCCCGATCCGCGGGAGTCGGCATTTCCCTGGCCACGGTCTACAACGCGCTGCATCAATTCACCGACGCGGGGTTGCTGCGGGAAATTCTTGCCGCGGGCGGGCGCTCCTACTTCGATACCAACGTGGCGGACCATCACCACTTTTTCGTGGAGGAGACCAGCCAGCTGATCGATGTGCCGCGCGATGCCGTCGCTTTCGGTTCTTTGCCGACGGCGCCGGATGGCATGGCCGTCACCAAGGTCGAGGTCACAATCCGGATCAAGAAAAATTAGACTGCGATATCAATTCGCTAAAAATTTTTATTGAGCAATTCTAATCTGCAATCTAAATGTAGTCGGCCCTGAGAGTCAGGTTTTTGTCTCCCCAGGGTTTCCCACCAGGCAAAGTCGCGCGGATCGAGACCGACAAACCCTTCACGCCAACAAGAGAGTCAACAGGAGTAGGACGATGTCGCTGAAGAACACCAAGACCGAAGAAAACCTGAAGGCCGCCTTTGCCGGCGAGAGCCAGGCCAACCGCCGCTATCTCTATTTTGCCCAGAAGGCCGATATCGAAGGTTACAACGACGTCGCCGCGGTGTTTCGCTCCACCGCCGAGGGCGAAACCGGCCACGCCCACGGGCATCTGCAGTACCTCGAAGAGGTTGGCGACCCCGCCACCGGCGAGCCGATCGGCCCCACGGCGGACAATCTGAAGGCGGCGATCGCCGGCGAGACCCACGAGTACACCGACATGTACCCGGGTATGGCCCGCGCCGCGCGCGAAGAAAACTTCGACGAGATTGCCGACTGGTTCGAGACCCTGGCCAAGGCGGAAAAGAGCCACGCCGGCCGCTTCCAGAAGGCACTGGACACCCTGGGCAGCTAGTCCAGCGACCACCAGGCCGACGCGAGGGCGGCCGTCGCACGCGGCGCGGCCGCCCCTCTTGCCGCCAACAACGATGAAGCGCGACGGCGCGCCGATCCCGTTTCCGCCTTTGCGGGACAGGGCTTCGCGCGGCGCGGCGGCACAAGTTCCGGAGGACAAGTCATGGCTGAAGGCGGATTGAGCGCTCCCACACGCCACGCCATTCCCTGGACCGATCCTGATTTCCACGATCGGGACAAGCTGATGGCCGAGATGGAGCGGGTCTTCGACATCTGCCACGGCTGCCGGCGCTGCTTCAATCTTTGCGACTCCTTTCCGCGCCTATTCGATCTGATCGACGAGTCCGACAGCGGCGAGCTCGATAGCGTGGACAAAGCCGACTACAAGGCCGTGGTCGATGCCTGCACGCTCTGCGACATGTGCTTCATGGTCAGCTGTCCCTATGTGCCGCCCCACGAGTTCAATATCGACTTTCCGCACCTGATGCTGCGCTACCGCTCGGCCGAACTAGCGGCGGGAAAAACCAACCGCGCCGTCGCCGAGCTGACCCGCACCGATCGTAACGGCAAGATGGCGGCCTTTGCGGCGCCGCTCGCCAACTGGGCCAGCGGCTGCAAGAACAAGCTGACTCGCGAGCTGCTGGCCGACACCCTGGGGGTCCATCCCGAGGCGGCGCTGCCGCGCTACGAGGGCCAGACATTTCAGCAGCAGGCCATGGCCGAGCCGCTGACCGTGAATCGCGAGGCGCCCGCCTTCGGGCGCAAGGTCGTGCTCTATGCCACCTGCTTCGTCAACTACAACAACGCGGCGATCGGCCAGGCCGCGCGCCGGGTGCTGGCGCACAACGGCGTCGAGACCACGGTGGTCTATCCGGCCTGCTGCGGCATGCCGCAGCTCGAGCAGGGGGACATCGAGGGAGTCGCGGACAGCGCCCGGCAGGTGGCCGCCGAGCTGGGGCGCTGGATCGACGAGGGTTATCAGGTGGTTGCCCTTATTCCCTCCTGCGCCCTGATGCTGAAGTTCGAATGGCCGCTGCTGCTGCCGGACGATGCCAGCATCAAACGCCTGTCGGAGGCGACCTTCGACATCTCCCAGTACGTGGTCGATATCGCCAAGTCGGCGGGCCTCGCCCCGGGCCTGAAGCCTCTGGCGGGCGACGTCGCCTTGCACCTCGCCTGCCATGCCAGGGCCCAAAACATGGGCGCCAAGGCCGTCGAGATGCTGCGCTTGCTGCCCGAATCGCAGGTTGCGGTAATCGAACGCTGCTCGGGGCACGGCGGTTCCTGGGGTATCCTGGCGGACAACTTTCCCACCGCGATCAAGACCGGCCGCACCGCCGCCCGGCAGACCGCGACGGCCGCCAAGGCCGCCGTCGAGAAAAAGGGTCATGCCTATATCGTCTCGGAATGTCCGCTGGCCGGCCAGCACCTGCTCCAGGGGATCGAGAAACTGCGCATGGACGACAAGCCCGACATTCGCACGGCCGAGCATCCGATCGAGCTGCTGGCGCTCGCCTATGGGCTGACCTGAATCCGGGGACCTGACAAGAGGAAGCGAAAGTGGGCGCCATGGCCAAAAAGCAAATCAACCGAGACGATATCTTGCCGATCGAGGACTATGTCGCCCGGCGCAAGTCGATCAAGGACGAGATTCTGCCGATCAAGAAAGCCCGCCGCTGCGATGTCGGACCGGTCTGCAGCTTCTACTTCGAGAGCTATCAATCCATGTGGCTGCAGGTCCAGGAGATGCTCTATATCGAGCGCGGCGGCGAGGCGCAGATCGCCGATGAGCTGGCCGCCTACAACCCGATGATCCCGCAAGGCCGGGAACTGGTCGCGACGGTGATGTTCGAGATCGACGAGCCGCAGCGGCGCGCCTCCTTCCTCGCCAAGCTGGGCGGCGTCGAGGAGACCGCCTTCATCCAGTTCGACGGCGAGACCGTGAAGGGCCTGCCCGAGGACGACGTCGACCGGACCAATGCCGCGGGCAAAGCCTCGGCGGTGCAGTTCATCCACTTTCCCTTCAGTGTCGAGCAGATCGCCAAGTTCCGGGACCCCAAGGGACCGGTCGTGATCGGATTTTCGCACCCGCAGTACGGCCACATGGCGGTGATGCCGGAGGCGACCCGCGCCGCCCTCAGCGAAGACTTCGACGAGCCGGGGGAATCTTAGCCGGGCGCTGGGCGAAAGCGGGGCGGCGGCCCGCAGTAGCGCGCGCGGGGGCGGATCAGGTCGTTCTGGCGCCGCTGTTCGATGCCATGGGCGATCCAGCCGGCCGTGCGCGACAGGGCAAAGAGGGTGAGTTCGGCGCCTTCGGGCAGGGCCAGAACCCGGCTCGCGACCGCCAGGGCATAGTCGATATTGGGCTCTTCTCCCGTCACCCTGGTAACGGCGCCCGGCAGGTCTTCGACCAGACGCCTGGGCGCGCCGGTCTTGGCCAGGGCCGCCAGCAGCGCCCGGGCGCGCGGGTCGCCCTCCGGATAGAGCCGATGACCGAAGCCGGCGAAGGCTTCGCCAAGGGCCGCCCGCGCCTTGGCGCGGGCGATCATGTCGCCGTCGGGGGTCTCTTTCACCAGCCAGGCGGCTCGCGATGCCGCGCCGCCATGCTTGGGACCTTTCAGCGCCACCAGGCCAGCCGCGACCACGTCGTAGAGACTGGCCCCCGTCGAGGCCGCACAGCGCGCGGTAAAGGTCGAGGCGTTCAGTTCGTGATCGGCCAGCAGCACGAGAATGGAGCGCAGAATGTCGGCGGCGGCCGGCGCCTGGGGTGCCCAGTGCCGGGCCAGGGCCAGATGGATCGGTCCGTCCAGCCGGCCGACGCCCAGGACGACCTGCGCCGCGAGCCGGAGGATGCGGGCGCCGGTCGCGGCCTGGCCGGCGGCCGTGCGGCTGTGGGCCCGGTCATCCAGGTCGCCGGCGACGGCCATGATCGCGGCCAGGCGGTCGATCGCCCGCAGGGGTCCGAGTGCCTGGAAAAGTTCGGGCGCTAGCTGGCCGCCCGACCCGTCCGCCAAACCGTCCGACAACCCGTCCGACCCGGGGGCGAAGGGGTCGTCCTCGCCGCAGCCCCAGAGCAGGGAGGCGACCTGTTCCAAGGTCGCGGTTGCCGCGAGGTCGCAGGCGGCCAGACCGCGGTAGTGGGGACCGGCGGCAGTGATGCAGGTGATCGACGACTCGATCAGCGGGGTGCCCCAGGACAGCGCCGTGCGGTCCAGGGTCGTGTCCTTTTCGGGAGAGCCGCGCCGCAGGCCGAGCGCGCGCACGTCTTCGCCGCGATAGCGCCGGCCCCGCGATCCGGGGTCGGGCTCCGAGCGGACCAGGCCCCGGCTGACGTAGGCATAGAGTGTCGGCAGGGAAATCCCCAGCTCGCCGGCGGCTTCCTTGGCCGTGAGGTAGAGGGGTGTCGATGTTTTTTTCATATTGATCAACTTAATCAAGATTGATCAAGCTTGGAAGAAGGCAATAGCTTCGGTGGCGAACTGGAAGAGAGGTGGATCCATGTCCGAGGCGGTGCGTCAGGCGTTTCGCGACCAGGCCGGCTGGTGCCGCGAGCTGGGCTCGCCCTTGACCGCGACAATCTGCGACCTCCTGGCCGCGCGGCTCGATGGTTCAACGCCGACCGGCGCGGCAATCCTCGGCTGGGACGGCGACGCGTCGACCCGTGCCGCGGCCCTGCCCCTGCGGGTCACCGGCGCTCTTCACGGCCTGGTGCGGGGCGGCCGGGCACCCGATCTGGCCGCGGGTTACCCACCGGCCGAGAACCCTTCGCCCGACCGTCTGTGGGACGCGATCGCGGCGGCCCTGGCGCGCGAGACCGGGCATTTTTCCGACTACCTGGCCAGCGTGCCGCAGACCAACGAAGTCGCCCGGTCCGGTGCGCTGATCGGCGGCCTGCTGACACTGGCCGCGGACTATCCTCTGCCCTTCGATCTCTATGAACTGGGGCCGAGCGCGGGTCTGAACCTGATTCCGGACCGCTATCGCTACCGCCTTGGCCAGGGTACCTGGGGCGATGCCGCCTCACCGGTGCCGATCTGCCCGGAATGGCGCGGACCGCCACCGCCCCAGGCCTCGTTCCGGGTCAGGCAAAGGCGCGGCGGCGACCTCAATCCGATCGACCTGACGGACCCCGACCAACGCGCCAGACTGATGTCCTACATCTGGCCCGACCAGCCCGAGCGTCTGCAGCGAACCGCCGCGGCGATCGCGCTGGCCCGGGCGGCCAACCTCCGGATCGACCGGGCCGAGGCCGCCGACTGGATCGAGACCGTCATTGACCGTCGGGCCGAAGCCGGCGTCCTGCGGCTCGTTTATCACTCGATCACCTGGCAGTACTTCGACCCCGCCAGCCAACGGCGGATCGCCAACCATCTGGGCGAGGTCGGTCGCGCCTGCGGAAGGGACTCCCCCCTCGCCTGGCTGCGCTACGAGATCGATGCCGCGGTGGCGGCGCCGACCTTGACGCTGACCGTCTGGCCGTCCGGCGAAGAGCGGATCCTGGCCAGGGGTCACCCCCATGGGGCCTGGATCGAATGGCTGGCGCCGTGACGCCCTCTCGGTCCCGTGGGAACTGGCGGTCAGTTGCGTCGTTCGCCCGCGTTCAGGCCGAAGATCGCATCGTTCGGCAGCCAGCCGCTCATGCCCTTGACCTCGATTTCGCACCAGCCGGTCTTGCAGGCCTTGAGGGACGCGATCACCTTTTCCTGGAGCCGCGCCAGGCCGGCCGCGCCGCCGTCGGGCTCGCGGCGCAGCACGATGTCGGGCGCAGTCACCATGACGGTCCGCTTGCCGTGGACCATGGACTGGTGGACCCAGCCGACCGTGCCCTGCCAGTCGCGGACGCGCCGCCAGGTCTCGAATTGATCGATTAGCTGAACCGGCAGGTCGCGGCGCTGATAGACCCAGTCGATGGGATACTGGACCCCCGGTCCGCTGCGCAGATTGACCTTGTCGGAGCGCAGGCTGATGAAAATCGGCAGCGGCGATGCCGCCGCCGGCGGTTTCCGAGACCCTGGCGCCGCGGGTTCGGCTTGGGTGGTTGACTGGCCCTGGTCCGCCTCGCTGGCAGCCTGCGCCAGGCGCGCTCCCTGCGGCGTCCAGGTCGCGGCCGCGAGCAGCAATAGGGCCAGGCAACAGACGTTCAGGCGGTCCATGAGGGACTCCACTAGCCTCTGCCCCGGTGGCCAGTCAAGCGCTTCGCCTTTGTCTGGACAAGGCGGCACCGCTCTTGCTATGGCAGGGGTCCCGTGCAACGGCTTAGTGAAACTGTCCGGCCGGGGAGGGCGAAAGGGAAGCTATGACCAAGAAGAAGCCGCTCGTGATCGTCACCCGTCGTCTGCCCGACGTGGTCGAAACGCGCATGATGGAGCTCTTCGACTGCGAGCTCAATCTGCAGGACGAGCCGCTGTCCCAGGCCCAACTCGCCGATGCCGTGAAGCGGGCCGACGTGCTGGTGCCGACGCTGACCGACCGCATCGATGCCGGGCTGCTGTCCCAGGCCGGCGAACAGCTTCGCCTGATTGCCTCCTTTGGCACCGGTGTCGACCACATCGACCTGAAGACCGCCCGCCAGCGCGGCATCACCATCACCAACACGCCGGGCGTGCTGACCGAAGACACCGCCGACATGGCCCTGGCCTTGATGCTGGCCGTGCCGCGGCGCCTGACCGAGGGCGAGCGTCTGGTGCGCGGCGGCGGATGGTCCGGCTGGGCGCCGACCTCGATGCTGGGCCACCGGGTCAACGGCAAGCGCCTGGGGATCATCGGAATGGGCCGCATCGGCCAGGCCGTCGCCAAGCGCGCCCGGGGCTTTGCCATGTCGATCCACTATCACAATCGGCGCCGGGTTCACCCCGATATCGAGGCCGAGCTTGAGGCGACCTATTGGGAGAGCCTGGACCAGATGCTGTCGCGCATGGATGTCATCTCGATCAACTGCCCGCACACGCCGGCAACCTATCACCTGCTGTCCAGCCGCCGCTTGAAGTTGATGAAACCCGAGGCCCATATCGTCAATACCTCGCGCGGCGAGGTGATCGACGAGAACGCCCTGGCCCGCATGCTCGAGGCGGGCGAGTTGGCCGGGGCCGGGCTCGACGTCTTCGAGCACGAGCCGGCGATCAATCCCAAGCTGCTGAAGCTCGACAACGTCGTCCTCCTGCCGCACATCGGCTCTGCCACCCTGGAAGGCCGGGTCGCGATGGGCGAAAAGGTCATCATCAACATCAAGACCTTCGCCGACGGCCACGCGCCGCCCGACCGGGTCATCGAGACGATGTTCTGAGACAAGGTTCTGAGACGAGGTTCTGAGACGGGGTTCTGAGGCGGGGCGGCGGTTCTATCCCGCCTTGCGGAACGACAGGGTGGCGGCCCCGCAGCTTGTGGCGGTGCTGACGATGCGCAGGGCCTCGGGCGTGCCGGATAGGTGAAAGTCGGTGCGCCGGGTGTGGAACCGCCGGTTGATCCGGCCGCCCTCCAGGAACCTCCCCTTCAGCGTTTTTACCACCAGGGGCGAGCAGACCAACTTCAGCCGGTAGCGGCCTTCGTGGATCAAGAGGTTGGCCCGCCAAGGATTGCCGTAGGCCGTGTAAGCCCCGTTGAGAAAATGCGGACTGTCCGATTCCGGCGCGGCCTCGGGCGGTTTGGCGCTTTGCGTCGCGGCCGTGGCCGGTTGGGGCTGGGGCGCAGCGATCTGCTCGGAGGGTTCGGCGACGCCCTCCAGGGCCTCGATGCGGGCCGCGGCAAGCAACGCGAAGCTGCCCTCGGGATAGGCCTCCAGATAGGCGGCGTAGTCGCCCGCCGATTGGCTGGCCTTGATCGTGTCCCAGAAGGCCAACTCGAAAGCGCTGTCGCCGTCGCTCTGTGTTGTCGGGTCCTGTGTTGTCGGGTCCTGGGCTGTCGGGATCGGGGCTGTCGGGATCGGGGCTGTCGGGTCCGGCGCTTCGCTCAGCGCCGCGATTTGCGTTTCGGGCCGGGGCAGGAGGAAGATGAAATCGCCGCGGTCGAAGCGCTGGTCGCGCAGCTTGCCCGAGCGCGGTGTCTGGGCCGCCTTGGTCAGGTTGGTCACCCGGTTCTCCAGATGCAGTCCCAGCTCGGTGCCGGTCAAGTAGCCGTCGCCATTGAGGTCGGCGGCCTCCTGACCGGTTAGGGCGCCGAGGAAAAGCTTGCGGAAGGTACCGTCGTCGGAGACCTGCTGGTCGGCGTCGCCCGAGGTCAGGAACTGGCGGACCGGCTGCACCGCGGCCCGCGTGATGGCGGCCGGCGGGCGGGCGCGCTGGCTGCTGAAGACCGTGCCGGCGAAACAGGAATCGAAGACCGCCAGGGCGTGCTTGGCCCGGGCGATGCGCACCATGGAGCCGAAGTCGCCCATGTGCAGGGCGGTGACCAGGAAGGCCGGGTCCTCCGGCGGCGGCGCGTCGGCCGGCACCAGATAGCCCTCGCCGAACTCGGTGTGGCCGTGGCCGGCGTACCAGACGAAAAGCCGGGCCTCCGGGTCGCGTCCCTTGACGGCGTAGAACTGGCGCAGATGCCGGCGCAGGGTCTCGCCATCGGGGTCGAGCAGGCGCTCGACCTCGAAGCCCCGGACCTCCAGCGCCTCGGCCACCAGCTTGGCATCCTTGATGCCATTGGACAGGCGCGGCCAGCCGCCGCTGTAGTTGTCGATGCCGATCACCAGAGCGTGGCTCGCGCCATAGAGCTTGACCCGCTCGACCACCGGCGCGTCGGCTTTGGTCGAGGCGCGCACCTCGACCATGAGAGCGCTGTCCTGCGCCGCGGCGGCGGACCCGGCGGTCCAGGCCAGGCCGCCGATTGCCAGACATCGCGCGAACCATCTCATGACGCCTTCGATCCCTTCGGTTTGACACCGGCAGCCGACGATAGCGGCTGTTGCCTGATAATTCGAGTCAGGCGGCGCAAAGAGCATATGGTGATCGATGGACGGCAGGGTAATGACGGGGGTCACACTCCTCGTTCGTTGCGTCCAATCCTAGCCGTTGCGCCAGATACCGTTGCCTCGACGGCGCGCCTTGGCTTCGGCGTCGCGCAGGTACCGGGGGGCGAAGCGGGTCGAACGGGCACCGCCGTTTTGCAGCACCGCCTCGGACAGGTCGTACCCGTCCACCTTGCAGACATGGGTCGAGCGGTCGTAAGGCCGGCAGGTAACGACCCGGCCGGCGATATAGGCCCGCATGGCGCCGGCGAAGTAAACCACGCCCGGCCGAACACCCACCAAACGTACCGTCTGGCCGCCGAAACCGAGGGTCGCGGTGTCGATGACCCGGGGACGGCCACGGATCAACGGCGACGACAGAGGCTGGACAGAGGCCGCTCGCCAGTCCGCCAATCCCTCCGGCTTGCGTTGCACCAGGTGATCGATCGGGGGCAGGGCGGCGGCCACTGGATCGCCCGCCACTGGATCGCCCACCAGTGGATCGTCCGCCGATCGTGCATCATTTGTTTGTATGGCCGGGGGCGGGCTGGCCGGGGGCGGGCTGGTCGGGGGCGGGCTGGTCGGGGCGGGGCCGGCCGCTGCGGACTTGCTCGGCACGGGCCCGACCTCGGCCAGGCCGGCCGACCGCGGCTTTGCCTTGGGCGGGCTCCGCAAGGCCGGGACACCGGCAGGGGTTTGCGCCAGGGGTTTCTCGCCGGTCGGTGCCAGAGCGACGGGTTGCATCGGCTGAGCCTGGACTGTCTCTAGGACCGCGTCGGGCTCCTGGATCGCCGCCGGCCCGCCGGCCGCGGATTCCGCTTCGGGTCCGGATGCTTCGAGTTCAGGCGCTTCGGGTTCAGGCGCTTTGGCAACCGCGGGCAAGGGCGCAGGCTCACCTCGAAGGGGCGCGCCGGGCGACGAAGCGGGGTCCATGTCGGGCTTGGCGATCCGTTCCGGTTTGAAGAGCCGCGCCGGGCGCGCCTGGGCGTCCCTGGCACGGGCAGGGCCGATCAGCTCTGCCTCGACCATGGCCTCTAGAACGCCATTGGCGCGCCTTTGGGCCGCTGGCAGATCGCGTTCCGGCGACAGGGCCGAGGGGTCGCTTATCAGGCCGGCCAGCAGGGCGGTCTCCGCCAGGGTGAGGTCGCCGACCGATTTGCCGAAGTAGCGCTGCGCCGCCTTGCCGATGCCGGTGATGTCGTCGGCGAATGTCAGGCGATTGACGTAGCGCTCAAAAATCTCCGCCTTGGTGAGTTGGGCTTCGATCTGCCGTACCAGGCGGAACTCCTGAGCCATTCGCGGCCAGGGAGAGGGGTCCAGGTCGTAGGTCATTCGGACCAGTTGTTGAGTTATCGTGGCAGGAGGCGGACTTTCCGCGTCGTCCCTCCGGCTGTCCGCGACATCGTCGGATGGCCAGTACCAGCTAAATCCGTCATGGCGGTAGAACCAGCGGTCCTCGGCCACCAGGATCGCATTCACCAGGTTGCGGGGCAGCGCCCGGTAGGCCACCCTTTCCTCCTCGTCGGGCACCATGACCCGCTCTGGCGGCAGCGCGATGCCGCTGTCCAGGTAAGCGAGGCCGCTGCCCGCGGCGCCGATAACGAGAACCAGCGCCAGAGCGCCGCCGAGCGCCAGTCGGCGGGCCCGGCCGCGGGGCCGGGGCGACGGCGTGGGCGGCAAGCCGCTGCCGTCGCCGGTTCCCGGTCGCGGTGCCTCCTTTATCCATTGCATAGCAAGACCTCCTGGCATCTTTGATTGGATGCCCCGGAATGCTGCGCCGAAAGCGCTGTAACTTGCTATACGGGTTTTCCGGTGCCGCTATCCCCGCGGCGTCAAAAGAAGTGCTCTAGGCCGCGCAGTAGGATTCGTCCAACCGGTAGTCGACCGCGCCGAGATCGATGATGGTCGCCGCCTCGCCACAGAGCGGGCAGCCCGGGTCGGCCTTGGCGCGTACCTTGTGAAAGCTGGTGCCCAGGGCGTCGTAGATCACCAGATGGCCGGACAGGGACTCGCCGATCCCCAGCAGTTCCTTGACCACCTCGGTTGCCTGCAGCGAGCCCATGGTTCCGGCCAGGGCGCCGAGGACGCCGACATCGGCGCAGCTTTCCTTCATCTCGCCGGGCTGGGCGCCGAAGAGGCAGCGGTAGCAGGGATGCCGGTCGGGGTCCTTGTCGTCGCGGGCATGGGCCTTGTAGGTCGATAGCTGGCCGTCGAAACGCATGATCGCGGCCGATACCAGGGTCTTGCCCGCCAGATAGCAGGCGTCATTGACCAGATAGCGGGTGGCGAAGTTGTCCGATCCATCGGCCACCAGGTCAAAGCCGGCAAAGAGCGTCATCGCGTTCGCGGCCGAGAGCCGCTCCTGATAGGGGATCACCTGGACCTCGGGGTTGATCTCCTTGAGGCGGGCCTGGGCGCTGGCCACCTTGGGCTGACCGGTGGCCGAGCTGTCATGGACGATCTGGCGCTGCAGGTTCGAGAGGTCGACCAGGTCGTCGTCGATCACCCCCAGGGTGCCGACCCCGGCGGCGGCGAGATACATCAGCAAGGGCGAGCCGAGGCCGCCGGCGCCGATCACCAGGACCTTGGAGCCGAGCAGGCGGGCCTGACCCTCCTCGCCGATTTCCGGCAGCACCAGATGGCGGGCGTAGCGGTCGATCTGATCGTCCGTGAGCTCGAGTTCGGTCGGGTCCATGGCCGGGTCTCCTCCTTGGTCGCAAGGGTGACTATAGCCGTTTTTCGCGGCCTATCCCAAGCCCTCGAAGAGATCGGTGGTCAGGTAGCGCTCGGCAAAGGAAGCCAGGATGACCACGATCTGCTTGCCGGCCATCTCCGGCCGGGCGCCCAGCTCCAGCGCCGCGGCCAGGGCGGCGCCCGAGGAGATGCCGACCGGCAGACCCTCGAGCGCGGCGGTGCGCTGGGCCGTCTTGAAGGCGGTCTCGTTGCCGATCGTCAGGGTCTCGTCGATCAGGCTGGTGTCGAGGTTCAGCGGCACGAAGCCGGCGCCGATGCCCTGGATCTTGTGCGGTCCCGGCGGACCGCCGGAGATCACCGGGCTGTCCTCCGGTTCGACGGCGACCACGCGCAGGCCCGGTTTGCGCGCTTTCAAGGCCCGTCCGACACCGGTGAGGGTGCCGCCGGTGCCGACCGCCGAGACCACCGCGTCGACCCCGCCGGCGGTGTCGATCCAGATCTCCTCGGCCGTGGTTTCGGCGTGGATCGCGGGATTGGCCGGATTGCTGAACTGCTGCGGAATGACCGCGCCGGGAATGGCGCCGGCCAGCGCCTCGGCCTTGGCGACGGCGCCGTTCATGCCCTTGGCGCCGTCGGTCAGGACCAGTTCGGCGCCGAGCAGGCGCAGCATTTTGCGGCGCTCCATGGACATGGTCTCGGGCATGGTGAGGATCAGCCGATAGCCCTTGGCGGCGCAGACGAAGGCCAGTGCGATTCCGGTGTTGCCGCTGGTCGGCTCGACAATGGTGCCGCCGGGCTCGAGGCTGCCCGAGGCCTCCAGCGCCTCGACCATGGAAAGACCGATCCGGTCCTTCACCGAGGACAGCGGGTTGAAGAACTCGCATTTGCCGAGCAGTTCGGCCTGGCAGCCGGTCTCCTCCGCCAGCCGGGCCAGGCGGATCAGCGGGGTCCCGCCGATGGTCTCCAGAATGTTGTCGTAGATCCGGCCGCGCGCCGCCTGGGTTCTCGGGGGGCTGGTTTTGGGCGGCCTGGTTTTGGCGGACCTGTTACTGGAGGCGGTGGATTTGCGTGCGGTCATGGACGCGCCGGTCAGATGATGAAGTCCGCCACCAGGGCGGCTTCGCTGACGATCTGTTCGCCGCGCGCGCGGTCGCAGAGCGTGTCCACCGTGGTCGCATCGAGGCGATCCATGACTTCTTGCTGGAGCTCGCGCCACAGGGGCCGGACCACCTTCAATCCGATCTCCGAGCCGGTCTGATCGTCAAGGAGATCGTCGTTTCCCTCGAGGTCCTGAACCACGCGCACGATATCGCCGACCGAAATCCGCCGGCGCTCGCGGGCCAGGCGGTAGCCGCCCCGGGGCCCGCGCTGTCCGACCAGGACCTGGTGATGGACCAGGTGCTGCAGGACCTGCTCGAGATAGCGCCGGGGAATACCCTGGCGCCGCGAGATCTCGCTGGAGCGCACCGGGTCGGTGCCGGCGTGGTAGGCGATGTCGACCACCGCCTCGATCGCGAAAAGCGTCTTCTTCGAAAGTCTCAACATGGTTTATGCCGGTGACGGCGCGCGGGTCTTTGGATCCTGGACGCTGGTCTGGTCCTGGACACCCGTCGAGCCGAAGCCCCCCTCTCCCCTTTCGCTGCTGGTGAGTTCCTCGCGTTCGACCCAGGCCGCCTGGGTCACCGGCGCGATGACCATCTGGGCAATCCGGCCGCCCCGCGCGACGGTGAAAGGCCGGTCCCCCAGGTTGATCAGAATAACGCCGATTTCGCCGCGATAGTCGCTGTCGATCGTCCCCGGCGTGTTAAGCACCGTGACGCCTTCCTTCAGGGCCAGGCCCGAGCGCGGCCGCACCTGGGCCTCCCAGCCCGGCGGCAGGGCGATCTTCAGTCCGGTCGGCACCAGACGCCGTTCGCCCGGTTGCAGCACCAGATCGTCGCCGTTGGCGGCGCGCAGATCCATCCCGGCGCTGCCGGGCGTGGCGTAGGCCGGCAGGTCGAGATCCCGGCCGTGGGCCAGGCGTTGCACCTGCACCGTCACACCGACGCCTGGCGCCTTCGATCCCGTCATGACGCCGATCCCCGGTCTGCCGTTCCTGGTTCTTCGGCAAAGCGCGCGGCGATGGCCGTGGCCAGCCGCGCGGCGACTTCGGCTTTGCTGAGTCGCGGCCAGCTTTCCACGGCGCCGTTGCGGATCAGGTGAACCTCGTTGCTGTCGCCGCCGAAGGTACCGGTGGCCGCGGATACGTCGTTGGCCAGGATCCAGTCGCAGCCCTTCTTCTCGCGCTTGGCCCGGGCCGACTCGAGGACCTTTTCGGTCTCCGCGGCAAAGCCGACGACCAGGCGCGGGCGGTCGTTGGAGCGGCCGGCGAGGCTGGCCAGAATATCGGGATTTTCGGCGAAACCGAGACTTGGCGGCCCGGCGGCCGACTTCTTCAGTTTCTGATCGGCTTCGCGGGCGACCCGCCAGTCCGAGACCGCCGCCGCGCAGACCGCGATATCGGCGGGAAGCGCGGCCTCGCAGGCCGTCAGCATCTGGCGCGCGGTCTCGACCCGGACCACGGCGATGCCCGGCGGGTCGGGCAGGCCGGTCGGCCCCGAGACCAGGGTGGTCTCGGCCCCGAGCGCGCTCAGGGCGCCGGCAATGGCGTGACCCTGCTTGCCGGACGAGCGGTTGGCGATATAGCGCACCGGATCGATCGGCTCGTGGGTCGGACCCGAGGTGACCAGGGCCCGCAGGCCCTTCAGCGGCCCGCTGCCCAGCAGGCCCGAAATGGCGTCGCGGATCGCCTCGGGCTCGGCCATGCGGCCGGGGCCGAACTCGCCGCAGGCCATGTCGCCGTCGTCCGGGCCGATGAAGGCGATGCCGCGCCGGCGCAAGAGCTCTAGGTTGGATTGGGTCGCCGGGTGCTGCCACATGCGCACATTCATCGCCGGCGCCACCAGGACCGGCTTGTCGGTCGCCAGCATGACGGTCGAGGCCAGGTCGTCGGCCCGGCCGCTCGCCATCTTGGCCAGGAAGTCGGCACTGGCCGGCGCCACCACGAGCAGGTCGGCCTCGCGCGACAGGCGGATGTGACCCATCTCGGCCTCGTCGGTCAGGGAAAAGAGCGCCTCGAAGACCTTCTCGCCGGTGATCGCGGCCAGCGACAGGGGCGTGACGAAGTTCGCGCCGGAGGCCGTCAGCACGGCACGCACAGCGGCGCCCTGCTCCTTCAGGCGGCGCGCCAGTTCCAAGACCTTGTAGGCCGCGATCCCACCGGTGACGATGAGAAGGATGCGTTTGCCGTCAAGCACGGGCCGTCCTTCTTTTCCCAAGTCTTCGCCGATATTTCACGGCGCGAAAGCGTGAATAAGCTAAGTCATACACAAAACCCTGGCAAGCGCCATTGCGCGCCCTTGGCTGCGGTGGATAAATCGAGCAGCACGATCAATCCAGCAGCACGATCAATCGAGCAGCACGATGGTCAGGGTCACGGCGAGGGCCAGCCAAAGGGCCCAGCCGTTCCAGCGGGCCGATCGACCCCGCTTGCTGAAAGCCTCGATCGTCTCCGGTGCCAGGGTGAAGCCTTCCTTGGCCACCCGGCGGGCCACGGTCTCCAGGTTTTCCAGGGTCTCGGGCAGGCGCTCGGCGAACCCGATGGCGGCGCGCGCGCCCTCGCGCAGGCGCGCGTCGGGGCCGCGGTTCGTCCGCACCCAGTCCTCGATCAAGGGCTGGGCCAGGGTCCAGATGTTCAGCCCCGGCACCAGCTGCCGGCTGACGCCCTCGGCGATCAGCATGTTCTTTTGCAGCAACAGCAGCTGCGGCTGCACCGGCAGCGCATAGGCCTCGGCGAGGCGCAGCAGCTGGCCCAGCAGCCGGGCGAAGGAGATCGCCGCCAGTGGCCGTCCGAAGATCGGTTCGCAGACCGCGCGCAGGGCCTGGGAGAACTGCGCGCTGTCGGCGCCGTCGGGCAGGTAGCCGGCCTCCTGATGGACCGCGGCCAGGCGCCGATAGTCCCGGGCCAGAGTGGCCACCAGCATGTCGGCGAGAAAGCAGCGGGTGCGCAGGTCGAGCCGGCCCATGATGCCGAAATCGACCACTACGATGGCGCCGTCCTCGGCCACCATCATATTGCCCGGATGTTGGTCGCCATGAAAAAAACCGTCGCGGAAAACCTGTTGAAAAAAGACCACCGCCGCAGTGGTCAGAACGGCTTCCAGGTCATGGCCGGCGGCGAGCAGCGCGGCGCGGTCGTCCATGGCGATGCCGCTGACCCGGTCGAGGGTCAGGACCTTGCGCGCGGTGCGGTCCCAGTCGATGGCCGGGACCCGGTAGGACGGCTGGTCGGCGGCATTCTCGGCCAGCTCCGAGGCCGCCGCCGCTTCCAGCCGCAGATCGAGTTCGGCACGCACGACCTCCTCGAACAGCGCGACCACGGCGCGCGGCTTGAAGCGGGCGAGCCGGGGCTCGAAGCGCTCGGCCAGATCGGCCAGCCAATAGAAGAGGCCCAGGTCGCGCTCGAAGGCGCGCTCGATGCCGGGACGCAGGATCTTGACCGCGACCGGCCGGCCCTCGCTGGTCACGGCGAAGTGGACCTGGGCGATCGAGGCCGCCGACACCGGTGTCTCCTCGAACCTGCTGAAGAGCGCGTCCAGGGGTTGGCCCAGTTCGCTCTCGACGATGGCCTTGGCGGCGCTGCCGGCAAAGGGCGGCAGTTGATCCTGCAGCCGGGAGAGATCCTCCGCCATGACGTCGCCCAGCAGATCGGCACGGGTCGAGAGAACCTGACCCAGCTTGATGAAGCTCGGCCCCAGCGCCGTCAGGGCCGTGGCCAGCCGCTCGCCCGGGCGGCCCGCGTCAGTGTGGCCTTCGTTCTTGCGACCGAAGCAGAAACGCAAGACCGCGATGAGGCGCGGCGCCACGTCGCGCTCGGCCAGCGGCGTGAGGGCGTCATGCCGCGCCAGGATCCGGGCGATAGCGACCAGGCGCCCGATCATGACCAAGGCACGCAGCATCGAGCGGATCAGATCCGCCAGCCGGAATGCAGCGCCGCGACGCCCCGGGTCAGGTTGCGATAGGAGACCCGGGCGAAGCCGGCCGCGGTCATGCGCGCGGCCAGTTCGTCCTGCGGCGGAAAGCGGCGGATCGACTCGACCAGATAGACATAGGACGCCTCGTCCTTGGCCACCCAGGACCCAAGCGCCGGCAAGGCGGTATCGGAATAGCGGTCATAGAGCGCGCGCAGCAAGGGATCGGCGACCCGGCTGAATTCGAGACAAATAAAACGACCGCCCGGCCGCAACACCCGGTAGGCGTCCTTCAGGGCGCGGTCGATATCGGTCACGTTGCGCAGGCCAAAGGCGATGCTGTAGGCATCGACGCTGCGGTCGGCCAGCGGCAGCGCCTGGGCGTCCCCGGCAAGCCAGTCGATGCCGGTCAGGAAGCCGCGGTCGAGGGCCTTGTCGCGACCGATCGCCACCATGTCCGGGGTCAGGTCGCAGACCATGATGCGGCTGGCCTTGGGGGCTGCCTCGCCGTCTTCCCGCCGCCGCAGTCGGGCCGCCACGCGCAGCGCGATATCGCCGGTCCCGCCGGCGACGTCGACCAGACAGAGGCCCGGCCGCGGGTTCAGCCAGTCGACCAGCGCATCCTTCCAGAGGCGGTGAATGCCGGCCGACATCAGGTCGTTCATCAGGTCGTAGCGGCTGGCCACCGACTCGAAGACGCCGCGCACCAGACCGCCCTTTTCGGCCCGTCCGACCAGGCGTTCGCCGAAAAAGACCGGGTCGCCCGCGGCCGATTCGGCGCCGGTCCCGGTGGCCTGGGTTGAGCTGTCCTGGGTCATGGCCGGACCATAACCCGGCGCCTGCGCGGGCGCCATAGCCCAGGCCCTTGTTGCCGGCGCCGGGCGGGGCTATAGCGGACGGGAGGTCGCCATCACCAAAAGGCGGGGTCACTAAGAGACGGGGTCCCCTAAAGGCGGGAGAGGTCATGCCAGAGTTGCCCGAGGTCGAGACGGTGGTTCGCGGCCTGCGACCCCACTTGGAAGGGCGTCGCTTGACGACGGTCGAGCAACACTGCCCGGCGCTGCGCTTTCCCCTGCCCGAAAGCTTCGCCGCCCGCCTCCAGGGACGCCGGGTGCTGCGCATTACCCGGCGCGCCAAGTACATTCTGGCCGAGTTGGAGGGCGATGAGACCCTGCTGTGCCATCTCGGCATGTCGGGCCGCATGCTGGTGCTGCAACCGAGCGAGCAGGTGCGGCCACGGGCCAAGCACGACCACATCGTTCTGCGCACCGATGCCGGCGTCGAGGTCCGCTTCAACGACGCCCGCCGCTTTGGCATGATGGACCTGGTCGCGGCCGATGACCTGGCCGACTACCGCCTGCTGCGCGACCTCGGGCCGGAGCCGCTGGGAAATGAATTCAACGGGCCGGCCCTGGCCCGTGCCCTGAAGGGCAAGCGCACGCCGATCAAGGCGGCCCTGCTCGATCAGCGCGTGGTTGCCGGCCTCGGCAACATCTACGTCTGTGAGGCCCTGTACCATGCCGGGCTCTCGCCTCGCCGTCTGGCCAGCAGCGTTCAGGGCCAGCGCGCCGAACGCCTGGCCCAGGCCGTGCGCGCGGTGCTGCAGCGGGCTATCGCAGCAGGCGGATCGTCGCTGCGCGACTACCGGCAGGCCGACGGCGAGCTCGGCTACTTTCAACATTCCTGGGCGGTCTATGGCCGCGAAGGCGAGGCCTGTCCCGACTGCGATTGCGGCGCGGCAGCCAAGGCCGGCGCCTCCGGCCGGGGCATCCGCCGCCTGGTTCAGTCGGGCCGCTCGACCTTCTATTGCACCGCCCGACAACGATAGGATATGACAATGTTCATGGCCCGTCCTCCGCGCATCGTTGCACTCGCTCTCTCCCTGCTACTTGCCTCGCCCGCCGCCCTGGGCGCCGATGCCTTCGTGGCCGGCATCGAGGACCTGCCGGTCATGGCCGGCCTCGAGGCGGTGCCCGCCGCCGGCCTGGTTTTCGACAAGCCGGGCGGCCGGATTGTCGAGGCCTATGCCGCGGGCAACCTGACGAGCGCGGACGTCGCCACCTTCTATGCCAACACCCTGCCGCAGCTGGGCTGGGAACGGCGGCCGGGGTTCAGTTTTTCGCGCGAAGGCGAGCGCCTGGATCTTTCCATCCAGGAAGAGGCCGAGGGGGTCGTGGTTCTCTTTGCGCTCTCGCCGGAATGATCCGGCGCCCGGCCTGGGGAAGAGAGCCCCGACAAACCCAACGATTTTGCGCTGCGACTCGGCGCACCGCTTGGTGACGAAGCCGGCTTCTTCGGCGCTTGACGGCCTTGGGCCGCGCGGCTATAACCCCGGCCTTCCAGAGCAGTAGTAAAGTCGAGTTCCCGTCAATGGCTCATCACCAATCCGCCAAAAAGCGGATCCGCAGAAATGCCCGCCGCGCCACTATCAACGGCATGCGCGTCAGCCGCATTCGCACCTTCGTCAAGAATGTCGAATTGGCGATCCTCGCCGGCAGCAAGCCCGAGGCCCAGAGCGCCTTTCAGGCGGTCATGCCCGAGATGCACCGGGGCGTGCGCGCCGGGGTCCTGCACCGCAACACCGTGGCGCGAAAGCTCTCTCGGCTCAGCAGCCGCATCAAGGCGATGGCCTGACCGGACTGCGGTCCTGCTCTCGTCCGAATCCTCTGACCAATGACGGCCTTGGCGTCCAGCCCCTATGGGGCTGGAAGCAGCCTTGCGCCTGTGGCTTTTTCGCCGCACCTCGCCTGCCGAGAGGAAATTTTCCGGCGTTCTTGCATCCTTCTTCTTGCGCGCCGACGAAAGAGCAGCTAGTTTGAATTTCTTCAAATGAGCCTCGCCGCGTTAGTAAATCTGGCGTGACTGATAAGTAAAAACTGGGAAATTATCAGTAAAGCGGTTTAGCCGCCATCTGTATATTCCCTAATGCAAGGGGGATTAAGAAAACGTTAGAATAGACCCATCTTGCAGTAGTAGGATAGCTTCCTAGCATAGAACAAATCGCGACAGGCCGTCGAAAAAACGCTTGTGCGTTGACTGTGCGAAAATCAATGAACCTAAGGTTCGCAAGGTGGCGGTACGGCTAGATCGGATAGAATCATAGTGAATCAAAGCGCTTAAGAGCGAAGTCGAAAAGCTTGGTAGAGCACTTTGAGGGGGAAAGGAACGGATCATTGCCGAGCGCTGAAAGGGACTCTTTCTTTATGGAGGACTGGTCACGGGTGCGCGCCCGCTTGCGCGCCGAGGTTGGCGAGGCTGCCTTCCGATCGTGGCTGAAGCCGCTGACCTTCGCCGGCAATCGCGGGTCGACCGTGCGCTTGGCCGTGCCGACCCGTTTCATGCGCGACTGGATCCAGAGCAACTACGCCAAACAGATTCTCGGCCTATGGGCCGACGAAGACGATACGATCGACGGTGTCGAGATCGTCGTTCAGCCGCCGGCGCGACCGACCTTCAAGCCGGTGGGCGGCGAGGCGGGGTCGGATGGCGACCGGAATCCGGACGATGCAAGCCTCGGTCTCGAAAGCTCGGGGCCGGACGAGGACGCATCGGATGCCGTGCCCGCCCGGGGGCGCAAGGCGGCCCCGGTGCAGCGCAAACAGGCCTATAGCCCCAGGTCGAGCGATGGCGGCGAAAAGGACGGCGGACAGGCCGATCAACGGCATGCGGCCCACGGTCGCGGCCTCAACGGCAAACCGTCGAGGCGCGACGAGTACCAGCCCGTTGCGGGCGATATCTCGGCGCCGCTGGATCCGCGCTTTACCTTTGAAAATTTTGTCGTCGGCAAGCCCAACGAGCTGGCCTATGCCGCTGCCCGTCGCATTGCCGAGGCTGAAAAGGTGCCCTTCAATCCGCTGTTCCTCTACGGCGGGGTCGGCCTTGGCAAGACCCACCTGATGCATGCCATTGCCTGGCAGATCCGCAAGGCGACGCCGGAACGGCGGATCATCTATCTCTCCGCCGAGAAGTTCATGTTCCAGTTCGTTCGTGCCCTGCGCACCAAGGACACGGTCGCCTTCAAGGAGCTGTTTCGTTCGGTCGATGTGCTGATGATCGACGACGTCCAGTTCATCGGCGGCAGGGAAGCGACCCAGGAAGAGTTTTTCCATACCTTCAACGCGCTGGTCGACCAGAACCGCCAGGTGGTGATTTCCGCCGACAAGAGTCCCAGCGATCTGGAAGGCGTCGAGGAACGTATGCGCTCACGGCTCGGCTGGGGTCTGGTCGCCGACATCCACCCGACCACCTACGAACTGCGGCTCGGCATCCTGCAGGCCAAGGCCGAACAGTTCGACCAGGACATCCCGGCCAAGGTCCTGGAGTTTCTCGCCCACAAGATCGTCTCCAATATTCGCGAGCTCGAGGGCGCCTTGAACCGGATCATGGCCCACGCCACCCTGGTCGGCCGCGCCATTTCCCTGGAGACCACCCAGGAGGTGCTGCACGACCTGTTGCGTGCCAACGACCGGCGGGTGACGATCGAGGAGATCCAAAAGCGCGTCGCCGAGCACTTCAATATCCGTCTCGCCGACATGCACTCGGCGCGCCGGGCCCGCGCCATTGCCCGGCCACGGCAGGTCGCGATGTACCTCTCCAAGCAATTGACCACCCGATCCCTGCCGGAAATCGGCCGCAAGTTCGGCGGCCGCGACCACACCACCGTGATGCACGCGGTCAAGAAGGTCGAAGAATTGAAGGCAACCGACGCGTCCTTCGGCGAGGACGTCGAACTGCTGCGGCGGATGCTCGAAGGCTAGAAGCACCGCATCGGAAGCCCCGCCCCTGGCCGTCCCCCGACGACCCGCGAACGAGCCCCGCGGCGGGCAGGTGGGGGCCCCGAAAATCCTCGGGATTCGTCGCTTCTTACTACCCTTTCGGGGTAGCCGTGCTATAGTAATCGACCGATTCGCGCGGTTCGGATGGATGCCTTTGAAAAGGCGCCGCCACAGCGCGCGGCACGGGCCGGCTCCAAGGCCCTGGTGGCCCCGCCGTCAACTGGATTTCAAGACCATCCCGGGCGGTTCCGGGACGGTCATTTTGCGGTCGCGTGGATCCTCGGTTTGGGCCATGCCGAACCATCGGATCATCGCTTTGAGCGGAAGAGAGCGAACACACCTGCCATGCAGCTTACCATAGAACGAGCGGCGCTCCTGAAGGCGCTGGCCCATGTGCAAAGCGTTGTCGAACGGCGCAACACCATTCCCATTCTATCGAACGTTCTGATCGAGGCCGCCGAGGTCGGTTTGTCCCTGACCGCGACCGATATGGATTTGACCGTCGTGGAGCAGGTGCCGGCGGAAATTGGCCAGGCCGGTGCGACCACGGTGGCGGCCCACACCCTCTATGACATCGTGCGAAAGCTGCCGGATGGGGCGCAGGTTTCGCTGACCACGGCCGAGGGCGGCAACCAGACAAACCTGACCGCCGGGCGTTCGACCTTTACGCTGCAGAGCCTGCCGCGGGACGATTTTCCGGCGGCCGGCGGCGGCGACCTGCCGCTTTCCTTCACGCTTTCGGCCGGCGACCTCAAAACCCTGATCGATCGCACGCGCTTTGCGATTTCGACCGAGGAAACCCGCTACTACCTCAATGGCATCTATCTGCACAGCAGCGACAGCGACGGCAGGTCGGTGCTGCGTGCCGTGGCGACCGACGGTCACCGTCTGGCGCGCTTCGAGATGCCGCTGCCGGAGGGCGCCGGCGAGATGCCGGGGGTCATCGTGCCGCGCAAGACGGTCGGCGAACTGCATAAGCTGATCGAGGAAAGCGATGCCAGTGTCGTGGTCGAACTGTCGGAGACACGGATTCGCTTCGCCTTCGATTCGACAGTGCTGACCTCCAAACTGATCGACGGCACCTTCCCGGACTACGCCAGAGTGATACCGACCGGCAACGACAAGCAGCTGTCGGTCGACCGGCGGAGTTTTTCCGCCGCCGTCGACCGGGTTTCCACCATCTCCACGGAAAAGAGCCGGGCGGTAAAGCTGGTGATCGCCGATGGCACCATGACCTTGACGGCCAACAGCCCCGATGCCGGCAGCGCGGAGGAGGCGATCGAGATCGACTACGGCGGGCCGTCTGTCGAAATCGGCTTCAACTCGCGCTATCTGCTCGATGTCGCGCAGCAGATCGAGGGCGAGCAGGCTGTCATCTCGCTCTCGGACTCGGCGTCGCCCACCGTGGTTCAGGAATCCGGCGGCGGAGATGCCCTTTACGTCTTGATGCCCATGCGGGTCTAGAATCGCGACACGCAGGCTGGCAAAAACGGAACGGTTGGTGATCGAAGCCTTGCTCAAGCGAGAGTCACGGCCCCAGGCCGGAAAGGTGCAGTCGGTCCCGACGGGCCTGCCGCTTTGGCTGCGGCAGTTGGCGGTCACCGATTTTCGCTCCTACCGTCGCTCGACGCTCTCTTGCGCCGCCCGGCCCGTGGTGCTTTGGGGCGAGAACGGCGCCGGCAAGACCAATCTGCTGGAGGCGATTTCGCTCTTTTCCCCGGGCCGCGGGTTACGCGGCGCGCCCCTGGCCGATTTGGCTCTCCGCGAGGGGCAGGACGGCGCCGGTGCCCCAGGGGCGGAGCTGTCCAAGCCGGCGGCGCGAACCGAAGCCTGGTCGGTTTCGCTCAAAGTCATGACCCCCGAGGGGGAGCGTGACCTCGGCACCGGCGTGACCGGGGCGGAGGCCTCGCGCGAGCGTCGTCTGGCGCGGATCGATGGGGCTCCGGCACGCGGCCTGGCCGCCTTTGCGGATATCTTGCGGATTGTCTGGCTCACCCCCCAGATGGACTCGCTCTTTCGCGACTCCCTGGCGGTCCGGCGGCGCTTTCTCGACCGTCTGGTGACCAGTTTCGACCCCGAGCATGTAAGCCGGACCTACGCCTACGAGCATGCCCTGCGGGAGCGTGCGCGGCTCTTGAAGACCGGCGGCGGTGATGCGGCCTGGTTGGCCGCGCTCGAAGAGGCGATGGCCGGCCAGGGGATCGCCATCGCCGCCGCACGGCGCGACCTGGTGCAGCGTCTCAATCAGGCCGCCGCCGCGGGGATCGGACCCTTTCCCGCCGTTGGCCTGGCTCTCGACTGCGATGTCGAACGCGGCCTCGCGGACGATCCCGCCCTGGTCGTCGAGGAGCGCCTGCGCGCTCGCCTGGCCGAGCTGCGGTCGCGCGATGCGGAGGTCGGCGGCGCCGGAGTCGGCCCGCACCGTGCCGACCTTGAGGCCCGCCATCTGGAAAATGCCATGTCGGCGACGCTCTGTTCGACAGGCGAGCAGAAGGCCCTCTTGATCTCGATTCTATTGGCGCACGCGCGGCTTATCCTGCTGCAAAGGGGGCAGCCGCCCTTGCTGCTTCTGGACGAGGTCGCCGCGCATCTGGACGGAGAACGGCGCGAGGCGCTCTTCGCCGAGCTCTTCGCGCTGGGCGGTCAGTTCTGGGTGACCGGCACCGAGGAGGGTGTGTTCGAATCTTTGCGCGGCCGCGCGCAGTTCTTCGAAGTGAGGGACGGCGATGTCAGTTCCGGATGATCGCGGCGACATGAGGCGCAGGAAAGGGTCAAGGTTATGAGCGACAATGCGACGGGCGGCGGCCCGCAGGCCTACGATGCCGAGTCGATCAAGGTCCTGCGCGGCCTGGAGGCCGTGCGCAAGCGCCCCGGCATGTACATTGGCGACACCGACGACGGCTCGGGTCTTCATCACATGGTCTACGAGGTGGTCGACAATTCGATCGACGAGTCCCTGGCCGGCCACTGCGACCTGATCAAGGTGGTGCTGAACGGCGACGGTTCGGTCACGGTTACCGATAACGGCCGCGGGATTCCGGTGGACATCCACAAGGAAGAGGGTGTCTCCGCCGCCGAGGTCATCATGACTCAGCTCCATGCCGGCGGAAAGTTCGACCAGAATTCCTATAAGGTCTCCGGCGGGCTGCACGGAGTCGGCGTTTCGGTGGTCAACGCGCTGTCCGAGGTCCTGGACCTGACCATTTGGCGCGGCGGCAAGGAGCACTTTGCCCGCTTCCGTCACGGCGAGGTGGAGGCGCCGCTGGAGGTGCGCGGCGACTGCGGCGACCGCACCGGCACCGAAATCACCTTCACCCCGGCGCAATCGACCTTCACCATGATCGAGTTCGATTTCCCAACATTGGAACACCGCCTGCGCGAGCTGGCTTTCCTCAATTCCGGGGTCCGCCTGCAGCTCATCGACGACCGCTCCGCCGAGAGCAAGCTGGTCGAGCTGCACTACGAGGGCGGCCTGTCGGCCTATGTCGCTTATCTCGACCGCACGAAACAGCGCCTGCTCGACCCGCCGGTCCTGGTCGCGGCCGAGCGCGACGGCATCGCCGTCGAAGCGGCCCTGCAGTGGACCGACAGCTATCACGAGACGGTTCTCTGCTTCACCAACAACATCCCGCAGCGCGATGGCGGCACCCATCTGGCCGGCTTTCGCGCCGCCCTGACCCGTCAGGTCAACGGCTACGCGACCTCGTCGGGCCTGGCCAAGCGCGAGAAGGTCACGCTCACCGGGGAGGACTGCCGCGAGGGTTTGACCTGCGTGCTTTCGGTCAAGGTGCCGGATCCCAAGTTCTCCAGCCAGACCAAGGACAAGCTGGTGTCATCGGAGGTCCGCCCGGTGGTCGAGAGCGTGGTCGGCGAGCGTCTCGAGCAATTTTTCGAAGAGCATCCCCAGGAGGCCAAGAAGATCGTGGCCAAGGTGGTCGAAGCCGCCGCGGCCCGCGAGGCGGCGCGCAAGGCCCGCGACCTGACCCGCCGCAAGGGCGCGCTCGACATCGCCTCGCTGCCCGGAAAGCTGGCCGACTGCCAGGAGCGCGATCCGGCCCTGTCGGAAATCTTCATCGTCGAGGGCGATTCCGCCGGCGGGTCGGCCAAGCAGGGACGCGACCGCAAGTTCCAGGCCATCCTGCCGCTCAAGGGTAAGATCTTGAACGTGGAGCGGGCGCGCTTCGACAAGATGCTGTCCTCGCAGGAAATAGGGACCCTGATCACGGCCCTGGGCACCGGGATCGGGCGCGAGGAATTCAACATCGCCAAGCTGCGCTATCACAAGATCATCATCATGACCGACGCCGATGTCGATGGCTCGCACATCCGCACCCTGCTGCTGACCTTTTTCTACCGGCAGATGCCCGAGCTGATCGAGCGCGGTCATCTCTTTATCGCCCAGCCGCCGCTCTATCGGGCCAAGCGCGGCGAATCCCTGCGCTACCTGAAGGACGACCGCGAGATGGAAGACTATCTCATCGAAGCCGGCTTGAAGGACTGTGTGCTGGAGACCGCGGCCGGCGGCCAGATCGCCGGCGGCCATCTGCACGAACTGACCGAGCTGGCGGTTCGGGCCAAACACCTGATGGAGCCCTTGATCCGCAAGGTCAGTCATGCGGATATCGTCGAACAGGCCGCCATCGCCGGTGTCTTGAATCCCGATATCATCCCCGATCCGGAACGGGCCAGCGCGGCGGCGGCCTACATCGCCACCCGCCTCGACGCCCTGGCGGTCGAGCACGAGCGGGGTTGGAGCGGCGAGGCGGCGCGCGATGGCGGCCTGCTGTTCCGGCGCACCCTGCGCGGCGTGACCGAGGCGCGGGTGCTCGATGCCTCGTTGATGCGCTCCGCCGAGGCCCGCATGCTCGATGCCATGGCGGGAGACCTTCAGGAGACCTACCTCGAGCACTCGACGCTCAAGGGCAAGGACAAGTCTTCCCGCATCACCGGACCGCGCGCCCTGGCCGACGCGGTCTTCACCCTCGGCCGCAAAGGCGTCACAATCAATCGCTACAAGGGCCTCGGCGAGATGAACCCGGAACAGCTGTGGGAGACCACGCTGGATGCCGATGTGCGGATGCTGTTGCAGGTCAGGGTGGCGATGAGCGACGAGGCCTCGGATATCTTCTCGACCTTGATGGGCGACGTGGTCGAGCCGCGTCGCGATTTCATCCAGACCCACGCGCTCGAGGTGGCCAATCTGGATGTCTAGTGAGGCCGGTGCCGCGAAGAATGCCCGTGAAGCTTCGCCGTGGCGGCCTTGGGGATCCGAGGGGGAGTCGGGTGAAAAAGACACCTCTTGAGGTCTCGTAGGAATGTTCTCGATCAAGCGGCCCAGGGAAAGAGCGACGGAGCCGGCGAAGGGCAAGGCCTCGGCCGGGAAATCCAAACGCGGCCCAAAGCGCAGCCGAAAGACCGTCGCCTCGCGACCGGCGCGCCGCGTCTTGCGCTTTGCCGCGAAATGGCTGGCGGTCTTGGCGATCTGGTGCGGGATCGGCCTGGCCGGGCTGCTCGCCTGGTATGCCAGCGATCTCCCCTCCCTGGACGACGCCCCCGGCCTGGTGCGCGCGCCCAATGTCACCCTCTTGGCCCGCGACGGCAGCAAGATCGCCTCCTTTGGCGGGCTCTTCGGCGAGCAGGTCGAACTGGCGGCCCTGCCACCGGACCTGCCGCGCGCCGTCATGGCGATCGAGGACCGGCGCTTCTACCAGCACTTCGGCGTCGACCTGCGCGGCCTGGCGCGGGCCATGTGGCGCAACCTGGTGTCGGGCCGTATCGTCCAGGGCGGCTCGACCATCACCCAGCAGCTTGCCAAGAATCTCTTTCTTTCCTCCGAGCGCAGTTTCAAGCGCAAGGTTCAGGAGGCCCTGCTCGCGTTCAAGCTGGAGCGCCGCTTCAGCAAGGACGAGATCCTCACGGTCTACTTGAACCGGGTCTATCTCGGCGGCGGCGCCTATGGCGTCGACGCCGCCGCCCGGCTCTACTTCGGCAAGTCCGCGCGCGCCGCCACGCTCTACGAATCGGCCCTCCTGGCCGGCCTTTTGAAGGCACCCTCCCGGCTCAACCCGCTGCGCAACGGCGATGCCGCCGACGAGCGGACCCGGCTGGTGCTCCAGGCGATGGAACAGGCCGGCTACATCTCGGCGCGCCAGCGCGCCCGGGCGCTGGAGGCCAAGTCCAGCGGCCGTGCCAGCTTTGCCGGACAGGCGCCCTACTTCGCCGACTGGGTGATGGCCCAGTTGAGCGACTACCTGGGCGGCATCACCGACGATGTTCAGGTGCGAACGACCCTCGACCGGCACCTGCAGACGGTCGCGCAAGAGGCCCTGACCACGACCCTGGCCGAACAGGGCAAGGCCCGTGGCGTCGGTCAGGCGGCTCTGGTGAGCCTCGATGCCGGCGGGGCCGTGCGCGCCCTGGTGGGCGGTGTCGACTACGGCGAGAGCCAGTTCAACCGGGCGACCCAGGCGCTGCGCCAGCCGGGTTCCGCCTTCAAGCTCTTCGTCTTCCTGGCCGCCTTCGAGCGTCTCGGCCTGACCGCCGACGACATGATGCTGGATGCGCCGGTGGCGATCGGCGACTGGCGGCCGGGCAACTATGCCGGCAGGTACCTGGGCGAGGTGACGCTGCGGGACGCCTTCGCCCGTTCGCTCAATTCCGTGGCGGTGCGCCTGATGCAGCAGCTCGGGCCCGAGGCCATCGCGGCGACCGCCCGGCGCCTGGGGATCACCAGCGATCTGACCGAGGACGGGAGCCTGGCTCTGGGAACCTCCGAGGTCACGCTGCTGGAGCTGACCGGCGCCTACGGCGCGATCGCCGGTCGCGGTCGCGGCCTTTGGCCTCATGCGATCCTAGAGGTTCACTCGGGCAGCGGGGAGCTGCTCTATCGCCGTTCGCCCGACGCCGGGCCGGGGCGCGTGGCGAGCGCTGCCGCGGTGGAGGAACTGCGCGACGTGATGGCCGCCACGGTCGAGTGGGGAACCGGCAAGGCCGCCGCGCCCGGCCGCCCAGGTGGCGGCAAGACGGGCACCAGCCAGGATTTTCGCGACGCCTTGTTCATCGGCTATTCCGGCGGACTGACCACCGGGGTGTGGTTTGGCAACGACGACAACAGTCCCATGAACAAGGTGACCGGCGGATCGCTGCCGGCGGTGCTCTGGAGCCGGGTCATGGCCGCGGCGGACCCGGTGGAGACCCCGCCCGCGCCAAGCGCAAAAGAGGTGCCCGCCGATCCGTCGGTGGCGGCGGCTGACGACGAGCCCTCCTTCATCACCCAGGTGCTGGGGCGGCTGACCGGCGAGCCGGCCGAAGAGCACGATGCCGAGACCGCGGCGCGCCTGCAGCGCTATTTCCAGCCGAAGCTCGACAAGCCCTAGCGGGCCGGATGGGGGTGCCGGACGGGGCCGCCAACCGGTCCCAGCAATCGGTGGCAAGTGGCTGTTGCTGGCGCGCCTCCTTGGGGTTCTCATGGCGGGTGCCGTCGAAGGAAAAATGTTGAGTGGGAGCGGCAGAAAGGATCGAGACGTGAGCGAAGCAAGCGATCGCGATTTCATGTCGGCGGCGGCCTATGGGCGTTCGCTGCGCGGCTTTGGCGTCAATCTGCTGGTGCGCGATGTCCTGCGGGCCGTCGCCTTCCAGCGCGATGTGCTGGGGGTCGAGGTGGTCTTCGCCGAGCCCGACTTCGCCGTGCTGCGCCATGGCGGGCCGGCCGGGGTCGGACACGAGTGGATGCTGCACGCCGACCCGACCTATCACAGCAATCCGCTGCTCGGCCTCACCGGAGACGGCGCGCTGCGCGGCGTCGGTCTGGAGCTGCGGCTATACGGAATCGACCCCGACGCCGCCGAGGCCAAGGCGCGGGCCGACGGTCATCACGTGCTGCAGGCCAGCGCCGACAAGCCCCATGGCCTGCGGGAATGCTTCCTGATCGATCCGGAAGGCTATGTCTGGGTGCCCTCGGCGGCGCTCCCGTCGGACCAGTCCGACGAGGCCGGGCCGTAACGCAGCAAGGTGTTGCCATGGCTGGTCAGCCAGCGCCGCGCCCAGCCCATCTGCGCCGTCAGCTGCCCGGTCAGGCGCCAGAAACGGCGCGAATGATTGTGCTCGGCCAGGTGCGCGACCTCATGGGCGACGACGTAGTCCAACACCGGCTCGGGCGCCAGAATCAGGCGCCACGAGAAAGACAGGTCGCCGCTGGCCGTGCAGCTCCCCCAACGGGTCTTGGGATCGCGGAGCGTGACCCGGCCGTAGCGCCGTTCGATCGTCGCGGCCTTGGCCTGAACCCGGGGCAAAATCGCCGCGCGGGCCTCGCGCCGCAGGAAATCGCCGACCCGCCGCTCGAAGAAACGCGCATCGCCGGAGACGCAGATCGCGCCGGCCTCGCGCCAGACGCCGCGCCGGGCGCCGGGGCAGTGGCTGAGCAGATGATCGCGGTCCTGCAGCGGGATCGTCTGACCGGGACCAAAGGGCACCCGCGGCGGCAGGGCCGCCAAGCGGGCGGAAATCCAGGCCCGGTGGCTCTCGGCGAAGGCCAGGCCCTCGGCCAGCGAGGCGTTGCGCGGCAGCACCAGATGGAGGCCTTCGCCCTCGGGGTCGAGGCGCAGGGTGATGCGCCGCGCGGCACCGTGGCGCTTCACCCGCAGCGGAACGCTGCGGTCCTCGATCTCCAACATCTTGAGTTTCGGCGCGGCGAGGCCCATGCATCTTGTATAGGTCGAAGGGCCTTGCCTTGGCAAGGCGCCCGGATCAAGCGTCGCGCCGCTCCGCTTCCAGGGCGATCAGGGCCTTCTTGCGGTCGAGCCCCCAGCGGTAGCCGCCCAGGCCGCCGTCGACCCTGAGCGCCCGGTGGCAGGGGATCACCAGGGAGACCGGATTGGTCGCGCAGGCCCGTCCCACGGCGCGCTGCCCGCGCGGCAGACCCAGGGTCTTGGCGATGTCGGAATAGGTCCGGGTCTCGCCGCTGGGAATGGTCAGCAACGCCTGCCAGACCCGGCGCTGGAAGGCGGTGGCGCGCACGTCGAGCGGCAGGTCGAGATGGGGCAGCTCGCCTTCCAGGTAGGCCACCAGGACTTCGACCGCCGGTGCCAGGGCCGCCTCGTCGGGTTCGATCTTGGCGGCGGCGGGAAACTCGTCGTGCAGCGCCTGCAGGAGCTGCTTGTCGTCCCGGCCCAGGCTGACGAAGCAGATTCCCCGTTCGGTGGCCGCGACCAACAAGCGGTCGAGTGGCGAATCGACCAGGGCATAGACGATTCTGGCGCCGGCGCCACCCTTGGCATAGGAGGCCGGTGTCATGCCCAGCAGGGTGTCGGCGCGCTCATAGATACGGCTCGAGGACCCGTAGCCGGCCCCGTAGGTGGCCCCGGCGATGCTGTCGCCGGCTTTCAGGCCGTCGCGAAAGCGCGTGCCCCGTTTGGCGTCGGCATAGTCGCGCGGGCTGACCCCGGTCACGCGCTTGAAGAGGCGCTGCAGGTGCCAGGGCGAGACCGACAGGGCCTCGGCCAGACGGCCCAGGGTGATCGCCGCGCCCTCGTCGCCCTCGGCCAGGGCGGTTTCGATCATGGCGATGGCGCGGCGCACCAGCGCCACCTGCTCGGGCTTGGCCGGCTCGGCCGCTTTGGGCGCGCCGGAGGTCGCGGGTGAGAGGTCCGCCGTCGGGCCGGGGCCGTTTGTTTCGCCGTTGGTGGTCATGACGCTTTCCGTCTTGTCGAGCATGGCGCAGATCCTTGTCCTGTCATCATGCTAGAGAACATGGGTCTTGCGCCTTTCGGCTTCTATCCGATCCTTGCGCGGCTTGCCAGCCTGGCCCAGTCTTGGGTTGGCCCCACCAGGGGCTGGTCCGGTCTCGGGTCGGCTCAACCCCGGGCCGGCTCGATCCTGGGCCTTTTCCGAACATGGGCCAATCCTTGAAAAAGCGCGACGCAGCGACCCCTTCCGCCGGACCCTCGGCAGCCGCGCCCGGCGGCACGGCCTGGTGGCTGCCGCTGGCTTTGCTGCTCGGGTTGGGCTCGCTCTGGGGGCTGACCTTTTCGCTCTCCAAACTGGCGATCGGCAACGGGGTTCATCCCCTCGGCTATGCCATCTGGCAGACCGCCGGCCCGGCCCTGCTGCTGTTCCTTTTCTGCCTGCTGCGCCGCGACCCGCCGCGCCGGACACCCCGGCACCTGCGCTATTACCTGCTGGCCGGACTGCTGGGGATCGCCATCCCGAACACCAACTTCGCCTTTGCCCTGCGCCACATCCCCGCCGGCCTGCTGGCCATCGTGGTCACCCTGGTGCCGCTCTTGACCTATGTCCTGGCGGTTGCCTTCGGCATGGAGCGGCCCCGGGCATTGCGTTTTGCCGGCCTGGTCATGGGGCTGGCCGGCGCGCTCTGCCTGATCCTGCCCCGAGCCAGCCTGCCGAATCCGGAGATGACCTTCTGGGTGTTGCTCAGCTTCGTGACGCCGATCTTCTATTCGATCAACACGATCTATTCCACGCGCGCCAGGCCGGCGGAGGGCGGCTCGGTTGGCCTGGCCTGCGGCATGCTGGCCGCCGCCGCGCTCTGGCAATTGCCCTTCGCGATCGTCTCCGATGCGCTCTATTGGCCGTCCCTGCCCTTCGGGGTTGCCGATTGGGCACTTTCCGGTCAGGTGGTGGCCGCGAGCCTGGCCTATGTCGTCTTCTTCGAGTTGCTTCGCATTGCCGGACCCGTGACCTTCAGTCAGGTCGCCTACATCGTCACCCTGACCGGCCTCGCCTGGGGCTGGGTTATCTTCGACGAGCAGCATTCAGGCTGGGTCTGGCTTGCCACGGCGATGATTTTCAGCGGGGTCGCCCTGGTCAACTGGCGCGGGCGGCGATCCGCCACGCCTTCCGGCGAGCCGAAGTCCCGATGATCAAGGCTATTTCAATGACAGCGCGTCGCGCAGGCGTTGATCGTGAGGATTGGTGAAGCGGCGTTCGATCACGATGTCGCGCGGACTTGACGGACTGCCATAATACTCCGCGTTCAGGGACTCGCGCTCGATGATCTTGGCGCCCTCCAGGGAGCCGCCGCCGAACAGCCCGGCGGCCTTGGAAAAGGCGAAGATGTCGGCGCTGAGGTTGGTGCCGCTGGAAGCCTCCAGTCCGGCGCCCTTGGGGCCGACCGCCACGGATAGATCGGCGCCGAGCTTGAACTCGTCGGCGAGCAGCGCGGCAACGGCCTGGTCGCTCATCAAGGTGAAGACCGCCTCTGCGACCTGGCCGCCGATCTGCAGGCCGATCGAGCCGGCGGCCAGGGTGTAAAAGGCCGGCGAGGACCAGTCGCCGTCCTTGCCGCGAACCAGCAAGACCCCGGTGCCGCCCTCGGCGCCGATAATCAGGCCGCCCTTGACCAGCTCGGGGATGATGAGAACGCCCCGGGCCTTCTCCAGGTAGGCCTTGAAGGGAAGCTCCTCGGGATCTTCCAGGAAATGCTCGACGGTAAAGCGCGATTCGGTCACCAGCTCCTCGGTCAAGGGCGCGGCAACGGCCGGGGGGGCGGACCAGATTAAGGCGCCCAGAAACGCGAAGAGGGAAAGGCTGAGGCGGGATTGTCGGAAAACCGAGGTCGGCGCGAACATGGTCAAGTGTCCTCCAATGCGTTGAATCTCGAAGACCGGCCCCCCGCTCTACGCCCCCGGAGACATTCGGTCCCCGACACTTGAGATAGTGCGCGGACCGGATTCACGCAACAGGCAAAGCGGTTCCCGCCGTCGCGGGGTTGAGATTGACCAGCGAGACGCGCCAGCTTTCCCGGCCCTGGGGCTCATGAGATCCGGGACCACCGTCGATGTGATCGATTCGGGTCAGGGCGCAGTTGTCGATGACGAAGGACAAGGCCCGCTCGGGTTCGAGCCCCAGGGCCTGCCCCAGGGCGGCGCGGATCGTCCCGCCGTGGGCGACCGCGACGATGTCGCGACCGGCGTGGGACGCGGTGATCTCGGAGACGGCGGCCGAGACGCGTTCGGTCACCTCGACAAAGCTCTCGCCGCCGGGCGGGCGATGGCGCGCCGGCGCCAGCCAGAAGCGGTGCCAGGCGCCGTCGCGCAGCCTGTCGAGTTCGGCATAGGGCTGGCCCTGCCAATCGCCGAAACACTGCTCGGCGATGCGCGGCTCGACCAGGGGCTCGCCGGCCGGCCGCGGTGCCATCTCGGCGGCTATCGCCGCGGCGGTCTGGCTGGTGCGCATCAGATGGCTGGTCAGCCACAGCGCGTCCGCCGGCATGAGCGCAGCCAGGCGTTGAAAGACCGGCCGGTCGCTGGTGTCGCAGGGCAGGTCGCTGGCACCGTAGAGCCGCCCCTCGTTGACCCGCACCGGGGCATGACGGATCCACCACCAGGAGGTCACCTGCGCGGCACTCACAACAGTGATACCGCGCTCAAGAGGATCGCGATTTCGGCCAATTGCTGGACCGCGCCCAGGACATCCCCGGTCAATCCGCCGAGCACGCGGTTGGCCAGCAAGACAACGGCGCCGGCAGCCATCAGGGCGGCGACCAGGGCCAGCAGGCCGCCGCCCAGGCCCAGGGTTATGCAAGCCGCCAGCAGGCCAAGGGCCAGGGCCAGGGCGGCATCGTAAGCACGCGGGCGCTCGATTGCGGCCGCCAGGCCGGTGTCGCTGGCCTTGTCGAACAGCACCATGACCGAAGGCAGGATGCCGCGGGCCAGGCAATGGGCGGCGATCAGGGCGAGAAACACGCTGCCGGGCGCGGCCAGGGTCCCGAGCGCCAGGGCGCGCAGGCCGATGGACAGCACCAGGGCGATACAGGCGAAGGCCCCAAGCCGGCTGTCGCGCATCGCGGCGATGCGGGCCTGGCGGTCGCCCCGGACACCGAGCCCGTCGGCGCAGTCGGCCAGCCCGTCCTCGTGCAGCGCGCCGGTGATGGCGATGGTGGCTGCCAGGGCAAGCAGGCCGGCAATCGGCCCGCCCAGTCCGGCGGCGTCGGCAAGCCCATAGGCCAGCGCCCCGGCACCGGCGACCGGCAGGCCGGCCAGGGGCGCGAGGCGCAAGGCGCGGGCCATGGCTCGCGCGCCGAAATCGGGGCCACGCCCGAGCGGCAGGCGGGTCATGAAAGCCGTGATTAGCCGAAGGTCGGTCCAAAGGGCGGCAGGGGTGAGGCGCGAGGTCATTCGAAGGGAGATCTTTGGCGAAAGGAAGTCTTTGGCGAAGGAAGGGCTTGGACGAAAGGAGGTTTTGTGGTGATCCGGGACTTGCGGTACTAAACGCGCGATGCGGGCGCCAAGATAGGCGAAGCGCGACGAATCCGCCAGCAAAGACCGGGTTCGCCGCAATGGGGTTCGCCGCGACGGGACTCGATCCGGGAGGACCAACCAGAATGGCAACGAGCGATCGCGACGCGCCGAGTTCATTTGCGGAGATTCGCGACCTGATACCGGCGCTTCCCGGGCCAGACGAGGCGGCGGCCGCCGCCGCCGCCGAACATCAGGACCGTTTGACCAAGCCGCAGGGCGCGCTCGGCCGCCTGGAGGAACTGGCGATCTGGCTGGCCCGCTGGCAAGGTCGCCACCCGCCGCTGATCGAACGTGCCCACACCGCGGTCTTTGCGGCCAATCACGGGGTAGCGGCGCGGGGCGTCTCGGCCTACCCCAGCGCGGTGACGGCCCAGATGGTGGCCAATTTCATTGCCGGCGGCGCCGCGGTCAATCAGCTCTGTGCCCTGGCCGATGCCGATCTGCGGGTTTATGAGATGGCGCTCGACGAGCCCACCGCCGACTTCACCGGCGCGCCGGCCATGAGCGAGGAAGACTGCTGTCGGGCCCTGGCCTACGGCATGATGGCCATCGAACAGGGCATCGACCTGCTCGCCCTGGGCGAGATGGGAATCGCCAACACGACCAGCGCGGCGGCGCTTTGCCATGCGCTTTTCGGCGGAACGGCGGCGGACTGGACCGGGCGCGGCACCGGCGTGGACGACGCCGCCCTGGCGGTCAAGACGGCGGTGGTCGAGCAGGCGGTGATACGCCACGGGGCGCTGCGCGACGACCCCCTGGCCGTTCTGCAGGCGCTCGGCGGGCTCGAACTGGCGGCCATTGTCGGCGCGATCCTGGCGGCCCGGCTGGCGCGGATTCCGGTTCTGCTGGACGGCTATGCCTGCACCGCCGCCGCCGCCGTACTGCACCGCCTGCGGCCCGACCTGTTGGACCACTGCCTGGTGGCCCATCGCTCCGTCGAGCCGGGGCACGCGGGTCTTCTCGCGGTGCTCGGCAAGGCGCCGTTGCTCGATTTTTCCATGCGGCTCGGCGAGGGGTCCGGTGCGACCCTGGCGATACCGATCCTCAAGGCGGCCTGTGCCTGCCACAACGGCATGGCGACCTTTGCCGAGGCCGGTGTCTCCGGACCGGCTTAGTGGATCGGCCATGAGGCGGCGAATCGAGGGCTCCACTCCAAGGACCACGGGGCGCGTGCGGCAGCGCAGCCTCGTGATGATGCGCTGGGTGGCGCTGCTTGGTCAGACTGTCGCGCTGTCGGTCGCGACCTTCGGCTTCGAGTTGCCCCTGGCCTTCGTGCCGGCCATGGCGGTGGTGCTTGCCGCCGGCGCCCTGAACGTGGCGCTGGCCCTCTGGCGGCCCGGCGCAGCCTGGCTGAGCGAGGGTCAGGCGGCGGCCATGCTGGCGGGCGACCTGCTGCAATTGACCCTGGTCCTGGGCCTGACCGGCGGTCTGGAAAACCCCTTCGCGATGCTGATTCTGGCGCCTTTGGCGGCGGCCTCCTGGGCACTGAGTTGGCGCCTGACCGCGGCCCTGGCCCTCTTCGCCGCCGCGCTAGTTCCGCTTTTGGGGTTCTTCGCCCCGCCGCTTCCCTGGCCCGCCGGGAGCGCGGCCCCCTCGCTGCTGTTCAAGATCGGTCATGGCGTCGCGCTGGAGGTTGCCATCGTTTTCATTGCCGGTTACGTGGCGCTCCTGGCACGCGAGGCGCGGCATCTTGCGGCGGCGCTGGGCGCGACCGAGATGGCGCTGGCCCGGGAACAGCGCCTTGCGGCCCTGGGCGGTCTCGCCGCCGCCGCGGCCCATGAGCTGGGCTCGCCCCTGGGGACCCTGGCCGTTGTTGCCCGGGAGCTCGACCGCGCCCTGCCCGCCGACTCGCCGCACCGGGAGGATGTCGCCCTGCTGCTCCAGGAAACCGCGCGCTGCCGGGGCATTCTGGAAGGTCTTGGACGCGATCCCGAAAAGGATGGCGGCGATCCCTACAACCTGTTGCCCCTGACCGGGCTGATCGAGGCCGCCCTGACGCCTTTCCAAGGCGACCTTGGGGCGCCGCGGCCCGAACTGCTGGTGCCCGACGCGGCGTCCTGGACGCCGCCCCTGGTGCGGCGCGACCCCCAGGTCATTCACGGCCTCTCCAGTCTGATCGAGAACGCGGTGAGCTTTGCGACCAGCGTGGTGACCCTGGAGCTGGAGGGCGACGGGGCCAAAGGAGGCGGGGCCAGCGGGAACGGGGCCGGCGTGACAGTGACCATCCGGGACGACGGCCCCGGGTTCGATCTGGGCCGCCTCAGCGAGCTTGGCGAACCCTACTTCTCGACCAGCGGCCGGGGCCGACGCCGCGACGGCGGCGGCCCGCATCTCGGTCTGGGGCTCTTCATCGCCCGCAGCCTGTTGGGCCACAGTGGCGCCGAAATCAGTTTCTCCAACCGGCCCGAGGGCGGTGCCGTGGTGCGAATTCACTGGCCCGAGGGGTTGGCTTTCGCGCCCATTGCGGAGACTCTCGACCCATGATCGAAGAAGCACAGCTCGGACGGCTCCTGATCGTCGACGATGACCGGCCCTTTTGCGAACGCCTGGGCCGGGCCATGGCGGCGCGTGGCTTTGCCGTGACCACCTGCAACACCGTGAGCGAGGGCTTGAGCCAGGCCCGCGCCCTGCAACCCGACTACGCCGTGGTCGACCTGCGGCTGGAGGACGGCAGCGGTCTCGACGTGGTTGGCCTGCTGCAGGCCGAGCAGCCGGGATGCCGTGCGGTGGTTCTGACCGGCTATGGCAACATTGCAACCGCGGTGAGCGCGGTCAAGCTGGGCGCCACCGACTATCTGCCCAAGCCCGCCGACGCCGACCAGGTGACCGCCGCGCTGCTCGGCGGCGGTCCGGCGCTGCCGCCGCCGCCGGACGATCCCATGACCGCCGACCGGGTGCGCTGGGAGCACATTCAAAGGGTCTACGAGCAGTGCGGCCGCAATGTGTCCGAGACCGCGCGGCGGCTGAAGATGCATCGGCGCACCCTGCAGCGCATCCTGGCCAAGCGCGCGCCCCATGAACGGTGAGCGCTTGCCCGGCCCCGCCCGATCGGTTATGCGAAGCGAGCCTGGATATCTGACAGGGAGCCCATCGGTTGCAACCCGCTGATCTGGAAGCCTTCTTCACGGCAGAGTTCGCCGAGCACGGGGCCGTGGCCAGGGCCACCGAGGCGGCGCTCCTGGCGCCCTTCATGGCACTTGTCGAGGCCTGCCATCAATCCATTTCGGATGGCGGCAAGATTCTCTTCTTCGGCAACGGCGGATCGGCCGGCGATGCTCAGCATCTGGCGACGGAACTGGCGGTGCGCTATGTCGCAAACCGCGCGCCGATCGCCGCGATCGCCCTGACCACCGACAGCTCGGCGATCACGGCGATCGGCAACGACCTGGGTTTCGAGAATCTTTTCGCGCGCCAGGTCCGCGCGCTCGGCAAGCCTGGCGACCTCGCCCTGGGGATCACCACCTCGGGCAAGAGCCGCAACGTTCTGCGCGGCCTGGAGGCGGCCGGTGAGATGGGACTGGTGGCGGCCGCTCTCAGCGGGCGCGACGGCGGCGATCTGCCGGGCCTGGCCAATCCGCTGCTGATCGTGCCTTCGGACGTGACGGCGCGGATCCAGGAAATGCACATCACCCTGGGCCAGATGCTCTGCGGCGCGCTCGAGCAGCGCCTAGGTCTGGTCTGATGGCCCGGCCGGCGGAAAGGCGCGAAGGATCATGACCTCCGGCGACCCCTCGGCCCTCTTGGCGGCCCTGTCCGGCACGCCGGTCCTGGTGGTCGGCGATGTCATGCTGGACCGCTTCGTCCATGGCCGGGTCGAACGGATCTCGCCGGAAGGCCCAATCCCGGTGCTCGCGGTCGAGCGCGACGAGACCATGCTGGGCGGCGCCGGCAACGTTCTGCGCAACCTGACGGCGCTCGACGTGCCGGGTCGTCTGGTGGCCCTGGTCGGCGATGACGACAACGCGCGCGAGCTGGCCGGTCTGGTCGCCGCCGAACGCCTGGCCGAAAGCGACCTGATTACCGAGAAGGCCCGCCAGACCACGGTCAAGCTGCGCTATATCGCCGGCGGCCAGCACCTGCTGCGCGCCGACCGGGAGGCGAAGCAGGCAGCGACGCCGGTCAGCCTCGAGGCGTTGGCAGCGGCGGCGAAGGCCGGCCTCTCCAAGGTCAAGGGCCTGATCGTTTCGGACTACGGCAAGGGGGTCCTGGCTGAGTCTGTGTTGCGTGTGCTGATCGACGGGGCGCGGACCGCCGGGCTGCCGGTCGTGGTCGATCCCAAGGGGCCGGACTTCGGGCGCTATCGCGGCGCCAGCGTCATCACGCCCAATCGGCGCGAATTGGCCGAGGCGGCCGGCCGGCCGCTGGATGACCTCGACGCCCTGGTCGCGGCGGGTGGCGACCTGATGGCGGCGCACGATCTGGGCGCGCTTCTCGTCACTCGCAGCGAAGAAGGCATGACCTTGCTGCAAGCCCGGGAAGGCGGGACGGAGAGCGCCGGGACCGGGAACGCCGGGACCGGGAACGCCGGGACGGGGAACGGGGTCCTGGTTCGGCATTTCCCGGCGCTGACCCAGGAGGTCTACGACGTCTCCGGTGCCGGCGATACCGTCGCTGCGGTGATCGGCGCGGCCCTGGCAGCCGGTCTTGCCTTGAGCGATGCCGCGGCCCTGGCCAACGTGGCGGCCGGTGTCGTGGTCGGCAAGGTCGGCACCGCGACCCTGCGGCCCGCCGACCTGCTCGCCGCCTGCCATGGCCGCGACCTGCTGGATGCCGAAAGCGGCAAGCTGGCGGACCTGGAAAGCCTGCTGGAGGTGGTCGCCCGCTGGCGCCGCCAGGGGCTCAAGGTGGGCTTTACAAACGGCTGCTTCGACTTGCTGCATCCGGGCCACGTGTCGCTGTTGCGGCAGGCCCGCGCGGCCTGCGACCGGCTGATCGTCGGGCTCAACAGCGATGGATCGATCAAGCGCTTGAAGGGCGAAGGCCGGCCGGTTCAGACCGAAGCCAGCCGGGCGGCGGTGCTCGCCTCCCTGGCCACGGTCGACCGCCTGGTGATCTTTTCCGAAGACACGCCGCTGGCTCTGATCGAGGCCTTGAAGCCCGACATCCTGGTCAAGGGCGCGGACTACAAGCCCGAGGAGGTGGTCGGCGGCGACGTGGTCGAGCGCGCCGGCGGCCGGGTTCTGCTGGCCGACCTCGAACCGGGACACTCGACCTCGGCAACGCTGGCCCGCCTCACGGATGGCCGGTAGTCCGAATCAGTCGACGACATCCACCAGGTTTTGCAGGCGCCGTGCGGCGGCCTGGGCGAACCGGAGCTGCAGTTTGCGGCGGCGCGCGCCGTTGAGCTTGAAATCGGGCGAAGGGCGCAAAATCTCGGCGCCGTAGCCGTCGGCTGCGATCAGCCCGACCTCGCCGGGCAGGATTTCGCGCGGGAAGTCGGGGGCGACGGCGAAGTAGAAGAAATCGCAGAATTCCAAATAGCTGGGCCATTTGGCATCGCTGCGAAAGTCCGGGATGCTGCTCTTGATTTCGATGATCGTGACCCGGCCCTTGCCGTCGAGCGCGATCAGGTCGACCCGCCGGCCGGACCCCAGCGTGAATTCCGCAAGACTGACGTCGCCATAGTGGCGCAGCATCCGCGCGGTGCCGCGCGCCAGACGCAGGGCGGTTTGATCGCGCGCCGTCGGCTGCTCGCCGTTCGGGCCATCGAGGCCGTCAAGGTCTTGAGGTTGCAGGCTCATGATGAGAGAAGATCCAAGCAAGACAAGGTGGTGGTTGCAAGCGCGGATTTTCCGGGCGGGCGGCGCCTCCTCCGCGGCGCCCCCGGCGGCGCGGTTTGATGGGAGCCGCGACATGTCAGGCGAGAAAGAGCCGGCGGCCGGGGCCGCGACGCTCGCGGCCCTGCCGGGTGAGCTGCATTTCCACGATCGACTGGCGGTGGCCATGACCGAGGCACTGCGCCACGCCACGCCTTTGGGGCTGATGGTCGCGGATAGCGATCGCGCGCGCGCCGAGCCGCCCGATTGGTGCAATGGAGCCGGGCGCCATCACTGGATTCTCGAAGGCCGGGCCCTCGACCGGCTCGATGACGCCAAGGGCGATGCCGAAGTCTCCGCTGGTTTGGCGCTGCTCGATGGCGCCGGCACCACGCCGGAGGATCTCGAAGCGCTGGCCGCGAAGGCCTTGGCCCGGGCGCGGGCCGATGGAACATCGCACGGGACCGAAAGGGCAAGGTCCCGGCGACCCGCCCCGCCACCGATCGACTTCGATCGGCTGCAGCTCCACTATCAACCGCAATTCGCCCTGGCCCAGCCGGCTTCCCCACTGGAGGCCGCAGAACCCCCGACCGACAGGATTTCGGGACTGGAGGCGCTGATCCGCACCCACGACGTCGAAACCGGCTGGGTGACTCCGGGCCAGCTGCAGGATTGGACCCGCGACGAGACCCTGGCCCAGGAGCTGGGCGAGTGGGTCTTGCGCGAAGCCTTGCGCCAGGCGGTCGCCTGGCGGAGCCAGGGCCTGCCGGCGGTGACCCTGGCGGTCAACCTGTCATTGGCGCAGCTGCGCCATCCCCGCGCGATCCTGCGACTGGTCGAGATCATCGAGGCCAGCGGTCTGCCGGCGGGCGGGATCGAGCTGGAGCTGACCGAACAATTGCCGCCCGACCATCTCGATGTGCTGGCGGCCCGCCTCGAGCGTTTGCGCCAGACCGGCGTGGGGCTGGCCCTCGACGACTTCGGCAGCGGCTTTGCCTCGCTGACCCTGCTGCACGGCCTCCCCTTCGACCGGGTGAAGCTGGCCGCGCGTCTGATCGAGACCTGCGACCGGGAAGCCGAGGCCGAGGCCGGCCTCGCGGCCTTCCAACGCCATGCCAAGGCGCGTGGACTGGCCGTGGTGGCCGAGGGCGTCGAGCGCGCCGGTCAGGTCGAGAGCCTGCGGCGTGTCGGCTGCGATCATTTGCAAGGCTACATCTTCGGCTTTCCCATGGCGCCCGGGGATATGGCCCGGCGGCTCGCCGCGCCGCCGGTCACGCCGGCTTGAAGGGCCTTGCCTTCCCGCCTCGCCTCACCCACTTATCAGAGCCGTCGCGGCTCGCTCCCTGGAGGACCGCACGAGGGTCGACAAGCTGGGCTTGGCGCTGTCCGCCATCTATGCTTGGTTGGCCGGCGTCATAACCCGAAGATGATGACGGAGATAGCCCCCTATGCCGATCCTTGGCGCCGCCATGACACAGCGTGATCCTTTCCGCCGCGCGGGCCACGCCCGTGGCTGAGGTCAATGCCAGGCCGTGGGTCAAGCCGCTCTGCGACTTCGGGCCCCTGGTGGTCTTCTTCGCGGCCTTTTATCTCGGCGATCTGATGGTTGCGACGGCGGCGGTCATGATCGCCACCTTGCTGGCCCTGGCCCTGAGCTACGCAATGGAACGGCGCATCGCCCTGATGCCGCTGATCACAGCGGTCATCATCGGTGTCTTTGGCGGCCTGACCCTGTGGCTGCAGGACGAGACCTTCTTCAAGATGAAACCGACGATCGTCCAGTCGCTCTTTGCGATCATTCTCCTCGGCGGCATGGCCTTCGGGCGTCCCCTGCTGAAACCCTTGATGGGACCGGTCTGGGCCCTGGACGATACCGGCTGGCGCAAGCTGACCCTTCGTTTCGGTCTCTTCTTCGTGGCCATGGCCTTGCTCAACGAATTGGTGTGGCGTAGTCAGTCCACCGAATTCTGGGTCAACTTCAAGGTTTTTGGTATCATGGGCCTGACCCTGGTCTTTACGGTCAGCCAGGTCTTCTTGCTGCAGCAGCACCAGCTAGAGCCGGAGACGGGGTCCGAGGGGGACAAGGCCGAGGATGGGACCGACCGCTTGCCATAGCGAATCTCAAGGTCGATCTTGTCGATTGTGATCCGTTCGATCACTGAGACGGTGGCCGAATCGAAACGCCGAGACCAGGAGCAGAGCCATGGCCGAATCAGTCCTGCGGGCACCTGAGGTCGGAGACCGCCACGTCCATGAGCGTTGTCCGGCGCCCAAGTCTGTCGAAGACACGGGCGTCGAGTTCAATACCCTGCTGCGGCTGCTGTTGAAGACCATCTATGTTCGCGGTCTGGAGACCACCTCGCAACTGTCCCACGCGCTACGCCTGCCGGTGTCGGTGGCCAATCAGTTGCTCGAGGGCGCGCGGGATCGCGGACTGCTCGAGGTGCTGGGATCGGCCGGGCGCCGACTGCACACCGAGTTTCGCTATGGCATTACGGAAAAGGGTCGTGAGTGGGCGGTCGATGGGCTGGCGCAGTCACGTTACGTCGGCGCGGCTCCGGTTTCACTGGATGACTACCATCGCCAGATCGCGCGCCAGCGTCTGACCGAAGAACAGGTCGAGCGCAATGCCCTGACCAAGGGACTGTCCGAACTCGTGGTCACCGAAAGTTTGATCCGACAACTGGGGCCGGCGATCAATTCCGGCCGCACGATCCTGCTTTACGGCGCCCCTGGCAACGGCAAGACGACGATCGCCGAAATCGTCGGCAATGTGTTTCACGACATCATTCACGTGCCTTATTGCGTCGATGTCGACGGCCAGATCATCAAGGTCTATGACCCGACGATGCATCGCTCGGTCGAGATCGAGTCGGAATCGTTGCTGCTGTCGGAGCCGGCCGTCAACGTGCGCGCCGAGGATCTCGACCGGCGCTGGGTCGCCTGTCGGCGGCCGACCGCGATGGCCGGTGGCGAGCTGACGCTGCCGATGCTCGACCTTCAGTTCAATCCCTACTCGCGCTACTACGAGGCGCCGCTGCACATGAAGGCGATCGGCGGCACCTTCGTCATCGACGACCTGGGCCGCCAGCTGATCCGGCCCGAAGACCTGCTGAACCGCTGGATCGGGCCGATGGAAAACCGGATCGACTATCTGACCCTCAGCACCGGCCGGACCTTCGAGATTCCCTTCGACGTCATGCTGGTCTTCTCGACCAACCTGCTGCCCGAGGACATCATGGACCCCGCCTTTCTGCGTCGAATTCCTTACAAGATCGGCGTCGCGCCGCCCGACGAGGGCCAGTTCCTGCAGACTCTGCAGCAGGAATGCACCTTTGCCGGCCTGGACTACAGCGAGGGCATGGGACGCTACATCATTCACCAGCTCCAGGGACCCTTCGATCAGCCTCTGGCCTTCTATCAGCCGAAGTTCCTGGTCAACCAGATCAAGCAAATGTGCGACTTCGATGGGCGCCCCGCAGAGATGGACAGCGAGTTGATCGGCGACGCGATGATGCACCTGGCACCGCGCTCCGATCTGGTGGGTATGAAGCGCTTTGCCTCCCATGCCCGGACCATGGGCGACAACCCGGACCTCTGACCGGGGTCGCCCCCAAGCAGGGCTAGATCGGCCTTGATCGCGCCGCCGAGACGGGCTTGATTGAGACGCCCGCTGCATGGCGGACCCGGCGAAGAACCGGCAGTACCAATTCCAGGAACGATGCATGGCGAAGGCGGCGAACGGCGCGGTGGGAGAACCTGTGGCGCGTCTGACCGAAGGTTCGGTCCGGGGCCATCTCTACCGTATGACCCTGCCGATGATCTGGGGCATTCTGGCGGCGATCAGTGTCAGCTTGGCCGACACCTATTTTGTCGCCCAGCTCGGCCCGCGGCATCTGGCGGCTATCTCCTTCACCTTTCCCGTCTTGATGAGCTTCATCAGTCTCTCCATCGGGCTCTCGGCAGGAACCGCCGCGGTGCTCGCCCGGGCCCTCGGCCGCGGCGACCAGCAGCAGGCCAAGCGAATCGCGACCGATGCCATGACCTTGGCCTCCGTCATCGTTCTGATCGCCTCTGTCGGCGGCCTGGCGACCATCGACCCGCTGTTTCGCTTGCTCGGCGCCGAGCCGGAGCTGCTGCCCATGATCAAGGACTATATGGAGATCTGGTACCTGGGGATCATCTTCCTGGTGGTCCCCCTGGTCGGCAGCGGCGCCATGCGAGCCATGGGCGACAGCCGTCTGGCGGGTCTGGTGCTGGGCGGCGCCTCGCTGCTCAACATCCTGCTCGACCCCCTGCTGATCTTCGGTCTTCTGGGCTTGCCGCGCCTGGAGATGCAGGGCGCCGCCCTGGCCACGGTTCTGGCCCGTTCGGCGACCTTCGCGCTGACGCTTTGGGCCATGGGGTTCAAACTCGATCTGCTGACCAATCCCTTCCCCGGTTGGGCCAGGCTCTGGCGGTCCTGGAGTCAGATCCTGCACATCGGTCTGCCGGCGGCCGGGACCAATCTGGTGATCCCCTTCGGCAATGGCGTGATCATCTGGCTCCTCGCCGGCCACAGCGAGGCGGCGGTGGCCGGGTTCGGCGCGGCAACCCGGGTCGAGGGCATCGCGTTGGTCGTCTTCTACGCGGTTTCGTCGGTCATCGGACCCTTCATGGGGCAAAATCTGGGCGCCGGCCGGGGCGACCGCATTCAGGCGGCGCTCCGGGAAAGCGCGGTCTTCTGCCTGGGCTTCGGCCTGCTGGTCGCGATATTGCTGGCGCTGGCCGGCGGCCTGATCGCCGGTCTCTTCAGCGACGATCCGTCGGTGACAGCCCACACCAGGCTCTATCTCCTGATCGCACCGATCAGCTATGGCTGTGCCGGGATCGTGATGATCGTCAACGCCGCCTTCAACGGCTTGGGCCGCCCGGGACGCGGCGTGGTGGTGTCCCTGGCGCGGGTCTTCGGCGTTGCGCTGCCGCTGGCTTGGCTGGGCGGGCAGTTCTTCGGCATTGCCGGCATTTTCGCCGCTGTTGCGCTTGCCAATCTGGTGGTCGGCGGAGGCGCCTATCTCTGGGCGCGCCGCGTCTGCGGCCGAATCGCCGCCCAGGGCATTTCTTGATCGAGATCTCTTGTCACGCTCGCCACGGCAGCCAAGAATGGCGACCAGCACAGGAAGGATCATGTCATGGCCGAACCGATCAAAGTCGATGCCCACGCCCATATCTATCGCACCCGCGAGGAGGGCGAGGCCGAAAAGGAAGGCTATCAGGTCTGGGAGTACGGCCCCCAGGAAGAGGTCCAGATGAGCGGGCTGGCGGGCACATTGGACGAAGTCCTCGATTCGATGACACGCGCCAGCATGGACCGGGTCATTGCCGTCAACCTCTACATCGCCGCGGAACAGCGCCGCAAACTTGTCGAGGCGCTGCCCGAGCCGGCCAGCGGAGCGGCCGGTGAAAAGATCATGAAAGAGGTCGAGGGCAAGGTGCTGGACGACATGAAGGCCTTCAATCGCTGGGCCTGCCGCATTGCCCGCGAGCACCCCGAGATCGCCACCTTCGTCGCCACCGACGTGACCCTTCTGGCCGGCGAGGCGGCCGCCGATCACGTGCGCGATATGATCGAGAACGAGGGCGGCAAAGGCGTAAAGCTGCACGGCGCGGCCTGCGGCTTTGCCATGGGCGACCCGCGACTCTGGCCGGTCTATGCCGCCTGCCAAGACCTGGACGCCGCGATCATCGCCCACTCCGGCCCCGACCGCGGCGGCCGGGGCTTTGCCGAGCCGCGGGCCTTCGGCGAAGCCTTGCGGCGCTTTCCCGAGACCCGCATCGTGCTCGCCCATATGGGCGGTGCGACCTGGGAGCAGACCCTGGAGATCGCCGAGACCTTTCACAACGCCTACTTCGACTGCTGTGAGATCATCGAGTGGACCCGCAGCGAGAACGGCCCCAGCCCCGAGCAGCTGGCGGGCCTGATCCGCGCGGTCGGCGCCGAGCGGGTCATGATGGGCTCGGACTATCCCTGGTACGATCTCGACTGGACGATCGAAAGCGTCATGGGCCTGCCCCTGCTCTCGATGGAGGAGAAGGAAGGCATCCTCGGCGCCAACGCGGTGCGGATACTGGGACTCTAGATTTAGGTCCCGCCCAGGTCGCGTCCCAAGTCACGGCCCAGGGCGCGCACCAGTTTCACATCCTCCAGAGCGTAGCGCGGATCGATGGCGTTCTCCCAGGTGCCGAGCTTCACCACCACCATGTCGTTGGCCTGGTCGACGGCGATCATCTGACCGAAGATGCCGAGCGCCATGAAGAGCGGCCGACCGCGCTCGGGCAGCCACCACTTGCGGCGATAGCAGGCGTGGGGCAGGCCGCGCCATTCCATGTTCAGATCGCGGGCGGTCTCGCCCGCCGCGATGTCCTCGATCCAGGCCGCCGGCACGATCCGCGCGCCGTTCCAGGTGCCGTTTTGCAGCATCGTCTGGCCGAAGCGGGCATAGTCGCGCAGGGTCGCGTTGTAGCCGCCGTCGGCCAGCGCGGTGCCGGTGCTGTCGACCGTCATGCAGGCGTCGGCCTCGCAGCCCAGGCGCGCCCAGATTTTCTCGCTCAGCAGATCGGTCAGGTGGCGCCCGCTGGCACGCTCCAGGATCCAGCCCAGCACATCTGTTTCGATCGAGCGATAGAGAAAGGATTCGCCGTGCGGCCGCTCCTGCGCCAGGGTCAGGGCCACGTCGTAAATTGTCGCCGGGCCACGCCAGCCGGCGGGCCGGGAGCGCCAACCGCAGGAAATCTCCAGGCGGGTGACGTCGGAATCCGGGTCCGCGTAGTCCTCGCCGAAGGCAACGCCGCTGGCCATGTCCAGGAGATGTGCGACCCGCGCGTCCTTGTAGCCGCAGCCGACCAGCTCCGGCACATAGTCTTGAACCGGCCGGTCGAGGGCGATGACGCCCTCTTCGATGAGGATGCCCGCCAGGGTTCCGACAAGGGACTTGGCGACCGATTGGGATAGATGCAGGCAGTGGTCGGTCATCCCGGCGAAATAGCGCTCGTAGACCACCTTGCCGGCCCGCAGGACGATGCAGCCGTCGGCCTTGCTCTCCTCGAGGTAGCCATCGAGGGTCAGCGCCCGCCCCCCGTCGCCCCGAAAAGAAAAACCGCCGAGATCTGGCGTGCCCAGATCCCGGTCGTCGCGCGGCAATTCGACCACCGGGCCCCGGCCACGCCAGATCTCGGCGGTCGGCACCAGGCGCCGGGCGTTGCGAAAACCCCAGCGATTGTAGGGCGGTTGTTGCCAGTTCTCCTGGGTCACCCGCAGCGTGGGTTCCGGCGGAAAGCCGGTCATGAGGGGAGTCTGGTCGGACATGACGCGATCCTAAAAGCTCAATTGGGCACTCAAACGCAATCGGGGCGCCTCGGCCGATTGGTCGAGACGCCCCTGCTTGCAGCTAGAGCAAGGTTACTTCAGCAGGTTGTTCCAGATCTTGGTATAGGTGGCCTGGACTTCCTGGGGGCAGGGCGGAATGAATTCCCCCTTGCCGGCGCCTTCATAGCCGATGATCTCGGGCGCGGTCGCCATCTCCGGGTCCATGAACTTGTCGCTGCCCGCGATGCCGTTGGCATAGCGCGCGAAGTTGGAGATCAAGGCGGCGTTCTCGGGCGCCATGATGAAGTTCATGAAGGTCTTGGCCTCCTCGACGTTCTTGGCTTCCGACAGCAGCACCACGTTGTCGGCCCAGGCAACCAGACCCTCCTTGGGATAGATGTACTTGATGGAGGGCACCTGCAGGCGGGCCCGCATGGAGGCGCCGTTCCAATTGTGCGAGGCATAGACGTCGCCGCTGGTCAGCTTCTCGATGATGCCGTAGTCGATGGTGCGCCACTTCTCCTTGGCGCTGATCAAGAGGGCATTCAGCTTCTTGAGGTCCTCTTTGTTGCCGTTGCAGCGCGGCAGGCCCAGGTAAAAGAGGCCGGCGTTGATCACGTCGCCCATCTCGCTGACCATGTTGATACGGCCGACCAGCTCTTCGGGCGGATCGAACACCAGGGCCCAGGAATCCGCCTTGGGGCCGTTATAGTGATCGGTGTTGAGGCTGATACCGGTGGTGCCCCACTGCCATGGAACGCCGTACTCGCGGCCGGGATCGAAATAGACATCGACCCACTGCGGATCCATGTGCTTGAAGTTTTCCATCTTGTTCGGATAGGCCTTCTGGATCAGGCCTTCATCGGCCATGACCTGCACCATGAAGTCCGACGGCACGGCCAGGTCGTAGCCATGGCCGCCGGCCTTGATCTTGGCCAGCAGGGATTCGTTGGAATCGTAGCCGTCCACCGTCACCTTGATGCCGGTTTCCTTCTCGAATTTCTCGATCAGTTCGGGGTTCGTGTAGTTGCCCCAGTTGAAAAAATGCAGTTCGCCGGCGGCGAGCGCCTGACCTGCGCCAAACAGCAGGCCGACGCCTGCCGCGATTACTGTGGTGAGTTTCATGGTCTTACCTCCCTTGGGTTCGGTTCTGGCCTTGGATTCGATTCTGGCCTTGGGTTTGGTTCAGGGTTGGCGGGTTGCCGGCGATTGCTCATCGCTTCTTGAAGGTTAAAAAGAAAAAGAAACTGACGAATACGATGGTGACGCCCAGCAGCACGGTGGAGATCGCATTGACCTCGGGCGTCAGGCCGCGTCGCAGCTGGCCGATCATCCAGACCGGAAGCGTCGTCTCGCCCGGCCCGGCCACCAGCATGGAAATGATCACATCGTCGAGGGAAATCACGAAGGACAGCATGGCCCCGGCGATGATCCCGGGCAGCATCAACGGCAGCGTGACGCGCCAGAAGGTGCGCAAGGGACTGGCGTAGAGGTCGGCGGCCACGTGTTCGTAAGTCAGATCCATGTCCTCCAGCCGGGCGCGGATCGGCATGTAGGCAAAGGGGATGCAAAAGACCGTATGGGCGAGAATCAGATAGCCCAAGCCATAGACGCCGGTTACCTGCTTGATGATGCCAAAGAAGGTCAGGGTGCCGATGGCGGTGACGATCTCCGGGATCATCAAGGGCTGGTTGATGACGGCATAGACCAGGGACTGGCCCTTGAAGGCCTTGGCGCGGGTCGTCGCCAGGCCCGCCATGGTGGCGGCGATGGTGGCCAGGACCGTCGCGATGAAAGCGACCTGCAACGACAGCAGGGCCGCGTCCTGGACCGATTCGTTGGCCGCGGCCTGGCCGTACCAATCCCAGCTGAAGCCGGTGAAGCGCGTGACCGAGCGGCTGGAGTTGAAGGAAAAGACCGCCATGATGAGCAGCGGGGCGTAAAGCGCCACCATGCAAAAGAGCGCCAGGGGCGAAAAACCGGGCATGCGCCGCACGTCGAAGCGCCGGGGCGGCGGATCGGCCGCGCCCTGGGTCGGGGAGACCGCTTGCATCAGGGAGGCCGGCTCAGCCATTGTCCCGCTCCGCGGTGATGTTGCGCACGTAGATGATCAGCGCCACCATGACCATGGCCATCAGGAAGAGCGCCAGGGCCGAGCCCAGGGGCCAGTCGCGCGAGGTGCCGAACTGATTGGCAATCAGGTTGCCGAGCATCAGCTTTTTGCCGCCGCCCAGGATCTTGGGCGTCACATAGGCGCCGATCGAGGGAATGAAGACCAGGATGCAGCCGGCCACGACGCCCGGCTTGACCAGCGGCAGGATGACCCGCCGCAGCACCTGCCAGCGGTTGGCGTAGAGATCGTAGCCGGCCTCGACAATGCGAAAGTCGAGTTTTTCCATGCTCGCGTAAATCGGCATGACCATGAGCGGCAGGTAGGCATAGACCAGGCCGATCCCCACCGCCGTGTTGGTGTAGATGATGATCAGCGGCTCGTCGATCAGGTTGAAGAACAACAAGGTGTTGTTGATGAAGCCGTCGTCCCTGAGGAACAGCATCATCGAGAAGGTCCGCACCAGCAGGTTGCTCCAGAAGGGCAGGGAAATCAGGAACAGCCAGAGGGTCCGCTGGTCGGCCGGCCGGGTGGCGATGAAGTAGGCGGTGGGAAAGCCGAAGATGAAGGTCAGGATCGTGGTGCCCAGCGCGAGTCCGACCGAGCGCGAGAAGATCGACATATGGGCCGTGTTGAGGCCGAGGGTGTCTTCGAAAATGTCCCGTTCGAACAGAACGTTGGTCCAGGCCTCCAGGGTCGGCGTCCAGCTCACGCCGGCATAGGGGCCAGGCTCCAGGAAGGAGTAGACCAGGATGATCGAGAGCGGCAGGATGCCGATAACACCGATGACGGCGAGCGCCGGTGTCACCAGGAGCCAACGGGTGTTCTTCTCCCGGCGCAGCTTGATCGCCGTCGCCTCGGCACCCGACATTTCGGCACGGGACGGGGCGAAGCTGCCCAGGTCGCCCTTGTGGGTTTCGACCGCCACGGATCAGTCCAGCAACACTTGCACGGCGTTCCCCTTCACGGTGATGCCGAGGCGGTCGCCGACCTGGTGGGGCTCGCCGCTGTCGCGCTGGTTCTGTTGGCGCACGACGAAAGGCTGCCCGGTCTCCAGGCGCATATGGTAGTGCGTGTCGGTGCCGAAATAGACCACGTTGTCGACCTGCCCGCGGAGCGGCGCGTCGTCGGGACGGTCGGTCAACTGCGCATGCTCGGGACGGATCACCACGCTGACCGCCCCGGCGGCGATGTCGCGCAGCGGCCGCGACGCCTCGACCACGGCACCGCTCTGCAGGCGCACCCGGGCCCTGTCGCCTTCGATGCCGAGCAGCTCGGCCTCGAGGAAATTGGTCTCGCCGATGAAGTGGGCGACGAAACGCTCGGCGGGATGATCGTAGACCTGGCGCGGCGCGTCGATCTGGAGAATGCGGCCGTCGCGCATGACCGCGACCCGGTCCGACATGGTCAGCGCTTCTTCCTGGTCGTGGGTGACGAAGACGAAGGTGATGCCGGTTTCGTTCTGCAGCCGCTTCAGTTCGATCTGCATCTCCTTGCGGAGCTTCAGGTCGAGGGCCGACAGCGGTTCGTCGAGCAGCAGGACCTTGGGCCGCGGCGCCAGGGCGCGGGCCAGGGCGACACGCTGCTGCTGGCCGCCTGAAATCTGCGAGGTCTTGCGATCGGCCAGGCCCTCCATGCGGACCAGGGCCAGCATGGCCTCCACCGTCCGGCCGACCTCGTCCTTGGGGCGTCCCAGCATCTCCAGGCCGAAGGCGATGTTCTGGGCCACCGTCAGATGGGGAAAGAGCGCGTAGTTCTGGAACACCGTGTTGACCGGGCGCTTGAAGGGCGGCAGGTGATCGATGACCTGGCCGCCGAGGCGGATCCGGCCGCCGGTGGGGTGGTCGAAGCCGGCGATCAGGCGCAGCAGGGTGGTCTTGCCGCAGCCCGACGGGCCAAGCAGGGTGAAGAACTCGTTCTCGCGGATCGCCACGCTGACCTGGTCGAGGGCGCGGACCTGATTGTCCCCGGCCCCGAAGATCTTGGTGACACCTTCCGCCTCGACCGAGACCTCGCCACCGCCCTGGAGGTCGGCAGGTACTTCGGCCGTGGTCTTCGAGACCCCCTCCAGGGGCTGTCCTACCGACATGCGCTCTCCCTTTGTTCGGCCGGCCAGGTTTCATCGGCCCGCTCGAGGGGAAAGACTAGCCGAGCGTTCAAACTTTGGAAATAGCCTCTGAGAGGGTAATTGCGATTGGCTCTAGGAGGTGTCCTCTTCGCGGTGGCCGCGCTGCTTGTCCCAGTCGTAGGCCGTGCCCAGCAGGGCGAGCAGGAGCAGCCCAGGGGTCGCCAGGACGGTGGTGGCCACGAAGAAGGTCACCCAGTCCATGTGGTCGGCGAGCCAGCCGCCGCCGGTGGACATCACCGTGCGTCCGAATGCCATGAGGGAGGTCAGCAGCGCGAACTGCGTGCCGGTGAAGCGCAGGCTGCACAGGCTGGAAAGGTAGGCGACGAAGGCCGCCGAGCCCAGACCGCCGGTGAAGCTGTCCGCGCCGATGGCCACGAAGAGCATGGCGATCTCGGCGCCGACCGCCGCCTGCAGGGCGAAGAGAAGGTTGGTCACGGCCTGCAGCAGTCCGCCGACCAAGAGCGCGGTGAAGGTGCCAAACCGCGCCACCAGCAACCCGCCGACCACGACCCCGGCCAGAGTGGCCACGACCCCGAAGACCTTGGTAACCCCGGCGATCTCTACGCCGCTGAAACCGATCTCGACATAGAAGGGATTGGCCATCACGCCGCCGATGGCATCGCCGAACTTGTAAAAAAGGGCAAAGAGGATGATCAGAAACCAGCCTGGCCGGGTCATGAAATCGATGAAGGGGTCGATCACCGCGGTGCGCAACCGCTGGGCTGGGCGTTGCACGCTAGGCGCCTGCCGGACGGCCGGCGGCTCGGGCGCGAGCAGCACCGCCAGCATCGAGATGGCCAGTGCACCGGCGAGTACGGCGAAGACCGCGAACCAGGAGTAGAAATCAGAGAGACCGATGGCGCCTGCGCTGGCCAACAACAGGCCGAAGCGATAGCCGACCTGGGTCGAGGCGGCGCCCGCGCCCTGTTCGTCCTCGCCGAGGATCTCGATCCTATAGGCGTCGATGACGATGTCCTGGCTGGCCGAGAAGAAGGCCACGGCAAGCGCGACAACAGCGGTCAGCCAGGGCTCGGAGGCCGGATCCGTCAGGCCGAGCAGGAGGATCGAGGGAATCAGGCCGAGCTGGACCAGAAGAACCCAGCCACGTCGCCGCCCGAAAAGCCGCCACAGCAAGGGCGGTCGGACGTGATCGAAGACCGGCGACCAGAGAAACTTCAAGGTGTAGGGCAGGCCGACCAAGGCAAAGAGGCCGATGGAGGTCTTGTCGACGCCGACCTTGGCCAGCCAGTAGGACAGCGTCGAGAGGGTCAGCAGCAGCGGCAGGCCGCTGGCGAAACCCATGACAAAGATGACCAACTGGCGGCGGTCGAGATAGACCTTTAGCGAGTCGCGCCAGGAGATCTGCTCCTCGCCCGGCTCCTCCTCTTCAATCAGGGTGTCGCCTGGTGGGTCAGCCGGCATCCTTCAGCCTTGATTCGCGCTTGCGCGCATGGGGGTCGAGCAGGCGCTTGCGCAGTCGGATCGACTTGGGCGTCACCTCGACCAGTTCGTCGCTGGCGATGTAGGCCAGCGAGGGTTCCAGTTTGGGCAGCCGCGGCGTGGTCAGCCGCACGGCCTCGTCCTTGCCCGAGGCGCGGATGTTGGTCAGCTGCTTGGCCTTCATGGGATTGACCTCGAGGTCCATCGGCTTGCTGTTCTCGCCGATCACCATGCCCGCGTAAACCTCGTCGCCGGGGCGGATGAAGATGATGCCGCGCTCCTCGATGTTCCAAAGCGCGTAGGCCACCGCCTTGCCGCGCCCGGTGGAGAGCAGCGCCCCGTTGCGCCGGGAGGCGATGGCGCCCTTGGCCGGGCGATAGCTGTGATAAATGCGGTTCATGATCCCGGTGCCGCGGGTGTCGGTGAGAAACTCGCCGTGATACCCGATCAGGCCGCGCGAGGGCGCCAGGAAGGTGAGGCGCAGCTTGCCGCCTCCCGAGGGGCGCATGTCGGTCAGCTCGGACTTGCGCTCGGACAGCTTCTCCACCACCACGCCGGAGTAGGCCTCGTCGACGTCCACCAAGACCTCCTCGAAGGGCTCCAGGCGCTCGCCGGTCTCGGGATCGTCGCGGAACAGAACCCGGGGGCGTGAGATCGAAAGCTCGAAGCCCTCGCGCCGCAGGGTCTCGATCAGCACGCCGAGCTGCAGTTCGCCGCGGCCGGCGACCTCGAAGGCGTCCTTGTCTTGGGTCTCGCTCACCTGGATCGCGACGTTGCCCTCGGCCTCGCGCAACAGGCGGGCGCGGATCACCCGCGAGGTCAGCTTGTCGCCCTCCAGGCCGGCGAGGGGCGAATCGTTGACCGCGAAGGTCATGGCCAGGGTCGGCGGGTCGATCGGCTGTGCCGGCAGGGCCTGCTGGACCGCGGGATCGCAAATCGTGTGGGCCACAGTGGCATCGCCAAGCCCGGCCACGGCGACGATGTCGCCGGCCTGCGCCGTCTCCACCGGCTCGCGGGTCAGGCCGCGATAGGCCATCAGCTTGGTCAGGCGGGCGCCCGACTGGACCACCCCGTCGGCGCCCAGCACCTGAAGCGGCATATTGAGGCGGGCGACGCCGGTCTCGATCCGGCCGGTCAGCACGCGGCCGAGATAGGGGTCGGCCTCGAGGATCGACACCAGCATGGCGAAGGGCGCCGCAGGCCCGACCTTGGGCGTCTCGACGTGGGTGACGATCTTGTCGAACAGCGCCGTCATGTCGCCGCCGGAGTCGGCCTGATCCGGGGTCTCGCCGGCCCAGCCTTCCTTGGCCGAGGCGAAAAGGGTCGGGAAGTCGAGCTGCTCGTCGCTCGCGTCCAGGCTGGCGAAGAGATCGAAGACGGCGTCCTGGACCCAGAAGGGCCGGGCATCGGACTTGTCGACCTTGTTGATCACCAGGATCGGTTTCAAGCCGCGGGCCAGGGCTTTCATGGTGACGAACTTGGTCTGCGGCATCGGCCCCTCGGCGGCATCCACCAGCAGGACCGCTCCATCGACCATGGAGAGAATGCGCTCGACCTCGCCGCCGAAGTCGGCGTGGCCCGGCGTGTCGACGATGTTGATCCGGGTTCCCTTCCAGTCCACCGAGGTGCACTTGGCCAGGATCGTGATTCCGCGTTCGCGCTCCAGGTCGTTGCTGTCCATGGCGCGCTCGGCCACCTGCTGGTTGGCGCGCACCGCGCCGGACTGCTGCAGCAGCCGGTCGACCAGGGTGGTCTTTCCGTGGTCGACGTGAGCGATGATGGCGATGTTGCGTAGGGTCGTGGCAGTCATGACAGCTGTTACTTTCAGAACGAACGGGCGGCCAGTTCGGCCAGGGATACTTCCGGTCGGGCACCGTAGTGCCCGATGACTTCGGCGGCGGCGATGGCGCCCAGACGGCCGCATTTGGCCGGGTCTGAACCGTCGGTGTAGCCGTGCAGGAAGCCGGCGGCGTAGAGGTCGCCGGCGCCGGTGGTATCCACCAGGCTGGCCACCGGTTCGGCGTCGATCACATGGACCGCGCCGTCGGCCGTCACCACGGCGCCTTTTTCGCTCCGGGTCAGGGCCGCGACTTCGCAGTGGCCGGCCACGGCCCGGAGCGCATCGTCGAAGCTCTCAACTTGATAAAGAGAAGTGATTTCAGCTTCGTTAGCGAAGAGCAGATCGACATGACCCGCCACCAGGTCGCGAAACGAATCGCGGTGACGGTCGACGCAAAAGGGGTCGGAAAGGCTGAGCGCGACCTTGCGGCCGGCATCGTGGGCGATCCGCGCGGCCTTCAGGAAAGCTTCCTTGGCCGGCGGGGCATCCCACAGATAACCTTCCATATAGGTGACCTTGGCGCTGGCGATAAGCCCCTCGTCGATATCTTCCGGGCCGAGCTCGACGCAGGCGCCCAGATAGGTCGCCATGGTGCGCTGGGCATCGGGGGTAACGAAAATCAGGCAGCGCGCGGTGCTCGGCCCCTCGCTGGCCGGCGCTGCATCGAAGGTCACCCCGGCGGCACGCAGGTCGTGACCGAAAATCGTGCCCAGTTGGTCCTCGCGCACACGGCCGATATAGGCCCCTCGCGACCCGAAAGATGCCAGGCCCGCCATGGTGTTGGCCGCCGACCCGCCGGACACCTCGCGGCCGGGACCCATGGCCTCGTAGAGGCTCTGGGCGCGCTGCGAATCGATCAGCGTCATGGTGCCCTTGTCGAGCGCCAGGCGCTGGATCGCGGCGTCGTCGGCCTGGGCCAGAACGTCGACGATTGCGTTGCCAATCCCGACGACGTCGTACGTCTCGTCGCTCATTCTGGTCTCCTGGAGATGTCCTATTGCCCGGCTGGGGGCTCGCCTAGCAGGGGGCCTACAGCGCGTCAAGCGGTCATTGGTCGGGCGCCCGGCCGGTTCAGGGCCGGTTCAGGGCCGGTTCAGGGCCAGTTCAGGGCCAGTTCAGGGCCAGGTCAGGGGACGGTCCGGGCCAGCCCGAGACGCCGCCCGGTCCAGCGCCTGGCGCCCCCTGGGTCCTTAGGTCTTGCGCCGCCCGGCCCGGCTCACTAGAAATCGACGCCATGTTCGCCGCACTCGGAAAAGCCGTTGGGCAGTCCTTCGATCCGACCTTCAGGCGGGTTTTCGGGCGCTCTTTCCTGATCACCCTGGTGGTCTTTGTCGTCGTCTCCCTGGTGGCCTGGCTGGGGCTTTCGCTGCTCTCCGACTGGTTGGGCGCCTGGCTTGCCGAGGCCGATATCTGGGACTGGCTGAAGGGTCCCCTGATTTGGCTCACCTCCGCCGGCCTCATCGCCTCGGTGGTCTTGGCGAGCTTCTTCATTTTCCCCTCGATCATGCTGGTCGCCATGTCCCTCTTCCTCGAGGACATCGCCCGGGCGGTCGAGGATCGTCACTATCCCGGCCAACCGCCGGCCCGGGCCCCGGACTGGAAAGAGACCGTGACCAGTGCCCTTGGCCTGCTGGCGGCGACTATCATCTTGAATTTGCTGGCTTTACCGTTCTACCTCCTGCTCATCTTCCTGCCCCCGCTTAATCTCGTTCTCTTTTATCTCCTGAACGGCTATCTTTACGGGCGAGAGTACTTCGAGTTGGTCGCCCAGCGCCGGCTCGAAGCCGGTGCGGCCAAGGCGCTGCGCAAACGTTTCGGTGGCCGGGTGATCCTGTCGGGTGCTGTGATCGCCTTCTTGCTCACCCTGCCGATCATCAATCTGGTCACGCCGATCGTTGCGACGGCCTTTCTGCTCCACATGTTCGAGGATCTGCGCCGCCGCGCGGGCGTTTGAGCCGGGATCGAGAGGCCGCCGCCTTGGGCAACGAAGGGATGGCACACATGTTCGGCAAGAAGAAAGGTGCAAGCGGCGTGCCCAAGGAACGGCCCCAGGCCGAACCCGCACAGGAACACCGGCCGGCGCGCGAGACCTATCCGGCCTCGCCCCTGCCGGGTCACCGTGGCAGCGGCATCATGACGCCCGGCGTCTCGCGCCGCCCTTCGGCCAGCATTCCCACCCCGCCTTCGCCCCAGGCGACAGAGAACGAAGGCCGCAAACTGGTGGTCGGACGGGAGATCAGCCTTTCCGGGGAAATCAAGGCCTGCGAGAAGCTGGTCGTCGAGGGCAAGGTGGAAGCCGACCTCACGGACGCCACTTTCCTGGAGATCTCGTCGTCGGGTCTGTTCGTCGGCAATGCCAGGGTGACCGATTGCGACATCAGCGGCACCTTCGAGGGCGAACTGACCGTCAAGGGCCGGTTGCTGTTGCGCGGCTCGGGACTGGTGCGGGGCAAGCTGCGCTACAACGAACTGGAAACCGAGCGTGGCGGCCGCTTGATCGGCGCGGTCGACGTGCTGGGCGCGGACGAGGATCTCCCCCGGGTGGCAGCGCCGGCGAAGGCGGTCAAAGGCAAGAACAAGGGCTCAGCAGGAAAGGCGGCCCAACCCGCCGATGCCGAGATCCCGGCGCCGGAGGCGGCAGCGACCGCCAAGGCCGAAGCCGACCGAAAACCCGCAACGGCCAAGCGCCCGCGTGGAATCAAGGGGATGGTCGATACCCCCGAAGTGCCAGGCGAGGCCGATGCCGGTGAAGCACGAGGCTGACCTTTACCCTTCGGGCCGCTGGGTTTCATCGGGCCTTTGGCTGGGACTGGCCTTGAGCCTGCTGCTCTTGCCGGCCTGCGAAAATCGCCGGCTCGAGGTCAAGATCAAACCGGCCGAGCCGCCAGCCGCGGTCAGCCAAAGTGATCCCGAAGCCGAAAAGCCGAAAGCGACGCCAGAGGCCGATTTGGATGCGTCCGGGGAGCGTCCCGCCACCGCGGCGCTGCCGCCGGGGCCCGAGGCCGCGCTCCCCAAGGCCGCGCGCGCCGAGGTGACGGTCGACGACGACCCCGATGCGCTGATGGGGCTCGACCGGGAAAGCCTGGAAGGCCGCCTGGGCCGGCCGGTCCTGGTCCGCCTCGAAGACCCCGCGGAGGTCTGGCAGTACCGTGGCGAGGGCTGCGTCTTCGACCTCTTCCTCTATCCCGACAACGGCTCGCGGGCGGTGGTCTACCTGGAGGCCCGCGATCTGACGGCGCAGCCGATCGAGGCCCGTCCCTGCCTGCGCGGTCTGCTGGAGACGCGCGCCGCCAAGCCGATCGGCTGAAGGCGCGGCTGCTAACCGGCGCGTTTGGTGGCCACTTGCGCGCGCTTCTTCGCCGCTTTTCTCGGTGCTTTTTTCGCCTTTACCGGCGCCGGTCCCTCAAGGGTGGTCTTGCCCTTGAAGGCGCAGAGGTCGTGCACCACACAGGCCGGGCAGTCCGGCTTGCGGGCCTTGCAGACATAGCGCCCGTGCAGAATCAGCCAGTGGTGGGCGTGCAGCTTGCGGGCCTCGGGCACGACCCTTTCCAGGCCCTGTTCCACGGCCAGCGGCGTCTTGCCGGGCGCCAGCCCGGTGCGGTTGCCGACCCGGAAGATGTGGGTGTCGACGGCGATGGTCGGTTGCCCGAAGGCGATATTGACCACCACGCTGGCGGTCTTGCGGCCGACGCCGGGCAGGGTCTCCAGCAGTTCGCGGTCGTCTGGTACGACCGAGCCGTACTGCTGGATCAGGATGCGCGACAGGGCGATGACGTTCTTGGCCTTGGTATTGTAAAGCCCGATAGTCTTGATGTAGTCCCGCAGCCGCGCCTCGCCCAGGGCGACCATCTTTTCCGGCGTGTCGGCGACCTTGAAGAGCGGGCCCGTGGCCTTGTTGACCGAGACGTCGGTCGCCTGGGCCGATAGCGTGACGGCGACCAGCAGGGTATAGGGGTTGATATAGTCCAACTCGCCCTTGGGCGCCGGAATGGCCTCGGCCAGGCGATCGAAAAAGGTCGCGATGTCGGCTTTTTTCATGCCTGGTAAGCTAGCCCGGCCGCCGGATAGATGGAAGCGCAACCACGATCGGATTGGCGATGGCCGGGGAGTTCGATCCACCAGGAGACCGCGGCTGGGCTCTCACACATGATTGTCGGCGAGGGGCTTGGTCTTCGCGCTTATCACGAACTCCCGGCCGAGGGCAGACATCGCTCCCTCGAGCTGAGGCACGGCCGAATTGTGGGTGAGATCGAGAAGCCGTACCGCGATGGTATCGGTCTTTCCCATGCGGCGCGCGAGATCGCGCTTGGTGAGACCCTCTGCCCTGAGCTCTTCGTAGAGGGCCAACTTTAAAACGGCCAAGGCGGGAACGCTGACAAAAAAATCGGCGCCTGTCACTTTGGTGGACGCCGGGATCTCGTCATTGTCGAGGACGCGCGCGTGAAGCGCGACAAGGAGTGCGTCCTTGGCAAGCCTTCGAAGGTCCTGCTCCTCCACCTCACTTTCCCGGTGCCACGAAACGATTTCGGGAAAATCAGGAAAAATGAGTCCGATCTCGCCCTCATCTCGCTCGAGATGCACAGCGTAGGAGTAATCCATATCCTTTGGCTCCTTGATGTCGTTCGATAAGATCGCCCAGAGGAGTGACGGCCCCCTTCTCCTCGGCCACCGCAGTGGCGTTTCATGGGCGCTTGCAGGGGCGACCGATAACATGTGCGGGTCTCATTTCGCAACACAATAATGTGTCAAAATCTGAAAAGAAATTATATTTCAAATTTTGGGTCGCTCACAGTTCGAATCATCTCTTTTGAGTGCGACCACACATTATTGTGTTGATGTTCAAACACTCTCCATGATAGCGTTTTGGCCGGGTGCTCGGAGGGGAAGCTCAACCACCCGATGGCGTGAAAGGCATGGCCATGAAGAGTGCAAAGGCAAAAGAGTTCGAAAGGCTTATCAATCGATTTGCGCGAGAGAACGATTGTGAGCTCCGAATCCGTCAGCCTGGGACATCTCATGTGTCGATCAAACTCGTTCATGAGAATGTAACCGTTGCCACGATCGTCATGGTCGCCGGGCGCAAGGACCTTTCCCCCGGGGTGTTCCGCAGCATACTCAAGGCACTCAAAACCCAGGCAGAAGGAAACAAAAGCGCCGTCATCGAGGCCATTGTCAATCGCCTGATCGATGAATTGACCCGCTGGATCAGGTAGTTGCGAGATTGCGTTCCCACCAGGTTTCTTCGCGATTGCCGAGACACAGTCGGAAATTTTGCCGGCAATCCTTGTGTCCCCTACCCAAGCGTCGATAATCTCAAATCATGAGCGAGCCGACCAACAAGACTGCTCGAACGGGGTCCACGGCCACCCTGGCCGAGTCCGGCGCCGCCCTGCTTGATTTGCACCTAACGCCGCAACGCAGCCTCTCGCCGCGCGGCTTCGTCATCCTCATGGTGGCGGTCGGCACGGTCAGCTTTTCAGCGGGTCTCGCCTTCTTCCTGGCCGGTGCCTGGCCGGTGGTCGGATTTCTCGGGCTCGACGTGCTGCTGATCTACCTCGCCTTCAAGGTCAACTATCGCCGCGGACGAATATCCGAATCGCTGCATTTGACGGAGAACAGGCTGACGGTTCAACGCATCCACCCCTCCGGCCGCCAGGAACAGTGGGAGTTCCAGCCGCACTGGCTCCAGGTGCTTTTCGATCTGCCGCTGCGGCCCGACAGCCAGCTCGTGCTGCGCTCGCACGGCCGCAGTCTGGCGGTCGGCGCCTTCCTGACCGCGCGCGAGCGCCTGGAGATCGCCTCGACCCTGCGCGCCGCGATCGCGGGTCTTCGTTAGCTCAGGCCGAGCACGTCTTTCATGGAGTAGAGGCCGGCCGGCTTGCCGGCGAGCCAGAGCGCCGCGGTCAGGGCGCCGCGGGCGAAGATCACCCGGTCGGCTGCCTTGTGAGTCAACTCGATGCGCTCGGACTCGCCGGCGAAGATCACCGTGTGCTCGCCGGCGACATTGCCCCCGCGCAGCGTGGCGAAACCGATGTCGCCGCTGCGCCTGGGGCCGGTGATCCCGTCGCGCACCTTTTGCGCCACGGCCTCCAGCGCGACACCGCGGCCCGCCGCCGCGGCCTGGCCGAGGGCCAGGGCGGTGCCCGAAGGCGCATCGACCTTGTGATGGTGATGCATCTCCAGGACCTCGATGTCGAAGGCTGGGTCGAGCGCGCTGGCGGCCTGCTCGATCAGCGACAGCAAAAGCGTGACACCGAGGCTCATGTTGGCGGCCCTGAAAATCGCCGCCCGGCTGGCGGCCTCGGCAACGGTGGCTTCCTGTCCGCCGTCGAGCCCGGTCGTGCCGATGATCAGGGCGGTGCCGGTCTCGGCGGCAAGCGCGGCGTGCGCGAGCGAGGTCTCGGGCGTGGTAAAATCGACCACGACATCGGCGGCGGCAAAGAGCGCCCGGGGATCGTCGCCGACGGCGAGGCCCAACTCGGGCCCGCCGATCAGGCCGCCGATATCCTGGCCCAACGCCGGACTGCCGGCGCGTTCGGTGCCGCCGGCGATGACCGCCCGCTCGTCCGCCTGGATCACCCGCAGGTTCATCTGGCCCATGCGCCCGGCGCAGCCCACCACGCCGATCCTGGTCGCTTCGCTCATCTTGACCCTCCCCCGTCGGTGATCGTCCGCGCCTGGTGCAGCGGCACAACAAGCGCTTGACAGGATGGCGGCACCGGGTCACTCGAACAAGATCTCTCTGCCGATCCCCTCGGCACCACCAAGCATGTCCGGGTGACGACGCGCATGACCACTCTACTGGCCGAACTTCAGACCAATGGCCGCCTTTTGATCGCAACCCACAACGCGGGCAAGCTGGTGGAGATTCGCGACCTTCTGGCGCCGCGCGGCATCGCGGTGGTCTCGGCGGCCGACTTCGATCTGCCCGAGCCGGTCGAGGACGGCGATACCTTCGCCGCCAATGCCGCGATCAAAGCGCAAGCCGCGCTCAAGGCCACGGGGCTGACGGCTCTGTCGGACGACTCCGGGCTGGCGGTCGAGGCTCTGGCCGGGGCGCCGGGCATTCGTTCGGCGCGCTGGGCCGGGCCGGCGAAGAACTTCCGCGCCGCCATGGAGCGGGTCGAGGCCGGCCTTGCCGGGCAGGACAATCGGCGCGCGGTCTTCATCGCCATGCTCTGTCTGGTCACGCCAGAAGGTCATGAGAGCTTCTACGAAGGCCGGGTCGAGGGCCAGTTGGTCTGGCCGCCGCGCGGCAACGGCGGCTTCGGCTACGACCCGATGTTCCAGCCCGACGGCGAGACCCGCACCTTTGGCGAGATGGCGCCCGAGGAAAAGCACGAGCTCAGCCACCGCGCCCGCGCCATCAAGCTGTTCCTGGCGGCGCTCGATCCGGGCGCCTGAGGTCGAGATGACCGCGAGTCGGGACCTGGCGCTCTATCTCCATTGGCCCTTCTGCCTGTCCAAGTGTCCCTATTGCGATTTCAACAGTCATGTCCGCGCGGCAGTGGACCAGGGGCGCTGGCGCCGGGCGCTGCTGGCCGAATTGGCGCACTGGGCGGCCGAGACCCCGGGCCGGCAGTTGACCTCGATCTTCTTCGGCGGCGGCACGCCCTCGCTGATGGCGCCGGACAGCGTGGCCGCCCTGATCGCCGCCGCCCGGTCCCACTGGGCCGCCGCGCCGGACCTGGAGGTGACCCTGGAGGCCAACCCGACCTCGGTCGAGGGCGCGCGCTTTGCCGCCTATGCCGAGGCCGGGGTCAACCGCCTGTCGCTCGGCATCCAGTCCCTCGACGACACGGCCCTGGCCTTTCTCGGCCGCCGCCATTCCGCCGCCGAGGCCCGTGCCGCGCTGGCCATCGCCCGGCGCCACTTCGCGCGGGTCTCCTTCGACCTGATCTACGCCCGCCCCGGTCAGACCTGGGACAGTTGGAAGCGCGAGCTGGAGATGGCGCTGGCCGAGGGGCCGGACCACATCTCGCTCTACCAACTGACGATCGAGGAGAACACGCCCTTTCACGGCGCCCGCCGGCGCGGCGAGCTGGTCGAGCTGGCGGAGGAGACGGCGGTGACGCTGTTCCAGGAAACCCGCGCCCGGCTCGCCGCCGCCGGACTGCCGGCCTACGAGATCTCCAATCACGCCGCGGCGGGTCGGGAAAGCCGGCACAACCTGACCTACTGGCGCAGCGGCGACTATGCCGGCGTCGGGCCCGGCGCCCACGGCCGGCTGAGCCTGGCCGAGGGCAAGGTGGCGACGCGCCAGCACCGGGCGCCGGAAGCCTGGCTGGCGGCGGTCGAGAAGGCGGGCCACGCCACCCGCGGGCGGGAGCTCTTGACCGCCCGGCAACGGCGCGACGAGGCGGTCATGATGGGTCTGCGCCTGACCGAAGGGCTGTCCCGCCGCGATCTGGAGGCGGCCCTGGGAGAGACCGTCGAAGCCCTCTTCGAGGCCGAACGGCTGGCGGCCCTCCGCAAGGAGGGCCTGCTGGTGATCGACGATGACGGCCTGCGCGCCAGCGAGGCCGGACTGCAGCGGCTCAATGCGGTGATCGGGTATCTATTGGGCTAAATCTGGAATTGCTTCAGGCTGACATTCGAGCCTCGACCCAAGCCAACGCGGCGTCGAGGTCACAGACTTCCTCGCAGGGCGGCAGGACCGGACGTTCGACCATCGCCACGGGGATCCGCAACCGCCGCGCCGCTGCCAGCTTGCCGGCGGTCGCCGGGCCGCCGCTGTTCTTGCTGACCAAGAGATCGATTGACTGCTCGCGCAGCAGGGCCGCCTCGTCGGCCTCGCTAAAGGGACCGCGGGCCAGGATCAGGCGGTGTTGCCCCAGTGGCAAGGGTTCCGCCGGGGGCTCGATCAGGCGTACCAGGAACCAGACTGACTCCAATTCCGCGAAGGCCGCCAGGTCCCTGGCGCCGGTGGTCAGGAATACGCGCTGGCCCCGCTCGGCCACGACGACGGCGGCGGCTGCGAGGTCGGCGACCGGAATCCAATTGTCGCCGGGTTGCGGCTGCCAGGGCGGCCGGGACAGGCGCAGCAGCGGCCTTTCGGCCGCCTCGCAGGCGGCGACCGCATGGCCCGACATTTGAGCGGCAAAGGGATGGGTCGCGTCGATCACCAGGTCGATGGCCGCGTCGCGCAGGAAGGCGGTCAGTCCGGACACACCGCCGAAGCCGCCGAAGCGCAGCGCCCCGGCGGGTGGTGCCGGGGCGCTGGTGCGCCCGGCCAAGGAGGTCGTGGTCGCGACCCGAGGATGGCCGCTGAGCGCCCCGGCCAAGGCCAGGGCATCGCCGGTGCCGCCAAGGATCAGGACCTGCTTTCGCTCAGCCATCGGACTTTCCGATGCCGTCGGCATGGCCCACGACGACGCCCGCGCGGTCCACAATCAAGACCTCCACTGTCGTGTCGGCGGGCAGTCTGGCGCAGGCCACGGCCCGCGCCTCGCCGGCAACCGCATCGGCGAGCCGCAGTCCTGCCGCCTGGGCCAGATCGAGAACCTGCTTGGCGGTGTTGGCTTGCCGCACCTCGTCGAGCAGCGCGGCGTCGGCCCCCAGGCCTTCGAGCGTTGCCGACAGCCGGTCGAAATCGACCTGACTGCGCCCGGAGTGCAGATCCAGATGGCCGGCGGCCAGCTTGCTGATCTTGGCAAAGCCACCGGCCAGGGTCAGGCGTGGCAGAGGATGGACGGCGAGATACTTCAGCAGGCCGCCGGCGAAGTCGCCCATGTCCAGCATGGCCACATCGGGCAGGCCGTAGAGCTTTTGCACCGTCGCCTCCGATGTCGAGCCGGTGCAGCCGGCCACATGGCGCAGCCCGGTCGCCCTTGCGACATCGATGCCGCGGTGAATCGAGTGGATCCAGGCGGCGCAGGAAAAGGGCACGACGATGCCGGTGGTGCCGAGAATGGACAGGCCGCCGAGAATGCCGAGGCGTGGGTTCCAGGTCTTCTCGGCCAGGGCCTCGCCGCCGGGGATCGAGATTTCGACCTCGAAGTCGCAGGGCTGGCCAGCCGCGCCGGCGACCTCGGCCAGGGCGGCGCCGATCATGCGGCGCGGCACCGGATTGATCGCCGGCTCGCCCGGCGGGATCGGCAGACCGGGCTTGGTCACGGTGCCGACCCCGGGCCCGGCACGAAAGACCACGCCGGCGCCTGGGATGCCGGCGCGCAGGGTCGACAGCACCAGCGCCTGATGGGTGACGTCGGGATCGTCGCCGGCATCCTTGATAATGCCGGCGGTGGCGCTGTCCGGGGTCGTCTCTTCCCAGGCCAGCGCGAAGGCTACTTCCTGGCCACGCGGCAGGGTGATCGCCACCGGGTCGGGGAAGGCGCCGCTCAGCAGCGCCTGGCAGGCCGCCTTGGCGGCCGCGGTGGCGCAGGCCCCCGTGGTCCAGCCCCGGCGCAGTTCACTTTCAGGCTTGCGTGGCATGTCGTCATTGTACAAATGTCTGGCTTACCTTGACTAGGCGCGCGTTGCCGGCCGCTTTATAGAATCGACCCATGGACCGTCTCTCCTTCACCTTGCCCGATCTCGAGCCCGGATGGGTCTGGCTGGCCGGCGCCGGCCCCGGCGACCCCGGCCTGATCACCCTGCTCGCCCTGCAGGCTCTGCGCCAGGCCGATGTGGTGGTCTACGACGCGCTGGTCGGCGAGGAGATCCTGGCCCTGGCGCGGCCGGAGGCCAAGTTGGAGTTCGCCGGCAAGCGCGGCGGCAAGCCGTCCCTCAAGCAGGCAGACATCTCGCAACGGCTGGTCCGGCTGGCGGGCGAGGGCAAGCGGGTGCTGCGTCTCAAGGGCGGTGATCCTTTCGTCTTCGGCCGGGGCGGCGAAGAGGCCCTGGCGCTGGTCGCCGCCGGCGTGCCCTTTCGCATCGTGCCGGGGATTTCCAGCGGGATCGGCGGTCTGGCCTATGCCGGCATCCCGGTGACCCACCGCGAGACCAATTCCGCGGTGACCTTTCTGACCGGCCACAACGCCGGCGGCGAGGTGCCGGACAATCTCGACTGGGCCAGTCTGGCCCGGGGGTCGCCGGTCATCGTCATTTACATGGCCTTGAAGCACATCGCCACCATTGCCGAGCGGCTGATGGCCCATGGCCGCAATCCGGACGAGCCGGTGGCGGTGATCAGCAAGGCCAGCCTGCCCGATCAGGAGATCCTGGAGACCAGCCTGGGGCGCTGCGCCGAGGATGTGGTGGCCAGCGGTATCGCGCCACCTTCCCTGGTGGTGATCGGCGAAGTGGTGCGTCTGCGCCAGGGCCTCGATTGGATGGGCGCGCTGGACGGGCGCCTGCTCGAAGCCGACCCCCTGGGCCGGTCCTTGGGCAAAAAGGCCTGCTGAGCGTGGCCGGCGGCCTGATCATCGCGGCCCCGGCGTCCGGCAGCGGCAAAACCACGGTGACCCTGGGACTGTTGCGCCACCTGCGCCGCCAAGGCCGGGCGGTCTCTTCGATCAAGGTCGGACCGGATTACATCGACCCGGCATTTCACGAAGCAGCGAGCGGGCGGCCCTGCCTCAATCTCGATCCCTGGGCGATGCGCGACGAGACCCTCGGGGCCTTGTCCGGTGCCGCCGGCGAGGGGGCCGAGTTGGTGATCGGCGAGGGCGTCATGGGCCTCTTCGATGGTGCGCTCGACGGCAGCGGATCCACCGCCGATCTCGCGGCCCGTCTCGGCTGGCCGGTTATCCTGGTGGTCGACGTCCGCGGCATGGGCGCCTCGGTGGCGGCCCTGGTGCGCGGCTTTGCCGGCCACCGGCGCGATGTGACGCTGGGCGGCCTGATCTGCAACCGTGTCGGCGGACCCGGCCATCGGACCCTTCTGCGCGACGCGGTTGCCGGGCTCGATGTCCCCCTGCTGGGACTGGTGCCGCGCGACGATCGGCTCGATCTGCCGAGCCGCCATCTGGGATTGGTACAGGCCGGAGAGCACCCGGCGTTGGAGGCTTTCCTGGAGGGGGCCGCCGATGCCCTCGGCGAGGCTCTCGATGTCGCTGCGCTCGGCGCACTGGCGGCACCGCTGCTATCGGCCGGGGGCGCGCCGGCCCGTCCCCTGCCGCCGCTTGGCCAATGCATTGCGGTCGCCCGCGACGAGGCCTTTGCCTTCTGCTACCCGAGCCACCTTGCGGCTTGGCGGAGCGCGGGCGCGGAGGTCGCGTTGTTCTCGCCCCTGGCGGATCAGGCCCCGCCGGCGGCAGCCGACGCGGTCTTCCTGCCCGGCGGCTATCCCGAACTGCACGCCGGCCGCATCGCGGCCAATCGCCGGTTTCTCGATGGCCTGGCCGCGAAGGGCCGGGCCGGGGTGCCGGTTTACGGCGAGTGCGGCGGCTACATGGTGCTGGGAGAGACGCTCGAGGACGCGGCCGGACAGCGCCATGCCATGGCCGGCCTGCTGCCGCTCAGATCGTCTTTTGCCGACCGCCGCCGCCATCTGGGCTACCGCACCCTGACCACCTTGGCGCCCTCGCCCCTGGGGCCGGCGGGCAGTCGCTTTCGGGGCCATGAGTTTCACTATGCCACCTGCGAAACCTCATCGCGCGCGCAGCCCTGGCTCGCCTGCGGCGACGCCCGCGGCGAACCTCTTGCGGACGAGGGGGCGGCCAGCAGCCTTTGTGCGGGATCCGTCTTCGGCTCCTTTATCCATATGATCGATCGGGCCGCCTGATGCGCGCCACGAACAGCTAGGATTGGAGCGCTAGGACCATGGCGTCCGTTCTTCTTCTGGGATTCCTGATCGGGTTGCGCCATGCGCTGGAGGCCGACCACCTGGCCGCGGTCGCCACGCTCGCGACGCGGACCCGCTCGCTGCGCCGGGCCCTGAGGCTGGGCGCGCTCTGGGGCTTGGGCCACAGCCTGACGCTCGGTCTGGTGGGCGGTGGGGTCCTGCTCGCCGAGGGCCTGGTGGCCGCCGAAACCGCGCGGCTGCTCGAGGCACTTGTCGGCGTCATGCTGGTCCTGCTCGGGGCGGACGTGATCCGCCGGGTGGTGCGAGACCGGGTCCATTTCCATCGCCATCGCCATGACCGGATCGAACACTTTCACGCGCATTCCCACGCCGGCGAAACGACCCATCGCGAGTCGCCACACGATCACCGCCACGCCGCCGGCCTCGACGGGCGCGCCCTGGCGGTCGGGTTGGTTCATGGCCTGGCCGGCTCGGCCGCCTTGGTGCTGCTGGCGGCGACCCAATTGCCCACGCTCTGGTGGGGCTTGACCTATATTGCCCTGTTCGGCCTGGGCTCGATCGTGGGAATGGCGCTCATGAGCTGCGTCGTGGCCCTGCCCATCCGCTGGCTCGCCCATCACATGACCTGGGCCTACAACGGGCTGACCGCCGCGGTCGGCGTGGCAACGGTGGTCCTGGGCTGTTGGATCTTGTGGGAAACGGCGGTCTGGCGCGCGGCCGGACCGGCGGTCGGTTGACGCGGCCTGCGATCAAGTCTCCGGTGCCCGCGGCCCCCGTGGGTTTCGTCAGACCGCCAGGCTGAGGAAGGTCGGGGCCTGGGTCAGCAGGTCGGGCTCGGCGCCGGCGCGGCGGTAGATGTCGCTGCCGATCTGTGCGCTGTCCTTGCGCAGAGCCAGGTCCTGGCCATAGCCGGCGAGGGCGCGGTTGGGGACCGGATTGCTGGTTTGGCTCAGAAGCTGCACGGTGAAAGCGATGGAATCGCGTGGCGCGGCGGCGGTGCCGCCGGTGGCGGGCCGGGCCTCGATGGCCGGCCCCTGTCCGGCCTGCCGGCGCGCGGGCGCATCGTCGCCGACTAGGCGCAGATGCCGTGCCCGAAGCTGTTCCTGTTCGCGCGAGACCGGTCTGGCCGGCGTGACCGGGTCGTTCCGGTTGACCGGCAAACGCGCCGACTCCGGACCCGCGGCCGCGCTTGTGATGCTTCGCGCGGCGCGCGTGGCGCCCGGCGCCAGGAAGGCGCTGGAAAGCGATATGTTAGACAATGCGCTCAAACCGACCCGTCCTGGTTGGTCTCGCTATTGCCCCGAGATGACAATAGGAGTTTATCTTCTTCTACTATAATAGTGCCTTGTGAAAAGTTTATCAAGATTTTGATTCTAATACGATGTAAAATTAACCATAAATATTAATAATTATTGACCTTAACAGATCGTGTTGTCTTCGAAATGCGTCTTCGCGCCTACTTTTAGTTACAAATGCAGCAACTATTGGTGTTCATTAGCCTGTTCTCTATTAAGATATTTCATCTTTCGTTAAATCCTGGTCGCCTATCCTGTCCACCGTTCAGCCTCATCCGGGTTGAACGCGCAGGGGCCCAGGTATGCGGCCCGGCCGTCAGGTAGGAGTGGCCACCACGTGACTCAGTCCTTAGCAATTGAGGACAGATTGGGCGATCTTGCCCGTTTGCGCTCCGCGCTCGAGGCGTCGGGCGACGTGGTTTATGATTGGGACCTTGCCACCGATCGTATGACTTGGCTGGGGCCGGTGGCAGAGCTGTTCGGTGCCACGCGCGATACGCTGCCGCAGAGCGGCGAGGATTTCAGCAACCTGATCAATCCGGAGGACCTGGCTTCGCGTATGGCCGTGCTTTCGGATCATGTCGTGGGTGCCTTGAGTTACGATTGCGAGTATCGCGTCCGCACGGCCCGCGGTTCCTTTCAGTGGATTCACGATCGCGGCTCGGCCCGGCTCGCGGCCAATGGCATGCCCCAGCGTTTGGCCGGCACACTCAGGCTCATCAATACACGCAAGCAACATGAAGCCGAGCTCGAATACCTCGCCCACTACGACGACCTGACCGGACATTTCAACAAGCTGCGCCTGCGCGAAGCGTTGGAGCACGCCTTGTCGTACGCGCATCGCTCCTCGTCGCCCTCGGCCTTCTTGATGCTCGGCATCGATCAGATGGGCATGATCAATGCGGCTTACGGCTCGGAGCTGGGCGATCGCGTCCTGGTCGAGGTCGCGCGACGGCTCGATCAGTGTCTGCGCGCGTGCGATGTGGTGGGGCGCCCGGGTGGCGATCATTTCGGGGTCATCCTGGGCGGCGCCTCGCTGGAGGAAGCGCGGATCACCGCCGAGCGCATCCTCGCGGCCCTGCGGCGCGAGCCCATCACCGCCGACGGACAGCCGCTCACCGTGTCGGCCTCGATCGGCATCGCCGCCTTTCCCGGTCAGTCGAAAACCAGTTTCGATGTCATGGCCAAGGCCGAAAGCGCCATGCTACGGGCCAAAACCATGGGACGCGATTGCGTTCACCTGTTCGAAATGACCGAGGATCAGCGGCGCGGCTTTCAGGCCTCGCTGGATATCGGAGAGCGGGTCAAGTGCGCGCTGCGGGAAAACCGCATGGTGCTGGCCTACCAGCCGGTGGTCGATGCCAACAGTCACGCTATCAAGTACCATGAATGCCTCGTGCGCATTCACAGGGGCGACGGGACCTATATCCCGGCCGCCCAGTTCATCCCGATCGTCGAGCAGCTCGGCCTGATGCGGACCATCGACCGCTACGTGCTGTCGCTGGCGCTCGAGGTGCTTGGGCGACAGCCGGATCTCATGCTGGCGGTCAATATCTCGGGCCTGACCGCGACGGACCGATCCTGGCTGCGAGCCCTGATCGGCCATCTCAAGACCCGCCCCGACATCGCCCAACGCCTGATAGTCGAGATCACCGAGACCGCCGCGCTCCAGGATATCGAGGAGTCGGCACGCTTCGTCGCCGCGGTCAGGGACCTGGGCTGCAAGGTGGCGCTCGACGATTTCGGCGCCGGCTACACCACCTTCCGCCATATGAAGGCGCTGACGGTGGATATCGTGAAAATCGATGGGTCCTTCATTCGCGGGATCACCAAGAATCAGGAAAACCTGGCCTTCGTTCGAAATCTTCTATCCCTGGCCAAGACCATCGGCGTTTCCACCGTGGCGGAGTGCGTCGAGGAACTGGCGGAAGCGAAGCTTTTGGCCCGCGAAGGGGTCGATGCCCTGCAGGGCTACTACTTCGGCCACCCCGAGGTCTGGGACGAAAACCCGATTGCCGGCGCTGGCGACCGACCGCGGCTGCGCCTCGCCGCAACATAGCCTAGAACGGCCTCTGACCGGCCCATGAGGAATCCGGGTGCGGATCTCGCCCGCCGGGGTCCTGGCCGGCCGCGATCAATCCTCGTTGTCGGCAAGGGCGTCCAGTTGACTTTGAAGCTGATCGACCTGGGCCTTCAGACGGTCGAGCGACTCCTTCCGGGCGTCGGTATCGGGGGGACCTTCGGGGGCGCCCTCAGGGGCGTTCTGGGCCGTGGACCGGGGACCGGTCTGGCTCGGATCCGCGGCGCTCGGCCCGGCCGGCTGGCCGAGGGTCGAGGGTGGCAAGCCAAAGGGCGTGAACATCCGCATGGCCTGTTCGAAGGCCGCCATCTGCTGCTTGCTCATCTCGTTCAGATTGGGGAAGGGGAACATCCCGCCCAAGGTATCCTGCATCGACTGACGGAGCTGTTCTTGGTTGTGGGCGAAGGAGTTCATCGTCTGGTCGAGGTAGCCCGGCACCATCCACTGCATGGAATCGCCGTAGAGCGAGATCAGCTGGCGGAGGAAATTGATCGGCAGAAGATTTTGACCCTTGGCTTCCTCTTCGACAATAATCTGGGTCAGGACCGAACGGGTGATGTCCTCGCCTGACTTGGCGTCGTAGACGACGAAATCGATGTCTTCCTGGACCATCTGCCGCAGGTGATCCAGCGTGACGTAACTGCTTGAAGCGGTGTTGTAGAGCCGGCGGTTCGCGTACTTCTTGATCGTGACCGGGACCGCGCCCTCCGCCTCGGAGTCCTTGGTCTTGCCGCCGGCCGATTTTTTATTCTTGCTCAAAAGTCTTCGCCTTCCTCTGGTCTTCGCCTGATTCTTCGCCCGCGGCGCGGCCAAGGGCTCATTTTGCTGCGCCGCGACAAGATCTGTCAACGCCCCGGGTCGCCTTCCCGGTCATCCTCCGACGGGGCCGCGGTGCGCCTACGGCATGTTGGTCCGGACCCCCGCGCGACCGACCGCTCCGCCGGCGGCGCTGGTCTCACGTCGTTGCCCTGGTTATAGTGATCGCCCATGACCGATGAAAAGGAACTGGAGCGCTGGGCGCAGGATTTCCTCGATTTCTGGCAGGACCAGGTGACCGCCCTGTCCAGCGATCCGGCCCTGTTGGCAGTCTGGGCCGCGCCGCTCGGTGTCGCGGGTGCGGATCAGGCGGATTGGCTGCGGCAGTGGAGCGGCGCGATCGGCCTGGCGCTTCGAGCCGCCGAAACCGGCGCGCCTGATGCGCCAGGGCCCACGCCCCCTGCCGCTCCACCTGGTGAGCGCGACGGCGACCTGGAGCGGGTCGCCGGCCGCCTTGACGCTCTTGAAAAGCGGTTGGCGGCCCTCGAGTTCCGCCCTCAGGGCGCGGGCCGAGGCGCTTCTCCATCAGGCGGGGGACGCAAGCCCCGAAAGTCTGACAAGGGCGCTGGGTGACGCGGTCGCCCGGCGCGGTGCGGCCTTTCTGGATGCCATCGAGCGCTATCGGAACCATCCCTACAGCCGCGACCTGATCCCCTGGGATGAGTTTGCGCCGCGCGTCCTCTGGCGCGAAGGCACGACCCGGCTACTCGAATTTCAGCCCGGCGGTCGGACGAGTCTGGCGCCGGTTTTTCTGGTCCCCTCGCTGATCAACCGGGCAACGATCCTCGATCTGATGCCGGGCCGTTCCCTGGCCCGTTGGCTGGCCGCGCGCGGTCACCCGGTAATTCTGGTCGATTGGGATGCGCCGGGTGAGGCCGAGCGCGGCTTCGACCTGACCGCCTACATCGCGGAGCGTCTGGTCGCCGCTTTCGATGTCGCCGCGGCGCACTGGGGGCGCCGGCCGGTGGCGATCGGCTACTGCATGGGCGGCTTGCTCGCTCTGGCTCTGGCGCAGCTCCGGACCGAGCGGCTTTGCGGTCTGGTGCTGTTGGCCACGCCCTGGGACTTTCACGCCGAGTCCGAGCTCCAGGCGCGCATGTTGGCAGCCACGGGGCGCGGTCTCTTGCCAGTCATCGAGGCGACCGGGGAGCTCCCGACCGACGCCATTCAAAGTCTTTTTGCGGCGCTCGACCCGGTCCTGGCGGTGCGCAAGTTCCTCGCGTTCGGGGCGCTCGATCCGCGAAGCCCCGCGGCGGAAGCCTTCGTGGCGCTGGAGGACTGGCTGAACGACGGGGTGCCGCTGGCCGGCCCCACGGCGCGGGAGTGCCTGCTGGAATGGTACGGCGAGAACACGCCGGGGCGCGCGTGCTGGCGGATCGCGGGCGTGCCGATGCGGCCGTCGCGATTGAAACTGCCGAGCCTCTGCCTGGTGCCGTCGCGCGACCGGATTGTCCCGCCGGCCTCGGCCGCCGCCCTGGGCGCGGCCTTGCCGGACTGCCGGGTCGAGACGCCGCCGGTGGGCCATATCGGCATGATCGTCAGCCGCCACGCCGAAAGCCGGGTCTGGCAACCCCTGGCGGCCTGGCTGGCCGAGAGGGACAGCGCGCCCGGGCGAAAGGGTCGCGCTAAATCGACAACGACACCGCGAAAGAAGGCAACGGCCCGGCAAGAGACCAAGAGCTCGAAAAAAACCAAGGGTGCGAGAGGAGCCAAGGGCCCACGAAAAACCGGGCGAGACAACAGCAGGGCTTGAAATGCTAGCTGATCTCGCGCTATATCTCGCGAAGACTTTGCTGCGGCGCAGCAATGCCGTGCCGTCGCCCCACTTTCCAGGCCGGGCGGCAGGGTGCCCGACGCCGCTTTCCCAAGCCTCTCCCCATTCATCGGGGCTCAGCACAGGAGTACTCCACTATGACCGAGGTCGTCATCGCAAGCGCGGCGCGCACTCCCGTCGGTGCCTTCAATGGTGCCCTGTCGTCGGTCGCGGCGTCCTACCTGGGCGCCGTTGCCATCCGTGAGGCCCTGGCCCGCGCCAAGGTCGAGGCGGGCGAGGTCGACGAGGTGGTCCTGGGACAAATTCTGACCGCCGGTACCGGTCAAAATCCGGCCCGCCAGGCCGCCGTGGAAGCAGGCATTCCCTACGAGAAGACGGCCTATCAGATCAACCAGCTCTGCGGCTCGGGTCTGCGCACGGTGGCGCTCGGCTATCAGGCAATCCGCAACGGCGACAGCAGCATCGTGGTGGCGGGCGGCCAGGAGTCCATGAGCCAGGCTCCCCACGTGGCCCATCTCCGCAACGGTCAGAAGATGGGCGACCTGAACTTCGTCGACTCGATGATCAAGGACGGTCTCTGGTGCGCCTTCAACGGCTACCACATGGGCAACACGGCCGAGAACGTCGCCAAGAAGTGGCAGCTCACCCGAGAGGAGCAGGACAACTTTGCCGCCAACTCGCAGCAGAAGGCCGAAGCGGCGCAGATTGCCGGCCGCTTTGCCGATGAGCTCGTGCCGGTGACGATCAAGGGCCGCAAGGGCGACACGGTGGTCGAGGCCGATGAGTACCCCAAGCACGGCACCACCGCCGAAAAGCTGTCCGGTCTGCGCGCTGCCTTCGATCGCGAGGGCACCGTGACCGCGGGCAACGCCAGCGGCATCAACGACGGTGCCGCGGTGACGGTGCTGATGAGCGCCGAGGAGGCCGAGCGCCGCGGCATCACGCCGATGGCGCGCATCGCCTCCTGGGCGACCTGCGGCGTCGACCCGGCGGTCATGGGCACCGGACCCATTCCCTCCAGCCGCCTGGCGCTGGAGCGCGCCGGCTGGAGCGTCGACGACGTCGACCTGATCGAGGCGAACGAAGCCTTCGCGGCCCAGGCCCTGGCGGTCAACAAGGATCTCGGCTGGGATCCGGCCAAGGTCAATGTCAACGGCGGCGCCATCGCCATCGGTCACCCGGTCGGCGCTTCGGGCGCCCGGGTTCTCACCACCCTTCTGCACGAAATGCAAAAACGCGATGCCAAGAAGGGCCTGGCGACGCTCTGCATCGGCGGCGGCATGGGTATCGCGCTCTGCGTCGAGCGTTGAGACCTTCCCCGGACCGCATCCAGCGCCTGGCCTAGGCCGGCGCGGCCGCGATGCCGGAAAGCCCCGCCATACCCCCGGTCGCCGTACCCCTGATCACCGTGGGCCGGGCGGGTCCACTCGCCTTGGCCGAAGGCGCGCCCGATCAGGCGGCGGAACTCATTGCCGCCGGGCGGCGGCAGTTCGGCGGCTGGCCGGTGAGCCTGCTCGACCGCTGGTCGGCGCGCTGGGCGCGGCGGGCCGGCGGCCCCTATCTGGCCGAGGTTGAACGGGCCGCGAGTCTGCCCCTGCCGCGCGGCCTCTGGTTCATGAACTATGCCTACGAATGGGGCTGCACCACCTCGGCGGGGCCGGATCCCGCCGCCGCCGGTGTCAGACTGCTGCGCACCCTCGATTGGCCCTTTCACGGCCTTGGCCGCCAGCTCGTTGTGCTGCAGCAGGAAGGGGCCGCCGGCGCGTTCTACAATGTCACCTGGCCAGGCTACCTGGGCGTGGTCAGCGCCATGGCACCGGACCGGTTTTGCGTCGCCATCAACCAGGCGCCGGTCCTGCGCCGCGGTCCGGCCTGGCTGCCGCGCCCGCGGTTGGCCGATTGGCTGGTCAGCCGCCGCCGCACCTTTTCCGGCGATCGCATTGCGCCGGCCCATCTGCTGCGCCAGGTTTGCGAGGACTGCACGAGCTTTGCCGAGGCGAAGGAACGCCTCATGACAACCCCGATCGCGCTTCCCGTCTTCTATACCCTGGCCGGGCTCGAGCCCGGCGAGGCTTGCGTGATCGAGCGCCTGGAGGATCAGGCCTTCGTCCACCGCGACCCGGCGGCGGTCGCCAACCACTGGCTGTCGCCACATCTGCGCGGCCGGCCACGCGGGCGCCAGAGCCAGGCACGTCTGGCGCGGATGGCAGATCACTGCGGCCGGGTCGCCAGCGGGTTCGAATGGCTCGATGGCGGGATCTTGAACCCCGATACCCGTCTCGCCCTGGTTGCCAACGCGGCCAGCGGCCAGCTTCTGCTGCGCGGCTATGAAAAGGACGGCGCGGCGACCGCGGTCTTCGATCTTGCCGCGGCCTGCCCGAGGGCTCTGGATCGAGATCCGCGCTCGTGCGAAACTGTAGCGCGAAGGACCGTGGCGGATTGATCGCGGGTCTGACGAAGAGCGGAACCGGCAAACATAGAAAAGAGGGCGTTCACATGGCACGTACAGCAATAGTGACGGGCGGAACCCGGGGAATTGGCGCGGCAATCGCCGTGGCCTTGAAGGAGGCCGGCTATCAGGTGGCGGTCAACTATGCCGGCAACGAAGAAGCCGCCGCGATCTTCAGCGAGACCCATGGCATTACCGCCTACAAGTGGGATGTCGGCGATTTCGCTGCCTGTCAGGAGGGCATCGCCAAGATCGAGGCCGACCAGGGACCGACCGACGTGCTGGTCAACAACGCCGGCATCACCCGCGACGGTATGTGCCATCGTATGACGGTCGAGAACTGGAGCGCGGTGATCGCCACCAATCTCGATTCCGCCTTCAACATGTGCCGCAATGTCATCGAAGGCATGCGGGCCAGGAGCTATGGCCGAATCGTCAACATCGCGTCGATCAACGGTCAGAAGGGCCAGATGGGCCAGGCCAACTATTCCGCCGCCAAGGCTGGCCTGATCGGCTTCTCCAAGGCGCTGGCCCAGGAAAACGCCTTCAAGGGGATCACCGTCAATGTCGTGGCCCCGGGCTATATCGGCACCGAGATGGTTCGCGCCATTCCCGAAGATGTGCTCAACACCAAGATCATACCGCAGATCCCGGTCGGCCGACTGGGCGAGCCGGAAGAGATCGCCCAGTGCGTCGTCTTCCTCGCCGCCGAGGGCTCCGGTTTCATCACCGGGTCGACCCTTTCGGCCAACGGCGGCCAGTACATGGCGTAACCTCGTGAGCGCCTACCCGGAGCGTCCGGTGGTCGGCGTCGGCGTGGTGGTCGTCAGGCCGACGGAGTCGGGTCGGGAAGTTCTGTTGGTCCGCCGCGGCAAGCCGCCGCGGACCGGCCAGTGGTCGTTGCCCGGCGGACGCCAGGAACTGGGCGAGCGGCTGGCCGAAGCGGCCCAGCGCGAGGTGCGCGAGGAAACCGGGCTGACGGTCGAGATCGCGGGGCTGCTGGACGTCGTCGATTCGATCAGCCGCGACGACGCCGGCGCCCTCGTCTATCACTACAGTCTGGTCGACTTTCTCGGCCTGTGGCGTGGCGGCGCCGCGCTTGCGGCCAGCGATGCCGCCGCGGTGCGCTGGACCGCGCCCGAGGAACTCGATGCCCTCCAGCTCTGGAGCGAGACCCGGCGCATCATCGACCTGGCCTTGCAACGCGCAGCGGCCATCGAATAGAAGTGCTCTCGACTATGAGCCGGGCGGCACCGTGGCCTGCATCGAGGGCCGGGCCGCGAAGGTCTCGTACCAGGCCGTCAGCGCGGGGCGGCCCTCACGCCAGGGCTCGTCGGCGAAGCGCAGGTCGAGGTAACCCAAGGCGCAGCCGAGCGTGATGGTGCCCAGGTCGACGCCCTCCAACTGGCGGGCCGCAGCCTCGCGTTCCATGGCATCGCAGACCGCCTCGATCTTGCCGCGCTGGCGCTCGTGCCAGCCGGACCAACGCAGATGTTCGGGCCGTGCCCGGTTCTCGCCCACCCGGCTGACCCCAGCATCCATCACGCCCTCGCAGAGCGCGGCGATGTTGAGCACGTTCCAGCGCGCCGGCCCTTCCGACGGCACCAGGCTGGTTCTCGGGCTGAGAGAATCCAGATAGAGGCAGATGACGATCGAATCGCAGAGCGTGGCTCCCTCGTCGATGGTCAAGGCCGGGACCTTGCCCAGAGGGTTGTTCTTCATGATGTCGCTGTCCGGACTTCCGGGATTGGTGACGATCCGCTCGATCTGATCGTCCAGCCCCGCCTCGATGGCGCAGACCAGGCAGCGGCGGACGAAGGGACTGGTGGCGGAATAGAAGAGTTTCATGATGGTCAAATCCTCTGGAGGCGGTGCGGTTTAGCGGACTCTACACGTATCCAAGATCCTTTACCAAGCCGCCAGAGGTTCATGTTAAGCTAGTGGCCATGTGGCACGATGTCGTCGATCTCAGGGACTTCTACGAAAGCCAGCTCGGCCAGGTCAGCCGGCATATGATCCGGCGTGGCGTGCGCTCGATCTGGCCGCGTCTGAGCGGCCTCAACCTGGTCGGAATCGGCTATGCCACGCCATTTCTGCGCCAGTATCTCGGCGACGCCGAGCGTGTCCTGGGCTTCATGCCCGCCCAGCAGGGCGTGCTGCACTGGCCGCCGGAGGGGCCCAGCCGGGTCGCCCTGATCGACGAATGCGAACTGCCGCTGCCCGACTACTCGGTCGACCGTGTGCTGATGGTCCATGCCTTCGAGAGCAGCGATCACCTGCGCGCCATGTTGGACGAGGTTTGGCGTGTTCTGACCGGCGAAGGCCGGCTCCTGGTGGTGGCACCGAACCGGCGCGGTATCTGGGCGCGATTGGATCGCACGCCCTTTGGCTGGGGTCATCCCTATTCGGCCTCGCAGTTGTCGCGCCGCCTGCGGGACCATCGTTTCACCCCGACCCGGACCGAGCGCGCGCTGTTCTTGCCGCCGACAAGGTCGCGCGCGCTGCTGCGCACGGCGCCGGCTTGGGAACGCATGGGCGCCCGCTTCTTTCCACAGGTCTCCGGCGTGGTGATGATCGAGGCCGGCAAGCAAATCTATGCCGCCTCTGCGAATAAGGCGCTGCGTCGCGTGCGACGGCCGATCCTGATCCCGGCACCCCAGGCGGCGGGCCGGACGCTCAGCCGGACTTGAGGACCGCGGGTCCGCCGGGTCGGGCGCCGCCCTTCGAGACGCCATCCCGGCCGGTCTCCGTTTGGGCAATCTGGCCGAGGTCATAGGGTGTCTGCTGATAGACCCCATTGATCCAGTTGGCGATCATCAAATGGGCGTGGGAGCGCCAACGGTTCACGGGCGTTTGGCGCGGGTCGTCTTTCGGAAAGTAGTGCCTGGGAACGTCGATCTCCAAGCCGAGCTTGCGATCCCGGTCGTACTCGTCGCGCAAGGTCGTGGCATCGTACTCCAGGTGATTGAACATGTAGATGTGGCGCCGGGCCCGGTCTTCTATCAGGCAGAGCCCGGCCTCGTCGGACTCGGCCAGGATCGTCATGTCCGGCCCCACCGGGATGTCCTCGCGCCGGACTTCGGTGTGGCGCGACACCGGGACCGGGAAGACATCGTTGAAGCCGCGCAGCAGATCGGTCTTGTCGGCCACCACCTTGTGGTCGAAGACGCCGAAGAGCTTGGCCGGCAGTTGATACTTCGGCACCCCGTAAAAATGATAGAGCGCCGCCTGTCCGCCCCAGCAAAGCCCCAGGCTCTGAGTCACGTGGCTTTGGGTCCAGTCGAGGATTTCGGTGAGCTCGTCCCAATAGAAGACCTCTTCGAAGGGCATCTGCTCGACCGGTGCGCCAGTGATGATGAAGCCGTCGAAATGTTCTTTCTTGACGCTGTCCCAGGACCGGTAGAAGTCGCGCATATGCTTTTGCGACACGTTGGTCGGCGTATAGGAGGCCGTGGTCACCAGGGTCAGCTCGACCTGCAAGGGGGTCGCGCCGATCAGCCGCGCCAGTTGGGTTTCGGTCCGCTCTTTTTGCGGCATCAGGTTCAAGAGGCCGATGCGCAGGGGCCGGACATCCTGGTGGACCGCATCGCTCTCCGGTATCACCGAAAGTCCCTCGGCCTCCAGTTCGTGGCGGGCCGGCAGGTCGTTGGGTATGGTGATCGGCATGATCCGTTCTCGCTCTCGCAGTCCGATTCGCTCTCGCAGCCCGGCTCCCGGTCTCTCGCCGCATTAGGCCATTCCCGGCGCCGAATGGCAAAGCCACGAAGTATGAACCGGTTGACAGTGGAGATATTTGGCTACCGGGCAACAAAAGCAAGCCCCGACGGGCGATCCGGCGCAATCCGCGCTTTCCCTTTGATTTACCTGCTTTTAGAGACTATCTCTACCGGCGCTCAAGCGAAGGCATTCGAGGACAATGGCAGAATCGACGAACAGCCTGGACGGCCTGAGAGAGAGGATCGACCGGATCGACGCCGAGATCCACGATCTCATCATGGCGCGCAGCGCGCTGGTAAAGCAGGTCGCCACGGCCAAGGAAGATGCGGCCGGACGCCTGCATTTCCGTCCCGGGCGCGAAGCCCAGGTGGTCCGCCGTCTGGTGCGACGCCACCAGGGCGATCTGACCTCGGCTGTCGTAGTCAGGGTCTGGCGCGAGTTGATCTCCGCCTTTATCGCCATGCAGGGCCCTCTCGCCCTGGCCGTGTTGGCGCCGGAAAACGACCAGGCGCTGGCTCATCTGGCGCGCGATCATTTTGGCGGCCTGACCCCCCTGGCGACCTTCGGTTCCGAACAGGGCGTGATGCGCGCGATCACCGACGGTCGCGCCACGGTCGGAATCCTGCCCCTGCCGGAGGAAGGCACGCGCGACCCTTGGTGGCGCTCGTTGGCCTCGGGTGGCGAGGGCAGACCGCGCGTCATCGCCCGGCTGCCCTTTTTTCATGGCAGCGGCAGGGCCGAAGGGCCGGAAGCGCTGGCGGTGTCCCTGACCCAGCCGGAGGCCAGCGGCGAGGACCATTCCTACCTCATCGTCGAAACCCGCGAGGCGCTTTCGCGCGGTGCCCTGTTGCGGGCGCTCTCGGCGGTCGGTCTGACCGGTCTCGACAGCCTGATGTGGAATGACGCGCCCGACCGTCAGCTTCATCTCGTCGAGGTCGAAGGCTACTGCGCCGACGACGACGCCCGCATCGCCGATCTCCAGGGTGGCGAGGGGGTCATCGACCAGGTTCGATCGGTCGGTTGCTTCGCCCTGCCGCTCGACAAGGCCGGCGACACGCTGGCCAAGATTCCGGCGCCAGAGGTCCCCTCGGCCAGGGCTTCCGCTCAGCACGCGCCGGCGGCCGGCTCTACAAGCGGAAGCGACCGGTCATGACACTGACGGTCCGACCCGGTATCCTGGACATCGCGCCCTATGTCGGTGGCGAGGCCGGGCTGCCCGGCGCGAACCGGGTCGTGCGCCTGGCCTCCAACGAGAATCCCCTGGGACCGAGCCCGCAGGCTATTGTCGCTTATCAGGCGCTGTCCGGCGACCTGCACCGCTATCCCGATGGCGGTTGGAGCGGTTTGCGGCAGGCCATTGCCGAGGTCGAGGGACTGGCGGCCGACCAGATCGTCTGCGGGGCCGGGTCGGACGAATTGATCGGCCTGCTGGTGCGGGCCTATGCCGGGCCCGGCGACGAGGTGCTCCACAGCGCCCATGGCTTCTTGATGTACGCCTTGGCGGCCAAGGCCTCGGGGGCGACGCCGGTGGCGGCGCCGGAGGCCGAGTTGACCACCGATGTCGACGCGCTTTTGATGCATTGCAGTCCGCGGACCCGCATCGTGTTCGTGGCCAACCCGAACAACCCGACCGGCAGCTATATCTCGGCGGCGGCGCTGCGGCGGTTGCGCGATGGCCTGCCCGAGGATGTTCTGCTGGTTATCGACGCGGCCTATGCCGAGTATGCCGAGGCCGGGGACTACGGCGACGGCGCCGAGCTGGTCGCGGACCGCGACAACACGGTCATGCTGCGCACCTTCTCCAAGATCCACGGTTTGGCCGCGCTGCGCCTCGGCTGGGCCTTCTGCCCGCCGTCGATCGTCGCCGTGCTCAACCGGGTGCGCGGCCCCTTCAATGTCGGCGCCGCGGCCCTGGCGGCCGGCGAGGCCGCGATTCGCGACCGGGATCACGCCGCGCGCTCGCGCGACCACAACAACCGCTGGCGGACCTGGTTCGCCGAGCAGGCAACGGCGGCCGGTCTCGCGGTTTATCCCTCCGAGGGCAATTTCGTCCTCGTGCGCCTACCCGACGGCAGCGATCAGGCAGCGGGTGCGGTGGTCGCTCTGAAAGCGGCCGGCGTCCTGGTCCGCGCCATGGCGGGCTATGGATTGCCGGACTGTCTGCGGGTCACCATCGGGACCGAGGAGGAGATGCGCATCGCCGCCGCCGCCTTGGCCGAGTTCATGGCGTGAACCAGGTGGCGGAGAGCTTCCAACCCTTCGAGCGCTTGGCCCTGATCGGCATTGGGCTGATCGGCTCGTCGATCGCCCAGGTCGCGCGCAAGAAGGGTCTCGCCCGCGAGATCGCCATCTACACACGCCGGCAGGAGACCCTGGACACGGCGCGCCGGCTGAACCTCGGCGATCACTACAGCCTCGATCCGGCGGAGACCGTGGCGGGAGCGGACCTGGTCATCATCTGTACCCCGGTGGGGGCCTGTGCCGCCGTGACCGAGGCCTTCGCCGGCGCGCTGGCGCCGGGCGCCATCGTCAGCGATGTCGGATCGGTCAAGCAGGCGGTGATCCGCGACGTGGCGCCGCTGCTCCCCGAGGGCGTCCATCTGGTGCCCGGACACCCGGTCGCCGGCACCGAGTTTTCCGGACCCGAGGCCGGCTTCGCCGATCTGTTCGAGAACCGCTGGTGCATCCTGACCCCGAGCCCGGGAACGGCCGTGGCCGCGGTCGGACGTGTCGAGACCTTCTGGCAGGCCTGCGGATCGATGGTCGAGACGATGGATGCCGGGCACCACGACAAGGTCCTGGCGGTCACATCGCACCTGCCCCACATCATCGCCTACACCATCGTCGGCACGGCCGGCGACCTGGAGGCCAGCACCCGCGAGGAGGTCATCAAATTCTCCGCCGGCGGCTTTCGCGACTTCACCCGCATCGCAGCTTCCGATCCGGTGATGTGGCGCGACGTCTGCCTCGCCAACCGCGACAGCCTGCTGGAGATGCTGCAGCGGTTCTCGGAGGATCTGACGGCCCTGCAGCGGGCCATCCGCTGGGGCGAGGGCGAGACGCTGGAAGGTTTCTTCACCCGTACCCGGCAGATTCGCTCGGGCATCATCGAGGCCCATCAGGCCGGCTCCTTCGATCCGCGCGAGCCGCGCGAAGATTAGGGCTGAAGCCGAGGTCAGGGTTGAAGCAGGGGCGGCACCGGGCCCAGGCGGATCGGGCCGAGCCGCGCTTCCCCCTTCTCCAGGATCAAGGGCACCGCGACCTCCTTGGCGCCGGTCTCGGGATTGGTTTGCTGCAGGCCGAGCGCCGCCAGGGTCAGGCCGAGCGCTTCGTTGCGGTTGATCGCACCCGCCTCGACCAGCACCTGGGCGAGTTGACCGATCCCGTCGGCCCGCAGGTCGAGCCGGCCGCTGGGGCGCAGGGCCGTGTCGAGACCGAGGTGGCCCGAGGCGCGCAGATCGAGCCCGGCCCAGAGCAAGCCGATGCGCTCGATCCTGGCGACCCCCCGTCCGGCGCTCCACTGGCGCAGGATCTCTTCCGGGTCGTCGCCTTCCGGCTCCGGCCCCTGGAGCGTGATATCGGCCGTGAGAGTTTCGATCAGGCTCGGTAGCTCGCCGATCAGCCTTTCCGGCAGCGCCAGATCGCGGATCCGCAGGGCCAGCGGCAGGCTCAGGGCCTCTCCTTCTTCCACCAACGGACCGGCCGCAAGGGCGAGCGCCGCCGCCTCGACCGGCTCGTCGCCCGCCGCGAGGACGACCAGCCCGCTGCCCTCCAGTTCCACCTTTTCGAGCTTGCCTCTGCCGTCAAGGCTGACCTCGGCCCGCAACCCGGCGGCATCGACGGTGATGGCCTCGGGGAGGGCCGCGCCCGCGAACCCGACCCGGCCGGGCAACGCGATCTCATGGCGCCCTGGCGCCCGCCAGCGGCTGACGAGAGGCTGCAAGGGCGAAACACTGGCCTCGATCGTGGGGCCGTGCCAGGCGAGGCCCTGCAGGTTTGCCACATGGGGCTCGGTGAACCGCGACGACAGGGCCAGAGGAAAGCCCGACCAGACCGGACCCTCGTAGTCCAGGGTGATGCCCCGTTGCCGCTGATCGTCGTGCCAGTCGGCCAGTAGAGTCTCGAGCCGGTCGGCCGACCAGAGCCACAGGCCGCCCCAGGCCAGGGCCAGGAACCCGCAGACCGCCAAGGCGATGATCGGCCCGCGCCTCACTGACGCGTCTCGCCCGGGCCTGGCCCGCGCCGGACTGGCTTGCTCCGCGGGTGGGGCCGGCTAGACTGGCGCGCCCTGGACAGGAAACGCGAGACACCATGATCGACCAAGCAGGCGATGGCGCGGAACCGGCGGCGGACCCGGCTTGGGTCGGGCCCGAGGATCCGGAGACCTTGGCGGCGCTGCGTCGAGAGCGACGCCTGACCCTGCCGCCGGAGGATCTTTGGGTGTTCGGCTATGGGTCGCTGATGTGGAAGCCCGGTTTCGCCCACCTCGACGCGCGGGTCGCGCGCCTGCACGGCTACCACCGGCGCTACTGCGTTTTTTCCTACTGGCACCGCGGCACGCCCGACCGGCCCGGTCTGATCTTCGGGCTCGACCGGGGCGGTTCCTGCCGGGGCCTGGCCTACCGGGTGCCCCGCGCCGCGGCCGAGGCGACCATGGAGTACCTCTACGACCGGGAGCTGGTAACCGCCGTCTATCGGCCGATCTGGGTGCGCCTTCGGACCGCCGAGGGGCCGCTGCGGGCGGCGACCTTCGTGGTCGACCGGGGCCACGAGCAGTATGCCGGGCGCCTCGACGAAGCGGCCATGGTGACCTACCTGCTGCAAGGTCAGGGCGCCGGTGGCAGCGCCCGGGAGTACCTGGCCAACACGGTGGCGCGCCTGGAGGCCATGAACCTGGGCGACAAGGGGTTGCGGCGGCTGCTCCAACGGGTGGGGCTCTAAGCGCAGCGCGAGTAATTGCAGGCGGTGCAGAGATCGCAGCCTTCCTGGCGCAGCAAGGCGGCCTGGCCGCAGTGCGGGCACTGCCCGAAGGCCTGCGGCTCGGCGCTGAGGGCCGCCGCGCCGGCGGCTGTCTCGGGCGGCGCCATGAAGCCGATCGCGATCATGTGGCCTTGGATGACCCGGCCGATGGCGGCCAGGAGGGAGGGAATGTAGCGGCCCTCGAGCCAGGCCCCGCCGCGCGGGTCGAACACCGCCTGTAGCTCCTCCACCACGAAGGAAAGATCGCCGCCGCGCCGGAACACGGCCGAGATCATGCGGGTCAGGGCCAGGGTCCAGGCGTAGTGCTCCATGTTCTTGGAGTTGATGAAAATCTCGAAGGGCCGGCGCCGGCCATCCTGCACGATGTCGTTCAGGGTGATGTAGATGGCATGGGCGCTGTCCGGCCAGCGCAGCTTGTAGGTCGTCCCCGGCAGCGCCTCGGGCCGGGCCAGTGGCTCGGCCATGTAGACCACCGATCCCACGGGGGCTTCGCCCGCGACAACCTCGGGGGACTCGAGGCTGGCAACCGGGCGGACCGCGGCCGTGGTGCTGGCCGTGGTGCCGGCGGGAGCGCCGGCCGTGGCGGGCTCCAGGACGGATCCGCGCAGCGCGCTGGGGCGGTAGGTGGTGCAGCCCTTACAGCCCAGCTCGTAGGCCCGGTGGTAAATCGATTTGAACGCGTCGAAGTCGATGGCGCTTGGCAGATTGATGGTCTTGGAGACCGAGGCATCGACCTCGGCCTGCACCGCGGCCTGCATCACCAGATGTTCTTCCGGGGTCAAGGCGGCGCTTTCCACGAAGCTGGGCGGCTGCTGCGCATCTGGCCCTTTCAGGCGGTGGAAAAGGCGATAGGCGTAGTCGCTGACCAGGGTTTCTTCACGCGTGCCATCGGGCCGCAAAATGGCCCGTTTCTGCTCGAAGGAGAAGACCGGCTCCAAACCGGAAGAGACATTGTCGGCCAGCAGCGAGATGGTGCCGGTCGGCGCGATCGAGGTCAGGAGGGCATTGCGCAGGCCGTCGCGGGCAATGGCGGCGCGCAGGTCTTCGGGCAAGGCCCGGGGTGTCTCGCCGGCCAGGAAGGGGCCGCTTTCGAAAAGTGGAAAGGCGCCCTTTTCCGCCGCCAGTTCGGCCGAAGCCCGGTAGGCGGCCTCTTTGATAACGCGCATCCAGCGGCCGGCCTGGGCCGCCGCGTCGGCGCCGCCATAACGCAGGCCGACCATCATCAACGCGTCGGCCAGCCCGGTGATGCCGAGCCCGACCCGGCGCTTGGCCTCGGCCTCCCGCCGCTGGGCCTCCAGGGGAAAGCGCGAGCTGTCGATGGCGTTGTCCAGCATGCGCAGCGCGGTCGCCACCAATGTCTCGAGGCGCTCTTCGGCCAGGCCCGCGGCGGCCTCGAAGGGGGCGGTCACCAGGCGGGCCAGGTTGATCGATCCCAGCAGACAGGCGCCATAGGGCGGCAGCGGCTGTTCGCCGCAGGGATTGGTGGCGCGGATCGTCTCGCAGTAGTGCAGATTGTTGCGCCGGTTGATCTGGTCGATGAAAATGACTCCGGGCTCGGCGGCCTCGTAGGTCGCCCGCATCATGCGCTCCCACAGCGCCGCGGCCTCGACCACCCGGTAAGTCTCGCCGCCGAAGACCAGCGGCCAGGGCGCGTCGGCCTCGACCGCCGCCAGGAAGGCGTCGCTGACCAGGACCGAGAGATTGAAGTTGGTCAGGCGCCCGGCCTCGCCCTTGGCCGTCAGAAAATCCTCGATGTCCGGATGATCGCAGGCCAGCGTCGCCATCATGGCGCCGCGCCGGGCGCCGGCGCTCATGATGGTCCGGCACATGGCGTCCCAGACCTCCATGAAGCTGATCGGGCCCGAGGCATCGGCGCCGACGCCGCGAACGATGGCCCCCTTGGGCCGCAGCGTCGAGAAGTCGTAGCCGATGCCGCCGCCCTGCTGCAGGGTCAGCGCCGCCTCGCGCAGGTTCTCGAAAATGCCGTCCATGTCATCGGGGATCGTTCCCATGACAAAGCAATTGAACAGGGTCACGGCCCGGCCGCTGCCGGCGCCGGCCAGGATGCGCCCGGCGGGCAGGAACTGAAAATCGCTCAAGGCGTCCTGGAAGCGCTGCTGCCAAAGATCGCGCGTGCCGTCGGCTTCGGGCGCGGCCAGGGTCTTGGCGACGCGCGCCCAGCTTTCCTCGATGCTGCCTTCGAGCGGCCGGCCTTCGGCATCCCTCAGACGATACTTGAGGTCCCAGATATGATGGGATATGGCGCTGAGAGCCGCCAAGGGGCGCTCCTCATCGCTGTTGATGCCGGTCGAAAGGCGGAAATTCGCGACCGCCAGGGTGCCCTGCAGGGCTTAACAAAAGGTAGGTAGCCAACGCGGCGCGGTCAACCGCTGACCGTGGTGGCGCTTGCCGCCTCGCCCTCGCGCTGGAGCGCCAGGCTGGTCTCCTCGATCTCATCGGTCAGGCGGACCATGACCTCCTTGCGCGGCAGGCCCGAGGGGATCGGCGGCAGGACCTGAAGCACGATCGTGCCGGGGTTCTTGCGAAAGGCGTTACGTCCCCAGAACAGACCGGAGTTGAGCGCCACCGGCACCAGCGGGACGTCCGAGGCATTGTAGATCGCCGCCACGCCGGGGTGATAGGGGCGTGTTTCCCCGGGTGCGGTTCGCGTGCCCTCCGGGAAGATGACGATGGTGCGGCCTTCGGAAATCCTTTCCTTGGCGTCGGCGACCATCTTCTTCAGGGTCTTGGAGCCGCCCTTGCGGTCCACCGCGATCATCCCGGCGCCGGCAACGTAAAAACCAAAAACCGGAATCTTGGCCAACTCGGCCTTCAAGACGTGGCAGGGATGATCGATGAACTGGGAGAAGATCAAGGTATCCCAGGCCGACTGGTGCTTGGAGACCAACAGGTAGGGCGGGGCCGGCAGATTCTCCAGGCCGCGCAGTTCATAGCGCAGGTCGCAGATGAGGCGCAGGCCCCAGAGCACGACCCGGGCCCAGTAGTGGCCGACGAAGTAGACCGTCCGGGTGCCCCGGAACAGGGTCGGCATGCAGGCGATCAGAAAGATCGCCGACCAGACGAAGAAGAAGACGTTGAACAGAACCGATCGCAGGATCACCAAGGGGCCGATTCCCCCGCGCCGCGGTCGATCAGCGCGGCGATACGTGCCGCGAGATACTTGTGATACTCGCTGATGATCAGCCGCGCGCTGCCGGGCCAACGCCACCAGTCGGCCTGGCGGTAGGAATCCGGGAAGACCGGGTGGGCGACGACCGTGATTTCCGGCATGCGGCGTGAAAACTCCCAAAGGCTGCGCGGCATGTGATAGGCGGCGGTTACCAGACGCAGCGACTGATAACCCTGTGTCTTCATCCAGGCCGCGGTTTCGATGGCATTGCCGCGGGTGTTGTCGGCTTCATAGCCAAGCGCGATGCAGCAGGCCAGATTCGCCGGCGAATCCTGGGACAGGGCCAGGAGCTGGCGGACATCGACGCCGCGGTAGACGCCCGAAACGAAAAGCTTCTGGCCAAGCCCGCTGCGCAACAGTGCTAGCCCCGCATCCAACCGACCGCTCCCGCCGGTCAGCACCACAATGGCATCGCTCGAACTCTCCGCGTCGGCGACGCGGTCGGGTAGCGATCGGGAAAACCAAGCGAGACCGCCAAACCAAAGCACCGCCAAGAGTAGTACCAGCGTAAGCAATCTGCGGCCCCCCAAAGGCCGCTTGAAGATGTGCCGCCGTTTTGCCTCGATCACTGCTCGTTGGTATCAGTTGTCAATCAGGATCACGGAAACCTATTCTTAGGCCCTGGTCCGGACCGGAGCAAGGCATCTCCGGATCAGGGCAGAAAGGCCGGGGTCAGGGCAGGCGGGCCAGGCCGCGCAGCACTGCGACGCGGGTCGTCGCCACCATCAGGGCCGCGCCGGCCAGGGGAATCATGGCCAAGAAGACACCGTCCAGGACGCTCAGGCGCGGTTCGGTCGCCAGCAACATGGTTTTCCCGGCCAGGGCCTGATCGAGAAACAGCAGGGTCAGGGCGGCGCCGGCCGCCCCCAAAAGGCCGCCCAGAAGACCCTGACGCAAGGCACGGGCTTGGAACTGCGCGGCGATGAAGGTGTCGCGGGCGCCGACAAGATGTAGAATTTCGATTTCCTGGCTGTGCACGGCGAGGCTCATCTGGGCAATGAGAATCATCGTCACGGTCATTGCCGAGGCCAGGAGGACCATCGCAAAGAGGGCGGTCGCGGCAATCGTGCGCACCAGCCCCAGCAGGTGGTCCAAGGTGCCCCGGTGATCTTCCAACAGGGCGCTGGGCGCCGCGGCGCTCAAGGCGCCGCGCAGCCGCTCGATGACCTGGTCGTTGGACTCCACCAGCTCGAGCGCGATCACATAGGGCAGGGCCAGGTCCAATGTCTCGCCGCCCTCACCCATCCAGGGCGCCAGCAGGGCCGCCAGGGCGTCGTCGGTCAGCAACTCGGCCCGGGCCACGCCCGGATCCGCGTCGACCGCCGCCAGCGTCGCCTCCAAGGCCAAGGCCCCCTGCACCGGATCGCCGTCGATCGCCCGCGGCACCTGCACCGTGGCCTTGTTCTGGGCGCCCGCGGCCCAATGGTCGGCCATCTTTCCGACCGACAGGGCCACCGCCGCGGCCAGGATGGCAAGATAGACGAGCACCGTGACGAGCCAGGGCAGAAAGCGGCCCGCCCGGTCGGTGCCGAGGCCGACGACGCCCTTCATGACCGCCGCTCGGGCGCTGGGCCCGCATCCCCATTGGCCGCGTCCTCGAGGGCCGCCGATCTGTCCGTCGCACCGGCGGCGGGCGACTCAAAGGTCAGGTGGCCGGCGGCAATGCGGCCGATTGGATAGGCAAAACGCCGCGCCAGGGTCTCGTTGTGGGTGGCGATGACCACCGTGGTGCCCATCTTGTTCAGCTCTTCGAAGAGATGGATCAAGCGCAGGGCCAGCCGGTCGTCCAGCGAGCCGGTCGGCTCGTCGGCCAGGATCAGGCTGGGCTGGCCCACGACCGCCCGGGCCACCGCGACCCGCTGTTGCTGGCCACCCGACAGGGTTGGCGGCAGGGCATCGATGTGGCCGGCCAGTCCGACCCAGGCGAGGAGTTCGACGACATCGCCGCGAACCTCTTCCAGAGCCTTACCTGCCACCAGCAGGGGCAGGGCCGCATTCTGGAGAACCGTCAGGTGATCGAGCAGGTGGAAATCTTGAAAGACGACACCGATGCGCCGGCGCAGCAGAGCGCGCTCGTCACGCATCAGGCTGGCGGTGTCGCGCCCGAACAGAACGACGCGCCCGCGGGTCGGTTGGCCGCTGAGGGACATCAGTCGGAGGACGCTGCTTTTGCCGGCGCCCGAGTCGCCGAGAATGAAATGGAACGAGCCGGGCTCGAAATCGAGCGACAGGCCGTCCAGCACATCGGTACCGGTGCCGTAGTCCAGGCTGACCTCGTCAAAACGCAACATGTTGGGATCGCCTGTACTTTTGTCGCCGAGATCTATCGGCCATGAGCGCCGCGCGGGGCCCTGCCGAGCACCTTGCCTTGACCACGACCGGACCCTTATAAACGGACCACCGGACCGCTTCGAGGCAGTCTTATTGAATGATCATTACCTGTCCAGCCTGCAGCGCCCAATTTCGCGCCAGCGCGGAGCAAATCGGGCCAAAAGGCCGGTCTGTCCGCTGTGGCAAGTGCGCGCACGAGTGGCGGCAGGATCCGCTTCCCGAGGACGATAAAGCACCCTCCCTGGCGCCTGTTGCGGTCGATGGCGCGGCGGGTGGCGCGACAGATGACGCGGCCAGTGGGGCGACGGGCGGTGCGGCGGGTGAAGCGCCCGGCGCCCCGGATGACGCCGCGACCGATGAACCCGCGGCGCAACAGAGTGCCGACGACGCGGATCGCCACGAGGCGGTCATTGCACCGCCGCCCATCACCCGGATCAAGACGGGAGGGGGTAGAGCCAAACCCCAAACCGGGCGCCGAACAAGCGCGCGCCTCTGGGCCGGATGGTTGGTCTTTCTGGTGCTGGTCGGCTGCTTGGCCGCGGGTCTGTGGTTCGGCCGCGCCGCGATCGTCGAATCGGTGCCGCGGGCGGCCGGGCTCTACGCCCTGGTCGGGCTCGGCGAACCGCAGCTCGGCGACGGGCTGCTGCTGGAGAACGTGCAGTCGGTTCGCCGGTTGGTGGGCGAGGAAAGGCATCTTTTCGTTCAGGGAGATGTGGTCAACGAGTCCGACGGGCCGCGCAAGGTCCCGGCACTCAAGGTGGTGTTCATCGACACCGCCGGCCGCGAACTCCAAGCCTGGACCTTCGAGGCCCTTGCCGCCGAGCTGCAGCCCGGCGAATCGACGAGCTTCCAAACTTCGACCAGCGACCTGCCCGAGGGCGCGGCCAACCTGACCGTCGATTTCGTCCTCGATCCCTGAGCGCCCGCGCCGCGCCTGATCGCCCCCTGCGCCTCGGCCGGAATCATTTGTTCATCATTCGTTAAGACTCTTTGTGGGAGGCTGCAGCGCGCTCGATGCAAGGCCCACAATAGCGGCCAGGCGGGTGCGCCGCCGGACTATGCCGCGGCAAGAAAACAACCCTGAGTGTGTGGAGAAATTCGTTTGGCGCGTATCCTGGTGGCAGAAGACGATATGGCGGTTCAGTCCTTCGTGTCGCGGGCGCTATCCCACCGTGGCCATCAGGTCACGGCGGTGGACGATGGCCTGCAGGCCTTGGAGGCCTTGCGTCTGGAGGGGTTGGATCACTTCGATCTGCTGATCACCGATATCGTCATGCCTGGCCTTGACGGCATCGAACTGGCGCTCAAGGTGGCCCAGGACTATCCCAAGATGCCCGTCCTCCTGATGACCGGCTATTCCGCGGAACGCCAGCGCGCCCACAATCTGGAAGAGCTGATCTACGACGTCGTCACCAAGCCCTTTACCTTGAAACAGATCTGCGAAGTCGCCGAGCGGGTCGTACGTGAATACGACAAAAGCCTGCACTAGAGCACTTCCATGTAACAAAGAAGTGCTCTAAGACAATCGCTTAGCGCAAACTCGCTGGTTCCCAGGCGTTTTTGGGACGTACGCTTGCGGACACGTACGTTGTCGCTGCGCGTGGGTATCAGAATTGGCGCAGCAGGCGGTCGATGTAGTCCAACTCCTCGAGCGGCCGCTGCCGGTCGCCGCGCCGGCGGCGCAGTTCGTCGAGAATCTCGCGGCTGCGGCGTATTTCCATTTCCTGGGGTACCAGCACGCCTTCGGTGGCTTCGCGCCGGCCGTCGCCGGTGCCGCGACCCAAGGGATCGCGCCCGGGGCCCTGACCGGGTCGGTTGGCCAGGTTTCCGCTGCCCCGGCCCTGCTGGCCGAACATTTCCATGAACCGCTCGGCCATGGAATCCATGCCCTGTTGGAGGTACTCGAGCGACCGCTTCTGCGGCTCGATGGCGTCACCGGACTGGCCGGCCCGCAGCGAATCCCGGGCATCGCGCATCTGCTGCTCGGACTGGCCCAGGGGTCCCGGGATATCGTCCATCAACTGGCCCATCTGGCGCATCAGCTCGCCCAGCTGGCGGCGCAGCGATTCCTGGGAGCCGGCGTCGCGGTCGCTTTCGTTGCGGTCGCTTTTCTTCCGGTCGCCGCTGGCACCCTTGCGCCGCTCGCGTTGGCGCTCGAAGTTTCGGTCGAGCAGCGAGCGCTGCTGGGACATCATGTCCTCCAGATCGCGCATCATCTTTTGCGCCTGCTGCACCTCCTCGCTGGATTCGCCCTGGGCGAAAGGCTGCGCCTTGAGATTTTCCAGCATCTGCTGCAGTTGGGCGAGAAGCTCCTGGGCGTCTTCCTGGTTGCCGCTCTGGGCCAGCTCGCGGGCCCGCTCGATCATCTGGCGCAGGTCTTCGCTGTCGATCGTCTGGCCTTGCGAAGGGTCGACCTCCTGCCCCTCGGCGAGGTCTTCGCGGAGCTTGTCCGAGAGTGCCTCGAGGAAGGAGTCGAGCGCCGTCTGCAATTGATCCAACAGCGAGTCGATCTCGGAACTTTCGGCGCCCTCGCTCAAGGCCTCCATCAGCGCTTGCTGAATTTCGCGCAGGTCGCGTTCGGCAATGGCCAGTTCGCCCTCTTCGATGCGCAGCGCGGTGTCCCACAGCAGCCGTTGCACCGCGGGCACGGCCTCGGCACTCTCGTCGAGCATCAGGCGCCGGGTGGCGGCATAGATCGATAGGGCCACGGCGCTGTCGTGGAAGAAGTGCTCGGGGTGCTCCGAGATCGCGCCGAGGGCCTGCACCACGGGCAGGCGGTTTTCGGGCGCAATGCTCAACTGCCGGCGTTGCTCGACCAGGGCGCGGGCCACCGGATGGTTGAAGACCCGCTCGGGCAGAACCACCCGCACAATGTCGCTGCGCCCTTCCTGGCCGATGGCATCGAGGACGACCATCTCGATATCGACCGCGAGACCGGCCCAGGGATGCGGTGTCAGATCGTGGAAGCTGGCGCCCTGGGCATCCTTGCCGGTGCGCGCGGGCAGGATGATCTCCAGCTCGAGAGGATCCAAATCGGGCTTGTCGGCGCGCTTGAGGATAGCCCCTAGAGAGACCAGCCCATAGTCGTCGTCGGCCTGGTAGGGCAACCGCAAGGCCAAGCGTTCGCTGCGGCCCGGCGATTCCGGGAAGACCACCGTGGGCGCCAGGTCCGGCAGCAGCTCGATGCGCCACTCGCCCAGGGTCCCCTCATCATGGCGGACCGCCAGAACATCGCCGATATCGATGGTCTGCTCCAACTTGTAGGCATCCTTGGCGAAGACCTCGAAGAGGTGGCGGCCCTTGCCGATCTCGGCCCAGGGCGGCTTGCCACCCTGAACCTGGGCCAAGAGCACCGAACCGACCGGCACCTCCAGGACTTCCGTGGCATCGGCCCTGAGGAACAGGGGCGGCAGTTTCGTATAGGCCGGCGGATTGATCCAGGCGTCGAGCGTCGCCGGGCGCTCATCGCTCGGCGGCAGCTCGGGCACCAGGGCCCGCGCCAGGCGGCCCTGCCAATCCGCCCCGCCATAGGCGACGGCCACGAACAGGACCAGCGTGACCGCATGACGCAGCGCATAGGGGTCGTGGCGGGTCAGGGCGAGGTTCGGCCAGCCGATTTTGAGCGCCTGGATCTGGGCCAGGATGCGGAGGCGGTGGAGCTCCCAAAGGCCGGTGATGGCGCGGCTTTCACGACCGGCCGCCAGTTGATCCTCGAGCGACTCCAGGGGCCGGTGCGCCAGGCCGCTGGCCCGTTCCAGGCGGCGCCGTGCCGCCTCTTCGCGGGGCAGGACCGTTCGTCCGATACCGCGCCAGAGCAGCCAGCCGGCAGCCCCGAGGAGGGCCAGCAGAACCAGGACATGCAGCCAGATCGGCAACTGCGGCAGCAAATCGAACAGCACCAGGGCGGCGAACAGGCCGGCAAGGACGGCGAGGGGCCAGAGCGCGCGGCCGAGACTTTCGATCAGGAGTACCGCCCGGGCCAGCACCAGCTTGACGGCGAGCTGGGCGAAGATCGCCCCGACGCCGGGTATGGTTCCGCGCCAGCGTTGACGGTTTCGCAGGGAGTCGTCTTTGCGCCGCATGGTCTGTTATCTGCCCTTCACAGTCCTACAGGTGCCCCCAAATCAGTCGCCAAGATCCTCCCCCTTTACCGCGCCCTTCGATCAGGCGCCGCGCGCCAGAACCTGGCCAGTCTCGTCCAGCCAGGGCGGCAGTCTATCTTGCGCGATCAGCTCGGCGAAGCTGGTCCGCGGACGGATCACCGCCGCCTCGGTCCCGCGCACCATCACCTCGGGCACCAGGAGCCGTCCATTATAGGTCGAAGACATCACCGCGCCATAGGCGCCGGCTGACATTATCGCGAGCAGATCGCCCTCGCGCAGCGGCGGCAGATCCCGGTCGCGGGCAAAGGTGTCGGTGCTCTCGCAGATCGGTCCGACCACGTCGGCCGGCGCCAGGGCCGCCGCCGGGTCCGACTGGCGCAGCGGCAAGATGTCGTGCCAGGCCTCATAGAGCATGGGACGGATCAGATCGTTCATGGCGGCATCGATCACCACGAAGCGGCGGCCCGGCGCGTCCTTCACGTAGACCACCCGGGTGACCAGGATGCCGGCGTTGCCGACCAGGGCCCGGCCGGGCTCGAAGGCCAGCTCGGCCCCGAGCCCGGCGGTGGCTTCGCCGACAATGGCCGCATAGTCCGCAAAGCTCGGCGGTGTCTCTTGCTGGTAGGTGACGCCGATGCCGCCGCCCATATCGAGACGGCGCAACGGCACGCCGGCGGCCTTGAGGTCGCGATAGAGCGCCGCCAGACGCGCGAAAGCCTCGCGGTAGGGTTCGATCTTGGTGATCTGAGAGCCGATGTGCATGGCGAGGCCTTCGAGCCGCAGGCCCGGATAGGCCGCCATGGCCAGGGCCACTTCGCGGGCCTGGCCCATCTCGATGCCGAACTTGTTGTCGGCCTTGCCGGTCGAGATCGACTTGTGGGTCAGGGCGTCCACATCGGGATTGACCCTGAGCGCCACCGCGGCGGTGGTGCCGCGGCCCAGGGCCACGGCGTTGAGCCGTTCCAGTTCCGGCAGGGATTCCAGGTTGAACTGCAGGATTCCGGCATCCAGCGCGGTGGCCATTTCCTCGGCGGTCTTGCCGACACCGGCAAAGATGATCTTTTGCGGTGCGATACCCGCTGCCAGCGCGCGGTGCATCTCGCCAACGGAAACCACGTCCGCCCCAGCGCCCAGGCCGCCGAAGGTGGCCAGCACCGCCTGGTTGCCGTTGGCCTTGACGGCGTAAAAAATGCTGGCATCGAGACCTTCCAGTGCCGTCTGGAAGGCCCGATAGGAGGCCGCCATGGCGTTGCTGGAATAGCAGTAGAAGGGTGTTCCGACTTCGTCGGCCAAACCAACAAGGTCGTGTGCGTCGCACTGGAGGCGGCCGTCGCGGTAGCTGAAGTGTTCCCGTTCGGCCATTGTCATTCGGTCCCGTAGGTCGTGGTGGTGGTGCGGTCGAAGTCGTCGCTGGACAGACGGCTCGATCCGAAATCGCTGTCGTCGGCCTGCTCCACCTCGACGTCGCGAAGCGACCTTAGAGTGGTGCCTGGGTAGGGATAGGCCGCCGGGTAGGTGTAGTCGCCCGGCTCGGCGTCCGGTGCCCGGGGCGAACCGCGTTTTCCACAGGCCACGAGCGCTGGCACCAGGGCGCAGAGCAGGACCAGGACCAAGCCCGACCGCCAGCGTGTCCGGCTCTTGACCGGCGCTCTGGCCGGTCCTCTGGCCGGCCCCGCGAGGGGCCTCTCGACCGGCGCCGTCACGAGAAACGCTCCCGGGCCGCCCCGACGGCCTCGCGGACCCGCTCCGGCGCGGTCCCGCCAAGACTGCGGCGGCTCGCGACGGCGCGCTCCACCGCCAGGACATCGTAGACCTCCTCGGTGATCCGTGGCTCGACGGAGCGCAGCGCCTCCAGGGTCAGGTCGGCCAGGTCGCAGCCCCGGTCCTCGGCGAGCCGCACCAGCCGTCCGGTCACGTGGTGGGCATCGCGAAAGGGCAGATCGAGGACCCGTACCAGCCAATCGGCCAGGTCCGTCGCGGTAATGAAACCGGCCGCCGTGGCCGCCTTCATGGTGGCCTCGTTGGGCTTCATGTCGCGCACCATGCCGGCGGTCGCCGCGACGCAGAGCGCCAGGGTGTCGGCGGCATCGAAGAGCGGTTCCTTGTCTTCTTGCATATCCTTGCAGAAGGACAGCGGCAGGCCCTTCATCATGACCAGCAGGGCCGTCAAGGCACCGACCACCCGGCCGCTCTTGCCGCGGACCAGCTCGGCGGCGTCGGGGTTCTTCTTCTGCGGCATGATCGAACTGCCGGTCGTGAAGGCGTCGCTCAGGGTGACGAATCCGAAGCCCTGGGCGCACCAGATCACGACCTCCTCGGCAAAACGCGACAGATGGGTCGCCAGGATCGATCCGGCCGCGAGGAACTCGAGGGCAAAGTCGCGATCCGAGACGGCGTCCATCGAATTGGCCGCGGGACGGTCGAAACCGAGCGTTTCCGCGGTCAGTCCGCGGTCGATGGGAAAGGAGGTCCCGGCCAGGGCGGCGGCACCGAGCGGGCATTCGTTCAGGCGTCGGCGGCAGTCGGCGAAGCGGCCGCGGTCGCGCCCGATCATCTCGACGTAGGCCATCATGTGGTGGCCGAAGGTGACCGGCTGTGCCGCCTGAAGATGGGTGTAGCCGGGCATCACCGTGGCGGCATGGGCCTCGGCCTGATCGAGCAGGGCGCCCTGCAGGTCCGCCAGATCGGCGTCCAGGGCATCGATGCAGTCGCGCACCCAAAGTTTGAAATCGGTTGCCACCTGGTCGTTACGCGACCGCCCGGTGTGCAGCCGTCCGGCCGGCTCGCCGATCAACTCGTGCAGCCGCGCCTCGATATTCATGTGAATGTCTTCCAGCGCGCGCGAATAGACGAACGACCCCTGATCGATCTCGCCGGCGACCCTGTCGAGGCCCTCCTGGATCGCCGCGCCGTCGTCGGCGGTGATGACCGACTGCCGCACGAGCATCGCCGCGTGGGCCTTCGAGCCGGCGATATCCTGGCGGTAGAAGCGCTTGTCAAAGTCGATCGAAGGGTTGATCTTGTCCATGACCTCGGCGGCGCCGCCGGCGAAGCGTCCGCCCCACATGCGATTGGCCGCGCTTTGGCCGGCCGGCGGCTGGCCAAGGGGTGCCGTGCTGGCGGGTCCGTCGTTGGCGGGTCCGTCATGGGCGGGCCCACCACTGGCAGGCCCATCACCGGCAGGCCCATCACCGGCAGATGGGGGCTTGGATAGAGGATCTTCGGTCTTGATGGTCATAGGCGATCCGGGTTCAAAAAGAAGTGTCGTCAGGGGCCAGGCGGGCAGGTGCCTCGCCGTGGCCTTGCTGTGTCTGCTCGTCGCAGGGGGCGCCAATCGAGTCGAGGCCAGTCATGACCGCCCCGTCCTGCAGGGTCTCTTCGTCGATAACTTTATCCTCTCCGAGCCGCCGAAACCAGCACCCTCGGCGAACTTTTCCCACCTCGACGGCACCCCGGCCAGCCTGGCGGACTACCGCGGCCGCGCCGTGTTGCTGAATTTCTGGGCCACCTGGTGCGCGCCCTGTATCCGCGAGATGCCGTCGCTGGATCGGCTTCAGCAGACCCTGGGCCCGGAAGGGCTGGTGGTCTTGGCGCTCTCGACCGACCGCGGCGGCGGCGACAAGGTCAGGCCCTTCATCGCCCGTCTCGGCCTCGAGAATATGACTATCGGCCTCGATCCGCGCGGCCGCGCGGCACAGAGCTTTGTCGTTCCGGGCCTGCCGACCACCTATCTGATCGACCCGGAAGGCCGCATGGTCGGGGCCATGGCGGGACCGGCGGAGTGGGACGAACGCGATGCCCTGGCGCTGATCCGCAGCGTCCTGCCGCATGGCGGCGGCGACCAGAACCCGCAGGCGGCCGCGGGCGGCGAGGCAAGTCCGGCCGATTGCGGCTGCCGCATTGGAAAGATCATGCAGGCCAGGAAGAAAAGAGCGGCCCAGGCCGGCCTCGACTAGAGCCTTTCTTTGTCATACGGAACCATTTGACCGGGATTATTTTGTCTTCTGGCAAGGCGCGCTTCGAAGAGCGATGCCTTAGCATCGGTCGAGGAGCGCAACGCGGCCAGAAGGCAAAAGAACCCGGCCTTCGGTGGGTCCTAGGCGATCCCCCTCTCCCAACTGGGGGTGCGTTCCGCTGCTTGCCCGATGCTTTAGCATCGCGCCGCACAGCGCGCCTTCCCGAATGATCGCCTAGGGCCCATCAAATGGTCCCGTATGACAAAGAAAGGCTCTAGCGCGTCGGCACCGGCTCGTCGCCGAAATAG
>JAJFGK010000111.1 GCA_021776195.1 Kiloniellaceae bacterium | reverse complement strand
GCAGGTTTGTCTATGGCGGTCGTCGCGGCGATTCACTGCCAAGCTTTACCAATGGCGTTTGCGGCATGTGGATGAACTCATCCGCTTATTATGGTTCGATCAAGAAGCAAGCCAAATTCGACTATGCTCAGGCCATGTTGCCGCTCGACACCGATGTAGCGGAAAAACCGCAAAACTCAATCATTGGCGGCGCGACACTTTGGGTTCTTAAGGGTCACGATCAGGGCGACTACAAGGGTGTTGCCCAATTCATGACATATCTTTCTACCGCACCGGTTCAGGCCTGGTGGCATCAGGAAACCGGTTACGTCGGAATTACCATGGCTGCAACCAAACTCTCTGAAGAGCAGGGCTTTTACAAGGCGAATCCTGGCACAGATACGGCTGCCAAACAGCTTAGCCTGAATCCACCAACACCAAATTCCAGAGGCCTGCGTTTTGGCAGCTTCGTCCAGATCCGCGACATCCTGAACGAAGAGATGGAGGCGATCTGGAACGGCTCCAAGAGCGCCGACGAGGCGGTCGAGGACGCCGCCCGGCGCGGCAACGAACTGCTGCGCGAGTTCGAGAAGACCAACGGCGGCGCCAGCTAGGTCTGAAAGAAACTGACAGGGAGGGGCCGCCCGACGGAGGCCCCTCCCGAAGCCGCCAAGGCGGACCGATGGGGGGACAAGACAAGGCATGCTGAAGCGCGTTCACTTCGACCGCAAAGTCTTGCCCTTCCTGCTCGTCGCGCCACAGATCGTCATCACCCTGGTCTTCTTCATCTGGCCGGCGGTGCAGGCGCTCTACCAATCCCTCCTGCGCGAGGATGCCTTCGGGCTGAAGACCCAGTTCATCTGGTTCGACAACTTCGCGCGCCTTTTTCACGATTCGCTCTATCTCGACACCTTGCTGCGGACCGCCTTCTTCTCTCTGGCGGTGGCCAGCCTGTCGCTCGGCCTGGCGCTGATCCTGGCGATCATGGCCGACCGGGTGATCAAGGGCGCGACGACCTACCGCACTCTCCTGATCTGGCCCTATGCGGTGGCCCCCGCGGTGGCCGGCGCGCTCTGGGTCTTCATGTTCGACCCGACGATCGGCATTTTGTCCTACCTGCTCGACCGCGTGGGCTACGACTGGAACCACAAGCTGAACGGCGGCGAGGCCATGCTGCTGGTGGTGATCGCGGCGGCCTGGAAGCAGATCTCCTACAACTTCCTCTTCTTTCTGGCCGGATTGCAGGCCATCCCGCGCTCCCTGATCGAAGCCGCGGCGATCGACGGGGCCGGGCCGCTGCGGCGCTTTTGGAGCATCATCTTTCCGCTGCTGTCGCCGACCACCTTCTTCCTGCTGGTGATCAACATCGTCTATGCCTTCTTCGAGACCTTCGGGATCATCGACGCGGTGACCCACGGCGGACCGGCCAAGGCGACCGAGATCCTGGTCTACAAGGTCTACAACGACGGCTTCGTCGGGCTCGACCTGGGCGGCTCGGCGGCTCAGTCGGTGATCCTGATGGCCATCGTCATCGTCCTGACGGTGATCCAGTTCCGCTACATCGAGCGCAAGGTTCAGTACTGATGGTCGAAAACCGCCCGCTCCTGGCCATCCTCTCGCACGCGATCCTGCTGCTCGGGATCGCCGTGGTGGCGCTGCCGATCTACCTCACCGTGGTCGCCGCCTCGCACGACTCCGCGGCCATGAACCTGAGCCCGATCCCCCTGCTGCCCGGGCCCTATTTCTTCGAGAACCTGGACAAGGTGATGTTCGGCGCGGTGGAGGCGATCGGCGGCCAGCCGGTCGGCCTCATGCTGTGGAACTCGCTGGTCATGGCGGTGATGATCACCACCGGCAAGATCGCCATTTCCCTGCTCTCCGCCTACGCCATCGTCTACTTCCGCTTTCCCTTCCGCATGGGATTCTTCTGGATCATCTTCATCACCCTGATGCTGCCGGTCGAGGTGCGGATCCTGCCGACCTTCTCGGTGGTGGCCAACCTGGGCCTGTTGAACAGCTATTGGGGCCTCTCGGTCCCCCTGATCGCCTCGGCGACGGCGACCTTCCTGTTCCGCCAGGTCTTTCTCACCATCCCCGACGAACTGCTGGAGGCCGCGCGGATCGACGGCGCCGGGCCTCTGCGCTTCTTCTGGGACGTGGTGATCCCCATGAGCCGCACCAACATCGCGGCCCTCTGCGTCATTCTTTTCATCTTCGGCTGGAACCAGTACCTCTGGCCGCTCATCGTCACCACCGACAAGGACCTCTACACCATCGTCATGGGCATTCAGCGCATGCTGCGGGTCGCCGAATCGGTGCCGGAATGGAACCTGGTCATGATGACCACATTGCTCGCCATGATCCCGCCGGTGCTGGTGGTGGTGGTCATGCAGCGGCTCTTCGTCCAGGGGCTCACGGAAACAGAGAAGTAGACATGGCAGAGGTCACCCTGAGATCGGTCCGCAAGGCCTACGGCGCCAGCAAAGTGGTGCACGGCATCGACTGTGCGATCAGCGACGGCGAATTTCTCGTCGTGGTCGGTCCGAGCGGCTGCGGCAAGTCGACCCTGCTGCGCATGATCGCCGGCCTGGAGACCATCACCGAGGGCGAGATCGATATCGGCGGGCGCGTGGTCAACGAGTTGGAGCCGGCCGAGCGCGACATCGCCATGGTGTTTCAGAACTATGCCCTCTACCCCCACATGACGGTGCGGGCCAACATGGCCTACGGCCTGAAGATCCGCGGCATGGACAAGGCCGAGATCGAGCAGCGGGTGCAGAAGGCCGCGGGCATTCTGGAGTTGACCGACGAGATGCTGAGCCGCAAGCCGCGCCAGCTCTCCGGCGGCCAGCGTCAGCGCGTCGCCATGGGCCGGGCCATCGTGCGCGAGCCCTCGGTCTTCCTGTTCGACGAGCCGCTCTCCAACCTCGACGCCAAGCTCCGGGTTCAGATGCGCCTGGAGATCAAGCGCCTGCAAGCCGACCTCGGCATCACCTCGGTCTACGTTACCCACGACCAGGTCGAGGCCATGACCCTGGGCCACCGCCTGCTGGTGATGAGCGAGGGCCGGGTGGAACAGCTCGGCACGCCGATCGAACTCTACGAACGCCCCGCGACGCTCTTCGTCGCCGGCTTCATCGGCTCGCCCGCCATGAACCTGCTTGCCGGCCGCATGACCCCGGAAGGCGGATTCCAGACCGAAGACGGGCTGGTCCTCGACATGCCCGCGACGCCGCCGGGGCTGACCGCCGGCCAAAAACTGGTGCTGGGCCTGCGCCCCGAGCACCTGACCCTGGCCGGCGCCGGCGAGACCGGCAGCCCCTTCCGGATCGAGGTGATCGAGCGTCTGGGCGCCGACAGCCTGGTGCACGGCCGTTTGCAGGGATCATCGGAAACGGGACATGACAAGGATCGGGGTCCGGAGGTCACTCTTCGCCTCGATGGCATCGCCCGGGTAACCGAGGGCGAGACCCTGCAGGTCACCTGCGGGCCGGACCATTTCCACCTGTTCGACGCCGCCAGCGGTGCACGGCTGTAACAGCCGAGAGCCAGAGAGCCATGAAGATCATTCAGCTCACCGACCTTCATTTCATACCGCCCGGCCTGCGGCTGCTGGACATCGACCCCCGCGAAAGGCTCGCGACTGCCATCGCCGAGATCAACGCCCGGCACGGCGACGCCGATCTCTGCGTGATCACCGGCGATCTCGCCGACCGCGGCGCGCCCGAGGCCTATACCCTGCTGCGCGAGACGCTGGAGGAGCTGCGGCCGCCCCTCCGCCTGCTGCTCGGCAACCACGACCACCGCGCCAACTTCGTCGCCGCCTTCGGCGAGGACAGGCTGGATGACGAGGGCTTCGTCCAGGCCGCACTGGAGACCGAAGCGGGCCGTTTCCTGTTCCTCGACACCCTGGAGCAGGGCCACCACGACGGCCGCTACTGCACCGCGCGCTGCCGTTGGCTGGCCGGCCAGCTGGCGCAGTGCGACGCCACACGGCCGGCCTACGTCTTCCTGCATCACCCGCCCTTCGATATCGGGGTGCCGAGCCTCGACGCCCTGCGCCTCAAGGACGAGGGGCCGCTGGCGCGCCTGCTGACGCAAAGCGGCGCGCTGCGTCATATCTTCTTTGGCCATCTGCACCGCGCGGTCAGCGGTTCCTGGCGCGGCATTCCCTATTCCTGCCTGCCCTCCCTGGTCCACCAGGTGCCCCTCGACCTGCGCCAGGTCGACCCCGTGCCCTACAACCGCGAGCGTCCGGCCTATGGCGTGATCTTCCTGGGCACCGATCAGGTCACGGTCCACGTCCAGGCCCTGGGCGAACAGCCCGCCCTGTCCGCCGATCTGCCGCGTTATGCGGGCGTCCCTGCCGAATGACCGCCCGACACTCCGTCCTGCTGATCGATCTCGACGGCACGCTGGTCGACAGCGAGCCCGACCTGACCGCCGCCCTGAACGCCACCCTGGCCGAGTACGGCCGCGCGGCCGTGGACTCCAGCGACGTGCGCCGCATGGTCGGCGACGGCCTGGTCAAGCTGGTGGAGCGCGGCTTTGCCGCGACCGGCGGGTTGCCTTCCGAAGCGGTCCAGGCCGAGGCGGTGGCCCGCTGCCTGGCCCACTACAAGGCCGCGCCGACCGCCCGCTCAAAGCCCTTTCCGGGCGCCCCCGAGGTGCTTGCCGCCTTGAGGAAACAAGGTTGGCGGCACGCGATCTGCACCAACAAACCCGAAGAGCTGTCCCGTATTGTCCTGGAAAACCTGGGGCTGCTGCCGCTGGTCGATGCGGTGGTCGGCGGCGACAGTTTGCCGGTTCGCAAGCCCGATCCCGGACACCCCCTGGGAACCCTGGAGCGGATCGGCGCCAGCCCCGATCAGGCCGTCTTCCTGGGCGACAGCATCAACGACCTGAAGGCGGGCCGCGCCGCCGGGTTGCCGGTCATCCTGGTCACCTTCGGCTACACCGTCACTCCCGCCGCCGAACTGGGCGCCGACGCCCTGATCGACTCCTTCGCAGGATTGCCACGCGCTCTGGAGCAGTTGGCTGCCGATTCCTGAGCTTGGAGGCTATCCCCAATCGAAGGATATTGCCGCGTCCCGCAATGCCAAGACCGCCGGCGCCTGGGTGGCGTTCTCGGTCATCACCAGCTCCAGTTGACGCGGGGTGGGGAGATCACGGATCGGGCGGTGCTCCACATTGTTCAGCACAATCGAGCTCGCCGGAATGACGGCGACTCCCAGACCGATGTGGAGCGCCTCGAGAATCCAGTCCTCCCGCTCGCTGCGCAGGACCACCCGGAGTTCGAGGCCGCTGGCCTTGGTGAAGTCCAGAAAGTCGTCGCGAAACTCGCAGTGCAGCCTGTCGAGATAGGCCTCCTTGGCAATCTCGGCCAGGGGCACGGTCTCAAGTTCGCCGAAACGGTGCCCCCGGGCAAAGGCCACGACCATTCTCTCCGCGAACAAAAGTGTGGCCTGGAACCGCTGGTCGTGCTTTTCGGCCCTGGCACAAAACACACAGTCCAGACCGCCGCTGAGCAGCAACTCGGGGATGACCGTTGGGATCACGTCGTGCAGGGTGATCTCGACGTTTGAATTGCTGGTCCGATAGGCATCCAGGAACCCGCAAAAGCGCCGCGGGCCGATCGTGCACATGACCCCGATGTTCAGCTTCGTCACGGTCAGCTTCGAGGCGACCTTGGCCGCATCCAGCGCCTTGCGCCGGTTGTCTTCGATGCGTTCCAGGTGAACGCGCATGGTGCGGCCGAAATCGGTGAGTTCCACCTGCTGCGAGTTTCTGTCGAACAGGTCGGCGCCGAGCCTGATCTCGAGTTTGCGGATGGCCTTGGACAGCGCCGGCTGCGAGACGGCACAGACCCTGGCCGCGGCGGTGAAATTCAGGGTCTCGGCAACGGCGAGGAAATATCTGATCTGAGTGAGTTCCATGAGCCGTCTTCTCCCGTCATTCCGCCTCTCGGCCGAGGTGCGATAACCAAAAGGAATAACTTCGATAAGTTATTGATATTTCCATATTTTATTGTCCGGCACTAGGTAATGTCACGACCCGCAAAGTCAACATCAATCAAGGGGAGTGCATTGATGCGCAACTATCTACTGTCAGCCGCCCTGGCCGGTACGTTGCTGTTCGGCGTCACCGCCTGCAACACCGCCAACTCTGCCAGCGACACGGTCACACCGGCACAGTTCGCCGCCGACGGGCAGGCGAAGATCCCGCAGAACTGGCGCAATTGGATTTATGTCGGGACACCGCTCACGCCGAACGCCCTGAATGGCGGCGCGGCGCCCTTTCCCGAGTTCCACAACGTCTACATCGAGCCCACCGCCTTTGCCCATTGGCAAAAGACCGGCACATTCGCTAACGGCACCCAGATCGTGAAGGAGCTCGTTCTGATTCGCCAGAAGGGCGCGGACGAGATGAACGCCGATGGCTCCACCGGGGAAGTGTCTGGCGTCGGCTACTTCCAGGGTGAGTTCTCGGGTCTCGAGCTGACCGTCAAGGACACGGCGCGCTATCCGAACGAGCCCGGCGGCTGGGTCTACTTCAGCTTCGGGCATCGCGCCCCGCCCTACGAGAAGACCGCCACGGCCTTCCCGACCGAATCCTGCAACGCCTGCCACGAGGCCAGCGCCGACACCGACTTCGTCTTCACCCAGTTCTACCCAGTGCTGCGGGCGGCAAAGCCGAACTGAGACGAAATCGTCCAGCCCCGTGCAATGTGGCAATCGTCCCCCGATTGACCACGCATGGGCCGTGGGGACCGGACCCACACCCGGTCCCCACGGATTTCCACGAAGAGTCGATAGGCGTCGGTCGGTGAGGGCCGACCGTGCGGAGCTCGACCTCGACGGGCTGGATTCTTCCCTCGATGTCTTAAGCACACGAACGGCGCTCCCTATCCAGGGGCTGCTGGCAATTGCTACCCAGAGAATGTCAATCCGGAACCCGGTTCGGCCCAAATCTTCGATTTGGTGGTCGAAGCGAGGTATCCGGAATCTCGGGCCGACGCGTGACCTCAGTTCCGCCAAGATCCCGGCTCACTGTTTTTCCGCACCAAATCAAAGAGTTGGAGAAAAGTCGCATCGGGGATGACCGGTGCTTATCAGCAGACTCTAAAATAATAAATTTTTTGACTGAAAATCGATTTTCCAATAAATTTCGATGAATCAAACATCGAGGCTTCCTATGGCGCGGGGCAAGATGGAAAGTCGGCCGGCACCAGTGACCAGATCCAACAGCCGAACGCTCGCGTCGTCCGCCTATGCGGAGATCCGGCGCGACATTGTCGACCTCAGCTTGCGGCCGGGCGAGAAACTGCGCCTCAAGGAGATCGGCGAGAGATACGGCTATGGCCTGGCCCCCTTGCGCGAGGCCCTATCCAGGCTGGCATCGGAAAACCTGGTCGCCGCCGAGGATCAGCGCGGCTTCCGGGTGACGGAGGTCAGCCTGCGGGATCTTCTCGACCTGACATTCGTGCGCCGAAACATCGAGGTGATCGCCCTGCGCGCGGCCATCGACAAAGGCGATGACGAATGGGAAGGCAATGTCGTCGCCGCCTTCCACCGCCTTTCCCTGGCGCAGATGCGGCGGCAGGACGATCCGGCCTCCCTCAACAGCGATTGGAAAGTGCGCCATCAGGCCTTTCATCATGCCATCGTGTCGGGCTGTGGATCGCCACGAATGTTGGCGATGCGGGATCTGTTGTTCGATCAATCGGACCGATACCGGCGCATGGCCTCGAGCCAGGTCAATGTCAGTCGCGACATTCGCGGCGAACATCAGGCCATATTCGACGCGACCATGGCGCGCGATGCGGACCGGGCCTGCGGGCTGCTTGCCGAGCATATTGAGCGGACCGCCGAAATCGCCAAGAATGTGACGCTCGAATGAGCCCCCGAACGGGCCAGCCAAGGCGCATCCAATGAGTTAGTCGATGACCAGTTTGATGACGAAAAGGGAGGAAGAAATGTCAAACCGCACTTCGAAAGACCGCCAGGGAACCCTCGACCGACGCACGCTGTTGAAGTCCGCGGCGGCCGGATTCGCCATGGCCGGCGCGTTCCTGAGCCTGCCCAAGTCCGGCAGAACCGCCGGCACCCAGGAACTGAACGTCAAGCTCGACTGGCTGATGAGCAATGGCCAGACCGGCGATGTGGTCGCGCTGAAGCGCGGTTTCTTCGAGGAACAGGGCCTGAACGTCACCTTCATCCCCGGCGGGCCGAACGCCCAGACCGTGCCGCCGGTGATTTCCGGCCAGGCGCCCCTGGGCCAGTTCTCCGGCTCGGGTCAGGCGATGATCGCCCGCGGCAATGGCATTCCGCTCAAGATGTTCGGCGCCGGCTACCGGACCGGTCCCTTCTCTTTCTTCTCCTTGCCGCGCGCGCCGATTCACAAGCCCGCCGACATGATCGGCAAGCGCATCGGCATTCAACCGACCGCGCGGTTCGTGCTGGACATCATTCTGATCCAACACGAAATCGATCCGGCCTCGTTGGAAATCATCAACATCGGCTGGGACATGACACCCCTCGTCACCGGACAGGTCGACGCCGTGACCGGCTGGGTGACAAACACCAAGGCCCTGTCGGTCATCGGACCCGACCGGATCGACATGAGCCAGATCGATGCCGGCTTGAAATCTTACTCGAACGTCTATTTCGCATCCGAGGAGACCCTGTCAAAGGATGGCGATCTGGCCCAGAAGTATCTCAGTGGCGCCGCCAAGGGGTGGGAGTGGACTTACAACAACCGTGAAGCCGCCGTCGACATACTTTGCGATGCCTACCCAAATCTTGATCGCGCGATCGAAAAGGAGACCATCGACACGGTGGTCGGTCTGAGCTTCGACGATGAAACCAAGGCCAACGGCTGGGGTTGGTTCGATACCGAAAAAGTCCAACAACAGATCGATCAGTACGACAGCGTCGGGAAGTTCGAGAAGAGCAAGCCCACCCTCGCGGAGTTCGCCGACCTGTCGATTCTGGACGCCACCAAGTCCGTTCGGGCCAAGCTTGGTTGAACAGCGTGGACGTTCCGGGCGGCACCGCCATCGCGCCATCCGTGGCCGTCGCGCTGAACAATGTCGCTGTGACATTCGAGCGCGACGGCAACTCTTTCACGGCGGTCAGCGAACTGTCCCTGGCAATCGGCCACCAAGAGTTCGTCACGATCATCGGCCCCTCGGGCTGCGGCAAGTCCACCCTCTTGCGGGTCGTCTCCGATTTGCTACCGGCCAGTCAGGGAACCGCTGAAGTCCTGGGCGGCACCGCGGCCGCGGCCCGCACGCGCCGCGACATCGGGTTCGTCTTCCAGGATTCGACCCTGCTGCCCTGGCGAACCGCGCTGGAGAACGTCTCGCTGCCCTTGGAGGTTGGCGGCGAAACACGGCCCAAGGCGGGCGATGCAATGTCGGACCCGCGGCACCTGCTGGCGCTGGTTGGCTTGAGTGGCCGTGAGGACGCGCTGCCGAGAGAGCTTTCGGGCGGCATGCGCCAGCGTGTCGCCATCGCCCGAGCCCTGGTCGGCAGTCCGCGAATCCTGCTGATGGACGAACCCTTCGGCGCGCTCGATGAAATCACCCGCGACCGCCTGAACGAAGAACTGCTGCGAATCTGGCAGGACACCGGCACCACGATCATCTTCGTCACGCACAGCCTGTCGGAAGCGGCCTATCTGGGGCAGCGCGTCGTGGTGATGGCCGCCAATCCGGGCCGCATCGTCGAGATCATCGATCTGCGCCTTGTGAAGAAGGACGGCGAGTTCGCCCGCGACGACAGCCGATTCAACGAAACCGTCGCGCAGCTCCGGGTCCTGCTTTCCGGTGCCGGGGAAGACGAAGCCACCGCGATGGAAGGGGGGAGACCATGACGGGGGCTTCGTGGCTGCGGCGGTCCGGCTTGCACTGGCCGATCCTGGGTGGCGCCAGCATTATCGCCTTGTGGTATCTGGTGATCCTCCTGTTCGACGTGCAGGAGTACATCGCGCCCGCGCCCCATCAGGTGCTGCAGGTCATCGTCGATCAATTCGATCTGTTGCTGTTGAATGCCGTGCCGACGCTGCAGGAATGCGTTGCCGGCTTCGTACTTGGCAACAGCCTGGCGATTCTGGTCGCCATTGTCTTTGTCCACAACAGGCTGGCGGAACGGATGTACTATCCGATCGCGGTCTTGTTCAACACCGTCCCGATCATCGCCATTTCGCCGATCCTGGTTCTGATCTTCGGTCTCGGCATGGCGCCCAAGATCATCATTGCCGCCATTATCTGTTTCTTCCCGACCCTGGTGAACATGATCCGCGGTTTCAGCTCGGTCAGTGAGAACGAACTCGAGCTGATGCGTATCCTGTCGGCCAATCGCCGCGAGGTCTTTTTCAAGCTCCGGGTCCAGCGATCCTTGCCATACCTCTTCTCCTCCCTGCGCATCGCCTCCACGACGTCGGTCATCGGCGCCATCGTCGGGGAATGGATCGGTGCCAATCTCGGACTCGGCGCGTTGATCATTCAAGCCACCTTCAACTATCGATCCGGTCTGCTCTATGCCGCAATCCTGGTCTCCTCGTTGCTCGCCATCACTCTTTTCACCCTTGTCGTCCTGCTGGAAAAACGTGTCCTGCGCTGGCAGTCCTGAAGGATCGAAATCATGAAGCTTGGTCGAACCAACCCGATCGGTGCCCTGTGCATCCTGTGCCACGATGCCGACGCGGTCCTGCCGTTCTATCGCGACCTTCTGGGGTTCGAGCCGCGCCGGGCGGAAGAGAGCTTCTATCATTTCGCCAAGCGTGGGACCGCGGTGTCCTTGTGTCTTTGGGAAATCGGCCACATCGCCCGCCACACGGTCTTCACCGCCCATCCAGCCGATGCCATCCCAAGCAAGTTCATGATTTCCTTGTCGATGCCATCGCCGGCGAAGGTCGATGCCCTGCACCGGAGACTGGCACCAGAGTCGCTGCGGTTGCTGACCGCGCCTGGCGCCGGCGAAGATGGCTATGGCTTCTATTTCATCGATGCTTGCGCGGTCATCTGGGACGTCCGCGCAACCGACGCCGCTCGGCAGGCCGGCGATACCCTGGCCGCGGATTGCATCACGCTCCTGTGCCGGAATCTGGCGGCGACGAAAGCCTTTTACGAAGACAAGCTCGGATTTCCCGATGCCGCCCTGCTGAAGGGCCGCCTGCGCTATCCGGCCGTCGGCGGGACCGCCTTGTCACTGTGGGACGTCGCCGCGGCGGCGCAGCGCCTGGGCGTGAGCGATCCGCCGGAGCAACAGGCGCGCTGGTCCGACAAGACCGCCATGTTGGCCTACCCCTTCGAGGAACTGGCCCAGGTGCAAGCGCACTACGAAGGCCTCGGCAAGGCCGGGGTTCGCTTCGACGAAGCGCCGGCGCATTTCCAGTGGGACTTCAACGCCGCCTATTTCTGCGATCCGGAAAGCAATATTTGGGAACTGTTCGAAACGCCGAGCAACATCCAGCAGCGGATGTTGCCGCGGACTGAGGAGGAATAGCTCATGATCGGCGACAGATATGCCATCACCGATGTCTGCATGACCTGCCGGGACCTGGAACGGTCCGTCGCCTTTTATCGGGACAAGATCGGTCTCAAGCTGCGCCGCAGCCAGGAGGGCTTCGCCGATTTCGTCTCCAAGAACATCACCATCGCGCTCTGGCAACTCGACCACATCAAGCAGCATGCCGGCCTCGAAGGCCATCATGGCGACGACCAGACCCGGAAAGTCATGGTGGCGCTGGAGGTCCCTTCCGTCGCCGAGGTCGATGAAATCTACGCCGACCTATGCGGCAAGGACGTGCCCTTCACCGGCCCGCCGCGGGCCTTCGAATGGAACGCCTACTGCTGCTACTTCAGCGACCCGGACGGCAATCTCTGGGAGGTCTATTGCTGGGTCGGCGCGGGGGCCGAGGGCTATCACGAGTTACACGATTAACCCCTGCATTCGGGTGCGGCGGGACCCGTGCTCCCGAAAAGGCACGCCGGCGAGATGTTTCTTGGGATCGTAGATGGGTTTGGGGCGGCCGCGACGAGAGCCGTCGTCAAGGAACAGGACCAGGCAGTCGTCGGGCTGACGCCCATGCCGCCAGGCTCGCGCTTGACGATAATCGCCACCGCCCGCCACAATCCTGCCCATGAAAATTGAAAGATGGGCTTTCGGTTTCCTGCTGATGGCTGTCGCAGCCTTCGCCGCGATCTTCGGCGCGCTCCTGTCCGGGTTCGTCGGGGCCCAGGCCCTGCAGATCGCCGTTCCCGCGATCACCGCTTTTGTTGGCTTCACCGCCGCCACTTTAGGCAAGTACTGGCTGGATCAGCGGGGGGAAGAACGAAGAAGAGCGCAGCGCAGGAAAGACCTGGCGCTGGTTCTGTTGCTCGAGGAATTGCAGATATCCGCACACCTTGCGGCATTGCTCGAAAAACTTCACTTCGTCATGAGCGATCCCGAACTCGAAGATATCGACTTGATTTTCATTCGTGATGTTTTGCCAGAACAGATTGGTCCCTTGAAGGAGTCCACACGCGATATTGGCCTTTTAGGGGACGAGGCCGCCGCTGCCGTTCATAGCACCAGGGGCGCAATCGAGAACATCCGGCTGTTTTTCTCCCCTGCGTTTGGCGAAGAGCGGATCGTCAAAAGCGCGGGCGACGCCCTGGCAACAAGAATGGTGCGAGCGGCGACCAGTAGTCTCTATGCAATAGGACGTCTCAAGGTCATAGCCGGCGATGCTGCTGCGACCCTCGGTGAGGAAAACGTTGCGCACACACAAGCGGCGGTAGATCTGTTTGGGGATCCTTGATACGGCGCCGCCAGCCGTCAAAGAGGCGCGGCGGCGAGACGTTTCTTGGGGTCGTAGAAGGGTTTGGGCACGACCTTGACCGGGAGCCGCCCGGTCGGGGTCACGGTCTCGGCGGTGGCGCCAATCTCGGCCTGGTCGACGTCCATCATCGCCAGGGCGATGTTGCGCTCCAGGCGCGGCGAATAGACCGCCGAGGTGATGTGGCCGACCCGGTCGGGTCCTTTGTGGATCGGCCAGTGCGTGCCGTTGGGGCCGGCCAGCGGGGCGCCATCGATCTCGATCCCGACCAGACGGCGGGTCACGCCCTGGGCCTGGATCCGGGCCAGGGCGGCCTTGCCGATGAAGTCGGCTTCCATCTCCAGATCGACCAGCCGGCCGAGGCCCAGTTCATAAGGGTTGGTGCCGGCGTCCATGTCGGCGTGATAGGACAGCATGGCGCCCTCGATCCGGCGGATCGTCGAGGTGTGACCGGGCGCCAGACCGAAGGGTCTGCCGGCCGCCATCACGCGTTCCCAGAGCGCATCGCCCTGGGATCCGTCGCGCAGGAAGAGCTCGTAGCCGAGCTCGCTCGACCAGCCGGTACGCGAGACGACCAGCGGAATGCCATCGAGCTCGACCTCCCGCAGCCAGAAATAGCGCAGCGCCTCGATTTCCGGGCCGAACAGGGCCCGCATGATCTCGCCCGACCGGGGGCCCTGAAGCTGTAGCGGCGAGACGTCGGGCTCGCCAAGGGCGACATCCAGGCCGGCATGGACCGCGACGCCCTTGGCCCAGAGCAGGACATCGCTGTCGGCGAGGGAGAGCCAGAAGCGGTTCTCGCCGAGCCGCAGCAGGACCGGATCGTTCAGGATGCCGCCCTGGGCATCGGTGATCAGGACGTACTTGCACTGGCCGACGGCGCAGGTCGCAAGGTTGCGCGGCGTCAAGAGCTGAACGAAGCGGGCCGCGTCCGGTCCGGTGATCTCGACCTGCCGCTCGACCGCCACATCGCAGAGGATCGCGGCCTTCACCAGGTTCCAGAAGTTCTCGACCGGGTCGCCGAAGTCGCGTGGGATGTACATGTGATTGTAGACGGAAAAGCCCCTGGCCCCCCAGCGCCGTGTGGCCTGGAAGAAGGGCGAGCGGCGGATCTGAGTGCCATAGCCCACCGCGTCACTGTTCGAACCCGTCACGCCCTTGCCTCCCCCACGGACCTTCGCTTCATCCGGCCTCGCGTTGCCCATGACTCAATCCGCTCCGTCGTCGTCCGTCCAACCGATCGCCTGGCGCAGGAAGCCGTAGCCCAGGGCGATGAAGGCAGCGGTCTCGCTGTTGTCCTTGCCGTAGCCGTGGCCGCCGGCCGCTGGCTCGTAGAAATAGGCCTGGTGGCCGAGGGCCTGCAGCTTGGCCGCCATCTTGCGGGCGTGGCCGGGGTGCACCCGGTCGTCCTTGCGCAGGGTGGCGAGCAGGATCGGCGGATAGGCGGCGTCGGGCCGGACCTGATGATAAGCCGAATAGGTCTGGAGGTGCGCCCAGTCCGCCGGGTCGTCGGGATCGCCGTACTCGTCGACCCAACTGGCGCCGGCCAAGAGCTTGCTGTAGCGCCGCATGTCGATCAGCGGGATGGTGCAGAAGAGCGCGCCGAAGCACTCGGGATAGCGGGTCAACATGTTGGTGATGAGGATGCCGCCGTTCGAGCCGCCCTCGGCGGCGATCCGCCCGGGCCGGGTCACGCCGCGACGCACCAGGTCCTGGGCGACGGCGGCGAAGTCGTCATGGGACAGGCGCTTGTCCGCGCCGCGCCCAGCGTCGTGCCAGCGGGTGCCGAATTCGCCGCCGCCGCGAATGTTGGCGATGACGCTGGTCCCGCCGCGCTCGAGCCAGAGCTTGCCGGTGGCGGCGCGGTAGGTTGGCAGCAGCGAGATCCCAAAACCGCCATAGCCGGTCATATGGACCGGCGCCTCGCCGCTCTCGCCCGGCGGCCCGACCTGGGCATAGGGAATGCGCTCGCCATCGACGGAGATCGCCTCGTGCCGCGAGACCACCAGGCCGGCGGGATCGAAGGCCCGCGGCGCCTTCTTGAGCAGCGCCGGCGCCCCGCCGCCCGCCAATGAGTTGGCCTCCAACAGATTGAGCGTTGGCGGCGTCAGTGGGTCCTGCAGAGTGCCCAGCAGATCGCCATTCGACTCCGACCTCTCGACGTCGAGCGGCCAGATGCTGGCCACCGTCACAGGCGGCAAGTCCGGCAGCGCGCCCCGCGTCCAACCCTCGGGCGACGGGGTGACGGTTTCGTAGAGCGGCGCCAACTCGTCGAGGATCGACAGGACCAGACGGCCGCCGCACCAGAAAAAGTCCTGCAGCGCTCGACGCTCGCCGGGCTCGAACAGCACGGTGTAGGCCGCCTCGCCGGCCAGCACGGCCGCCAGGGACGCGCCGAGCAGCGTATCGGGTGGATAGGTCTTGCCGGCCAGGGTCCAGGCGCTGCGCCGCTTCACCGCAAGCCAGCCCTGGGCAAAGTTCATTTCGATGTCGCGCGGCAGATCGACCATCCTGGCCGGACCGTCGCCATCGGCCAGCCAGACCTCCTCGTCGAAAAAGGCCGGGCGCACCACGAAGTAGACCCGGGCCGGGTCGACCGTCCGGTCCAGCCCGCCCCACACGCCCATCTGTTCGGGACCGACTTCGAAGACCACATCGGCCCGTTCGACCGGCGTGCCCCGGCGCCAGCGCCGCACGCTGCGGGCATAACCGGACTCCGTGGCCATAGCCTCGCCAAAAGAGCTGGAGAGCAGGAGGCAGTCGCGGTCGATCCAGGCCGCGCCGCCCTTGGCCTCGGGCAGATGAAACCCGCCCTCGACAAAGGATCGGGCCGTCAGATCGAACTCCCGCAGCACCACGGCGTCGCCGCCGCCGCGCGACAGCTGCAGGATCGCCCGGTCATGGCTGCCCGGCAGGGTCGTGGCGCCGCTCCAGATCCAGTCCTCCCCCTCGCTGGCGGCCAGGGCGTCGAGATCGAGCAGGACCTCCCAGTCCGGCGCGTCGTTTCGATAGTCGGCCAGGGTGGTGCGCCGCCAGAGGCCGCGTGGCTGCGCCGCGTCCTTCCAATAGTTGTAGAGCCACGCGCCGCGCCGGGCGATATAGGGGATGTTGTCGGGGCGGTCGAGGATCGCCGCCAGGCCGTCGCGATCCTGGGCAAAGCGCGCATCGACGAAGCGGGCCAGGGTCGCCGCGTTCTGGCGCTCGACCCAGTCCAGGGCTTGGGCGCCCTGAATCACTTCGAGCCAGAGGTAGGGGTCGTCGTCGGGCGCGGCGCTCGTGGGGCGCAGATCGGGCGGCATGACGGCAATCTCCGGCTTTCAAGAAAGTTCGACCCAGGCCCCTTAGCTACAGCAACCCGATTGCCGGGCCAATGCCCTCGGTGGCCTCTCAGTCGCGCCGCAAGATTTCGTCGCCGACCGCCTTGATCTGGGTTTCCAGATTGATGTCGAGGTAGGATGTGACCTCGCGGGCACGGTCCTCGAAGACCTTTTCGTAAGGGTGTTTTTCCCCTTTTTCCTCGGCGACCCAGGCCGCCACCTGACGGTCCCGCGCCTCGACGAGCGCGACGATCTGCGGCCGGAAGAGCGGCAGCATGGCGCTGATCCAGCGGTTGACCGGCCAGGATGGCCAAGTGTGATCGATCACGAAGCTGTCCAGCAGCTTGATCACGTCGCCGGCCTTGTACCAGACCTCGCCGGTGACCCAGCGGTTGACGGTGAAGAGGCGAAAGGGAAAACCCTTCGGGTCCATCGAAACCGAGACCAGATGCGAAAGCTTGTTGTTAGGGTCGTCCGGCATGGTCGCGCCGGGGACCTGAGCCGGCTTGACCCCCGCGGGCATGCCCTTGGGACGCATGAAGGTGTGGAAATGCCCGTGTTCGCCCTTGAAGCGCTGATCGACGACGTGGGCGTGATAATAGTATTGGGCATGGGTCTCGCGGTCGTACACATCGCCCTTGGGGATGTGATCCCACTCGAAGAACTTCTCGACCGATTTCAAGAGTTCGCCGACGATGTTGGCCCCGGTCTTGCTGAGCACCCGGTGGATGTTCATGACCTCCTGGCCGGCCTCGGCCATGACCCGCAGCTCGTCGTCGCTGAGTTCGGCGAGCGGGCGCCAATCGGTCACCAGCATCGACTTGATGGCATCGTCGTTTCGCATGGTCACTCCCTTTAGAGCCTTTCTTTGTCTTATGGAACCATATGGGCCCGGTTGTAGGCCCTGGCGGCTCTTCTGCAATAACTTTCCCGTGAAGCCAAGGGTTTGGCGGCAGTTCGGAGAATATTCAACCTCCGCCCTCGGGTCAGGTGTTCCTAGGCTAGCAAGATTCTCCAAGACCGAATTTGACATGAGACAATGAAAAACTTCATCATCGCCATCCGCCGGGATTGTCTGGAGTGCCTGGGGGCCGGATAGAGCGCAGGGGAACCATGGGGGATCAACCCGCAGGAGGCGACGCGAGCGATCCCGCCGAGAACGATCTTCCCGGCGCGCTGGCGCGTCTGCGCGCGGAGGGCGTCGAAATCGCCCATGTCGGCATCTTCGATCTGATGGGCACCTTCCGCGAACGCCGGCTGCGCCTCGACGACGTGGCCACGGTCTTCGACGGCGGTACCTTCGTCAACGTCCTGCCCCAGTGGGATGCCGGCGAACAGGTCTTTGGCGCCGGACCCTTCGTCGGCGAGCCGGTCACGGTCGATCCGGCCTCGATCCGGCCTTACCCCTTCGAAGACAAGGCCTGCCTGATGGTTGCCGATTACAGGGGCGATTCGGCGGCGCTGTCGCCGCGCGGCCTCTTGACCCGGCAGATCGCCAGGGCCGAGGCGCTGGGCTTCGGGGTCAAGGCCGCCCTGGAGTCCGAATTCATCGTGCTGCAGGAAGACGCCGCCTCTCTGCGCGACAGCGGTTTTGCCTCGCTCAAGACCTTCGCCCAGGACAACCGCTGCTGGGCCGGCGAGAGCGCCGCGAGCCATGCCGCGTTCGTGGGCGAGCTCGACGAGACCCTGCGGGCGGGCGGTCTGGATCTCTTCGCCCTGGGCCTGGAATTGGGCCCCGGCTGTTTCGAGGCGACGCCGCGGGCAGGCGCGCCGCTGCGCGCCGCCGATGACGCCGCCTTCCTGAAACTCTTCACCAAGGCCTTCTGCCGCCGCCGGGGCTTGACCGCCGCCTTCATGGCCCAGCTCGACGCCGACTTTCCCGGGCTTTCCCAGCACCCGCATCTGTCGCTTTTCGATCCCGCGTCCGGCCGCAACCTCTTCGCGACGGAGGGTGGCGACGATATGAGCGCGATCTGTCGCCACTTCGTCGCCGGCCTCGTCGCCCTGGCGCCCGAGGCCATGGCCCTGACCCATCAGACCGCCAACGCCTACCGCCGCATCGCGCCGGGCAACTGGGCGCCGAAGTCGGCCTCCTGGGCGATCCAGAACTATTCCGCCGGTGTCCGGGTGGTGCCGGCGCCAGAGGCGAACTGCCGCATCGAGTACCGCCTGCCGGGGGCGGACGCGAACCCCTATCTCAATCTCGGCTTTGTGCTCGGCGCGGGGCTGTGGGGGATCGAGCACAAACTCGAACCGCCGGCCGCCTTCGCCGGCGGCGGGCCCGATGAAGTCACGAATGGCGGCGAGACCCTGCCCCACGACCTCTTCGTGGCCACGGAGCGCCTGGCTCACTCGGCGGCGGCCAGGGAGATCTGGGGCGCGTCTTTCATCGATCACTTCGTCACGGTCTGCCGGCGCGAGGAAGCCGCCCTGCGCCGCGAGGTCAGCGCCGCCGAGCGCGCCCGCTATCTCGAGGTCGTGTGACAGGTTCGAAAACAGCCAAGATTCCAAGGGGGGAATGGAACGGATGAGCGACCTACAGGACTATCTGAACGACCCGGCCCGCGACGACCTGATCGCCCAGGTGCGTGCCAAGATCGAGGCCCTCGGGATCGACTACATCTACTATCAGTACATCTCGATCACCGGCCGGATCATGGGCAAGGCGATTCCGGCGCTGCACTGGGAACGGGTCGCCGCCGAGGGTATGCAGACCTGGATCGGCGGGGTCACCAATGTCTTTCCCGACCGCGACGGCAACCTTATCGGCTTTCCGCCCAACGCCTCGGAGCTCTTGGCCCTGCCCGACCCGGACAGCTTTTGCCAGCTGCCCTGGAACAAGCGGCTGGCGCGGGTCTTCTGCACGGTCTTCTGGAGCCGCGAGGATCCCGAGCACGCCGAAGAGGTTCTCGACTCCGACTGCCGCGGCACCCTGCGGCGCATCCACAATCAGTTTCAGCAGGACCACGACGGTCTGCACCTGCGGGTCGGCTGCGAACCGGAAATGCTCTGGCTGAAGCCGGGCGACGACAAGGCGCCCTACCACGAGACCACCAAGCCCTATGCCTATCACATCGATCAGTTCGAACAGCTCTCGGACGTCTGGCTGCGGGTCTACGACTATGCCATCGCCATGGGCCTCGACATCATCCAGGGCGACCATGAGGACGCACCGGGGCAGATCGAGCTGAACTTCCAGTACGACGAGGCGCTGCGCACCAGCGACCGCCTGACCACCTACCGACAGATCTGCGCCCAGGTCGCCCGCGAGTTCGGCCTGATCGCGGTCTTCATGTCGAAACCCTACATGGGCATGCCGGCCAATGGCTGTCACCATAACCTGTCGCTCTGGACCGGCGGCGACGACAGCGTCCAGCCCCTGGTCGAGGCGCCCCAGCCTGGCATGGACGAGGTCTTCTCCTACCGCCGGGGCGGCACCAACGCCTTTCGCGATCCCCAGGAAGTCTGGATGCCGGCCGACATCGGCAAGTGGTCCCTGGGCGGCATGATGAGCCATATGAACGCCCTGGTGGCGATCGGATCCTCGACCGTCAACTCCTACCGGCGGCTCAACGACACCGGCATGTGGGCCCCGGTCGGGGTCAGTTGGGGCCTGCAAAACCGGTCCTGCGCGATTCGCGTCTCCAGCCCCGACCGCTTCGAGTTCCGCTGCGTCGATTCCATGGTCAATCCCTACCTCATGCAGGGCGCGCTGCTGAAGGCCTTCGACGACGGTATCCGCAACAAGATAGATCCCGGCCCACCGGAAGAGCGCAACTTCGCCGAGGTCGTGGCCTCGGGCGAGGCGGTCGAGCGCATTCCCACCACCCTGCGCGACGCCCTCGACGCGCTGGCCGGCGACGAGGTCATCAAGACCGCGCTGCCGGGCGAGCTCTACGGCATCTACGACTGGTACAAGCGCGACGAGTGGAACAAGTTCATCTGGCAGGTCTCGGACTGGGATGTGAAGATGTACCTCGACTGCCTGCCCTAGTTGACGGAGCCCTGTAATGTTCGACGTAACGCCGGAGCAGATCGCCCGGTTCAACGAGGACGGATTTCTGGTCGTCGAGCAGCTCATCGACAACGAGACGGTCGAGATCCTGCGCGACAGCTTCGAGCGCCTGTTCCGCGGCGACTTCGAGACCGGCGTGACCCCCGACGAGGTCAACTGGCAGGTAGACAGCGGCGACCCCAGCCTGACCCGCCAGATCTGCAACGGCTGGAAGGCCGACCGCGCCATCGCCAGGGTCGTGCTGCGCGCCGACCTCGGTCAGGCCATCGCCCGGTTTGGCGACTGGCCCGGCACACGCATCATGATCGACAACGTGCTGTGGAAACCCCCGGGGACACGGCCTCTGGGCTATCACCAGGACAACGCCTATCTCAGTTGGTTCACGCCCTCGGAGCTCTTGAGCTGCTGGATCGCGCTGGACGATACGCTGGCCGAGGGCGGCACGGTCGAGTTCGTGCGCGGCTCGCACCGCTGGCATCATTCCAAGCCGGAGGGCGAGTTTCACGGTCCCGAGGACTATCGCAAATTCATGGAGCAGGCCGCCGCGCTGGAAGGGGTCGAGCCGGAGATCGTGCGGATCGAAGTTCCCAAGGGCGGCGGGTCGTTCCACCACGGCTGGACCTGGCACGGCTCGGACCACAACCGGGCAACCCGGCCGCGCCGCGCCCTGGTGCTGCACGCCATGCGCGCCGACGCCCAGTACGCGCCCGGCCATCTGGGCGACTACACCGGCTCGATCTACAGCCGCTACAGGCGCCTGGGCGACAACATCATGGACGAGAACCACTTCCCGGTCCTGTGGCGCCAGGACGGCTACCGGACCCCCGAGATCGAGGCCTATCTGGGTGGCGCGCGGTAACCTGAGCAGTTATTTGCGCCGCTCTTCCAGCACCGTGCCGCTCTCCAGCAGGCTCGCGGTTTCGGCCTCGTCGAAGCCGAACTGGGCCAGGATTTCCCGGGCGTGGGCGCCAAAGCGCGGCGGCCGATGGCGCAGGCCGCTGCTCGAGCGCGACAGCTTGATCGGGTTGCCCCAGCCTTTGTAGCCCTCCTCCTCGATGACCATCTCCCGCTCGCGGGTCTGCGGATGGTCCAGCACCTGCTCGACGTTCAGCACCGCGCCGGCCGGCACGCCAATCTCCAGCAGACGCGCGCAGATGGCCTCGCCGTCGTACTCCGCCAGCAGGTCTTCCAAGATGTCGCGCAGCGCGTCGCGGTGCTGCACCCGACCCGCGTTGTGACGGAACCGCTCGTCTTCGGCCAGCTCGGGCCGGCCCAGTTCGGTGGAGACCCGCTGAAAGGTCCGGTCGTTGCCCACCGCGAGGAAGATCTCGCCGGTCTTGGTCTTGAACTTGTCGTAGGGTGCGATGTTGGGATGGGCGTTGCCGGTCAGCCCGGGCAGCTTGCCGGACAGGGCGTAGTTCGGGATATGAGGGTGCATCAGAGCGACGGCGGCATCGTAGAGCGTCATGTCGAGGTACTGCCCCAAGCCGGATCGGTCGCGCTCGTAGAGCGCCATCATAATGCCGAAGCCGGCGTAGAGACCGCAGCCGATGTCGACCAGGGGGATGCCGATGCGGGTAGGTCCGCTCTCTGGCGTGCCGTTGACCGACATCATGCCGGCACAGGCCTGGATCGCCGCGTCGTAGCCGGGCCGGCCGCCCAGCGGCCCGGTGGCGCCGTAGCCCGAGATGCGGCAGTGGATCAGCCGCGGGAAGCGCGCCTGGAGCACCTCCTGATAGCCCAATCCCCAGCGCTCCAGGGTTCCGGTCTTGTAGTTCTCGATCAGCACGTCGGCCTTTTCCAAGAGCCGCAACAGCACCTCGCGCCCCTCCTCGCCGCGCAGGTCGAGGCCGATCGAGCGCTTGTTGCGGTTCACCCCCATGAAGTAGGAGGCGTAGCCGTCGGACTCGTGAAAGGGCGGACCCCAGTCGCGGGTCTCGTCGCCCTGGGGCGGCTCCACCTTGATGACCTCGGCGCCGTGGTCGCCCAGCACCTGGGTGCAATAGGGGCCGCCCAGGACCCGGGTCAGATCGATGACCACGACGCCGTCGAGGGCACCCTTGGCAGGCTCGGTCATGTGTTCTGGGTATCCTTCTCTAGCTCCAGCGCGCGGCAAAGGCTGGATAGACCTCGGCGATTTCGTCCAGGATCGGGCCGCGTATCAGGGCCAGCGTGTCCCGATCGGGCGGCTCGGTTTCCTTGTGCAGGGCGGGCTTGTCGAAGTCAAATCCCGTCTGCGCGGCGATGCTCTCCGGGGTTTCGCCGGGGTGCAGGCTCTCCAGCCGGAAGCGCCCCCTGGCGCGGTCGAAGGCAAAGACCGAACGACCCGTGACCAGCGCGTAGGGTCCGCCCGGGCGATAGACTCCCGGCGGGCTGACCCCCGGTGCCGAGATAAAGTCGACCTTTTCGACCAGGCTTCGCGGCGAATGCTCCTCGCGAAAGAGGATCACCCGCGGCACCACGAAGTAGAGATAGGCCGAGCCGAAGGAGCCCGGAAAGCGTGCCTTGCTCTGCGGGTAGTCGCCGACCCCGACCAGGTTGATGTTGGCCGACCCGTCGATCTGGGCGCCGCCGAGAAAAAACGCGTCGATGCGGCCCTGCCCGGCGCAGTCGAAGAGCTCGCGGCCGCCGTCGGTAAAGGGGTTGTGACGCTCGCTGCCGAGGATCGAGATCTTCAGCGCCCCGCCCGAACGGCGGCGCGCCAGCAGAGCCGCCGCCCCCGGGATCGGCGAGGCCGCGCCGACGGCGATGTGGCCGAGCCCGGCCAACATGCGGGCGATGACGGCGATCAGAAGTTCTTCGGAACGGACGTCAGCCATGGGCGGCGCGGGGCTCCGCCCCGGCGGCCAGCCAGTCGGTCAGCAGCCGCTGGAAACCCGCGTCGCTCTTGGCCTCGGCGGCGTAGCGCGCCAGCCAGGCGGCGTCGGCCTTGGGGCCGCCCCAGAACCCGACCGGCCAGGCCCCGCCGGCCACCTCGGCCAAGCCGCTGACATAAAGCCCGGGGATGGTGCCCGCCGCCATCCGCGGATCGGCCAAGAGGTCGTCCTCGACCACCTTCTCGACCGTCACCAGGGTGGTCTTGGCGGCGTGGGCCATGAGCATCAGCTCGCGCCGCACGCCGATCCAGACATTGCCGGCGCGATCCGCCAAGGGGGCGTGGAACAGCGCGACATCGGGTTGGATGGCGGGCAGCAGGACCACGGGATCGCTTTGCCCGGTTTGCGCCGTGCCCCTATCGGCCGCGAAGGGATTGTCGATCACCTTCCAGTCCGGGCGATGGGCCAGGATATCGCTGCCCAGGATGCCGCGCAGGGCCATGAAGGGCGAGCCCTTCTCGGCCGCCTGCAAGGCGCCGTGGATCGCCGGGCAGGTCGAATCGACGATCCGCAGGCGGCCCGCCTTGACCGCTGCCGTAAACCGCGGCGCCAGGCCGTGCTCGCCCAGGGTGACCGCCGCCGTCTCGACGCTGGCCACCAGACCGGCGCCGATCATGAGATCCGCCTGCAACCCCAACTGCGGCACGCCCAGCAGGCGCAGGTCGCCGGTTCGCGCACGGATCACCTCGCGCACCGCCGCCATGGCTGGGCCGGCATAGTCCGGTGGCAGCGCCAACAGCGCGCCAGCGGCGACGCGCGCGGCGAGATCGTCCAGGGCGATAAAGGGACTGGTCATGACATCTCCTCCGGCCCTTTTTATCGACCGCCAGGCGGAAGGGTGCAAGGTCTAGAGGTCGCTCATCACCAGGCGGAAACCGACCAGAATGTGTTTCAGGTGGGCCGGCCGGGAATGCCGGGCGGCGGGGCGGCAAACGCCGCAGCCGCTGTCGTCCCAGGAACCGCCGCGCACCTCGTAGCGCCCGGGCTTGGTCTCGCTGGCGGTCCACTCGAAGACCTGGCCCGCCGCGTCGAGCAGGCCGAAGGGGCTGGCCCCGGCCGGGAAGGACCCGACCGGCAGAGTATCGAAGGGCCCTGCGTCATGGCTGTTCAGCTTGGCCGGGTCCCAGCTATCGCCCCAGGGGAAAATCCGACCGTCGGTGCCGCGCGCGGCCTTTTCCCATTCCTGCCAGGTCGGCAGCCGCCAGGTCAGGCCCGTCCCCTGCGACAGCCAGGCCGCGAAGGCTTTCGCGTCGTCGTGGGAGACCATCACTACCGGATGATCGTCGCGGCCCGGCGGTGGCAGGCCATCGCTCCAGGCATGGCGGCGCGTGCGGCTGTAGGGGTGGATCAGGCCATAGCTCTTCCAGGTCGCCGGGTCGACCTCCGGTGCCGGATGCCCGGTTGTCGTGACGAATCCACGGTACTGGGCATTGGTGATCAGCGTGGGGGTGATGCGATAGGCACCGGTCTGGCGCTGCTTTTTCTTGTACTCGACATCGTACCAACGGTTCTGGCGCGTGCGCGAATGACCGTAGGCCGCCTCGTCCAACCGGTAGCCCAGTTCGCGCTCGGCTTGGTCCGATCCGCTCCAGAACAGACCGGCCGGGATCGAGATCAGGTCGGGGACCGGTGTGGCGCCACCAGCCAGGACGTGACCAGGCCAGGCAGCCGCGGCGAGACCAGATCCAAGCAGCGTCAGCACCTGGCGACGAGAGGGGCGGCAGGTCGTTGGTTTCGAGGCTCGCAACAGGCCATCCTTTCCTGGTTCTTCACAAAAAATGGGACTGTCGGCTTCATTGGGCAAGCCTGCTCGCCAACTTGTGACCCTTCGCCAGTGCCGCGGCGGACTTGCGAAGCACCGCCGGGGCCCGCACGATGGGGCGTCCCTTATCCCTAAGCTACGAGGTCCTCCCTTGCCCCAGCTCGAACAGACCCACGGCTTTCCCCGCATCCGGCTCGCCCACACGCCGACGCCGCTGGAGCCCTTGCCGCGCCTGAGCGAGGCCTTGGGCGGCCCTGAAATCTGGGTCAAGCGCGATGACTGTACCGGCCTTGCCCTGGGCGGCAACAAGGCGCGGCAGTTGGAATACTACCTGGGTGCTGCGCTGTTCCAGGAGGCCGACACGGTTCTCATCACCGGCGCGGTGCAGTCGAATTTTCTGCGCACCACCGCGGGGGCGGCGGCCAAGCTGGGTCTGGCCTGCGAAATCCAGCACGAAGACCGGGTGCCGGACATGGCCGGGAGCTATCACGCCTCGGGCAACGTTCTGCTCGACCGCTTGTTGGGCGCAACCATCGCCACCTTCCCCGAAGGCGAGAACGAAACCGGCGCCGACGCCACGCTGGAGGCACGGGCGGCGGAGCTGCGCGCCGCGGGCCGGCGGCCCTATGTCATTCACCTGAGCGCGGCTCACCCGCCCCTGGGCGCGCTCGGCTATGTCGACGCCGCCGCGGAACTGCTGCAACAGATCAAGGAACAGGCCAAGTCATTCGACGCCGTGGTCATCGCCAGCGGCTCGGCCCTCACCCACTGCGGCGCCCTGGCGGGCCTGCGGCTGCTGGGGAGCCCGCTGCGCACGGTCGGGATCTGCGTGCGCCGGGCCGTCACGCTCCAGGCCCCGCGGGTTCTGCAGCGCGCCCAGGAGTTGGCCGCGATGCTGGAGCGGCCGGGGCTGGTCGGCGAGGCGGATGTCGAGGTCCATGACAAGGCCCTGGGACCCGGCTACGGTCGGCTCGATGACAGCACCTTCGAGGCCCTGACCCTGGCCGCCCGTCTGGAGGGCCTGCTGCTCGATCCGGTCTACAGCGCCAAGACGCTGGCCGGCCTCATCGCCCTGGTCCGCGCCGGCGCCTGGACCAAGGACCAGCGCGTGATCTTCTACCACACCGGCGGCGCGCCGGCGCTTTTCGGCTACGGCGAGGTGCTGGAGGGTTTCCTGGAGGTAGACTAGTCGCGCACAACCAGCACGGAGCAGCCGGCGTGGCGCACGACCCGCGCGGCGTTCGGCCCCAGCAGATAGTCCTTCAACTCGGGACGGCGGGCGGCCATCACGATCAGGTCAATCGACAACCCCTTGGCCATGCGCAAGACCTCTTCATAGACCGTGCCGCGCGCCAGGTGCTGGCGGACCGGCAGGTCGCCCGGCACCGCCTTGCCGATAAAGGCCGCCAGCTCCTTGGTGGCATGGCCCATGACCTCTCCCTCGAAACCCTCGGGAAAGAAAGACCCCACGATCGGCATGCCGTAGTCGGGCACCACGGCCAGAATATTGAGCCGTGCCCCGTGGGTCTTGGCCAGTTCGCAAGCGACTTCGACCGCCCTGTTCTCCGCGCCCAGGTGCGCGATGTCGACCGGCAATAGTATTTCCTTGTACATAACATCCTCTTGTCATAGCCGCTGGGCGAAGCCCCCAAGAACACCGAAGCGTAACACGGCCCCGGCAAAAAGCGCAAAAGCGTCATTGACTTACCAGCCAGGGTGCCGGCCGGTCCGGGTTTGACAAAGACTGGGCGGCAATGTTCGAATAGCTGATCTCAAACAACGGGGCCTGATTAATGGCCTCAAATTTTCAACGCAAGGCATCTACAGGGAGGACGCCAGATGAAAAGATTGGTAATGGCATCGGCTGCGGTGGCAGCATTGGTGATGGCCGCGAGCTTGGCCGAAGCGGCCGAGCAGCGCTTCATCTCCATCGGCACCGGCGGCGTGACCGGGGTCTACTATCCCACCGGCGGCGCGATCTGCCGCCTGGTCAACAAGACCCGCAAGGAAACCGGCATCCGCTGCTCGGTCGAATCGACCGGCGGCTCGATCTACAACATCAATACCATTCGCGCCGGCGAGCTGGAGTTCGGCGTTGCCCAGTCGGACTGGCAGTTTCACGCCTATCACGGCAGCTCGAAGTTCGAGGACCAGGGTAAGTTCGAGGGCCTTCGCGCGGTCTTTTCCGTCCATCCCGAGCCGGTCACCATCATTGCGCGCCGTGACTCCGGCATCAAGAATATCACCGACATGAAGGGCAAGCGGGTCAATATCGGCAACCCGGGCTCGGGCACCCGCGGCACCTGGGACGTCATGGAAGCGGCCATGGGCTGGAGCCGCGACGATCTCAAGTTGGCCTCGGAGATGAAATCGGCCGAAACCGGCCAGGCACTCTGCGACGACAAGATCGACGCCTACTTCTGGCTCGTCGGCCATCCCTCGGCCCTGACCCAGGAAACGCTTTCGACCTGTGACGCGGTGCTGGTCAACACCGTCGCCCCGGAGATCGACAAGCTGGTCTCCGACAACTCCTACTATCGCAAGGCCACCATCCCGGCCGGCATGTACGGCGACAACGAGGAGACCACTACCTTCGGCGTCGGCGCGACCTTCGTGTCTTCGTCGGACGTTCCCGAGGACGTGGTCTACACGGTGGTCAAGGCGGTCTTCGAAAACTTCGATGACTTCAAGAAGCTTCATCCGGCCTTCAAACATTTGAAAGAGTCCGAGATGATTGCCGACGGCATCAGTGCCCCACTGCACGACGGCGCGGCGAAGTACTACAAGGAACGCGGCTGGATGTAGTCCGGCGCATTTTGGGGCGGCCCGGGTCGGGCCGCCCTCTTCCTTTGCGTTCAATCGGTTGGACCAGCGAAGAGACGGCGGCTTGGGCTTTGAATGAGGCCTCGGTCTCTATGGGGAAAATCAGGGGGATAGACCATGGCAGACCAGAGCCAGGCCGCTGCCAACAGCGCCGAAGACCTCGTCGCGAAGGCCGATACCGGCGCGCGTAGTCCAGGCGGGGCCTTGGGCAAATTCCTCCTCGGTCTCTGCTTCACCTGGTCGCTCTTCCAGCTCTACTACGCCTCGAACCTGCCATACTTCCTCCAGGATACGGTAGGCGCCGTCCTGAAGGACATGGGCCTGCAATTCGAGTTCATCTACACCAACTCGGAAGCGCGCAACGTTCACCTCTCTTTCGCCTTCGCCCTGGCGGCCTTCGCTTTTCCACTTTTCAAGTCGAGCCCCCGGCACTCGATCCCTTGGTACGACTGGCTGCTGGCCTTGGCTGGCGTGACTTGCTGTTTGTACAAAATCTGGTTCGCCGATGATATCGCCGTGCGTGCCGGGCTGCCGACCTCGGCCGACCTCGTCATCTCCACCATCGGCATGGCGGCGCTGGCGATTGCCGTCTACCGGGCGCTGGGCCTGCCTTTGGTCATCGTTGCCTCGGTTTTCGTCTTCTACGTCTTCTTCGGCCACTTGTCTTTCATGCCCGAGACGATTCAGTGGAAGGGCGCCTCCTACGGCAAGGCCATGTGGCACTACTGGATGCAGGAAGAAGGCGTGTTCGGCGTCGCCCTCGGGGTCTCGGCCTCGCTGATCTTCCTCTTCGTCCTGTTCGGCGCGATCCTGGAAAAGGCCGGCGCCGGCAACTACTTCATCAAGCTGGCCTTCGCCCTGCTCGGCCACCTGCGCGGCGGACCGGCCAAGGCCGCCGTGGTCGCCTCGGCCATGAGCGGTCTCTATTCCGGCTCTTCGATCGCCAACACCGTGACCACCGGCACCTTCACCATCCCTTTGATGAAGCGCACCGGGTTCTCGGCGGAAAAGGCCGGCGCCGTCGAAGTCGCCTCCTCGACCAACGGCCAGTTGACCCCGCCGGTCATGGGCGCGGCGGCCTTCCTGATCGCCGAATTCACCGGCGTGGCCTATGTCGAGATCGTCAAGCATGCCTTCGTCCCAGCGGTGATCTCCTATATCGCGCTGTTCTACATCGTCCACCTGGAGGCGATGAAGCTGGACCTGAAGGGCCTGCCCAAGCGGCCCTCGACCCTCACCCTGGCGCGCAAGCTGATGGGGGTTCTGACCGGTTTCATCGGCATGACGATCCTGGGCGCCGCGGTCTATTTCGGGCTCGGTTGGATCAAGGTCGTGGTGCCGGACTATGCCTTCCTGGTGGTCAGCATTCTGCTCGGCGTCGCCTATCTGGTGCTGCTCAAGCTGGCCTCGCGCTATCCCGATCTGGTGGTCGATGCCCCCGATGCGCCGATCACCGAACTGCCGCCGGCCGGCGCCACGGCGCTGACTGGCTTGCATTTCTTCCTGCCCATCGTGGTCTTGATCTGGTGCATTCTGATCGAGCGTCTTTCGCCGGCGCTTTCGGCCTTCTGGGCGACCATTGCGATGATCCTGGTGGCGCTGACCCAACACCCGATCAAGGCCATCCTGCGCGGCGAGAGCACCTTCGCGGCCGATTGCCGCCAGGGCTGGGACGAATTCGTCGACGGCATGATCTCCGGCGCGCGCAACATGATCGGCATCGGCGTGGCGACGGGGGCGGCCGGCATCATCGTCGGCACCATCTCCCTGACCGGCGCCCATCAGGTGGTGGGCGAGTTCGTCGAGTTCCTCTCCGGTGGCAGTTTGATGTTGATGCTGATTCTGGTGGCGGTCATGAGCCTGATCCTCGGCATGGGCCTGCCGACGACGGCCAACTATATCGTCGTCTCCTCCCTGATGGCGCCCGTGATTGTCACCCTGGGTGCGAAGTCCGGACTGATCATCCCGCTGGTAGCGGCCCACTTCTTCGTCTTCTATTTCGGCATCCTGGCCGACGACACGCCCCCCGTGGGTCTCGCGGCCTTCGCGGCCGCGGCCATTTCGGGCGGCGATCCCATCAAAACCGGCGTCCAAGGCTTTATGTACGATATTCGCACCGGGGTGCTGCCCTTCCTGTTCATCTTCAACACGGAACTGCTGCTGATCAACGTCTCCGCGGGCCGGGCGGTGATCGTCTTCGGGGTCGCGGTGGTGGCCATGCTGCTCTTTGCCGCGGCCACGCAAGGCTTCTTCTTCGTGCGCAATCGAATCTGGGAATCCGTGGCGCTTCTCCTGATCGCCTTTACCCTCTTCCGGCCAGGTTACTGGCTGGATCAGGTCGATCCACCCTTCCTCGACGCGCCCGGCCTGGAGGCCTTCGACGTGGCCGGCACCCAGCCGGCCGAGGCAAACCTGCGGGTCACAGTTTCCGGTCCCGACTTCGACAATGCCGAAGAAATGATCCAGACCACCCTGGTCGTGCCTCTGGGGCCGGCCGGCGATGGCGCGACGCGGATCGAGGCCGCCGGACTGAGCCTGCTGATGGAAGACGGCAAGGCCGTCCTGGAAGAGCCCTTCGGCGGGACCCCCTTTGCCCACCTGGGCAGGTCTTATGACTTCTATGGCGACGCACCGGTGGAAATCGTGACCGTGGCCGTGCCAAAGGAACGCATGCCCAAGGAGGTCTTCTATATCCCGGCAATCCTGCTTCTGGCCTTGGTCTTGTTCCTGCAGCGTCGCCGGATGCCCGGCCGGGAGTCGCCGCAAACGGCCGCCGCCTAGTGTCTGGTCACAATTGTTGACCTAAGCGTGTCATTCCGGAACCCGCTTCGGCCCAAATCTTCGATTTGGCGGTCGAAGCGAGGTATCCGGAACCTCGGGCCGACGCCTGATCTCACTTCCACCGAGATCCCGGATCGCTGACTTTCCTTTCCAGATCGTAGATCTGGAGGAAAGTCGTGTCCGGGATGACGCGCTCTGCTCAACAAGCCGCTAGTCGACCAGGGCGATGACCTCGATCTCGATGATCATCGTTTCGTAGGCCAGGTAGGGGACCGGGATGCCGGTGGTCGCCGGTCCGGGATCGCTGAAGGCCGCCGAGCGGACCGAGAGGTTCTCATGAATCCGCGCCGCCGAGGCGCCGCCCTGATAGAAGGCCGTCACCTTCACCACATCGTCGAGCCCGGCCCCCAGATCGGTCAGAACTTTGGCGATGTAGTCCATTGAACGCTCGGTCTGGGCCACCAGGTCGTTGGGATCGATGACCTGTCCCAGGCTGTCGATCGATACCTGCCCGCCGACATGGACCATCCGCCCGCAGCGATTGCCGTGCTTGTAGGGCAGATGTGTGGGCCAGTCCCAATGGCCCTCGGGCCAGGAGAAGGACCTCTCCAGGCGTTCGCCACCGGGATCGCGCATTGCGGTGACGGCAATTCGCGTCATCAGGCCCGGCTGGGCGAAGGCGACAACCGGAACGCCCGTCGCCGCCGGCCCCGGTTCGGCAAAGTAGCCCGCCCTGATCTTGGCCGGCACGGCCCAGCTCTCGGCATCGCCCGCACCCCTGTAAAAGACGTTGAGCTTCACCACATCGTCGAAATCGGCGCCGAGGCGGCCCAGGACCGTCTCGAGGCGCTCCATCATCGCCTGGCTCTGGGCCACCACATCGCCCGGGACCATCACCGCGCCGCTCTCGTCGAGCGCGGCCTGATCGCCGATGAAGATCATCTCGCCGCAGGCCAAGCCATGAACGAAGGGCGCCGGCACGGGCGGCAAGCCTTCGGGCGAGACAGCCCGGCGCAGCAGGCGCGTGCCGTCCTCGCCACGCATCGCCACCGCTTCGATTTCCGAAACCAGGCCTTCGTACCCCAAGGCCGGCAGGGCGACCAGACTGATCGCCGGCCCCGCGCCCGGCGGCAGGGCCCGCGCGATCTCCCGCAGCAGGATCGCCTCGGCCTCCGGCCCCTCGCCGACATAGTAGGCGACCAGCTTCACCAGATCGCCCAGGTCGGCGCCGAGGTCTTCGAAGACCACGGCCATATAGGTCATCGCGCCTCGGGTCTGGGCCGCCAGATCGCCCGGGTTGCGGACCCTGCCCTGGCTGTCGAGATCGACCTGGCCGCCGACGAAGATCAAGTCGCCATCGCGCAGGCCGTGCTTGTGAGTCACGGAGATCGGCCAGGCCCAGTGGCCCTCCGGCCAGGAATATTGACGCGCGCCCATGACTGCCCCTCCGGTTGCTCCTTTTGCATCACCTTGCCGGCCCGGAAGGCCGGCGGGCAAGGGGAAAGGGAAAGCCGGAGCGCCTTAAGGCTGGGGTTCGGGCGGCAGGCGGGTTTCCCGAGCGCTATTGTCCAAGGCCGCGCTTTCTGGGTCCGTTTCCCGCAGGCGACTCTCCGTCAGTTCGCCGCCGCGCTCCAGAATGGGATAGGCGATGGAGGTCAGGTAGCTGTTGATGCGCTTCAGGTCGCGCAGGATATCGATGTGTAGGGCGCTCGATTCGATGGACTCGGCATAGCGCTTACCGATCCGCGCGAAGTGGTTTTCGACGTAGCGCCGCTCCAGAGCGCGCATCCCGGTCTTCTCGCGCAGCAGGCTGCGGGCCAGTTCGATGTCGCGGGTCAAAAAGACGTTCAGGGCGAGATCGAGGTTCGCCAGAACCTGGTCGAAATAGGCCTCCAGTTCCTGCAGACCCTCGGCCGAGAAGCTGATCCTGGCTTTGCTCCGCTTGGCGGCCAACTCCAGCAGGTTTTTGTCCACCACGTCGCCAATGTGCTCCAGGTTGGTCGTGAAGCTCAGGATCTCGATACTTCTTTCGCTCTCTCCCTGATCCATTTCGGTCTTCGACAGAGAGGTGATGTAGAGCTTGATCGCCAGGTGGAGTTCATCGATCAAGTCGTCCATCGAGGCGACGGCCTCGAGTTGCGACGGGTCGTTTTTCAGCAGGACCTGGCGCGCGGCGGAGAGCATGGAGCGCACCTCGTCGCCCATCCGCAGGGTCTCGCGTGCCGCCGAGGCCAGGGCCACGACCGGCGCCTCCAGCGCGTTGAAATCCAGATAGCGCGGCCGGCGCGTGTCGCCCGCGGTCCCCCGGTCCGGCAGCAGCCGGGTCGTGGCGCTTGCCACCAGCCCGGTGAGCGGCAGGAAGACCATGGCCAGAACCAAATTGAAGCCGGTGTGAAAGTTGGCGACCATGCGCGCCGGATCGCTCGAGGCGACTTCGAGATAGGGCTGGAGCCAGGGCACCAGAGGCACCAGCGCGACCACGCCCGCCGCGCGCATGATCAGGTTGCCGAGCGGCACGCGACGCGCCAGGACCGGGCTCCCCAGGGTGATGACGACCGCGGTGATGGCCGCACCGAGATTGGCCCCGAGCACCATGGAGAGCGCGAGCTGCAGCGCGATCACCTGCAAGCCCGCCAGAGACATGACCAGCAGCACCACGGCGACACTGGAGTGAGCCAGCCAGGTGATGACCGCCGCGATCAGCACCGCCAGGAACGGCTCTTCGGTGAGCGCCTGCAGGACGACCGAAAGACCTTCGGTCTCGCGCAGCGGCGCCGAGGCCAGGGAGACCAGCTTCAGGGACAGGAGAATCAGGCCCAGGCCGATGATCGAGCGCGAGAGGTTGCGCCGATAGGTCCGCTCCGACGACAGGTAGCCGAAGACCCCGATCGAGATCAGCAGCGGCGAGATCCAGGCCACGTTGAAGGAGAAGAGCTGCACGATCAACGTCGAGCCGACGTCGGCGCCCAGCATCAGGGCGAGACCGATAGCGACGGCAAAGAGGCCCTGGCCGGCGAAGGACGAGACGATCAGCGCCGTCGCCGTGCTGCTCTGCAACAGCCCGGTAATGCCGAGCCCCGCCGCGAAAGCCGCCCAGCGGTTGCCCGAGGACCTGGAGACCGCCTGACGCAGCAGATGTCCGCAGGACCGCTCGATGCCGGTGCGCACCATGCGCACGCCCCACAAGAGCAAGGCCACGCCGCCGACCAGGTTGAGCAGTATTTCCACACTTCATCCAAACTCGGCGGCGAATCGCACCCGAAGGGTCATATCACACCCCGGACGGGAGTCGCACCGACAGAGGCTGCCCGCGCGATGCGGACCGCCTGATCGCAATCTACGAAAGGATCATGCCCCTGGGCGGCAGTCGCAATAGCCGAATAGGGGACGACAAGAGGCAAACCTAGCGATCTGCGCCGCCGAATCAAGGGGCGTCCTGGTCAAAGTGGCGCGTCGACACCCCTGGGAAAAGTCCTCAGATGGTCGATATAGCTCGGCGGGAAGATCTGGTCCGGCCGCTGATCGTAGCTCAGCAGGGTGATTATACGAGCCTGCTTTGTCGGCCCGACCGGGGTGACCCTATGGATCGAATAGTTGCCGTTGAAGAAAACGAAGGTTCCCGGTTCGATGGCCGGCCTGACACCGTGCGCCTTGGGATCGGCAAAAAGTTCGGTCACCCGATCGTAGCGCTGGTCGTCTTCGCTGCGAATGTAGGGCGCATACTCGAACTGCCCGCCCCGGTCTGGCTTTTGCAGCAGCAGCGAGACGACACCGTCGTTGCCGTCGTAGTGCCAACTGTCGGTATCGCCCTCGCCCGCGATCTTGTAAGTCAGGGACAAATGCGGACAGTGGCTGCGGAACAGCGTCTCGGCGCCGAAGACCCGGCGCACAAAGGCCGTCAAGGGCGCCCAGAGATAAAGCCTGCGCATCAGGGCTTCGTCCGGAATGTCGTCGGTCAGGATCTGGCGATAACTGCTCTTCACCTTGGTTTGCAAGAGATGGTCCGGCGGCGGCGCGTCACTGTCCTTGCTGTCGTAGAAGGGCGTGTGCAATTCGTTGCGGTAGTAAGCAAGCGGCGTGAGCGCGGCCGCCTCCTCTCTCATGGCGGCGAGCCACACCGGCCGGATAAAGCCGCTCAAGGCACAGAGCGCCCGCGCCGCCAGGTCGCGCTGGCAGCGTGCCAGCAGGGCCTGACCCGCCTCGCTGTCCAGGTCGTCGATCGGATAGCGATCGAGATCGACGAGTTCCGCCGCCGAAGTTCCCCTGTCCATGGGCATGCTCAATCTCCTCCAACGAACGAACAGTCCCGGAGAGTGACCGTTCCGACAACGAATCAGATCACCCGGCCCGCTGCTTGAAAAGCGATTTTGGCCGATGCCATGATCGGATAATCCGATTGTGGCGGGGCCCGCGATCCTGGCTCCTGCGAGCCGGCAAAGGCGTCCGTGCAACAATCGGTTTTGATGACGATTATGATGTCTTGAGCCGGCGAAAGTTTCTCTTGATTGGTACAAATTTCTGCAAACGATTGCATAATAGCTTATAACCAACTGATTTATCGATATAAATATTGAATTTGAATAACGAACTTCAGAAAACGTTTCCATATTTTTGAAATTGATGCTCTAGTTCGAGCCTGTCGACCAAGGTTCGAGGACACTCATGAACGCTGTGGCGACCCTGAAAGACGTGGCCACGCTGGCCGGTGTTTCGCCGGCGACGGTCTCTCGCGTTGTCAACAGTCGCGGCGCGATTAGTCCAGCGACGGCAGCGCGCGTGCAGGCCGCTATCGATGAGCTCGGGTTTCGGCCCAACGCCGTGGGTCGCAACCTCAAGACCGCCTCGACACGAACCTTTGGGATTATGTTGCCGTCGATCGCCAATCCCATTTTCGGCGAGGTCGTGGAGGGCATCCAGGCGGCGGCGCAATCCGCCGGCTACTCGGTCTTCATCACCTGTAGCAACTATCAGGAGAAAGATGAAAGGCATGCGATCGAGACCATGCTGGGCAACCGGGTCGATGGCCTCATCCTGACCGTCGCCGATGCGGACCACAGCCAGGAATTGGATCGCCTCGACGCGCACGGCATTCCCTACGTCTTGTTGTTCAACCAACCCGAACGGTCCAACCGAAGCGCGGTCACGGTGGATAACCGGGCCGCCGGCCGGATGGTCGCGGAAGAGTTCATTCAGCTCGGCCATGATCGACTGGGTATGATTGCGGGGCGCTTCGATGCATCCGACCGTTCACGGGCGCGCTTTTGCGGCTTTGAAGACGGGATTGCCGAAGCGCGGTTGGCGCCCCCGACATTGATCGAGGTCGATTTCGTGGAAGGACGCATCGCACGAGCGGTCGGGAAACTGTTGGAGGGAAAAGACACGCCGACCGCTCTCTTTTGCTCCACCGACCTGCTGGCCTTCTCTGTGATCAGCGCGCTACGCGCCCAGAATGTCGTGGTTCCCGACGAGATGTCCGTCATCGGATTCGATGGAATCTCATTTGGCCTCTTGTCGCACCCGACACTGGCCAGCGTCGTCCAGCCATCCCGTGCCATGGGCCAGGCCGCCGTTCAGCAGCTTCTTGGCCGTTTGACCGGCGACACCACGAGCAAGGTTCAAGTCCTGCCAACTGCCTATCGACCGGGGGCCTCTGTCGGGCCGGCGCCCAAAGCCGGCGAGCCGGAGGCCTTGCATTCCAACAACAGTCAATAAACCAAGGGAGGAAGTGTGATGAAGTTAGGATCGTTTGTACCTCGGAACCTGCTGCTCGGCAGCGCGACCGCGGCGTTGATCGTCGCGGCACAGATGACAACCGCCCTGGCGGCCGATGCCATCTGCTACAACTGCCCGCCGCAGTGGGCCGATTGGGCATCGCAGCTCGAGTCCATCAAGGAGACGCTCGGCTACGAGATTCCCCATGACAACAAGAACTCCGGCCAGACCCTGTCACAGCTGCTGGCCGAGGAAGCGAGCCCGGTCGCGGATGTCGCCTACTACGGCGTTTCCTTTGGCATTGCCGCGGGCGACAAGGGCGTCGTCGAGCCCTACAAGCCCATGAACTTCGATGAGATTCCCGAGGGCCTCAAAGACCCTGATGGAAAATGGTTCACCATTCACTCCGGGACCCTGGGTCTCTTCGTCAACAAAGACGCGCTCGGCGACGCCGCTGTTCCGACATCCTGGGCCGATCTCTTGAAGCCGGAGTACGATGGCATGGTGGGCTACCTCGACCCCTCCAGCGCCTTTGTCGGCTATGCCGGCGCCGTGGCCGTCAATCGCGCCATGGGCGGCACCCTGGATAACTTCGATCCGGGAATCGACTTCTTCAAGAAGCTTCAGGCCAACAATCCCATCGTGCCGAAGCAAACCTCCTATGCGCGGGTCCTGTCCGGCGAGATACCCATCCTATTCGACTACGATTTCAATGCCTATCGCGGCAAGTACAAGGACAAGGCCAACGTGGAGTTTGTCATTCCGCAGGAAGGAACCGTGGTCGTTCCCTATGTCATGAGCCTGGTGAAAAACGGTCCCAATCCGGACAAGGGCAAGAAGATCCTCGACCACATCATGTCCGACAAAGGCCAAGCGGTCTGGGCCAACGCCTTCTTGCGGCCGATCCGCGCCAGCGCCATGTCGCCGGAGGCCCAGTCCAAGTTCCTGCCGGCGGAGGACTACGCCCGTTCTCAGCCTGTCGATTACAAAAAAATGGCCGACGTACAGGACGGCTTCAAGCAGCGTTACCTGAACGAAGTTCGCTAGGCAGAATGTGTCGGGGGCGGTGGCCGAAAGCTGCCGCCCCGCTGCACCAATCGAAACGAGTCCGCTTGTCATGAAGTCCACCGAGTATCCGCGGCTGTTCTTGCTTATGCTGCCGGTCGCGATTGTTTTTGCCGCGTTCTTCTTGCTGCCCATGACCAAGCTCGTCTTGATTGGTGGGAGCAGCGAGAACGGCTTTGCCGAGTATCTTACGGTCTTCAATACGCCACGGCACTTCGAGAGCCTGGTGGCCACGCTCCTTCTATCGGCGGCCGTCACCGCGGCGGCGCTCATCGTCTCGACAATTTCGGGCGTCTTTCTGGTCAGGAACCAGTTTGCCGGACGGGAGGTCTTGACGGCGATGCTGACCTTTCCCCTGGCCTTTCCCGGCGTTGTGATCGGGTTCCTGGTCATCATGTTGGCCGGGCGCCAAGGGCTGGCGAATGAAGTCTCGAGGGCGCTGACGGGCTCGCGCCTGGTCTTTGCCTATTCCATGGCCGGTCTCTTCACCGGCTATCTCTACTTTTCCATCCCGCGGGTGATCCTCACGATCATGGCAGCGGTCGAGAAACTCGATCCCGCCCTCGAGGAAGCCGCCCGTTCCTTGGGCGCGTCGCGCTGGCAGGTCATTCGCGATGTCATTTTGCCGGCGCTCAAGCCGGCCCTCATCGCATCGGGCGCGATCGCCTTTGCCACGGCCATGGGCGCCTTTGGGACCGCCTTCACCCTCGCCACCAACATCGATGTCCTGCCCATGACGATCTATACCGAGTTCACGCTGAACGCCAACTTCGCGACGGCGGCAGCGCTGAGCATCGTCCTTGGCCTGATTACCTGGGTCGCGCTCTATATCGCCCGGTCGATCGCCGGTTCGTCGGTCGCGGCGGCGGCTTAGGACTCCTATCGATGCCCCAGCGCAAGATCTTCTACGTCAGTCTCGCCTTCACGCTCCTGGTCTGCGCGTTCCTGATCGTTCCGATTTTTCTCTCCCTCCTCGCCGGCGTGACGGTCAATTTCCAACAGGGCGTGAAGAGTGGCCTCACCTTGAAATGGGTGGTCGAGGTCTGGGGGCTCTATGCGGACACGATCTTCCTTTCGCTCCTGATCGCGGTCAGCTGCCTAGTCTGCAATCTTCTGATCGGCGTGCCGGCGGCCTATGTCCTGGCGGTCAAGTCGGGGCGCGTCGCGCGCATCATCGAGGAGGCATTGGTGCTGCCTATCGCCATTCCGGGCTTGGCGATCGCGCTTGCGCTGATCGTCACCTACGGAGGGATCGGCGCCTTTCGCTTGAGCTGGCTGTTCATCCTGGTTGGCCATGTGCTCTACACCCTGCCCTTCATGATCCGCTCGGTTCTGGCCGTCCTGTCGAGTTTCGATTTTCGCACGCTGGAGGAAGGTGCTGCCAGTCTGGGCGCGGGCTTCTGGTATCGTTTTCGCACCGTCGTCCTTCCCAACTGCCGCTCGGGGATTCTGGCCGGCTCTCTCATGGTGGTCACGCTCTCCATTGGAGAGTTCAATCTGACCTGGATGCTCCACACGCCGCTGACCAAGACACTGCCCGTCGGCCTGGCGGACAGCTACGCCTCGATGCGCCTTGAAATCGGCAGCGCCTATACCCTGGTCTTTCTGCTCATGATCCTGCCCCTGCTCATCGCGCTCCAGTTCTATGGCAAGCCGCGCAAGCAAAAGGCGGTCACGCCAGAGCCCGTGGCGGAGTTGACCGGCACACCAAAAATTTCTGCGGAGTTCGGCCGATGACGGACCAAATGCAGTCGACCAGTATTCGTCTCGAAGCCTGCGCCAAGACCTTTCCCGATGGCACGCGGGCACTGAACCCCATCGACCTGGAGGTGCTGGGGGGTGAAACGGTGGTCCTGCTGGGGCCGTCGGGCTGCGGCAAAACCACCACCTTGCGCATTGTCGCCGGCCTGGAAGCACCCGACCCTGGCGGACGGGTGCTGTTCGGCGCGGACGATGTCACCCACCTGCCCATTGAATCGCGCAACGTGGGCATGGTCTTTCAGTCCTACGCGCTCTTTCCGAACATGACCGTGGCGGAGAACATCGCCTATGGCTTGACCGTCCGGAACATCCCAAAGGTCGAAAAGCAGACCCGGGTCGATGAAATGCTCGCCATGATGCATATCGTCGACTTGGCCCACCGGCGCATCGACCAGCTCTCGGGTGGGCAACGTCAAAGGGTCGCGCTTGCCCGGGCGATTGCCGTGCGGCCGCGCGTATTGCTGCTGGACGAGCCCCTCACCGCGCTCGATGCCCTCCTGCGCGAAAGACTCCGCATCGAAATCAATGGCCTCTTGCGCAGCCTCGGCGTGACCGCCGTCTACGTCACTCACGATCAAGGCGAAGCCATGGCGATCGGCGACCGCATCGTCGTCATGAACCAGGGCGTGGTGGCGCAGATCGGCAGCCCAAAGGACATTTACTACAAACCGGCCAACGCTTTCGTGGCCGATTTCATCGGGACCACCAACAAGGTCTTGGGGTCGGTGGCAAACCAAAAGCTGACCGTGCGCGGCGGCAGCCTGCCTTGGATGGGGCCGGATGCGGCGGCGCTGGAAGTGATGTTCCGGCCCGAGGACGCCGAAGTCGTGCCGCTCGCCGAGGCCGATCTTCGCGGCCATATCTCCAGCGTCTACTTCCTGGGAAACCGCACGAAGATCATCATCGATGGCATCGGCCACGCACCCGTTGTCGTCGAAACAGATGATCGGGTCGACTTCAAGGCTGGCGGCGAGATAGGGCTGAAAATCAATCCAAGCCGAGTTTTCGAGTTCGGCTGACGGACGGTAAAGACCGGGAGATCGACTCCACGATGATAATCGCGCAGATCACCGATACGCATATCAAGGCAGGGGGCAAGATCGCCTATGGCCGGGTCGATACCCTGGCGCGCCTGAAGGACTGCGTCGCCCATTTGAACACCTTGAAACCAGCCCTGGATGTCGTGGTCGTGAGCGGCGATCTGGTGGACTTCGGCGATCCGGGAGAATACGAAGTCGCGCGCCCGGCGTTGGAGCGTCTGGCCATGCCCTATTATCTGGTGCCCGGAAATCATGACAATCGGGACGCCATGCGGGCCGCCTTCCGGGACCACGATTACCTGCCACCGGAAGGATTCCTACACTACGCGATCGAGGACTATCCCATTCGCCTGATCGGGCTCGATACCACCGTACCAGGAAACCCTCACGGCGAAATGTGCGCTGACCGTCTGTCCTGGCTTGGCCGGACACTCGCGCAAGATCGGGAAAGGCCCACGCTGATCCACATGCATCACCCGCCTTTCTTGACCGGCGTGGCGCATATGGATCGGCAGAACTGCCGAAACGGCGCTGCGCTCGGCGCCTTGATCGAACAGCACCCACAGGTGCAGATGATGCTTTGCGGGCACGTTCACCGGCCGGCCCAGACACTTTGGCACGGCACCCTCGCCTGCATCGGACCAAGCCCGTCGCACGCGGTCGCCCTGGACCTCGATCCGTCCGGTCCGCCGGCGTTCGTTCAGGAGCCGCCGGCCTGCCGCCTCGTGCACCTAACGAAAGACCGGCGTCTGGTGGCCGACATCACCTACATCGGCAGCTTCGACGGTCCCCATCCCTTCTTCAATCCCGACGGCTCGCTCATCGACTGAAGGCGTCGATCATCGTCGTCGTGCCGATGCTGCTGCCCCTGTCGCGCGAGATGGGGATCGACCCGGTGCACTTCGGCGTGATCGTGCGCTTCACGCCCACCACCGCGCTCTGGTTCAAGTCGGAGAAGCCGCCAATCGACCGAACCGGTCGGGCGTCCGGGCGAGTCTTTTCAACTCCTTCCGCAAGACCGAAAATTGTTCTACCGTCAGGGCCACCACACCCGTCCTGGCCGGAGGCACTTCATGACCCTGCACTTTCCCAAAGCCGAGTACCACGCCCGCATCGCCAAGGCCTGCGCCGCCCTGGGGGAGGCCGGGCTGGACGGGCTGGTGATCTTCAAGCAGGAGACGATGTACTATCTGACCGGGTACGACACCAGCGGCTACACCATGTTCCAGGGCATGGTCCTGACCGCCGAGGGGCGTCTGGCGCTGCTCACCCGCTCGGCCGACCGGCTGCAGTCGGCCATGACCTCGATTCTGGAGGACATCCGCATCTGGGTCGACGGCGAGGACGCCAGGCCGGGGCACGATCTGCGCGACATGCTGGACAGCCTGGGCCTGGGCGGCAAGCGCCTGGGGGTCGAGTACCACGCCTACGGCCTGACCGCGCAGCGCGGCAAGATGGTCGACGCCGCGCTGGAGGGCTTCTGCGAGCTGAGCGACGGCTCCGACATCGTGCGCCTGGTCCGCCTGGTCAAGTCGCCGGCCGAGCTGGCCTATGTACGCAAGGCCGGCGAGCTCTGCGACCAGGCCTGGGCCATCGCCAACACGCGTTCCTGTCCCGGCGTCTTCCTGGGCGAGGTCTACGGCGAAATGATGCAGGCGATCATGGCCGGCGACGGCGACCCGACGGCGAGCCGCTGGCCCATGGGCGCCGGCGAGAACGCGCTGATGGTGCGCTATCACACCGGCAAGGAGACCGTCGGGCCGCAGGACCAGGTGCAGCACGAGTTCGCCGCCGCCTATCGGCACTATCACACCGCGGCCATGTCGGTGGCGCTGACCGGCACGCCGGACCCGCGCCACCAGGCTATGTTCGCCGCCTGCCAGGGAGCGCTGGCCCGCTGTCGCGAGACGCTTCGGCCCGGCCGGACCGTGGGCGAGCTCTACGAGGCCCACGTCGAGGGCCTGACCGAGGGCGGCTACGGCCATGCCGCCCTGAAGGCCTGCGGCTACACCATGGGGATCAGCTACCCGCCGACCTGGATGGACTGGCCGATGATCTACCGCGGCAACCCTCAAGTCATCGAGGCCGGCATGGTCTTCTTCATGCACATGATCCTGCTCGACGACACCTCCGGCCTCACCATGTCCCTGGGCGAGACCGCCATCGTCACCGAGGGCGCGCCCGAGCGGGTCAACCATGTGCCCGAGGCGCTTGTGGTGAACTAGCGCGAAGCCCGTCGGCCAGAATGGGAAAGGGAGAACGGTATGACAGAGACGAAGCCCGACGATCCGAACGGCTGGAAACTCAATCCGAACTACGAGGTCGGCTTCGACCCCCTGCCGGCCACGGTCCGGGTCGAGTTCGGCGGTGCCGCGATTGCCGAAACGACCGGCGCCATGGTCATGTACGAGCTTGGCCACGCCCCCATGTACTATCTGCCGCGCGGCGACGTGGACATGAGCTATCTGGCGGCGACGGAGCGCGACACCTACTGCCCCTACAAGGGCCACGCCAGCTATTGGACGGTCCGCGCCGGCGAGGCCGTCGCCGAGAATGCGATCTGGACCTATCTCACGCCGCACGCCGAACTGGCGCAGCTTGAAGGGTTCCTCGGCTTCTACTGGGGCAAGATGGACGCCTGGTACGAGGACGGCATCGAGGTCTCCGGCCCGCGCGAAATCCCCGGCCGCATCGACACGACCAACCAGTTCAAGCGCCTGTTCCCGGACCTGGCGGCGGAATGGCATCCGACCCGCAACAGGGGCATCAAGCCCTACGAGTTCCCACCCTACAGCGGCGTCCTGGTCTGGTGGCAGGACGGCGAGGGGCACGAATGGCAGGAACGGATCCGCCACCGGGTTCTGGCGGCCACGACCCAGAAGGCCGACGGCGACGCGCACCCCTACGGCTAAGGCAAGCGACCTGCCGAGGTCGGACCGACCGCAAGAGCCGGTCATCCCGGACGCGACTTTCCTCCAGACCGACGATGTGGAAAGGAAAGTCAGCGAGCCGGGATCTCGGTGGGATTGAGGTCAGGCGTCCGCCCGAGATTCCGGATAGCTCGCTTCGCCTGCCAAATCGAAGATTTGGGCCGAAGCGGGTTCCGGAATGACCCGCGTCGGCGGCGCGTCATGCTGCTTGTCGGCCAAACATCGCCAAGGGTCCGGTCGCTAGGCGGCGCTCCAGACAACCGGGAAATCGGCGCAGTCCATGAGGTCGCCGTGTTCGAGGCCCGGGTCCCGGGTCGGGATGGCCATCTCGCCGGGGCGGATGCAGTAGCGCGCGTCGTCGCCGGTCCAGCGCGTCGCCAGGGCGCGCCGCCGCTGGGCCTGGCGGTTGCCCGGGGCACCGTGGACGATCATGGCCTGGAACACGAGACAATCACCGGGCTCCAGGGCAAAGCGCAAGATGCGGTGGCGGTCGCGCTCCGCCTCGATATCGGGCAGCGCGGGCAGGCCGGTGCCTTCATAGGGCGAGCCGTCGTTAAAGTGGTAGGGGCTGAACTCGGGCCAGTTGTGGGACCCGGCGAGGTACTCGACGCAGGTCTCTTCGGGTATTGGATCGAAGGGCAGCCAGATCGAGCAGATCTGTTTGCCGGAGACCGCCCAGTAGGGCTGGTCCTGGTGCCAGGGCGTGCGCTCGCCGGTGCCGGGCTCCTTCACCAGCAGTTGGTCGTAGAAGAAATTGACCTTGGCCGAGCGCATGATCCGTCCGGCGATCTCGGCCGCGGGGGAGTCCTGGACAAACTTGCGAAATCCCTCGTGCCGCCGCGCGATGTCGAGGTCGCCGAAGAACCGGCCGCCGCTCTCGTTCGTGCCATAGACCTCGCCAGAGGGTCCCGGCGCCGCCATGGCCCGCTCGACCCATTCCTGCATGAAGGCGATCCAGTCCCGGTCGAACCGACCGCGCAGGCAGACGACGCCGTCGCGCTCGTAGGCGTCGCAATCGTCCGCGTCGATTTCCTGAAGAGGATGTCTGTTCATCTTGCTCCCCGCCGGTCCTAGTCCCTTCGCGCGATGACCCGGATTTCGACGATGGTGCCCTCCGACACGAACCCGGCGACTTCAATCGCCGTCCAGGCTGGATAGGGCTTCCTTACATACTCCGCGCGTATGGACTTGAAGAGATCGAGATGATCCCTGAGGCCGATATGGTAGGTGGTCATCTCGACCACGTGACCGAAGTCCAGACCGCCGGCCTCCAGCACGCTGACGACCTGGGAGAAAGCCTGCCGGATCTGCTGCTCGGGATCGCTTGAAAGATCACCGTTCGGCGCGACGCCAGTCAAACCGGTGAAGAAAACGAACCCGTGACACGCCAGCCCCGGCGACATGCGCCAGTCGTCATAGTAGGAGCCCATGTCCTGGGGAATTATCGGCTTTGCGACCATGACCCTGGATAGCAGCTACGTAGGGGACAATCCATATCGCAGATGAACCAAGGGGGCCCATAAGAGTCGCTCGGGGACCCGAGCCTCAACGCTCTTGCGAGTGATGCGCCGGCACCAGGGTCGACGCGGCCAGGATCTCATCGCGGCTGCCGCTGGGCGGGTAGATGATCTCGCCATTGATGGTCTGCTTGATCTTCTTGGCCTCGGCGCCGGTCTTTTCCACCACCCGCTCCCAGCCGCTGGTGGCGACGGCCCCGGCGCTGCCCAGATCGAGACAGTTCACATAGCGCTCCTGGCGGTAGGGCGTGGTGTCGAGACCCAGGAGATCGCAGGCGGCGTTGTAACCGGCGAAGCGGCCCATGGTCAGGGCATGCTGGCAGGACATCATGGCCACATGGCCGGCATCGTCGACCGCCGCATGGGCGACATCGCCGGTGGCGAACACATCGGGGAAGCCCTCCACCCGAAGATCGGGTGTCACCATGAGGCGGCCGGACTCGTCGCGCGCCGCGGCAATCCGTTGGGTCAGGGGGCTGGCCATCATGCCGCTGGAGACGATGACCATGTCGGCTGGGATGCGCTCGCCGCCGGCCAGGGTCAGCCCGGCCTTGTCGATGGCCTCGACCTCGACCCCCAACCTGACCTCGACCCTGGCGCTTTCCAGGGCCGCCTCGATCACCGGCCGGGGATTGGCGCCGAGCTCCGGCCCGACCACCTCGGCGCGGTCCAGCAGCACGATACGGGCGGCCTCCGCCGTTGCCCGGTCGCTTACCGCCTCGATCCGGCCACACATTTCCATGGCCATCTCGATGCCGGTGAAGCCGGCGCCGACGATGGCGACAACCGGGCTTTCCAGGTCCGGCATGACCGCCCTCAGGTGGCGGTCGACCTTCATGGCCGCCGCCCAACTGTCGATATCGAAGGCGTCTCGCGCGCCCGGCACCGGCAGGGGCGCGAGCAGGCTGCCGGTGGCCAGCACCAGGCGGTCGTAGGCCAGGGGGTCGCCAGTAGCCAGTGTCACCCGACGGCCGGCCGTGTCCAAGTCCGTGACCTCGTCCTCGACGAAGGCGACATCGACGGGCTCGAGAATCGGCCGCAGGGGCACCCTGAAGCTTTCCGGATCGGGCTCGTGGAGCCGCGGCCGCAGGGTCAGAAATGCGTCCCTGGATACCAGGGTGATGGCTAGGTCGCGGCCCTGATCGACCGCCTGGCGCCGGGCGACCAGCGCCGCCCAGAGACCCGCGAAACCACCCCCCAGAATCAACAGACCGGACATCTAGGCTTCCTCCTTTTTCGCTGTCGGCCGGCGCCCGGGCGAACGGGCGCCGGCGCGGGCGGTGAACCAGTCGCTGGTGGCCTGGCGGAACCGGGCCGGGACCTTGCCGGCGACGCCGGCGGCGATATCGGCCAGGGAGTGTTCGGCCAGAGCCCGGCGCATCTCCTGCTCCGCCTGCAGCATCACCGCGTGGATGCCACAGAGGCCGCGGGTCGCGGCAGCCGGCGGCGTGGTCTTCTGAAAGAGCACGCAGTTGGCGCGGATCTCCTTGCAGTCGAACAGCGGCTTGCGGCCTTCCACCGCGTCCACCACCTGAAGCACCGTGATCCGCTCGGCCGGCCGGGCCAGGCGAAAGCCGCCGCGCACCCCCTCACCCGCTTTGACCAGTCCGGCCTTCTCCAGCCTGGTGAAAAGCTTGGCGACAAAGCTGACGGAGACCCCCTGGAACTCGGCCAGGTCGCGGGTGCTGGGTGCGGGCGCCGCGTCCCGCCCCACCAGGTAGAGCAGGCAGTGGAGGGCGTATTCGGTGCCGCTTCCAAAGTGGGCCATTATAACTCCGACTAATATGTTCGTAGTTATAATGTAAGAAGGAAGAAGAGCGAGTCAAGAGCAGCCGAACAGGCCAGGATAGACTTCCGGTTCGATGCGAGGGATCAATCGGCCAACAGGTCCGCGACGGCCTGGCGCAAGACCGCCTCGTCCGCGGGATTGAGCAGCGGATTGCCGGCCCGGTGGCCCCAGATCGATTCGATCGGACGGAACTCGGCGTTGGGCATCTGGGCGGTTTCGATCTCGCTGTCCTCGGGTGTGAAATAGAGGTCCGTGCGCGAAGGCATGACCAGGGCGCGCGCCGTGATGGCCCCGAGCGCGGCTGCCAGATCGCCTTGAAAAATCTCGTTGTCGGAAATGTCCGACGCGAGCCACGTCTCCAGGCTCGCCAGCAGGTCATGGGCGTCCCGGCGCAGGAAGCCGGCCTCCCAGGACCGCACCAAAAAATCCTCCAACGAACTGTAGCCCACCGTCTCGTGGAGCTTTTCCCGGTAGAAGGCCTGGGACAGGGCCCAGCCGGCGTAGACCCGCCCCATGCCGCGCAGACCTTGCACCGGATGGCCAGCAAAGTGGTCGCCGCGCCAATTGGGATCGCCGGTCAGTACCGCGCGCACGCCTTCGAGAAACACCTTGTTGTGGATCGAGGTGCGGGCCGAGCCGCAGACGGCGCAGATCCGCTCGACCTGGTCGGGAAAGATGGCGCCCCAATGGAGCGCCTGCTGCGCGCCCATGGACCATCCGTAAACCAGCGCCAGCCGCTCGACCCCGAAGACCTCGGCCAGAAGGCGTCTTTGCGCCTGGACATTGTCCCAGTGGGTGAAGGCTGGAAAACGGCCCGGCCCGAAGGGCGCCGTCAGGTTGGAGGGCGAACTCGACAAGCCGTTGGCGAACATGTTGGGAATGACGATGAACCAGTCGTCCGGGTCGAGCACCCGGCCCGGCCCGATCAGCCATTCAGTATCGAGGTGCTGGGCGCCATAGGAGGTCGGATACAAAACGACATTGGATTTGTCGCCGGCGAGCCGGCCGTAAGTCTGGTAGGCGAGCCTGGCGCGCGGCAGGGTCATCCCTCTCTGGAGCGAGAAGTTCTCCAGCTCGAAGACCTGGTAATCCTGGGTCGTCATTCCCGCCCCCGTAATCCGCCGCGACAGAACCCCTGAACCTTGAATGGTAGGGCCTTCGGCAGAGGCCGAAAAGCGTGAACTCGAAACCGCGGCGTCACGGCTCCTGGGACAGGGTGGCGAAATAGGGCTCGGGTGACTCGCACTCCTCCAGTCTCTTGCGCTCAACCACCCAGAAGCGGGTTCCCACGTCGCGCACGAAGGCCCGGTCATGGGACACCAGCACGCAGCAGGCTTCCTGTGCCCTGATCTCCTCGGCCAGCGCCTCCTGACCGGCGATATCCACGTGGTTGGTCGGTTCGTCCAGCAGGTAGAAGTTCGGCGCCGCAAAGCGCAGCGCCAGCAGTGCGAGGCGGGATTTTTGACCGAATGACAGCTCCGCGATGGGGCGACTCTGCGCCTCGAAGGCGATCCCCGCCGTGGCCAGGGTCGACCGGCAACGCGCGTCGCCCAGCCCCTGTCCTTGCTCGGCCACGAATTCGAAAGGGGTGCGCGCCAGCGGCACGTCCGACAGGGCCTGATCCATGTAGCCCATGGCCAGGGTAGGCGTGGCCTTGATGCCCGGCACCGCGCCCTCGCCGGCCAAGGCGTCGCGCAGCAGGCGCACCAGGGTCGATTTGCCCGTCCCGTTGCGCCCCAGAACGACGATGCGGTCGCCCTTGTAGACCTCCAGCTTCGGCACCTTGAACAGCAGACGACCGTCGGGCGTGGCCACCGACAGGTCCTCGATCCGGATCAGCAGTTTCGCATGGGTGCCGCGGTTCGCCAGCCGGATCTCGCCGGCCCGTTCGCTGTGCAGCGCCGACACCCCCTCTTCGATCTTCTCGGCCCTTTCGCGCAGTTGCTTTTGCTTTTTCTGCAGAAGGTCGCTGCCCGAATTGATGCCGATGTTCTTCAACTTGGCGGACTGCCGCCGCAACTGCTTTGCCGCCTTCAGATCGCGGTCCTTTTCCGCCGCGTCGGCCGCATCCCGATGGGCCAGTTCGTCGCGCGCACGGCTGTAGGGCAGCGAATAGAGCCGCGACGTCTCGGGCCGCAGAAACAAGGTCCGATTGGTCACCGCATCGAGGAACCCCCGGTCATGGCTGGCGATGATCACCGGCACATCGCGCGCCCAGGTGGCCAGCCAGGTCTCGAGCAGCAGGATCTTCTCCAGGTCCAGGTAGTTGGTCGGCTCGTCCATGAGCAGTGCGTCGGGGTCGGTCACCCAGACCCGCGCCAACAGCATGAGCCGCTGCCAGCCGCCGCTCAGGGCGGAAACCCGCACCTCCTGCAGATCCTGGGGGGCGGAGAGCGAGTCCAGCACCACATCGACCCGCCAGCTATCGCTTTCCCGCAGCTCCTCGGGCAGGGCGCCCAGCACGGCGGCGCGAAAGGTCAGATCCAGCAGTTCCGGCGCCACGTCCTGCGGCACAAATCCGATGGCCGTGCCGCGCGCCCGGACGACATCGCCATGGCTGAGGTCGAGTTCGCCGGCGAGACAGCGCAGCAGGGTGGTCTTGCCGGCGCCGTTCTGCGCCACTATGCCCAGGCGGTCGCCCGGGCCGAGGGACAGGGTCAGATTTTGGAAGAGGGGCGTGCGGGCCACGAAGGCCGCGTCTTTCAAGGAGAGAAGGGACATCTGCGTCTCGATGATCTTGGCTCACGGATCGGGTCCGGAGCGAGGAGCATGCGATGCCATGGCGAGCGCTCTCGGGCCAGGGCACGAACAGGACAGACCAATCGAGGAAACGTCGGATGAGGGATGTTTCGCCTTGGTCAGCCCTGCAACACGTGGTGATGCAGGGCCAAGACAGGGCCATGCGTACGATGGTGATCGGCTCTTACTATCACGCAGCCCTCCTTCAGGTTCGGGTTCAATCACCCGCAGCCGGGTCAGTGGGGGCATTCTAATCCGCGGCGCCGAAAATTCAACCGCGGCACTCTAGATTCTAGGAAACGCGCCGCAGGGCGACCAGGAGCAGGACGGCACCGGCCCCGCCGATCGTCAGTTCCAGGGTCGCCGATGGATCGGCCTCGACCCGCAGGGTCTCGCGGAAGGCCAGGGCGATTGCGGTGTCTTCCTCGCCGAGACCGACCATGGCGGTACCCACCAGGGTATGGAACAGCAGGGTGGAGGCCCCCAGCGTTCTCTGCGCCGGGCTTGTCTCAAGATGCAGAACCGCGACCTCGGCGGTCATCCGGTCGCGGGCCGCCATCACGTTGAGATCGCGAATCGGGCCGTCGTGCAGCGTGCAGTGGGTCGGCCAATCGCCCTTGAAGGCGACCGGCTGAAAGGGCTGGTCGACCACCGCCCGGCCGTGACCGGCGAAATCCAGGGTCATGCCGGCGCCCTCGACCATCATGATGGTCCGGTCGATCCCGGGGAAGTCGGAGAAGGGTCCGGTTTCGGGCACGTCGGCCAGACTGAGACGCCAGTCGAAGCCCGCGGCGGCACCGTCGGTGGCACCGGCCGGCAACCCGACCGCCAGTTCGGTGGTCGTGCCCTTGCCGTTCTTCCAAGGCATGGCGCGGTAGTCATCGGCGCGCAGATGGGTGATCTCGATCATTCCGCCTCCTCCAGGCCTTTCACTCTGCCTTGAAACGCCAAGGCCGTCAGCCGGGCGACGAGACAGAGCAAACCCGACAGGGCCATCACCAGGCTGAGCATCATATAGCTGTCACCGAGGAACGCCGTCGCCGCCAGGGTCGAGCCGAGCGCGCCGGCGATGGTCTGGATCACACCGATGAAGGACGAGGCGACCCCGGCCATGCCGCCCGCCGGGCCCAGGGCCTTGGCGGTGGCGCAGGGCAGGATCATGCCCATGGCCAGAAAGTAGCCGCAGAGCAGCACCCAGTAGATCGTGAGGTCGGGCTTGGCGCCGAGGGCCAGAAGCTGCAGCCCGCCGACCAGCCCGACGATCCCCGCGCCAATGGTCAAGAGCCGCTCCGGGCCCCAGCGTCTGACCAGGAAGCGCGCGAGGGAGGAGCCCACCAAAAAGGCGATCGCGGTCAGGCCGAATACCGGCCCGAAGGCCTCCGGCGAAATACCGAAAGCCGCGTTCATGACCGCCGCGCCCATGGCCAGGAAAGCCGAATAGCCGCAAAAGACGGTGGCCGAAATGGCGATTCCGAAGAGGAAATCCGGGGCCCGGAACAGCGTCCTGGCGGAGAGCGCGAAGATCCGGGGCGCCAGGGCCCCGAGGTTCTTCTGGAATCCGGTCTCGCCGAGAAAGAAGAAGGAGCCCAGGGCGGTCAGGATGCCGAAGAGCACCAGAAAATAGAAGATCGACCGCCAGTCGAAGAGCGCCAGCAGTCCCGAGCCGACCGATGGCGCCAAGAGCGGCGCGACGCCGAGGATCACGGTCATGGTGGTCAGCAGGGTCGCGCTCTGCTCGCGGCCCTGGTCGCGGGCGATGGCCCGGGCGATGACCGGCGCCGCGCCGCCGAGCAGGCCCTGGATGCCGCGCAGGATCAGCAGCAGGTCGAAGGAGTCGGTGAGCGCGCAGCCCAGGCTGGCGATCACGAAGCCAGCCAGGGCGATGGACAGGGGCCCGAGTCGCCCGAAGCGGTCGGAGACCGGCCCCCAGAACAGCTGACCCGGTCCATAGCCCAGGAAGTAGGCCGAAACCAATGCCGCCCCCGCGCTGGCCTCGACCCCGAAATCGCGGGCGATGGTCGGCTGGGCCGGGATCATGACATCGATCGCCGTCGCCGAGACCGCCGCCAGGGCGCCCAGGGTCACGACGAAGCCAATCCTGCGGTCGCCGCCGGCGGTGGAGGGCGGTGTCTGGGTCAAACGGCTGCTCTACAATCTTGGTGGGCGAAAAGGATGGTGTCAGAAAGCACGGCGGCGCCCGACGCCGCAAGGTCAGTTCTTCGCGCGAAACCTCTCGACTTCCCCCTGGCCCCAGTACCCATGGGGACCCTCGACCGCACGCCCGAGCGGCGGCTAGAAAGTGGCCGTGGTCGCAGCAGTGGGAGGGTGTCATGCCAGACAGCGGATTGCCGGACAGCGGGACGATCGAGCGGCCGGCCGAACGGCCCTTCGATGCCGACCCGACGAAATCCTTCACCGTACCGGCGCGCTTCTACAGCGAGCCGGGGATCTTCGCCTGCGAGAAGGACGCGATTTTTTACCGCAACTGGTGGCTGGCGGGCCATGTCAGCAAGCTCGCCGAGCCGGGCTGCTATATCACCACGCGGATCCACGACCAGAACATCGTGATCCTGCGCGGGCGCGACGGCGCCCTGCGCGCCTTCTTCAACGTCTGTCAGCATCGCGGCCACGAACTGCTGTCGGGCGAGGGCCAGGTGCCGATCATCACCTGCCCTTACCACGCCTGGGCCTACGGGCTGGACGGCAAGCTGCGCAGCGCCCGCGGCACCGAGGCCATGGCGGATTTCGATCCGGAATCCTTCTGCCTGAAGACCTTGGCCGTCGAGGTTCTGGGCGGTCTGGTCTTCGTCAAGATCGCCCCCGGCGGCCGCGGCCTGGCCGACCTGACCGGCCCCTTGGGCGACGAACTGCGCCGGTTCTGCCCGCGCATCGACGAGTTGGTCTTCGCCCACCGCCACAGCTACGACGTGGCCTGCAACTGGAAGGTCCTGGCCGACAATTTTCTCGAATGCTACCACTGCGCCCCGGCGCACAAGGACTTCGTCGATCTGGTCGACATGGAGACCTATTCGATCAAGTTGCACGAGATCCATTCGGCGCAGATTTCGCGCCGGGTCCGCAGCAGCGCGAATTCCGCCTACAGACTGGAAGAAGGCCAGGCCACCTTCGGCTATGCCGGCTGGTTCCTCTGGCCCAATCTCACGATCTGGATGATGCCCGGCGAGCCCAATCTGATGACCCTGCAGATCATCCCCGTGGGCCCGGAGCGCTCCATCGAATACCTCGACTGGTATCTGCTATCCCCCGAGCCCAGCGCCCAGATGCAGGAGGCCATGGTCTATATGGATGAGGTTCTGCAGCCCGAGGACATCGGTCTGTGCGAGTCCGTACAGCGCGGCCTGCACTCGCTCGGCTACAACCAGGGCCGTTTCGTTTGCGCGCCCGACGATCGCGGCGAGAGCGAGCACGCGGTCCACCATTTTCAAAATCTGGTGATGCAGGCGATGGATCGCGGTTAACCACGCGCGGTGCCTGGATGAAGCCGGCGCGCCATCCTATAGTCCTCTCCGAGCCGCCGCCGTGCCGGACGATACATTCCAGGAGAGAGCCGAACTATGACCGACCGCCCCACCGTACTCGCGACCCGCGCCCTGCCACCCAACGTCGAGGCCCGCCTGAAGGCCGACTACGACGTGCGGCTCAACGAGGCCGACAGAGTCCTCTCACCGGAAGTGATGCTGGCCCAGGCCGAGGGGGCAACGGCGATCCTCTGTTGCCACAGCGAGAAATTCACCGCCGAGGTCATTGGGCGGCTGCCCAAGAGCGTGAAGGTCGTGGCCAACATCTCCGTCGGGGTCGACCACTGCGATCTGGCCGCCGCCAAGGCCGCCGGCCTGATCGTCACCAACACCCCCGATGTCCTGAGCGATGCCACCGCCGAGATCGCCATCCTGTGCCTGCTGGGCGCGGCACGGCGCGGCGGCGAGGGCGAACGGCTGATCCGCGAGGGCGCCTGGAGGAATTGGAGCCTGGCCTTCATGGTCGGCACCCAGGTCACCGGCAAACGCCTCGGGGTGATCGGCATGGGCCGGGTCGGCCGGGTCATCGCCAAGCGCGCCCGCGGCTTCGACATGGAGATCCACTACCACAACCGCAGCCGTCTCGGCCCGGATCTGGAGGCCGGCGCGGTCTATCATGAGAGCCTGGAGGAGATGCTGCCGCTCTGCGACTTCCTCGCCATCAGCTGCCCGGCAACTCCGGACACGATCCGCCTGATCGACAGCGAGCGACTGGCCCTGTTGCCCCGGGGCGCCATTTTGGTCAACACGGCGCGCGGCGCGGTGGTCGACGAGGATGCCCTGATCGATGCCCTGCAATCGGGACGGCTGGCGGCGGCCGGGCTCGACGTCTTCAACAACGAACCGGCCATCGATCCGCGTTTTGCCGGCCTGACCAACACCTTCCTGCTGCCTCACATCGGCAGTGCCACGAAGGAAACCCGCGACGCCATGGGCTTTCGTGCTCTCGACAACATCGATGCCGTGGTCGCCGGCCGCGAGCCGAGAGATCGGGTGGCCTAGCGCTAGCGGGCGGTTACCAGCAGGCGCTGTTCGGCGCGAACCTGACGCACCCGGCCCAGGCTTTCGCGCTGCAGGTCGAGCAGCGCGAGAACCTGACCGGGATCGCGGTAAGGCTCGCTCATGACCAAGAACAGCGGCGGTCCGCTTTCCGGCCGGTCCAGAATGCCGGCCAAGGTCACGCCGACGAAACGGAGCCCCAGTTCGGGGATCTCGACGGGCTCCAGCGCGACCCGGTAGCGGGCGGCGCCGATCCGCGCCTGCAGGCCGATGTCACCCCCCGGCCGTCCCGCCATCACCGCCTCCAGGCGGCTCTCAAGGGCCGCGGACAAGAGGTCGCTACGCCAGGGCTGATCGACCGAATCGTCGAAGCCCCAGCCCTTGGCGCCTCGATCGGAGACTTCGAAGTAACTGGTCAGTCGCAACAGCGCCCCCTCGCCCTGACGCCAGGCCGCCAGTTCGTCGCAGGCGGCCAGGGTCGAGATGAAGAGCAGGCCGCCGACGAAGGCTTCGTCGCGGCTTGTCTTCAGGATCTCGGCCTCCGGGCCACGGGTCGGATCCAGGGCACAGTAACCCGCTGGCAGAGGCAGGCCCGTGGCCCGATCGAAGTCCGCGCTTTCGAGCGCACCGGTGCCGCCGATCATGGCACCGAGCATGAGGCCGAGGGCGGAGATGCCGAAGAGAATGAGTTTCATGGTTGAACGGTTCCGATTGGCGGGAGCAAGACCTGTCGCGGAGCCTAATCGTTAGCCACTTTCGGCTTGGTTAACGGCGCCGGCCGGCCCGACGATTCTGGCTTCGCAGTCCCCTTCGGCAATCGCCATGTGTAGTAGAGGAATACTACCTGCGGCGGCGGCATGCGCCCTATCATGGCTCAAGGTCTAAGGGTGGACCGACGGACCCGGTTCCGCAGCGACGCCGAAGGGTACAAAACCCTTCCTCCGCGAGATCCCTGATGCGGTCGAGACGTTGTGCGGGCCGGGTTCACTCTCTTCAGAATATACCCCCCCTTCAGAGCTTTCCTCCGTCATCCAGAACCTTACGAAAATGTCATGAAGCGGCCAGCCGGCCGTAACGCGTGGCACTCTATGTAGCAGGCAAGGCGCTTGGGGTTGCCGCGGCGCGGCCGCTCCCAAGCCCTCTCCACCATTGCATAGGAGTTCATGCCCATGCCTGCCTTGCTTGCGACCCCTCCGGTGACCGCCACCCCCCGCGGTCGAACCGCACCGCGCCCCCGCCTGGCCTGGTCCGGTCCTGTCGCCGCCCTCGGTCTGGCCAGCGCCCTGCTGACCGTGACCGCGATCAACCCGCTGGCGGCGCGCCCGGCGCCGCAGTCCTTCGCGGATCTGGCCGAGCAGGTCGCGCCCGCCGTGGTCAACATCGCCGTGGAGCGCCACCGCCCCGACCGTGTCTCGGATCATGACGCCCCGGGCCATGATGCCCCGGGTCTTGATGAGGGGGGCGAGGAGCATCAATTCGGCAGGCGAGACGCGACTCCGGGCCTGCCGTTTCCGCCCGGCCATCCCTTCGGCGACCTGTTCAAGCGCCACTTCGGCGGACCCGGCCCCGGCCACCAGGGCCGGCCAGGCGGCCGAGACCACGGCACCGCGCTTGGGTCGGGCTTCGTGATCGACGCCGCGGGCTACATCGTCACCAACGCGCATGTCATCGAGGGCGCCGACAAGATCACCGTGACCTTTCATGACGGCGACAGCTTGGAAGCGGATCTGGTCGGGTCCGACAGGCGCACGGACCTCGCGCTTCTCAAGGTCGCAACCGACGAACGGCTGCCGGCCATCGCCTTCGGCGAATCGGAGATCGTTCGCCCCGGCGACTGGGTGATGGCGGTGGGCAACCCCTTCGGCCTGGGCGGCACGGTGACGGCGGGGATCGTATCGGCCCGGGGCCGCGATCTCAGGGGCGCAGGTCTGGTGGACTTCCTGCAGATCGACGCGCCGATCAACCGGGGCAATTCGGGCGGCCCCACCTTCAACGTCGAGGGCGAGGTCATCGGCATCAATACGGCGATCTTTTCACCCAGCGGTGGGTCCGTTGGAATCGGATTTGCCATTCCCTCCGACACCGCCAAGGTCGTGATCGAAGACCTGAAGGACGACGGCAAGGTGGCGCGCGGCTGGCTCGGCGTGCAAATCCAACCGGTGACCGAGGATCTGGCCCGAAGCTTCGGCCTCGACGAAGAGCGCGGCGCCCTGATCGCCGCGGTCGAGCCCGACAGCCCGGCGGCGGCGGCCGGCCTCGAGGCCGGCCACAACCTCCTGGCCGGGAACGGGCAACGGCGCGAGCGGTTCAAGGACCTGCCGCGCCAGGTCGCCGCGACACCGGCCGATACAGCCGTCGAGGTCGAGCTTTGGCGCGGCGGCAAGGCACTCAGCACCACCGTGACCACCGGTCTGCTGGCCCAGGACCGGCAGGCTTCCTCCGGCGCGCCGGTTGCAGAGCCCAAAGACAAAGTGGCGGAGGTCGGTTTGCAGCTTGCCGCGCTGGATGCGGACCAGCGCGCCAGGTTCGGTATCGCGGCGGAGACCCGTGGCGTCCTGGTCCTGGGGATCAAGCCGGGAAGCCCGGCGGCCGAGGTCGGCCTCAGGCCCGGCGATGTCATCCGCAGGATCGCCGAGCAGAGCGTCGAGGCACCGGCCGCGGTCGTCAAGGTCATCGCCGAAAGCCGGGCCGCGGGCCGAGAGCTGCTGCCTCTCCTGATTGTCCGCGACGCCCATCAAAGCTACGTATCCCTGCGTATCGCCAAGGCTTGAGCCGTTCGGAGGGCGGAAAAAGGAGGTCGGGCGCGAGCCCGGCCTTTTCCGGCGTTGCAGGATCGGGACAACCGACCGATATAGGGGTCGGCAACAGGAAAACCGGTGCGGTGCGCATTCTCATCATTGAAGACGACAAGGAGACCGCCGGCTTCATCGCCAAGGGGCTGGGCGAGAGCGGGCATGTGAGCGATATCGCCCACGACGGCAAGGCGGGCCTGCTGCAGGCCGCCACCGAGGATTACGACGTCGCCATCGTCGATCGCATGCTGCCCCAGCTCGATGGCATTGCCCTGGTCGAAACCCTGCGCCGCACCGGATCCGCCACGCCGGTCCTTTTCCTCAGCGCCAAGGGTCGGGTCGCCGACCGCGTGGCCGGCCTGAAGGCCGGCGGCGACGACTATCTGGTCAAGCCCTTCGCATTTTCCGAACTGCTTGCCCGGGTCGAAGCCCTGGGTCGGCGCCGTGGCGAGCCGGCGGGCGAGACGCGCCTGAAAGCCGGCGATCTGGAGATGGACCTGCTGGCCCGCCGGGTCACCCGGGCCGGACGCGAGTTGGCTTTGCAGCCGCGCGAGTTCCGCCTGCTCGAAGTCCTGCTGCGCCACCGCGGGCAGGTCGTCACCCGCACCATGCTTCTGGAGCAGGTCTGGGACTACCACTTCGACCCTCAGACCAATGTGATCGACGTTCACGTCAGCCGCCTGCGCCAGAAGATCGACCGGGATTTCGACTATCCCCTTCTCCAGACCGTGCGCGGCGCCGGCTATCGCCTGGCCGCGGAGGTACCGAAGGGCACCCAGGGTCCTTTACAAGATCCGGATCAGACCGGATAACACCGCCATGTACCGATCGCTTCTTGTCGTCGACGAATTTTACGACCATCCGGACAAAATTCGCGAGGTCGCCATGGCCTGCGACTATCCGGAAGTCACGGGAGAACGGCGCTTTCCCGGCCGCAACTCGGCACAGCGGGTGGACCCGCCGGCGCTCACCAAGATCGTCTCGCAGCTCGTCGGCGAGCCCCTCGCGCCGGCCCCGGGCGACGCCGCCCATGGCCATTTCCGTGTGACCATGGCGGGCGAGGAGAGCCGCTACGACGTCCACGCCGACCCGAACCATTTCTGGTGGGTCGGCGTGATCTACCTGACCCTGCCGGAGGATTGCCAGGGCGGCACCAGTTTTTACCGGCACCTGGAACTGGAGAGCGACCGCAACGCCCTGGACAACGAGACCCTAGCCAAGCGCTGCGGCGTCGCCTCGAACAGCGACCTGTTACAGCGCGATGGCCGCGATCCCAGCAAATGGGAGCGGATCATGAGCGTGCCCATGCGCTTCAACCGCCTGATCCTCTACCGGCCCTGGGTCTGGCATTCCGCCGAGCCGGGGTTCGGCGAAAGCCCGGAGCGGGCCAGGCTGATCCAACTGGTCGCCTTCTGCCGCCCTAACAGCCAGGCGCCCGGCACCCAGGCGCCCGACACCCAGGCGACAGGTGTTGGCCCCGCCGAAGCGTAGTGCCGGGCCATGACCTTCCGCTCGGGCCTGCTGCGGTCGACCACCTTTCGCTTCACCCTGCTCTATCTCTGTCTGCTCAGCGCCGGCGCCCTGGTGCTGTTCGGGACGGTCTACTGGGCGACCACGGCAGCGGTTTCACGCCAGATCGAAAGCACCATCGATGCCGAGATTCGCGGTCTGGCCGAGAACTACCAGCGGGCCGGCCAAAGGGGACTGGTCGAGGCCGTGCGCCTGCGCGCGGGCCAGGACGCCAGCGGACCGGGTCTCTACCTCCTGGTCGGTCCGCGCCTTCAAAGGCTTGCCGGCAATCTCTCGCGCTGGCCCCAGGCCGAGCCCGACCCCCAGGGCTGGATCACCTTTCGCATTCGCGGCGACGGCCAGCCCGGGGGCGGCTTCGGCCGGGCCCGCCTGTTCCGCATCGACGGGCTGCACCTGCTGGTCGGCCACGACATTCGCGAGCAGACTTACGTCGCCGGCCTGATCCGCGAGAGCCTGGCCTGGGCCCTGGCGGTCGTCGTGGTCATGACCACCATTGCCGGCTATCTGCTCAGCCGCCGCCTGATCGCCCGAATCGAAGGCGTCACCGCCGCCAGCCAGGAAATCATGGCCGGCGACCTGGACCGCCGCATTGCTCTGAGCGGCGGGAACGACGAGTTCGACGACCTGGCGCGCTCCCTGAACGCCATGCTCGATCAGATCCAACGCCTGCTGAACGGCCTGCGTCAGGTCACCGACAACATCGCCCACGACCTGCGTTCGCCCCTGGCCCGCCTGCGCAGCCGCCTCGAGGTCGCCTTGCTCGCCGAGCAGGACCCCGCCGCCTACCGCCAGGTTCTGGCGGAGACCATAGGCGAGGCCGACCGTCTGCTTGCCACCTTCAACGCCCTGCTGACCATCGCCGAGGCGGAAGCCGGCGCGGCCAAGGAGCGCTTCGCACCGGTCGACCCGGCGGCCCTGCTGGCCGATGTCGCGGATTTCTACGAACCGCTTGCCGAGGAAGCCAGCCTGGCGCTGCGCTGCATCAAGCCGAACAGCGCGGGTGGCACAGGCTTGATCCTCGGCGACCGGGACCTGCTTTTCCAGGCCCTGGCGAACCTGCTGGAAAATGCCATCAACCATGCGGCGGCCGGCAAAACCCTCGACCTGTCCTTGACCGCGACCGATCGCGATCTGGTCTTTGCCGTGGCGGATCGTGGCCCGGGCATAAACGATGCCGACCGCGAGCGGGTGACCGGCCGTTTCGTGCGCCTGGAGGAAAGCCGCAGCACCCCCGGCAGCGGCCTCGGACTTGCCCTCGCGGCGGCGGTCGCGCGGCTTCATGGCGGGCGGCTGACCCTGGCAGACAACCAGCCGGGCCTGCTTGTCGAGATGACTTTGCCGAACGCCGGGACCAACGGGTCGCTGCGAGAAGCGTAGGATAAGTGACGCGGAACACCCGCGAATGACGGCGGCAACCCCATATGCCAGCTAACCGCAGGAACAGTCGAGCCGGCCCGGTCGACAGGGTCCAGCTCGACCGATCGCATCGACTTGCTATTGGCGGACTGTTACCTTCTGCCCAAATCGATGATCTCGGGTCTTGTCGGCAGGAACGGCGATGGTTCATCGAAGCGCAAGACAGGGAAGTGTTGGGGCAATGGCTTTGCATCGGATGAAGTGGGTTTTCGGCGCGGTCTGCCTCTTGTCCGTGAGCCTCCCGGCGGCAGCCCAGGAACCGACCGCCATCGTCGAGGATGCCATCGAGAACGCCGGCGTGGAGATTTTCGACTACCTTTGGCCCGGCACGAAGATCGAGCTGTCGGCGCAGGACACCTTGGTTCTCGGCTATCTCTACTCCTGTCTGCGCGAGACCATCGTCGGCGGCAGGGTCACGGTCGGCACCGAGGAGTCTTCCGTGGCGGGCGGCATAGTGACCCGCGAATATGTCGAGTGCCACGGCGGCACCACCTACCTGAGCGAACAGGAAGCCGAGACCAGCGGTGTCACGATCCTGCGCGGCGACGACGATGGCCCGGTGGCGGTCTACTCGCTGCATCCGATCCTGAGCTTCCCCGAACCAGTCTCGGTCGTGACGATCCGCCGGCTCGATCGCTACGCCGACCTCATGACCCTGGGCGTAACGGCGCGCCAACTCGACCTGCTGGCCGCCGGCCGCGAACTGGCCGCGGGCGGGACCTACGAAGTCGATGCCGATGGCATGACGCGGATCGTGAAGATCGCGATCTATGCCCGCGCCGGCGGTCCGATGGTCGCCCGGCTGGTGCGCTTTTGAGGCGCCTGGCGTCTTGGACCAGGCTTCGCGCCCTGACCTGGCGGGCCTGGGCGGTTGTTGTCAGCGCGTCCCTGGCCGCGACACTGCTGGTCATGAGCCCGATCCTGGAGCGGCTGGACGGATTTTCCATCGACAGCCTCTTCTGGCTGCGCCACCAGGTCGTCGGCCCGCAAGGCGATCCAGCCGGCTCGCCCACGGCGGTCATCGCCATCGACGAGGAAACCTATCGCCGGCCGCCCTTCAACGGCCTGCCCAAGGCGCTCTGGACGCCGCAACTGGCCCAGGTAATCGACCGGACCCTGGCCGCCGGCGCACTGGTGATCGGCCAGGACATCATCCTGCCGACCTCCATCGAGCGCTTCGTCAAGGGCTACGACCGCCCCTACCTCTTGAGCCTGCGCAAGGCGTCGCGCGAGGGCCGCATGGTCCTGGGCAAGGTCCAGCACCTGGCCAAACCGATTTCGCCCTTCCCCGGCTACTCCTATGCCGTGGGCCATGGCCGCAACATCCGGCTGGTCAACCTGTTCCGCGACCGCGATGGCGTGATCCGGCGGGTGCCCCTGGCCTTCGATACAGCGCAAGCCGACGGCGGTCGGCAGCTTCAACCGTCGCTGCCGCTGGAACTGGCCGCGCGCGCCCTGGGCCTCGAGCCGGGCCTCGTCCCCGGCGAGGCCGTGACCCTGGGCGACCGCCAGCTGCCGGGCAGCGAGGACCGGGCCCTGCTGTTGAACTTCGCGACCGGCGGCGGCGGCATTCCGGTCTATTCGCTGGCCGACCTGCAGGCCTGCGCCGAGGCGGACGGGACCGCGTTTTTCGAGCGCGCCTTCGCCGGCAAGGTGGTGATCCTGGGCGCCGCCCTGGACGTCGAGGACCGCAAAATCACCTCGGCGCGGCTCGCCCGCGCGCCCGACCGGGCCTGGTTTGCCGAGCGCTGCGCCTGGCCGGTCATGGAGGACCTCTACCCCTCCTCCGTGGTGCGCCAGAGCCTGCCGGGAACCCTGGTGCTGGCGACCGCGGTGAACAATATCCTCCAGGGAACGGCCCTGCGCGAGGCCTCGCGCGGCGGCGCCTTCGCGCTCTGCCTCGGCTTTGCCCTGGCCGCCGCCCTGCTTGCCCTGGTCGCCCAGGCCGCTTTCGGATTCACTATCCTCATCGCCCTGAGCCTGGTCTGGACCGGGGTCGCGACCCTGGCCTTTCAGCAGGCCCTGGCCCTGCCGCTGTTCGACCCGGTCGTGGCCGCGGTCGCGGTCTTCGCCTTCGTTCTCGGCTACCGCTTTACCGTCACCGACCGGGACCGGCGTTTGATCCGCCGCGCTTTCGCCTACTATCTGCCGCGCCCGGTGATCGACCGCATGGAGCGCAGCGGCACCTCCCCGGCCCTGGGCGGCGAGACCCGCGACCTGACGGTCTTCTTTTCCGACATCGCCGGCTTCACCCGGCTCTGCGAAGGGCTCAGCCCGGCCGACGTGGTATCGCTGATGAACCGCTACCTCGACGCCATGACCGAGGTGATCGAAGCGCACGGCGGCTTCGTCGACAAGTACATCGGCGATGCCATCGTCGCGGTCTTCGGCGCGCCGTTGGCCGACCCCGACCATGCCCGCCACGCGGTCGAGGCGGCACTGGCCTGTCAGGCCCGCATCGAGGCGCTGACCCCGACCCTGAACCTGCCCAGCGGCCGCACGGTCGACAGCCGCATCGGCATCAACAGCGGCCAGGCACTGATCGGCAACATCGGCTCGCGCCGGCGCTTCAACTACACGGTCATGGGCGACACGGTGAATCTCGCCGCCCGGCTGGAAGGCGCCAACAAGCTCTACGGCTCGAAGATTTTGATCAGCGATGAAACCGCCCGGCGCCTGGACAACATGATCGCCAGACGGCCGCTGGAGCGCGTGCGGGTGATCGGGCGTCGGGCCCCGGTGCTGCTGTGGGAGGCCCTGCCGGAGAACGCGCAAGACGACAGCATCGCCGCCTTCGAGTGCGCCCGCCAAGCCATGGAGGCCGGCGATTTCGACGCGGCGGCGGCGGCCTATGGCGGCCTGGCGGCAAGCGACCCCACCGCGGCGCGCCTGGAGGCGCGGGCCCGCGCCCTGGCCGCCGACCCGCCGGCCGATGGCGGCGCCCCGGTGCATGATCTGGAACAGAAATGACGGGCCCTGAATAGAGGAAGCGATTTAGGTCAATAGTTCAGCAAATTTCTACCTGTCTCCTTGTCGTTACCGGACTTGATCCGGTAACCCAGGTGTTGCTCGGAAAGCGCCATTCCTGGGCTCTCGGGTCAAGCCCGAGAGCGACACCATAGGGTGGAAGGATATCTGTAAGCTATTAATAGCAAAGCACACATTTTGAGCGGGACTCAGAGACCCGACTGGCCGCCGCGGACGGTCACGCGCCAGACTCGATCAGGTTCTCGACCGCGGCGAAGAAGGCGCGAACGATGCGCGAGTCCCGCCGCTCGCTGAGACAGACCAGATGCTCGGTCATGCCTAAATCGGCGCCGCGAATGGGCAGGATCCTGAGATCCTTGTGTTCGATGAATTCCGCGGCCGCGACGACCCCCACGCCCAGACCCTTCAGCACCGCCATCCAGACCGCCTCGCGGCTGCCGATCTCGATCACCCGGGGCAGCGATAGACCGGCACCCGCCAGGGCCTGATCCAGGGCCAGGCGCGTGGTCGAGCCCTGCTCGCGGATCACCACCACCTGCTCGCTCAACTGCTTCAGCGAAATGCCCTTCGCGCCGGCCAGACGGACCAGCGAGTGATCCCGGCGCAGGAAAGCCACCACGTCGCTGCTGCCACAGGGCAAGGCTGTGAATCGCGGATCGTCCTCGACCTGGGCCAACACGGCGACGTCGACCCTGAAGTCGAGCAGGCGACGCAGCATCTCGCCCGAGTTGCCCAGCTCTACCGACAGCTCGACCCCGGGATAGCGCCCGTTGAAGGCGGCCAGCATTTCGGTGACGTGATAGGGCCCGACCGCACCGACCTTGAGGCGCCCGGTGTGAAATCCGGACAGGGCGTTGAGGTAATCCAGCGCCTCGGCCTGCTGGTTCATCATGCGCTGGGTGATGGTGAAGAGCCCGGCGCCCGCCTCGGTCAGATCGACCCGGCGGCCACGGCGGTGAAACAGCTCGACCTCATAGTGTTCCTCCAGCGCCTTTACCTGGCTCGTGATGGTCGGCTGGCCGATGCGCAGCACCTTGGAGGCGGCGGTAAAGCCACTCTCGGCGGCGACCGCATGGAAGGATCTGAGCTGTGTGTACAACATCGTTCTAACCAATAGTATCCATATGAACATTGCATTTGATCAATACTGGAACTTCTCCTTATTGTCCGCAAGCAGGAATGAGGATCGAGAGCCATGACCAAGGTGACCGCCGCCGCCAGCCACTTGTCGGAGGGTGCCAACCGCTTGTCGGAAGGCGAAAGCAACCGCTCGCCGCGGCACCGGACCTGGACAACCGCCAATCAGGGCCCGGCGACCCGGGCGCTGGTCGAGGCGGACGCCCGGCACTTCCTCCATCAATCGGTCTCGACGCCCTGTCTGTCGGCCATCGCCAAGGCCGAGGGGATCTGGATCGAAGACCTGGACGGCCGCCGCTTCATGGATTTTCACGGCAACTCCGCCCATCACATCGGCTATGGCCATCCGCGCCTCGCCGCGGCGGTCAAGGCGCAGATCGACGCCCTGCCCTTCGCGCCGCGCCGCTTCACCTGCGAGCCCGCGGTCGCGCTGGCCGAAAAGCTGGCGGCGCTCGCCCCCGAGGGCCTCGAGCGGGCTCTCTTCACCACCGGCGGGTCGGATGCCATCGAGGTGGCGCTGAAGGTTGCCCGGGCGGCGACCGGCCGCTTCAAGACGATCTCCTTTTGGGATGCCTTTCACGGCGCCGGCTTCGCGGCCTCCTCGATCGGCGGCGAGTACCTGTTCCGGGGCGGCGCGGCCGGCCCGCTGCTGCCCGGCAGCGAACACGTGGCGCCCTTCAACTGCTATCGCTGTCCCTATGGCCACCCGGACCTGGAGCGCCAGCCCGACCTCGAACTCTGCGGCCTCGCCTGCGCCAAGATGGTGCGCTACGTGCTGGAGCGCGAGGGCGAGGTCGCCGCGGTCATCGCCGAGCCCCTGCGCGCCCTGCCGGTCCTGCCGCCGCCCGGTTTCTGGCAGGCGGTACGGCAGGCCTGCGACGACCACGGCGCCCTGCTGATCTTCGACGAGATCCCCACCGGGCTGGGCAAGACCGGGCGCTTCTTCGCCTGCGAGCACGAGGCCGTGACCCCCGACATCCTGGTGCTCGGCAAGGCCCTGGGCGGCGGCCTGCTGCCGATCGCCGCCTGCCTGACCCGGGGCGACCTCAACCTCGCCGGCGACTTTGCCATCGGCCACTACACCCACGAGAAGAACCCCATCACCACCCGCGCCGCCCTGACCACCCTGGAGATCATCGAAGACGAAGGGCTGGTCGAGCAGGCCGCCAGGCTCGGCGCCCGGGCCCTGGCGCGCCTCCAGGATCTGCGCGAGCGCCACCCCATCGTCGGCCAGGTTCGCGGCCGCGGCCTCCTGCTCGGGGTCGAGCTGGTCACGAACCGGGCGGACAAGACCCCGGCCAGTGAGCTGGCCGAGGCCGTCTTCTACCGCTGTCTCGAGGCCGGGCTGTCCTTCAAGGTCACCATGGGCAACGTTCTGACGCTCTCCCCGCCGCTGGTCGTCACCGCCGCCGAGCTCGACCGGGCCCTGGATATTCTGGAAGCGGCCATCGAAGCCGAGAGCGCCGGCCGCGCCTGAAGCGCCGGTGGCGGCGGGCCCCCTTCTCGGCTAGATTCTGGAAGCACGAAGTCGTCATCCCGGACAAGGCGTAGCCTTGCGCCGGGATCGCGCGGAGAAGACACGGCGGCCCGAGGTCCCGGCTCGGTCCCCGGCGGGGCCGGGTCCCGTCCGGGACGACGAATGAGGATAGACCCGAGCCCTGCGACAAGGGCTGACGGAACAAAAGGAAAGAGACCATGGCGGAAACGGTCGAGACCTATCGCGGCGCGATCTATCCCTGGCACTGCGATCACCAGGGCCATGTCACGGTCATGCACTACATGGGCTTTTTCGATCATGCCTCCTGGCAGATCATCTCCGCCCTCGGCTTCCCGCGCGCCCGGCTCGACGCGGAAAGGCGCGGCTTCGTCGACGTGAAGGCCACCATCGAGTACCGCGAGGAGCTCCATGTCGGCGAGATCGTCCATATCGCCAGCGGGCTCACCAGGATCGGCACCACCTCGATCGTCGCCTACCACCAGCTTTTCAACAGCGAGACCGGGGCGCTGTCGGCCACCAACGAGAACGTCATGCTCTACTTCGACCTGGAGGCCCGGCAGAAAGTCGCCCTGCCCGAGGCCGACAGGGACCGCCTGCAAGGCTTCCTGCTCGAGCTGTGACGGTCCGAAGCCAGACGGCCATTCGGCATGGCCTGATCCGTAGATCACGCGCTATCATCCTCTGAAACGTGCACTGGGGGAGGAAACGATGCACGGCCTGATGATGGACCGTCCGCTGCTGGTCTCCAGCCTGATCGAGTATGCCGCCGATTCCTTTCCGCACCGGCCAATCGTCTCGAAGCGGGTCGAGGGCGACATTCACCGCTACGACTACCGCGGCGCCCGGGACCGGTCGGCCCAACTCGCGCACGGCCTGGTGAAACTCGGTGTGAAACCCGGCGACCGGGTCGCCACCCTGGCCTGGAACGGCTACCGCCACTTCGAGCTCTACTACGCCATCTCGGGCATCGGCGCGGTCTGTCACACCCTGAACCCGCGGCTCTTCGAGGATCAGCTGGCCTACATCGTCAACCACGCCAAGGACCGCTTCCTCTTCATCGACACCACCTTCCTGCCGCTGGTCGAGAAGATGATCGACCGCTTTCCCGAGATCGAGGCGGTGATCCTGCTCTGCGATCCGGCGGACCGGCCCGAGACCAGCCTGCCCCGGGTCCACTGTTACGAGGATCTGCTGGCCGGCCACCCGGGCCGCTACGAGTGGCCCGACCTGGACGAGAACCAGGCCGCCGGGCTCTGCTACACCTCGGGGACGACCGGCAATCCCAAGGGCGTGCTCTTTTCCCACCGCGGCAACGTCCTGCACGCGCTCTGCGTGGCCAGCTTCCAGGGCTGCCGCTTCGGCCTCCAGGAAACCATGATGCCGGTGGTCCCGCTGTTCCACGCCAACGCCTGGGGTCTGCCCTACCTCTGTCCCCTGACCGGCACCGCCCTGGTCTTTCCGGGCCCGGCGCTGGACGGCGCCAGCCTCTTCGACCTGATGGAGGCGGAAGGCGCGACCCAGGCCTGGGGGGTGCCGACCATCTGGCTGGGCCTGCTGGCCGAGATGGAAAAGCGCGGCGCCAAGCCGTCGCGGTTCGCCAGCACCATCATCGGCGGCTCGGCCGCGGCGCGCAGCCTGATCGAGGCCTTCACCGTGACCTACGGCATCGAGGTTTTCCAGGGCTGGGGCATGACCGAGATGAGCCCGATCGGCACGGTCTGCACCTTGCGCGACGACATGGCCGACTGGCCCCTGGACCGCAAATTGGACCAGAAGGCCAAGCAGGGCCGCCGGGTCTATCAGGTCGACCTGCGGGTGGTCGACGAGGCGGGCCGGATCCAGCCCCACGACGGCCAGTCCCGGGGCGAGCTCCAGGTGCGCGGCCCCTTCATCGCCAGCGCCTACCTGGACGACGAGCCGGCCACGACGGCCAGCTTCGGCGCCGACGGCTGGTTCGCCACCGGCGACGTCTCGACCATCGACCCCGACGGCTACATGGAGATCGTCGACCGCACCAAGGACCTGATCAAGTCGGGCGGCGAGTGGATCAGCTCGATCGACCTGGAAAGCGAAGCCCTGGCCCATCCCCAGGTCGCCGAGGCCGCCGCCATCGGCCTGCCCCACGAAAAATGGGTCGAGCGCCCCCTGCTGGTCGCCGTGCGCCAACCGGGCAGCGACCTGGACGAAGCGGCGCTGCGCGACTTCCTGGCCGGGCGCGTGATCAAGTGGTGGCTCCCCGACGCCATCGTCTTCGTCGAAGAACTCCCCCATACGGCCACCGGCAAGGTCTCCAAGCGCACGCTCAGGGAGCGGTTCAAGGGCTACGAGTTGACGGGGGAGTAAACGGGGCGCGAGTGGAGGTCCAAACCCACGGTTCCTGATCCCCACCCTTCGATCATGTCGCCGTCACCCTTTTTCGGTGTGCCCTGAAGCATGAGGGCATTCTCGCCGGAGCCACATAGTGCCGAGATTTGAGGATGGTGCCGAAAAGTTCCGCAAGGGAGTTTTGCGGTGAAGCGATCACAGCTTTCTCGAATTGCATCGAGTCGAATCTGCCCCCAATGCCTTGTCAATGAAAACGTCAATTTAAAAATCAATTAATTGCGCAACATATTTGCCTATGATATACTCAATATAGATGGAGGATTCTATGGTGGATGATATCATCCAATTGCCTCGTCCGAGCGGTGCTCGCCCTGCATCGGGTCGAGTAGGATTGTTTCTGCGTGTTGGATTCAATCAACGCAGTGAACTGCTTGAAGTGATGGCGGGTGGCGAGCACGATTTCCATGGGCTTGTGATTGATGCGCAGCATGCAAACCGTCATTCCGAACCTCGATCCCATGCCCTGGGAGCTGGAATGGACGTGGTCTTGGATTGATGGCGTTTGGAGCGGTTGGCGCACGGCATAACCATGCTTGAGGGTTTCAAGGCCAATTCTTGGCGCAGGCCAAAAATGGAACGGCCTCAAAGTGGCGGTCCCGTGACACGAGTCTATATTCCACGGCTGGACCTGCATTTGACGAAGGAGGAAGCCAGAGCGTTCCTCAAAAGCTCCACGCGGACGATGGGCCGCTTTGGATGTCGGGATACGCATTGTTGTCCGGGGGGCATTGATGGGACTCTGGCCCACCCGACCCGACATTTCGTACATCAACGCTCGAAAGAGTTATCAGCGATGTCGGATGCGCCACAATCTTTGAGGCCAACCGAGTATCTTGAGCGTAAGGTTCGTCCGACTACTGGCGATGTTTCGACGGCTTTCGGCCTCGGTGCGATTTCAAGCGAACTGAAAGCGAAGTTTGAGAAGAAGCTGAAAGCGATGGAGCGATTTCAGCAAGCCATGAGCCACTTTTCGAAGGTCGATGAGCTGCGGTCAACGGCGGAGGTGCCTCGAAGGAGAAGTGACCGAAAGGCGTCGAAGTAAGAGTTAGGAGAAGCAACGAGTGAGAACAGGGAAGATAGGCAAATGACGACAGCAGTCGCACGGAAACTGGAATCCATAAGGGAGAAGGCATCTCTGAGGCATACCGATGTAGCCCAGATTCTGGGCGCTCGCCCGGAAACTGTTTCACGGTGGAACCAGGGACATGCCTATCCGCACCGGAACACCGAGAAAGCACTTCTTGAACTTGAGTACATTGTCGATCAGCTTTCTGATTTCTACGAGCCTAATGAGGCGCGGCAGTGGATTTTTGCCCGTCAGAAGTTGCTTGAGGGTGAATCGCCAGCGTCGCTCATCCAGGAAGGACGTATCGATGAGGTCATGAGACTCGTCAATCAGATTCGAGATGCCGTGTTTATGTAGGTTCAAGGCCGCCTCAGAATGATTCACGATCCAGATCTGATCGACCAAATTCAAAAACTCCCAGTAACCTCCTTCGATAACACAGTGTTCCGGGCGACCGGGGTGAACGCGGACCCCACCGCATTCTCCACGAACGGGGGGCGATGGGCCGCTCCTGAAGTCGAAGAGGGAGGCTTTTCCATTCTCTACACCAGTCTGGAAGCAAAGGGCGCAATTGCTGAAGTCGCATCGTATCTGGCCTTGCTAACGCCCGTCCCACGCAAGCCGTTAAAATTACACTCACTTGATGTCTCCGTTGATAGAGCGCTGAAAATCGCTGAGGCAGATTTCGAGGCGCTCGGCATAGAATCAGAATTCTACGAGCAACGGAACTATGAACAAACACAGCGTGTTGGCGCCGCAGTAAATTTCCTTGAGCTCGATGGGCTATTTGCCCCCTCGGCACGATGGCAATGTGCCAACCTCATGATTTTCGAGAACCGTCATTCCTTGGATTCCAAGCTGGTCGTCTCAGATTCAATGGAAGTTCCATTCGATGAATGGCTAGCACTCGCAAAGATGAAGTAGGTAGCGAGATATTGGAATCCCGCCTTCCGTTAAAGGTGGCTCTCTTCAGCAGAAAGCAAGGATAAGTGTATGCGCCGCTTGGCCGGGGGGATACGACGGCCGCAGGCACCAAGAGGCCGGTTGACAAAATAGGCTACTGGCTTCCGCCAACTGCGCAGGCGAGGGTAATGCCACCCCCTACTTCACAAATTCCGGCTCGCCCTTTTTGGCGGTCGTGCCGCCGCCCTTCTTGCCGCCGGTCTTGCGCTTGGCCTTGGCTTTCTTGGGCGGTGCCTCGGGGTACTTGAAGTCGAGCTTGCCGGCGGCCATCTCGACGCGCACCAGGCCGCCGTCGGTGAGACGCCCGAAGAGGAGTTCCTCGGCCAGGGGCTTTTTGATCTTCTCCTGGATCACCCGGGCCAGCGGGCGGGCGCCGTAGGCCGGGTCGTAGCCCTTGCGGGCGAGCCAGTCGCGGGCGTCCTCGGAAAGCTCGATGGAGACGTTGCGGTCGGACAGCTGGGTCTCCAGCTCCATGACGAACTTGTCGACCACACGGGCCACCACCTCGGGCGGCAGGGTGGCGAACTTGATGGTCGCGTCCAGCCGGTTGCGGAACTCCGGCGTGAAGAGGCGGTTGATCGCCTCTTCGTCGTCACCCGTACGGATCGTCGTCCCGAAGCCGATGGCCGGCTTGGCCAGCTCGGCGGCCCCGGCGTTGGTGGTCATGATCAAGATGACGTTGCGGAAGTCGATGGTCTTGCCGTTGTTGTCGGTCAGCTTGCCGTAGTCCATGACCTGGAGCAGGACGTTGAAGAGGTCCGGGTGGGCCTTTTCGATCTCGTCGAGCAGCAGCACGCAGTGTGGATGCTGGTCCACGGCGTCGGTCAGCAGACCACCCTGGTCGAAGCCGACATAGCCCGGCGGCGCGCCGATCAGGCGCGAGATCGAGTGCCGTTCCATGTACTCGGACATATCGAAGCGGTGCAGCTCGACACCGAGCGAGAGCGCCAGTTGCCGGGCCACCTCGGTCTTGCCGACGCCGGTCGGCCCGGCGAAGAGGTAGTTGCCGATTGGCTTTTCCGGCTCGCGCAGGCCGGCGCGGGACAGCTTGATCGCCGCGGCCAGCTCGTCGATGGCGCTGTTCTGGCCGAAGACCATGGTCTTCAGGTCGCGCTCCAGGTTCAAGAGCGCCTCGCGGTCGTTCTTGGTGACCGACTTGGGCGGGATGCGGGCCATCTTGGCCACGACGTTTTCCACGTCCTTGACCCCGACCGACTTCTTGCGCCGGGATTCCGGCAGCAGCATCTGCGAGGCGCCGACCTCGTCGATCACGTCGATCGCCTTGTCGGGCAGCTTGCGGTCGCCGATGTAGCGCGCCGAGAGCTCGACCGCGGCGCGCAGCGCCTCGTTGGTGAAGCGGACCTTGTGATGTTCCTCGTAGTAGGGCTTCAGGCCGCGCAGGATCTTCACCGCGTCCTCGACCGAGGGCTCGCGGATATCGATTTTCTGGAAGCGCCGGGCCAGGGCCCGGTCCTTTTCCAGGTGGCCGCGGTATTCCTTGTAGGTGGTCGAGCCGATGCAGCGCAGGCTGCCCGACTGCAGGGCCGGCTTCAGCAGGTTGGAGGCGTCCATCGCCCCGCCCGAGGTCGCGCCGGCGCCGATGATGGTGTGGATCTCGTCGATGAAGAGGACCGCGCCTTCCATCTCCTCGATCTCGCCGATCACCGCCTTGAGCCGTTCCTCGAAGTCGCCGCGGTAACGCGTGCCGGCCAGCAGCGCGCCCATGTCGAGGGCGAAGATCGTCGCGTCCGCCAGGACGTCGGGCACCTCGCTCTTGACGATGCGCCGGGCCAGACCCTCGGCGATGGCGGTCTTGCCTACGCCCGGATCGCCGACATAGAGCGGATTGTTCTTGGTCCGGCGGCACAGGACCTGGATCGTGCGCTCGACCTCTTCGGTGCGGCCGATCAGCGGATCGATCCGGCCCTCGGCGGCCTTCTTGTTGAGATCGACGCAGTAGGCATCGAGCGCCTCGCGGCCCTTGCGCACCACCTTCTCGCCGTCGGCTTCCTCGTCGGCGCCGCTGACCGTGCGCGGCTCCTCGTGGCCTTCGGCCTTGGCGATGCCGTGGCTGATGTAGTTCACCGCGTCCAGCCGGGTCATCTCCTGCTCTTGCAGGTAAAAGACCGCGTGGCTTTCGCGCTCCGAGAACATGGCGACCAGGACATTGGCGCCGGTCACCTCTTCGCGGCCGGAGGACTGGACGTGAATGGCGGCGCGCTGGATCACGCGCTGGAAGCCGGCGGTCGGCTTGGCGTCGCCGAAGTGGGCGGTGATCAGGTTGGACAGTTCGTTGTCGATGTATTCGAGCAGTTCCGCGCGCAGACGTTCCAGTTCGACATCGCAGGCCCGAAGGACGGCGATTGAATCATTGTCCTCGGTCAGCGCGAGCAGCAGATGTTCCAGGGTTGCGTATTCGTGCCGTCTTTCGTTGGCGGCGGCGAGGGCCTTGTGCAGCGTCTGTTCCAAATTGGTAGAGAGCATGGCAGGCCTATTCCTTTTCGATGGTGCATTGCAGTGGATGCTGGTTCTGGCGCGCGTATTCCACCACCTGGGACGCCTTTGTTTCCGCCACCTCGTACGTGAAGACGCCGCAGATTCCCACGCCCCGCTGGTGCACATGGAGCATGATCTGGGTCGCTTCGTCCCGGTTCTTGCCGAAAACCTGCTCCAGGACGTGAACGACGAAATCCATGGGCGTGTAGTCGTCGTTCAACATCAACACTTTGTACAGAGACGGCTTCTTGGTCTTCGGTTTGGTCTTGACGATCAAACCGGTCGTTGGGTCTTCGCCGTTGCGCTTCTTGTCGCTCATCATCGCAGCCTTCAAGCTCATCTGATCTCCCATCGGGCCTCTCGTCCCCCATTGGGGACCGCCGGAGGTTCCAAGCGACCATCTGGGCGTTCGTTCGGCAAACCGCCGGGCCTACCGACAGATCGACTCTAGGATCATAATATTGGGAGTCTTACGCTTTGGAAAAGAGGTTGCAAGCACGACAGACAAATTCAGCGATGAGACTATGGTCGCGCGCCCCGAATATAGTGCGCCAATCGAGGCCGAATTCGCTTGCATCCGAGACGCCCGACGCCCCGGGGAAGTGGCGCGTTGAGCGGTGGTGTTGTCGCCGGGCCGCGGGCATAATCGGCGCCCGATAAAGGGAATCACAGGTGAACTCCATGTTTCGCTCCGTCTCTCGCGGCTGTTTGGCCGGTTTTATCGCGCTGACCCTGTCGGCGGCGGCCTTCCAAGCCCTGGCTGCCGGCACCGGCGGTCTGGCGGCGCAGCAGGCGGTGCGAAACAGCGCGGCCGCCGATCAGACACCGGTCCTGCCGGAGGCCCTGACGCCGGAGGTCGTGGACCAGGTGATGTCGGGGCTGACCGACAGGCAGGCTCGCGAGCTGCTGTCGAGCGAGCTGAATGGCCGCGCCGCGGCTCAGAAGGCCGCCAAGAGCGGGACCGCCGGCGGCTTCGGCGTGTGGCTCGTCCAGTTCCGCTTTGGCCTCGAACGCTACAGCCAACGCCTGCGCCAGCGGCTGGTGCAGGTCATCGGCAAGCTCGATGCCTTCCCCGGCGACCTTTGGGCCGCCCTGTTGAAAGCCACCGCCAACCAGGGCGCCGGCGGGGTGGTTTCCCACCTTGGCGGTTTCGCCGGGCTGCTGTTGGCGGGCGCCGCCGCCTATTTCGGGGTGCGCCAGGCGACCGCGGCACGGCGCCGCCAGATCGAGCAGCAAACCGACGGCGGATTGGGCGCACGGCTGGCCGGCGCCGGATTCCGCTTCGGCCTGGACTTCATCTCCCTGCTCGCCTTTCTGCTGGCCACCCTGGTCCTGAGCCTGATCTTTTTCATCGACGTCAAGGCGACCCGGACCTTCATGTTCACCTTTATCGCGACGGCGGTCCTGGCGCTCGCGGTCAATATCGTCTCTCGGCTGCTCTTCGCGCCCCGGGCACCGGCCCTCAGGCTGCTGCGGGTCGGCGACGAGGTCGCGCGCTTCCTGCATCGCTGGCTGGTGCGCTTTACCGCCGTGGTCGGCGTCGCCTGGGCCCTCGCCGGGCTGCTGATCCTGACCGGCATGCCCGAGGAGAGCCACCTGGTCACGGTTTTGATCACCGGGGCGGTCTCGTCGGCCATGGCGATCTGGCTTATTCTCGAGGCCCGACCGCTCCTGCGGGCCATGATCCTGCGCGCCGGCGCGGCCGCGCCAACCACGCCAACCACGACCCACCAGGGCGGACAGGGCGGTCACCGCCTGACCGAGATGCTGGCCGAGAGCTGGCATCTCTTCGCCATCGTCTATGTGACCGCCATCTGGCTGCTCTGGAGCGCCGCGATGCTGATCGAGGGCCGCTACGGCGTGCTCCCGGCCGTCGGCTCGGTCCTGGTCGTCGCCTTCATCCCGCTGTGCGACCGGGTCATGTGCGGTATCCTCGGCAATTTCTTCGATCTTGAGAACCCGGAGAAGCGCGAGCAGCATCTGCGCTATCTGGGCGTGCTGCAGCGCATCGCCCGCGGTATTATCATCGTGGTCGCGACGATCCTGGTGCTGGAGCTTTGGGGCCTGCGCCTCTTCGGCGACACCATGGCCAGCCTGGTGCTCTGGGAGGCGAGCTTCGACATCGCCGTGGCTTTGCTCCTGGCCTATGTCGGCTGGGAGCTGGTCAAGGTGGGCATCGACCGCAACCTCACGCCGCGCGAGATGGACGGTCACACCATCCAGCCCAGTTCACGGACCCAGACCCTGCTGCCCTTGATCCGCAAGTTCGTCATGGTCGTGCTGGTGGTCATGACCGTGATGATCGTGCTCTCGGCCCTGGGAATCGACATCGGGCCGCTCCTGGCCGGCGCCGGCGTGGTCGGCCTCGCCATCGGTTTCGGCGCCCAGGCCCTGGTACGCGACATCGTCGCCGGCGTCTTCTTCCTGATCGACGACGCCTTTCGCATCGGCGAGTACATCGAGATGGGCGAACTGCGCGGCGAGGTCGAGGGGATCTCCCTGCGCTCGCTCAAGCTGCGCCATCACCGCGGCCCGGTCCATACCGTGCCCTTCGGCGAGCTGCGCTCGATCACCAACCACAACCGCGACTGGGTGATCTACAAGATGAGCTTCCGGGTCCCCTTCGAAACCGACATCGACCTGGTCAAGAAGGTCTTCAAGCAGGTCGGCAAGGAGATGATGGCCGACGAGGAACTCGGTCCCTTGATGATCGAGCCCCTGAAGTCTCAGGGTGTGCTGGAGATCGACGATTCCGCTCTGATAATTCGCGCCAAGTTCATGTGCAAGCCGCGCGAGCAGTTCATCCTGCGGCGCGAGGCCTACAAACGGATCAAAAAGGCCTTCGCGGACAACGGCATCGAGTTCGCCCGGCGCAAGGTCGAGGTCCACCAGGCCAGCGTCGTGCCGCCCGGGGTCGAGCCGGGCGCCGGCGGCGGTGCCGTCCTCGCCGGCGCGGCGGGTTCCGCCGATCCCAGCGGCGGCGCCGCCGGGCCTTAGACAGAGCGCGGAAACTCTAGCTTTGCAACGCGCCCCTAAGTCTCATATTCCCGCCAGGCCCCGAAAGCCCCTTTCGCCGACCACAAGCTGGAAAATGAAATTCGGTTTCTGATTGCGCCCCGCGTTGCCTTTGAGGCGCCGGGCCAGGTCACCCTTGAGTGGTAGCGCGACCGGCACGCCTGTGCGGTCATGGGCGAAAAGCGCCTCGGGAAAGGCCAAGCGATCGAACCGCGGCGAGGGATAGAGCCAGGCGTTGAACGAGTAGCGGCCATCCTGGCAGAGGCTGGCGACCCAGTAACTGTCGTTGGAGTAAAGCCGCAGGCCGACCGGGGCCGGCTCCCAGGCCCCACTGCGGGTCAGGCTGTCGTCGAGGGCGCGCAACTGCTCTGGACCCAGGACCGCCTCGCCGCGGATCCAACCGCCGATCTGGGCGATGTCGCGCAGGACGAAGTCGCTCACCGGCAGGCCGCTCCCGCCAATCGCCCGTGCCGTCAGGTAGGCACCGCCCCGACCGTCGCCCGTGAGTTCGTAGCTGCGCACCTGCCGGTCGTAGTCGGCGTTGTAGACCAACCTGTAGCGCGGCGGGACCCCGGGCCGACAGGCCTCGCGAATGTCGTCCCCGTTGATGTAGCTGAACCAGGTGAACTTGAGCGTGGCCGGCGTGTCGACCGCGCCGCGGTAGCTGCAGGCGGCCAGCAGCAAAAACGGGAGGACCAGGGCCAACGCCAGGCGCGGGATCCCGCGCCGACGAGCGCTGTTTCGAAAGGCGTGGGCCGGTTCCTGCATTGCCGATGTCCTGTCTCGTCCGAGGATAGGCCGCTCTTGCGACTACCGGAGCACCATAAATCGTGCCCCACGACGCGACATCAAGAATCATTTAAGAATTTATTAGTAATATAATTGCGACTCTAGACAGCGATTCGTTAGTCCATTAGAATCGCTGAAAAATTTCGCCTTGTCCTGTGGTTGGGGAAAAGTATTTGCGCGCCTGGCATGTCTTGTTGTTTTCTCGCGGTTGGCGTTCGACGGTGGTAAGGGGCCTCGGCTTCCTCCTGCTCTTCGCCAGCCTGATCGCCATCCCGCAGGGTTCGGCGCAGGCGCGCTATGCGGCCCTGATCATCGATGCGGACACCGGTAAGGTTCTGCATTCGGTCAATGCGGACGTGCCGAAGTATCCGGCCTCCCTCACCAAGATCATGACGCTCTACATGCTGTTCGATGCGCTGGAGAGCGGGAAGCTAAAGCTCGGCCAGAAACTGAAGGTCTCGAAACGCGCCCAGGGCATGGCGCCCTCGAAGCTCGGGCTCAAGCGCGGCGAGACCATCTCGGTCAAGGACGCGATGTTCGCGCTGATCACCAAATCGGCCAATGACGCCGCCGTCGTGCTGGCCGAGGCCCTGGGTGGCACCGAGGCCGAGTTCGCCAAGCTGATGACCGCCAAGGCCCGCGAAATCGGCATGACGAAAACCAAGTTTCGCAATGCCTCGGGTCTCCCCAACCGGCACCAGAAGAGCACGGCCATCGACATGGCCCGCCTGGCGATTGCGCTGCGCAAGAACTTTCCGGACTACTACCGACACTTTGCGACCCAGAAGTTCACATATCGCGGACGCACCTATAAGAACCACAACCGCTTGCTGAAGAACTACCAGGGCACCGACGGCATCAAGACCGGCTACATCCGAGCCTCGGGATTCAACCTAGTGGCGTCGGTCGAGCGAAATGGGAGCCGTCTGGTCGGCGTGGTCTTCGGCGGCAAGTCCTCGAAGTCGCGCGACAAGCACATGCGCAAGCTCTTCGACCGTGGCTTCGCCGCCCTGGCCAAGGCCAAGGTGCCCCCGACGCCAAGGCGCAATCCGCTCTACCACAGCCCGGCCGCCCTAAAAATTGCCGGCTCGGAACCTGCCGCGGATACGACGGCGCCCACAGAAAAGGCGCCCGCCGAGACCGCGGTGGCGAAAACCGCCGTTCTCATCACCGAGGCTGCCCCGGCGCGAAAGCCGAAAAACAACGCGGTTGACGGCCAGGTTCTGGATATGCGGCTGATCGCGCCCAAACAGCAGGCGAGCCTGCCGAAGCCGGCACCGTCCGCGGCCCCGCAACAAGTCTGGTCGGTCCAGGTCGGCGCCTTTGCCTCCTTTGCGCCGGCCCAGGTCGCGGCCACTCAGGCGGCGCGCCGGGTTCCCGGCCTGCTGCTGAACTCGCGTCTCTTGATCAGTCAGGTCAAGATGGCGAGCGGCCAGCTCTACCGCGCCCAGTTGACCGGCCTGAACGAGGCACAGGCCCGAAGCGCCTGCCGGGAGTTGAAGGCGCTGAACCAGGAATGCCTCGTGGTGCAGCCGCAAGCCGCGGCCGGCGCCCTGACCCTGAGTGCCAATCAGTAAGACCGATCCGCCGGCAACTCCCTGGCCGCGAAAAAGACCATTAGAAGTCCGGCGCCTCCAAGCCGCTGGCCGCCAGATGCGTGACCAGGGTTTCGCGCAGGCGCGCCAGCCCCGCGGCGTCGCGTGCCTCGCAGCGCGCCACTAAAACGTCTTGGGTGTTGGAGGCCCGTAGCAGCCACCAGCCGTCCTTCGTGTTGACCCTGACGCCGTCGATCCCGACCACCTCGGCGCCCTCGGCGGCCAGGCGCGCGCGCACCTCCTCGACCACCGGCGCCTTGCGCGCCTCGTCGCAGGGGAAGCGAATCTCCGGGGTATTGACCAGGGCCGGGAGCGAATCGCGGAACTGGTCGAGGGTCTGCGGCGCGTTGCCCAGCAGGGACAGGAGGCGAATCGCCGCATAGAGCGCGTCGTCATAGCCGTAGTAGCCGTCGGAAAAGAAGATGTGCGCGCTCATCTCGCCGGCGAAGGGCGCGCCCAGGTCGGCCATCTTGGTTTTGATCAGGGAGTGGCCGGTCATCCACATCACCGGCTGCCCGCCTGCCTCGGCGATGCCGTCGAACAGCACCTGACTGGCCTTGACGTCGGCGATGATCGGCGCGCCGGGGTGTCGCTGCAGGATCTCGCGAGCGAAGAGCAGCATCAACTGGTCGCCCCAGATCACCCGGGCCTGGGAATCGATCACGCCGATCCGGTCGCCGTCGCCGTCGAAGGCGATCCCCAGATCGCAGCCCTCGGTCAGCACGGTCTCCTTCAACTGCGCGAGGTTCGCCTCCACCGTCGGGTCGGGATGGTGCGCGGGAAAGTCGCCGTCGATCGCCTCGTTCAGCAGAATGTGTCGCCCGGGCAGGCCTGCGGTCACTTTCGCCATGGCCTCGCCGGCGGCGCCGTTGCCCGCGTCCCAGGCCACGCAAAGCTCTCGGCCGGGCTTGAAATCCGCCAGCAGCCGTTCGACGTAGTCGGCCAAGACCGATCGGCTCTCCTGGGCCCCTTCGCCCTCCGCGAAGCTGCCGGCGGCGGCCACTTCGCCCAGACGCTGGATGTCATCGCCGAAGAAGGAGCGCCCCGCCAGGACCAGCTTGAAGCCGTTGTAGTCGGGCGGGTTGTGCGATCCGGTGATCATGATGCCGCCGTCGACCGTTTCGCTGTGGGTGGCATAGTAGAGCATCGGCGAGGGGCCGAGCCCGACCCGCAGCGCGTCGACGCCGGTGCCGACCACACCGCGCACCAGAGCCTCTTCCAGTTCCGGCGAGGAATGCCGTCCGTCGTAGCCCACGGCCAGACGGGTCAGGCCTTTGTCCTTGGCAAGAGTGGCGAAGGCCGCCCCCAGGGCAGCGGCGTCGGCCGGCGACAGGGTCCGTCCGACCACGCCCCGGACATCATAGGCACGCAGAATGGTCGGGTCGAAAGAATGAGCAGGCAGTCTGGTCATGGGTCATTCACTCCGCGTCGCCGGCCGGCCGACCGAACGGTAGGTCAGCCCGGCCTGCGCCATTGCAAGGGGATCGTAAACGTTGCGCAGATCGATCACGTAGGGCTGGCGCAGCAAATCCTTGATGCGCAGCGGATCGAGCGCACGGAATTCGTTCCATTCGGTCACCACGACCAGGCCGTCGGCGCCTTCGAGAGCGGTCTGGGCATCCGCGCAGAAATCCACCCCGGCCAACAGCGCCCGCGCGTTCTCCATCGCCTCGGGGTCATAGGCCCGAATTTTCGCTCCCATGGCCTGAAGGGCCGGAACGATCTCCAGGCTCGGCGCCTCGCGCATATCGTCGGTGTTGGGCTTGAAGGACAGGCCCAGAACAGCGATCGTCTTGCCGGTCAGATCGCCGCCGCAATGCGCCTGAACCCGTTCGGCCATCGCCTCCTTGCGGCTGTTGTTGACCGCTATCACCGCCTCGACAATGGTCATGGGACTGCCCACGTCCTGGGCCGAGTGAACCAGCGCCTCGGTGTCCTTGGGAAAGCAGGACCCGCCGTAGCCCGGCCCGGGGTGCAAAAACTTACGGCCGATGCGCCCGTCGAGCCCCATGCCACGGGCTACATCGTGGACATCGGCGCCGACCGATTCACAAAGATCGGCGATCTCGTT